>JBFHIJ010000005.1:0-134425 GCA_041596515.1 Chlorobiota bacterium
ACTCCTGTTATTTCAAAATAATCCAAGATATCTTCCGGCAAAATCATCGATAATATTGACTTGTCTAACATAGCTCTACACTTCTATTCTTTTGACTTTTTACAAAGTTAATATTTTTCCCCAACTTTTAAAACTTTGCCCTATAATTCGCTATTTTCCCTTTCTTTGCCTGTATTGTTGCACATTAATTTCGTACTTGCGAATTTTATTATGCAGAGTTTCACGACTTACGCCAAGCAGAGCGGCTGATTTGCTTACATTGCCTTTGCATTGTTCTAAAGTGGCTTCTATTTTACGCTTATCAACCATAGCCAAATCTTCTTTCAGAGTGTTGCCAGAGGAAATCGTTGGTGCTTCTACGTGAGTTTCAGGCGACTGCCCCGAATTAGATAATATTCTGTGCAAATCTGCTACTTCTATCTGCTTGTTAGTAGTAGTCTGAAGTGTTACTCTCAGCACACTGGAGAGCTCTCTGACATTTCCTCTCCATGTCTGCTCTTGCATATACTCAAGAGCCGAAGGAGAAAAATACTTCTCATCATTAAAGTCTATATTATGCTTTTGCAGATAATGCTTAATGATTTCGGGAATATCTTCTTTTCTTTCATTCAGGCTTGGCAAGTGGATTTCACATTCTCTGAGTCTATGGTATAGCTGCTCGCGGAATTGACCATCTCTGATGCCATCCAGCAAATCTTTATCAGTAGCAGAAACAAAACGGATATCCATTTCTTCGCTCTGCACAGAGCCGACTTTCCTAACTACTTTTTCTTCTATAGGGATAAATAGATTAGACTGCAAACTAAGGGTCATATCGCCAATTTCATCTAAGAAAAGAGTACCTTTGTTTGCCTGATGAAAAAGACCTTTTTTATTTTCCGTAGCTCCTGAGAAAGCACCTTTAATGTGCCCAAATAATTCACTTTGAAATAGTTCTTTTGGGATGTTGGGTATGTCTACTGTCACAAAAGGATATTTATGTCTTCTGCTAGCAGCATGAAGGGCTTTGGCTACAAGTTTTTTACCCGTGCCGGTTTCACCGGTGATTAGTACATTTAGATCCGTTCTGCCAAATCGGATTATTCTGTCTCCAACGTCTATCATAGATTTCGAAAGAGCAATAATGCCGTTTGCTTCTAAAAATTTTCTTATTTCTTCTTCTTCGCCTTGCTGCTTTTGCCCAAGAGCACTGTCTAACACTGCTTTTATTTTATCTTTACTAATAATACTTTTTTCAATAAAATTAATAGCACCCAGCTTCGTAGCTCGGACGGCAGTTTCTATTGTGCCTTTTCCGCTAATCATTACAACAGGTAATGCCGGATAGGATTTGCGTATAGATTCCAGAACATCCAGCCCACTAAGTTTCTCTTCAGGACCGAATTCAATATCGAGTAAAACAATACCAACCGAGTGGTGATGCTTTGCTAAAAAATCCAATGCAAGTGCAGGTTTGTATACATTTTCATAACTATAGCCAAAATCACTTACAATGTCAGCTATAGTAGAGCCAAAATCTATATTATCATCGACGATTAGAACTTTCATATTATCTTTGTCCGATCTTTTAATCTGTCTGAACTTAAACGGAATGCATCGAGTAAACGATTTACCCTATTGCTCCTGAAAAAGCAGCACGCTGCTTTTGAAAAAAGCTAAATATAATAGCAAATAAAATAGAAATATCAAAATGCTATTTAAAAGAATTTATAAAATAGTGATTTGATATATCAAATAAAAGCTGTTTTTGCCGAGTAAAATCAAAGAAATCTTTCTTGCTTAGTATAAGCAGTTTTTACTATTTTGAATTGTAACAATATTGACCAAACACAGATAAGAAAGTATATGAAACAGATAGTAGAAGAATTTGTAAGTTTTCTTAAAAAGCCTACGGAGTTGATACGAGCGAAAGGCGATAATGTTATCTCTGACCTTGCCGGACTTCTTGCTTTAGACTTGGTCTTAATGATGCTGACTTTGCCTTTGGCACAACTACTCGAAGCCTTTAATCTAATAAACTTTCAGAAACACGATCTTACTCGGCTTTTAGAAGGAGATAATTTTGTTATTACTCTATTATTAATGGCAGTATTAGTACCAATTATAGAAGAATTTGTCTTTAGACTTCCGCTTCGCATGAAATATAATATCATACCTATGAGTAGACTAATTTCGGCTAGGAAATTAAGCGATGCAGATGAAGCACTTAAGATTTACCAAGTTAAAAAAATATGGTTGCAAAACTATGGCTACGTATATTATGGTCTGGCTCTTTTATTTGCGATTGTGCACCTATCAAACTATCCGCTAACTCTCAATGTGATATTGTTTTCTTTTATACTGTGCCTCCCCCAATTTCTGATGGCTTTGGTAGTATCTTACGCAAGGTTGAAACATGGTCTTTGGTCTAGCATGCTACTGCATGGCTTGCATAATTTGGTCTTTGGCTTGCTTGCTTTCTACAGTATGTAGGCTGCATCTATATTGATTAATATTCTTTGATATTGTCGGCATTGATACCGCTTGGCATAATTTTTAATGCTATTATGACAGGAGGAATTTATGGCTGAGAATAAGGACGGTCAAGAGAAGTCGGAACAGGCGACGTCGAAGCGGCTCTCGGATTCGCGGGAGAAAGGCCAGGTCGCCAAAAGTCAGGATGTTACTACTGCCGGTGTATTGCTATTGGGCACTCTGATAGTATATGTGTTCGGACCCAATATTGCAATGTCACTTCGTGGTTTTATGACTACAGTGCTTCATAATGCCGCCTTTTATCAAATAACTGATAGTAACGTAACTTTTTATTTCAATGCCCTTATAGGATTTTTAGTCAAAATATTACTGCCTATCTTACTTTTGGTTTTTACTGTAACATTTTTGGGTGAAGTTAGCCAGGTAGGTATAAAATTCGCCACCAAAAAGTTTACAGAAGGACTTCAGTGGAAGCAAATATTTAATCCATTTTCCGGATTGAAAAAAATATTTTTTTCTTCTAGATCTATATTTGAATTAGGCAAAAGCCTTGCAAAGATATTTATACTTGGCTTAGTGGTATATAGCGTACTGAATGGTCAAGATGAAGAAATAGTTGCATTGCTCCAAAAGCCTTTTACAGAAACTGCGAATTATATGTTTGCATTAAGTTTCGAATTAGCGATAAAAGTTGGGATAGTATATATCGTTATTGCAGTTGCTGACTTCTACTACCAGAGATGGCGTTTTGCAGAAGATATGAAAATGACGAAAAAAGAGGTCAAAGAAGAGAACAAGCAAACAGAAGGTGACCCTCAGGTAAAATCCCGTTTAAGGGGTTTGATGCGTCAAAGAATGCGTAAAATGATGCTGAATAAGGTGCAGGAGGCAGATGTAGTAATTACAAACCCTACGCATTACGCCGTGGCACTTAAATATAAACAAGGGCAACTCGGAGCTCCAATTCTAATCGCCAAAGGTGCTGATTATTTAGCAAAACAGATTAGAGAAATCGCAAATAGGTCAGACGTCCCGATAGTAGAAGATCCACCGTTATGCCGTATGGTTTATCATAACGTGGAGTTGGATCAGGAAATTCCTGAAGAATTGTTTAAAGCAGTAGCACAGGTTTTGGCATATGTTTATCATCTGAAAGAAAATAGAAAATAAGCTTTCCGTCTCTAATTAAATAGTTCATAGTGCTTGTCATATTCGTCAGCGAAGTATGAGTATATTCGAGTAATAGACTCTAATAAAACTTACTAAGCTCTTCATAGGCGTTGTAGTTTTTGCAAGCAGTGTCACCCAAATCTAAATCTAAGGTTCCTATTTTTTTGGCTATATTAATAGCGTAATCATGTAGTTGAGTATTTCGACTTCCTATACTGATAAGAGCAATATTCATAGACTGTTTCGCTCTATTTGGTGACATCAGGATTTCCTCTTCAATTCTTGAGAGAAAGTATAACAATTCTTCGTTTTTAATTTGTTTGCTTGATTTGCAAAGTCTGCTTAGCAAATCGTAAGATACTCTTTTTACATACTCTTTTGAGCTTTTCGACCATTCGTATGTCTTAATTTTAGAAAATGGTGTAAAAAAAACTAACTCTTTAGCAAATAATTCAGAGAGGTAGTAGAAATCAATATCTTCTACCCATTTGTCTAATAAAGCTTCAGATACTTGCTTCGAATCAGAAAGTAGTACTGCTAGGCATCTGGATTCCATCAGCCCTGTATCCCAAAGCTGCAAAGCTACAGAATGGTTAATTTTATATTTTTTTGCAAGCTTTCTGATACTGCCGATTTGCACACCTAAGATATTATCTCTTGCGCCATGCTTTTTGTAAGTATTATAAGTTTGCTTGTTACTCAAACTCAGTAATTCATGATAAATAATATCAAATGTCATTAGAAGTCTTTAAACCTGTATTTTACATCTCTAATAGAGTAAAATTAAGTATTTTTATTGCAAAATAAAAGACATATAACGTCGTAAAGTGTTTATTTTAGAATCTACTTGTATTTAATAATAACTAAAGACAAATCATCATTTTGCTTATTATCGCCTAAAAAACGCACTACATCATCCATTATGGCTTTTGCTAACGCCTCTATATTCTCTTTTGAAGCTAATTTGATTATATTATTTAAGCGTAATATGCCATATAAATCATCATTATCATTCATCGCTTCAGTTACTCCATCAGAAAAAATAATAAAATAATCTCCCGGGCTCAACTGAAAATTATCGACTTTGAAGACTGCAGATTTAAGTAGTCCTAATGCAGGGGAGCGACTATCGCGTGTTATCAGATCGCCATTGTGTATGCAAATTGGGTGCATGTGCCCGGCATTGAAATAGTTAATAGTACCATTCTTTTGCGGTTCAGCATAAACTAAAGAAGCAAAGCTTCCCTTTGGCTTATCTCTATAGTATATTTTATTAACTTTTTGAGCTAAAGTAGATAAGTCAGGATTGTTATCTGCGAGCGCTCTAATCGTAGCTTGCAATTTGACCATTAAAAGTGCTGCACCTAAGCCCTTTCCGGAAATATCACCTAAAGTAATACCTAATCTGTTATTGTCAATTTCCTGATAATCGATAATATCGCCTCCCACTTCCAAAGCAGGTCTTGAAAACATCCATATTTCCCAGTTATCTGTATTTTTTAAGAGTTCCGGCATCATTGCCATTTGGACTGCCCTGCCGGCATGGAGTTCGTCCTGTGCAAGCAACTTGTCTTTTAGTTCGAGCATCAGCACAAAGATAAGCCCAGTGATACTCACTATTAAAAAGATTGAGCCTTCTTCACCTGAACTAACGAGATGTTGATAGTGAAAAAGAATTAAAACTGAAAGTAGCAATATGATTCTCCTATTCTGTGGCAGCTTTAGGAACAAATCACGCAATAGCCAAAAGACAACATATATAAACTTTTTAAGTTTGCCCATGTTTTGAAGTTCTTCTTTCTGAGCATCATTTAAATAATATTCCTGAGTCTCAGTCCATTCTTTTTTTGACGTTTTCCAAAAATCATTTTGAAGAAAATCATTATGTATTACTTTCCTGAAGGAATCTTGTTTGTTGTTATTCATAGACTTGCCGAAAACACATAAAATATTTACTCAAAAATAAAGTTTTTGTGTTATTATCAAAGAGATTTTTTATTTTTGGAGAAGAGGCTTTTTCTAAGCAATATAAATATCAGACAAAATGCAAATATTAGCAATATATAAAGATACTGTGCTTAGATATATATACAGTATCCTCATTATTTTAGTAATTATGCCTATTTTACTTGATGCAGAAGTATCCGACTCAATAACTATCGGTTCGGAAGAATATTATTTGCATTTAGATACGCTTTTTATAGATTATAATATTAATGAATTAGATTATTGGTTGCAAAAAGGAGAAAAAGAAGGGAACTTACGCCACGACACTTCGCTTCTTATCAAAGTTTACCAAGCTTATGCCCGTAAACACTTTAACGCGCAGGAACTTGAGACTTCTATATCATATTTAAACACCGCTTATGAGTTAGCTAAGCACTATGGAGACCAAAGTGCTATCACAAAAAGTCTTATTTTATTGGCGACGATGAACTCATACTCAGGAAATGATTCCTTAGCATTGCAACTATTTTTAAAAGTTGAGGAGATTAACAGACAAGCCAAAAGTCAAGGTAAAGATGTTTTTAATTCTCTATATGTCAACCTCGCCTTGACATATAGAAAAATTAAGAATTACGATAAATCTATGGAATATTTCAACAAAAGTAGAGAATTTATTGATACGAATAATTTAAATCAATATGCTATTTATCAATTGAATATCGCAAATTTGTATGCAGATATGAAGAATTATCCGTCAGCTCAGTACCATGGAACTCAAGCCTTGCTTATGAAAAAAAAGGTTGGAGATCAAGCCGGTATTGCAAGGTCTTTAATGACTCTTGGGTTTATTTATTCGGAAGCCGGTAAGCCTTATATGGCTACATCATATTATGAAGATGCTTTAGAATATGGGAAAATATTACATTCGCCTACTTTACTTAAAGATGCATATAAAGAACTGGCAATAAATTATGAAATACTTAAGAAATATCAGTATTCCCTTGAAATGTACAAAAAGTATCATACTCTTTTAGATTCTATCTCCAATAGTCAGATGCTTAGAGAGATTAGCGAATTAAAATCAGTATCAGAACTTAAAGAAAAAAATCAGTACCTAAGAAAGGAAGCCGAAAATAGGAAAGCAATCGAATCAACATTAGAAAAACAAAGAAATATAAATTATATTTTGTTTGCTTTAGTAGCAATTGCTTTTTTACTTCTTGCATTTATTATTCAACTTTATAGACAAAAAGAAAAATATGCTGCTCTGCTGACTCAGAGGAATGCTGAATATCAGGCAATGAATGTCAAACTTAGCAAGTCAAATGCTGCTAAAGATAAGTTTATGTCTATTTTAGCACATGATATGATTAACCCATTCAACGCATTTTTAGGTCTTACTCAATTCATCCAAAGAAGTTTTGATGATTTAGAAAAAGATGAAATTAAAGATGCTATAAAAGATATTTCTGAATCTGCCAATGGTCTCTTTGCATTGTTAGAAAACCTACTCAAATGGGGTCGCTCACAAACAGGAAGAATAAACTTTACCCCAGAGTATTATGAACTAAACATGCTGGTTTTAAGTACAATTTCTGTGCTAAAAAATAATGCACAAGCAAAACAAATCACTCTTTTGGCAGATGTGCCGACAGATATCAAAGTATATGCTGATCCTAATATGTTAACTACTGTTATCAGAAATCTTATTTCTAATGCAATTAAATTTACACCCAAAGAAGGTAAAATAAAAATAGCGGCTTATCAGTCTAATTCCATTACTACCGTGACTGTTACAGATACCGGGATGGGAATTGCCGAATCAGATATGAAAAAGCTCTTCCATTTAGGTAGCCATCACTCTACTTTAGGTACTTCGAATGAGAAAGGTACCGGATTGGGGTTGATTCTCTGCAAAGATTTTATAGATAAGCATAATGGCCAAATTTGGGTAGAATCTCAAAAAGGCAAAGGCAGTACTTTTACTTTCACTATACCGGATAAGCATTAATGATTGAATTTACTTCTTGTGGGATACTCCTATTTAAAGAGAACTGGAAAAAGTTTCTGCTAATGAAACATAAAGATCGCTGGGATTTGCCCAAAGGGCATATTGAAAAAGGAGAAACACTCAAAGAGTGTGCTATAAGAGAGTTTGAAGAAGAAACCGGATTGAAAAAATCGCATATTACTATTATACCCGAGTATAAATTTGAACTTGTATACTATCCTCTGCTAAAAAAATATCCAAATCAGGTAGTAAAAAAGTATCTTTATGTTTATCTTGCTTTACTGGAAAAGGATAAAGAGATAATTCCTACGGAGCATGAATCTTTCAAATGGCTTAAGTGGAATGCTCCTCACGATATTCAGGAGAAGACTATCAATCCTTTGCTGGAGTACACTGAGAAATATTTTAAAACAAACGGTAGACCGAATGTTTAGATTCTCTATTCCAATTATTCAAGCAGCAGGCGTTCTCTCTGCCAGAGAAGCGGAGCTTATCGCTGCTTGTGGGTTTAAGTATATAGGATTTCCTCTCCGGCTGGACAGGCATCAAGAGGATATATCTGATGAGGAAGTAAGAGCCATTAACATGAGCTATCCAAATATTTATTCACCGGTGCTGATTACTTATCTTGAAAGCGGTATCGAGATAATCAAATTATGCACGTTTACTAAATGCAAAATAGTTCAAATACATGGCAATATAGAATTTGAAGAATTGCAGAAAGTAAAGCGAGCCGGAATTGATGTAATAAAGTCACTTGTCATAGCTGAAAACAACACGAAAGAAATATTTTATCAGCTGTCTTTATTTGATAGAATGGTTGATGCTTTCATTACTGATACTTATGACCCTTATACAGGTGCGTCCGGTGCTACCGGCAAAGTGCATGATTGGGATATTAGCAAAAGAATCGTAGAAAAGACAAAAACTCCTATTATTTTAGCAGGTGGTTTAAATCCTGACAATGTAATTGATGCAATCAAGTATGTTAAACCTGCTGGAGTGGATACTCACACCGGAGTGGAAGACGCGTTAGGCAATAAATCAGAAGAATTGATGAGAGAGTTTGTTTTATCAGCAGAGTATGGTTTCCGTGAAATTCGTTAAATATTTTATTGTGTTATTATCTTTTGTTTGCTTTAGCTACAGTGCTTCGGCAAACAACTCTAGGCACTATCCTAAGCACCAATTTGGATTAGGATATTCTTCTATAAGTGGAGCAGGACTTACTTATCAATTAGATATAGACAAATTAAATACGCTGAGGCTAAACTTTTTTGCCTACTACCAGGGTGACGAACCACCGGATAAAGTAAAGCTATATTCCAACATTGGCTTAGAGTATCAGTTCAACTTATTTAACAACCGTAGCGAGCGAGCATACTTTTTCTCCGGTATGAGCTACTGGCTGATAGAAAAACGTGATTACGAATTAGGATATGTCAATGACGTCTTGACAAAGCTGGCAGATAATGAGCTTTATAGATTATATAATTTTGGCTTAGGCTTAGGCTACGAAGTGAAATTTTGGGAAAGAGCAGCTTTTAGTATTTCCTTGGGCTTGCAATACCAAATATCAGAGAAAAGTAACCTTGACAAGTTATTTGACAGGAATCCAAACGGCGAGTCATTTTTGGGTATCGGTGGCGGACTTGGTTTGCGGTATACTTTTTAAATGTCACACACAGTATCGTCTTATAAATAGTTTCAAAATAGATTTTAATTTCAGATTTGTCATTTTGAAAGATGAAAATATATTAAAATTATTGAATGAGAGGCCGTCAATCTGTACAAACTCTACAAATAGGCAGTCTCAATACTTTTTTTCTGTAAGCTCCACTTCTGTATTTGCTGGTTCATGAGGCTGTCTCATAAATGAGAACACAACTAATATTGCTGAAACACCCCGCCCTTCGGGCACACCTTCACTTCCCTTCGACCTAGCTCAGGGTAAACTAGCTTAGCGCATCGTTTGCGAGGAAGGGGAATGTTTGGAGTAGTTTATTGAACCACTAATAGTTGTTATATATAAGGCTTGTAAATTCCCCTCTTTTCAAAGAGGAGTGGATCGCCAATGGCAAGACGGGGTGTTTGATACCACAAATATCGATATTGCAACTCCAATATTTACTTATGAGACAGCCTCAATACTTGCTTTTTCCATATTGACGACACCAGTGGAGCAATACTGAGTTGCCCTTTATCTTGTATTTGATACGAATTGCCTCTTTGCTTAGCGGACCTGACTCTACTTCGAAAATTACCTTTTTCTTGAAGTTTTCGCTATGTGTGTTCGTTCTGAAAAATATATATAGTTTTCTTCTCTTTGTATATATCTTTCCTCTAATTTGTCAAGCTATTTCAGTCAATGACCATGCTTCCCCATCTTTTTTCTAATGACAATTTTGGAATTATCCTAAAAAAAACTGCTATCCGATAAAGTATCGAATAGCAGTAATATATTTTAAGCATTAAGCTCTGATTTAGATTACTTGTGACTTCTCTTCTCTAATTTAGATACTAATTTGTTAGAAACGGAAGTAACTCGTACCAGATAGTTAACCAAATCTTCTGTGTCAGAAAGTAAGTTCATAAACAAAATACTTCTCCTCATGTTGGAGCTATTAGTTTTGACACGTCTGAGTTGATTTTTACTAAATTCATTCAACATTTTGATATAACCTTCAGCTTCATTGACGATATCGTTGTAGCCGACGTTATCAGTGTTACGAATAAACTTCACACACAAAGTAACAAACGACTGGAATCTATCATGAGTTTTCTTAAGTTCTGAGATATGTACATCTTCTAAACGAGCGTGATTATTATCAAAATAGTTAAAGTTTTGAACTGTTAATCGTCTAAGTTTACTTGTTACACTGTTAAATGCAGAAAGTGAGTTAGCATAATCGTAACCGTTATCCAGCTCAATATCAGAGATGTGCTTCACAGTTCTAAGTATGTCAGCAAGTAAAGTATTTGCATCTTTTACCAGTCCTATAGAATCTTTTTTGGCAGATTTAAGAGCTTTTAGGTCATAAGTAAAGGTAGCAACTACACTCAATTTATAAGTATCCGCAATGCCAAACATAGTATTACTAATATCAGCATAAATGTCTTCAATTTGTTGATCCGCAGAATCTTTATCAATAGCTTTTTTGATTTTTAATTCAGTTTCTTCTTCTTTACGTTTATGAGTCAAACGAGTTCTATAAAGAGCGAAAGCAACTAATGCTGCAAACCCAAAGACACCCACAAGATCAGTATAATATATAGTAATCGCAATTGTAAATGCCACTAATGTAGCAGAAAATGCAGTAAAGAACCATCCACCAATTACGTTAATTACGCCCGACACTCTATAAACGGCACTTTCTCTGCCCCATGCTTTATCAGGCAGGGCAGCAGCCATAGCTACGATAAAGGTAACATAAGTAGTTGAAAGAGGAAGTTTGTATAAGGTCGCTACAGAAATAAGAGCTGCAGAAACCATAGTAATAACAGCAGCACGGATTAAGTCAAATGCTTCCAAATCGCCATCTTTATCAGCGTTTGGTCTGTAATTAGCTAAGTCAAAACGCTTTTGAACAAAAGTTTTCAGTGGTTTAGGAGTGATACTTGCTATAAAATCAATCACTACTACGGCAATCCTAACTACTGCTCGGGCTATTGCGTTAGATTCAAACCTTTCATATCTTTCGTTTTGGCTACCTAATTTAATGGTAGTCATGGCTACTGTTCTTGCTTTTTTATTGAGAGCCAAAGATAAAACCATTACACTACCTGCAAAAAGCAAAATCCATATCGGTGCAGCCACTTTCGCAGTCATGCCGGCCATAGATGCAATATTAGGATCTACGCCTGATGCCTGAGCTATCTGATAAGCATTAAAGCCTGCCAAAGGAGCACCAATGAAGTTAACAAGGTCATTTGCTGCGAAGGCAAGCGCCAATGCAAACGTACCAACCAAAACGATCACTCTTAAAATATTTACTTTCGTAAACCATGAAAGTAACTGAAGTATTATACTCCACCCAACGAAGCTGTATAAAAATAGCAAGTCAAGGTTTGAGTTTATCCATGTTTTGATATCGCCCTGCATAAATTCTGCACCTTTTACACCCTTGAGCAGGATGAAAAATGTAAGAGCAGTTAGTGCAAGAGCAGACCAGTATGGACCGTATTTTTTAAAAGTTTCTTTGTAATTAAAGGTAAACAGCATCCTTGTAAGATACTGAATAATAGAGCCAAGTATAAAGGCCATTACAATGGAGAGTAGAATCGCGGAGATAATCGTAAGCACTTTCCCCGAATGAATATATTGATCAATCATCGCAAAGTTACCACCCTCTTGCATGATTTTTATTAGCGCAACACCCATAGATGAGCCCAATAAACCAAATACAATAGAGACCGTAGTCGAGGTTGGTAAACCAAAAGTGTTGAATAGATCGAGAAGAAGTACATCTTGGAACATAACAGAAACGAAGATTATCAGCAATTCCGGCATATTAAACATTCCCGGATTGAAAATCCCCTTTCTTGCTACTTCCATCATACCGCCGGAAAGCAATACACCTATTAAAACTCCTAACGCCGCAACTACAATTATAGTCTTGAATTTTGCCGCTTTAGAGCCTATGGCTGAGTTTATAAAGTTTACTGCATCGTTGGCTACACCCACCGTCAGATCCACGATGGCCAATACTGCCAACATAATCAGGATAATTAGAGAAGTTTCCACAAAAACCCAACTGACATTTATGTTACAACATTTTTCTGCTGATAAAGAAGTTCAAATATAAGTAATCTACAAACCTTTAGTGTTAAGATGCCTTAACACTAAGAAAAAACAAGACATCTTAACAAAATATAATTAATATCTTATGTAAAAGGTCAGCCTAATAGAATATTAGTGTCTTTAGATGTATAAACAAACACCTGTATGTATCTATATTGCCTCTTCTAATCTTGACATGATTTCTGTACTTATTTCATCTGCAAAGCAGTAGCCTTTTGCAGTTAGACAAACCCAATCGTCTTTTACTTCAAAGTATTTTTCAGGTACATATTCGCTAAAAACAAAAGCAAGGTCTGCCATTAAGTCCATGCCAAACTTTTCTTCAAAATCTAATATATTAAAGCCTTTAGCACGAAGCTGCAGGAATATAGATTCAAAAAATATATCAATATTGCTAAGTTCTTCGTTTCCTTCTATCGGCAATTTCCCTTCCTGAATAAGCTTATTATACTTAGCTAAGGAGCTATAATTCCAGTATCTTTGACGGCCTCGTTTGCCATGTGCCGATGGGCCAAAAGCAATGTAATCATCACCATACCAATACTTAAGATTGTGACGTGAAGGCTTATTATTTCTAGTATAGTTTGAGACTTCGTACTGCTCATAGCCGTACTTACGAAGCTTTTTCATAGTGTATATATATAACTCTGCGTCACTGTCTTCATCAAGTTTTTTTATCTTTCCCTGTTGCCACTGTTTGTGGAGGGGTGTTCCTTGTTCATATATCAAACTATAAGCAGAAATATGGTCAGGATTGAGTTTAATCGCTTTTGATAATGTTTTATTCCATTGAGAAATAGTTTGATTGGGTAAAGAAAAAATCAAATCTAAGCTAATATTGTCAAATCCTATGTCTTGAGCAGTTTTAATGGCTCTGAGTGCTTCATCTGCAGTGTGTATGCGTTCTAAAAATTCTAATTCTTTATCTACGAAGGACTGCACCCCAAAGCTTAAGCGATTAATACCTATTTTCTTGTACTCTTCTAAGTACTGAATATCTACCGTACCCGGATTGCATTCAAGAGTAATTTCGCTAAATTCTTCTATTGTTAAGTACGTGTTAAGAGTGTTAAGTATTTTATTTAGATGCTCAGGTTTCAAAAGTGAGGGTGTGCCACCGCCAAAAAATATCGTATCTATCTTAGAGGTGATAGGGTAGATAGCTGCATGTAGCTCTATTTCTTTACAAAGATTTTCTATAAATATATCTATTTGATCTAGTTGCTCAAGGGAGTAAAAGTCACAGTAGAAGCATTTTTTGATACAAAAAGGGAAATGGATATATATACCGGTCATTATATGCCTCTAATAAATGTAAATATTGTATATGCAAAATGCCTGACTCAAAAGCTAAATACGAATATACCTGTAATACTAATAATTTTTAGAAATATTGTATATCAATTCAGGATACTTAGCATAACTTAAATATAGCAAATAAATACATTCATTCAAATTTCGTATCTTTGTATATGGACAAACTTACTCTACAAAATATTATCGAAGCTTCGATAGTGGAACCATACTTAGCTGACGTTAGTAAAAGCGTTTCACTTCCGATTATAGAAGAGCCGGCTAATGCGGGAGCAAATCTCCCGTTTTTAAACGAGGACTTATTCAAAAAAAGCATGGATTTAAATGATGAATTTATTCACCAGCCTGCAAATAATTTTATTTTTAAAGTAAGTGGCGACTCTATGCAGCCGGATATTGAAGATGGTTGTTTGGTAGTAGTAGACACTCTACGTAGATGCCAAAGTGGAAACTTCGTTATAGCTGCTATAGATGGTTCACTTGTTATTAAAAGATATATCGAAGAGAATTGCAAAGCATATCTTCGTTCTTCTAATCCTTATTATAGAGATATTCCAATTACAGAATTTACTGATTTCAGGATATGGGGTGTTGTAATTTCAAAGCATACTCGTCTTTAAAATAATGGCAGAAGAGGACTATGATAAAGATTAGCTTTACAAATCGATTTGATGCATGCATTATATTAAATGCTGACTATCCTGAGACTAACT
Organism: Chlorobiota bacterium; assembly: GCA_041596515.1. Lineage (GTDB taxonomy): Bacteria > Bacteroidota > Ignavibacteria > Kapaibacteriales > UBA2268 > JBFHIJ01. Next base: position 14,432 of record JBFHIJ010000005.1, read on the forward strand.
TTTTTGATAAAGTATCTGATATTCCTATTATTGCTGCTGATGGCGCAGCAAATAGAATGCTCAAAGAACATAGAAAAATAAACTATATTATTGGGGATTTAGATTCTTTGGATACAAAAATAGTTATTCCAAAAAATATTAGTTTAATAAAAATAGCTGACCAAGATACAAATGACTTTGAGAAAGCACTACTACTTTGCTTAGATAAGGGATATAAAAAGGTGCTTGTTGCAGGCTTTCACGGCGGAGAGTTGGAACATAGTCTGAATAATTGGAGCGTCTTTACTCGATTTTCCGAGAAACTCGATCTTTGTATATTTGATAAAGGGCGTTACGGCTTTTCGGTCAACTCCGACTCTACTATTGTCTCAAAAGTGGGTGAAACCATTTCGCTTATACCTCAATGCTTTTGCAAACTAACTACAACAAATCTAAAGTGGGAACTTAGCTCCGAGGTGCTGGCTATAGGCAAGCGAGAGGGAGCAAGAAATGTAAGCCTTTCTGATTCTTTCTCGTTAGAAATTCACGAAGGTGAACTTATTGTATTTTTAGATGCAAGGCTTCCTTATTCTATCTAAGTAGTGGTTGACATTGCTATATATTTAGAAAATATCATCCTACAAGGTATTAACGACAATACTATCCCATATTTATTCCAATATAACTGCATATAGTAGTAAATAAGACACATTATAAGTATTATTAAGCAACTCATAGATTTAGTATTGTAAATACTTTATATTATTAATTGGCTCTGTAGTAATAATATCTATTCTTTTTTTTTGAAATTTATTTATATATTTGTGTGTCCTCAAAACAAGGATATTTGAAATAAATGTTTGGAATAATAATTTAATGAGGTGTGTTTTCTTGATATAATATTTAAAGTAATTCAGGTCGGCAAATAAAAAAAAGCCGATACTTGCGAGGTAATCGGCTTCAGGCACGTGATTTCGAAATTTTCTAACGACCACGAAATCATGCACTGTAATATATTGCTTTTTCTGAAAAGAAGCAATAGGAATTCAATTACATAATGTAGAATATAATTACAGTTATTAAAATGAAAACAAAAATAATTCTTGCCATAATGGCATTATCGCTTTCTTTAATTGGTTTGATGAGTTGTGGGGAAGATGCTGAAAATTCAATTCCTACTGCAACTGGTGCCAAAACTGATTTATCTCATCCTGTTGAAACCAATAATATTAGCCCCCAAGCACAAGGTCTTGGACATGTTATGTTCCGTAATGAAGAAGGTGATATTAGTTCATTTCCTACTGGAGGCTCTGGTGGTTGTACAGCTAGTGGATGGGGATGTGATTGTTAGCAAAAATCTTGTCCTGCTGGTCAAGTTGCTAAATGTAAAGCAATTATGTTCTTTTGCGACTGTGACTGTGTATCTGAATCTTCAGGGATTATTAATTATCAAGAAGCAGTAGCTGGAATAGAAATGAGAACTCTTTCCGCAGTAGAAATGGAATCAGCTTCTATTTATTCAGCTTATTTGACGGCAAACTCTCATGGGCAATTAAATGACTATTTCAATAAATATATTGAAGCTGGAAATTCTCAATCAGATACTGATTTTTACACCTATGCCGCAAAGTATTTAGAAGTGTTTGAATCATTGACTGAAGACACCCAGGAAGAAATCAACCTATGGATAATTAATAATAATCCAATGAATAATTAATATAAAATAGAAAACATATCATTAAATGCAAAGGAGATGGTAAATCTCCTTTGCCTGATTTTAATATAAGTATAATTTAGAACCATGATTAGAGGTATAGTATGTATATGTTTTCAATATTGATAACGCTACTTCTTTTTTTATCAAGCACACTATCTGCTGTTGAGAGTAAATCACAGCTTCAGAAACTGCAGAATGAAAGCAACGCATTTGGTGAACAATTCAGAGAATTGTTTCGTGCTTCCAAAAAAGATGAAATTGTTGAAATGTCAAATTCAAAATTAATATATCTCGATTCATTGATCAGCACAACTAAAGAAAAGGATATAGAAGTATATAATTGGGCAAGTCATGAATATCTGAAGATTCTAATGACCAGCATGGTAATTGATAAACAATATACTTTCGATAAGAAATTTTGTACCGAGTTGTTTCAATCTATACCACCTACATCAGAAATATGGTCTTATGATATGATGTCAGCCAGTATCCCGTATGGTATGTCATTAGTGTTAAAGATTGATACAAAATCATATATTGACTCTATGCTGTTGTATTATCCTAAGCCAAAAGTAAGATCAAAACTGATATGTGACTTACTAATGGTATTTAAGAGAAACGATCCTGATGTATATGCTCATTATTACAAAATGTTTCTCAATATGCAAGATTTGCCGGAATGTAGAGAGTTTAAAAAGACTTTGGACAAGCAAAATCCTAACATCGGTAAACAACTAAAGCCCGAAGGATATACAAATTCAGAAAAAAAAGAATGTTCGATTGAGTTCAAAAACTATGATTTTTATATTGTTGATTGTTGGACTACCTGGTGTGGTCCTTGCATAAACGAAATGGATCAAATTGAGAAAATCTATCTTGCCCAGGACACGAGTAAAGTCAAGTTTATAGGAATTTGTATAGATGATGAAATCGAAAAAGGAAGTAAAATAGTAAATAAAAAATTCCACAAGAATTGGCTGGCTCTATATTCAGTAGACAAAAATCAAAAATCATTTACCAAAGAGTATAATATTCATAGTTATCCTCATAAAATGATACTTGATTCCGAAGGTAAGATTTTGTACGACAAAGTTTATATCTTTGAGCTTGAAGCAATACTGAATAAAATACTTAATAAATAAATATTTCTTGAAGCATAGTAAATAAAAGTTATTCGACAAAAATAAGTCAATACTGGGTAGTCATTGGCTCGCATAAATATAAAACTTAAAATTCTGATTATTGATGTTAGGGGCAGACTTCCTACGCTTGATAATTTAAAATAATTGGTGCTAATACTTCAGTACAAAAGAAGACTTTCCATAGCTAGTTATAAGCTTTGTATTATAGATAGGATAATCTTCATATTTTTATATTTAAAGGAAATCACAATGTATCGTATTTTACTTGCTTTAATGTTTTTTAGCACTACAGCTTTTGCAGATTTTAGTGAAATTTATCAGAACTCAGTTCATATACCATATGATATAATTCGAATGGGAGATGGATATTTAGCCCATGGTTTAGGGAAATTTATAGCGAAAATTGATACAAACTCAAATATAAATGTTCTTATGCAATCTTCGAATTCCAGAGAAATAAATATAATTTCTGTATATGACAACTCAAGCTATATTTTGACAACTAACTCGCAGAATCTAGATGCAGTTGTGTTAAAAACAAATGATTACCTACAGTATGATACTATTTTCACAGGGAAAGATATCGGTGCGAATGCTATCATTGCAAATCAAAATGGTCTATTCCTGCCAATCATACATAGTGGTGCTAGTAATAAGTATAGTATTGCAAAAATTGAAAATGGTAATCTAACTACAGTTAAAAATTTTCAGAATGCTATATTTGAATTAGTGAAGCTATCAGAAAACGAAATTGTTGCCCTTGGTACAATGCCTAATAATTCTTTGATTTATTCAAGTGATAGTGGTGATAATTTCCAAGAAATACCTTTGAATGATCAGAATCTTGAGAGAATAAAAGTCTACGATTCTAATATTTTTATTTCATCGCTAGATGGCAGACTGATCAAGTCAATAGATAAAGGTACAACATGGAATACAATATTTGATGATGCTAGCTTCAATGGTTCTGCTACTTTCTATATTTGCAATAATGATACTATTTACTTTGCTCCCTCAGCAAATAATAATAGTTCTGTTCTTTATAAAACTGAAGACGGTGGTGAAAATTGGGAAGAAGTATATCAAATTGATGGCGAAGCAATAACAAGTATATTAGTGGATGGCAATAAAGCCATTTTGGGTACTACCGGAGGCAAAATCCTCTACAATGACAAATTCACATCTGTGCAGGAATGGCAAGTACTTGAACCTAACTCCTTAAAAGTATACCCTAATCCAAGTTCAGAATATTTGACTATAGATATTAAAGAAGAAATTAAATCCTTTAAAATAGTAGATATGCAAGGAAATGATGTTTCTGGCAAAGTTAATTTAGTAGGTAAAACTTTAGATTTGACTAACTTAGCATCAGGCACTTATACTTTGATGATCGATGGGAAAACTGCACAGGTAGCTATCAATAGATAAGAAAATAAAAATTTTAAATTAAAGAGCGTAAGGCGGTAGTTTTATGCTCTTTTAGATATAATATTAATGCACAGTTGATATTGCAGATTGATATAGTGATATAAATTGTACTCGGATTAGTAATTAGTTCCTAATAAAAGTTCTGTGAATAGCTATGTACAATGAAGTATGCTCACTTACTCTGTAAGAAATAATTACGAAATTGTTTATTGAAGAGACTGACTCTGCGAGACAGCCTATTTTTTTAAGAGGAAAACATGATTAGCATTAGACATAAGTACCTAAGTATAATATCTATTTTGTTTGTGATTTTAACAGGATGTACACAAGCTCCTGACAACAAGAAATATAATTCGAATCATATGATTGTTATACCGGAAAATATTACTCCCAAGCAAAAAATTAAAATTGAAGTAAATCATTCGGAAAAGATAGTTGATAGTTCTTATTTTAGAATCATGTGTTATAATAAAGAATGTCTTTTAGACCATTTTCGGATACCAATTCCTTCCGGTAGCAATAAAAGGAGTATTTTTTATACTGTGCCTGAACAAACAGTATTTTTAAGAGTTATTTTGGAAGAAAAAGGAAAGGCACTTTTGCATCAAATAACAGGTGTGATTAATGACTCTACTGATTTTATACACGGCAGAATTAGGGATTTGGAATATTCATGGTCACACGAAGAGATTATTGATAAATTCAAACACCTTGATTCAATTTCTGAAAGCAAACTAAGCTGGGGATACAAATTATATATAGAAAATATTTTACTGAAAATACTTCCTACTAATAAAGAAGTAGATAGTATGTATAAGTACATAAAATCCTACCATTTCTCTAATATAGAATCAGAATTTGAAAGCAATGTCGCATTATTTTTAGGATTTACTTTGGTTAAAGATTACGATAAAGCTTACCAAATGCTTAAACTTTTAAAGAGTCAAAAATATGCGCATATAACACCTTCAGATATAGTAAAAATATTGATTACAAAGTTTTATTCTTTTAACAGCATTCCATCATTAGAAACATATGAAGCAGTTCATATTAACGATGAAACTCTTAAAGTATTTAAAGAGCTTTATACTTGGAAAGAAATCTATACCGAATTGGCATCAAGAACTGATGCAAGCAAAAGAATTGACAGTGTTGCCTCTCAATATGATTTTATTCAAGATTTTATTGATTATCAAAGTAAATTAATAATTAAGAATATAACTGATAATGGCAAAGAAGGTTTTCAAGTGATTTATGATGTTTTGAGATTCTATAAATATAATAATATGTACGAGGAAGTCAAAGAATTAATAAATTCAACCACTCCTTGGGCAGAATCTCTAAAAAATACTGATGTTTGGGATAGAGAAAAAATAGTTAGAGTTGAGTTTGACGATTTTTTAGGCAGATATGGTTTGTATCTTTCCATTTTAGGCGAAATGGCTTCTCGGGCTGGAAACTTAAAAGAAGCTGAATATTATTGGTTAAAAATAATAAATACGCAAGATGAAACAGATATTATGTATGGTTCTAAATTTACTGCAACATTAGGATTAGCAAAGTTATATACTAAAACTGGTAAATATGATCAAGCAGCAACTGCAATTGCGCAGTTAAAAAAATATGACCAAGATCCGTCTTTTGAAGAGACTTATAATGTATTAGTCAATAAAATGAATAAATTAAAGATAGATACTTCTAAGATTGTGAGTATTATCCACAAAGAAGAAGTTAAAGATTTTGAAAAACATGTTGCCCCATCTACTATAGTATATAATGGGAAATCTAAAATAGATTTGTCTAGTTTAAACAATAAAACGGCAATGCTATTTTTAGATCCAATCTGTCCATCATGCAATGGACAGATTTCTTTAATTCTAAAATTGATAAATGACTTAAAAGAGTGCTCTGGAATGAACATTGTATTGGTAACTGACAAAACATATGACTCTTACGATTTAGATATGTATTACATAGATTACAGCAAAAAATTATTAAAGAATTTTGGAGATATTGAAACTCCATCAACTGTAGTAATTAAAAATGGCTATATTGTATGGGAAGAAAACTATATCCCATCAACAAAAAGCACATGGAAGCATATTGGCAAGATCTGAGACAATAATCCTAAAAGAGCATAGCTATAAATTCTATGCTCTTTTAGTTTACATCCTCTCTACTACACTTCAAATTTTTATTCCCTTTGGTTTATTTTTTTTTATTTTGCATATTGTCTTACATGCAAAATATTATTCTGGATTTTGTATTGTAAGCAAATGATTTTCTCAGGGGGGAGAAAAAGAAATGTTCAATTTTGTGAGAAGATTTGCTGATAGAATCAATCTATTTGATTATTTACCTAAACTCAGCGAAATCAGAAACTACATAATATCTAATAGATGGAAAAGCTTCGGCATCATAGTGCTTGCAGCTTTGATTACCATCTTTTATGTAGATAATGTTTTTCGAGTAAATACACTTCTTAATGACATACGTAAACTCAAGCAGGAAAAAGAAATTTTGCGCATGGATAGAGACAGAAACCGTGCGGAATTAATCAAGCTTCGCTCTGCTGACAGAATCATCCCCCTTGCTAAAAAGAAATTAAACATGACAGAACCGGAATCTGCTCCTGAGATTATTGAAAGGGATTAATAAATATGCCTAAGAAAGAAACAAAACAGCAGCCTGTTAGGCATAACAAGCTCTGGAAATATTTTTTTGCTGCTTCATTTCTACTTATTTGTTTAGCAATAGTTATTATTAGACTGTTCTATATTCAAATAGTAAATGCGGACTATTACCAAAGCAAGGCGAAACGGCAACACGAATCAAAGATTGATTTAAAAGCTGATAGAGGATTTATTTTTGACCGTAATAATAATCTTCTTGTGACTAATGACCATGAAGTCTCTATTGCTGTTGATCCCGGGCTTTTGGAAAATAAGGATTCTCTGATAACTGTTCTGTCTAAAGCTTTAGATATGGACACATTAGATTTGCAAAAAAAGATAAATAAGTCTAAAAGCCGATTTGTATGGATAAAACGTGGTATAGACAGATATAAAGTAAGAAATCTGGAAAAGTTTGAAGATAAGGGGCTAATCCTAAGAAAAGAGCCACAAAGAAACTATCTGTATAATAATAATGCTGCTCAGATTATTGGTTGTACTAATATCGATAATAATGGTGTCTCGGGTTTGGAGATGAAGCTTGACTCTATACTTAGAGGTCAGGACGGCTTCCTGATTATGTCTCGTGGCAGAGGTGGCAAGCTTTCGTATTATGCTGACTTACCTATGAAATCGGCTCGTGACGGGGCTTCTTTGCAGCTAACTATAGATATGAATCTACAGCAAATAGCAGAGTACGAACTTAGGCAGGGCATAATAAGAACAGATGCTGACGCCGGCACTGTTATAGCCTTAGATGTTAAGACTTCTGAAGTGTTAGCAATGGCTTCTTATCCCGGATATAATCCTAATTCAAAAACGGGAAAGACTTCTCAGACCATGAGGATAAGGGCTATAACTGATATGTACGAGCCGGGTTCTACTTTCAAAATGATAACAGCTGCTGCAGCAATGAATGAAAACATGGTTCAACCCGATGACATGTACGACGGACATCATGGTTTACTTCAAATGAAAGATTATAAAATTAAAGACGAACATGCTGTAGATTCCTGCAGTTTCGCAGATGCTGTGAGATATTCAAGCAATATTATTTTCTCTACCATTGCTGACAACATGAGCAAAGGTAAGTTCTATAAGTACGTTAGAGACTTTGGTTTTGGTATCAAAACAGATATTGATTTGCCGGGCGAAGTGCCGGGCAGACTAAGGAAGCCTGATCAGTTCACAGGTGCTACTAAGCGCTTTATGGGGCATGGCTACGGGCTTGGAGTTACTCCTTTGCAGCTTATCAATGCTTATGCCTGCATAGCTAACGGTGGTGTGCTTATGAAACCATATCTTATAAAGCAAGTTAGAGACCGCAACGGTAACGTTATAATAGAAAATTCGCCACAGAAAGTAAGAGGAGTAATATCTTCGCGCACTGCTGAGGATGTCGCTAAACTTTTCTGTGCGGTTGTAGATAGCGGAACGGGCACAGCGGCACGAATCAATAATATAGAAGTGGCAGGCAAAACCGGAACTAGCCAGCAACTTATAAAGGGAAGATACACTCGCGGTTATTACACTGCTTCATTTTCAGGCTTTTTCCCTGCAGTTAATCCGGAAATAGCTATGCTTGTGATAGTAGACCGCCCAAAACGCGGCTACTATGGTGGCTCCACTGCTGCACCAATCTTTAAAAATATAGCAAGTAAATGGATTACTGCCAAAGGTATTAACAAGCATGTCGAGATAGAAGAGTCTGACAGTGTCAAGGTGCCTAATTTAATAGGACTTGATATCGCAACTGCCGAGGAGATTTTAGACCAACTTGATTTGGACTTTGATGACTCTCCAGATAAAGGTACTATTTCATGGCAGTCTCCGGTAGCGGACTCTGTAGTTATAAGAGATACTGATATTAAAATAAAGATATTTGAGAAATATGCAGACGATTTGGAATTTGCAGATTCATTAGGCAAAAAGCCTGACTTAAGAGGATATAATATCAGAAATGCTATAAAAGTTTTAAAAAGTAAAGGTATTGACTTTTCTATTCATGGTAAGGGCATAGTCAGGAAACAATATTGGCAGAAAAAAGGCGAAGACAAGTATTTCTGTAAGATTTTAGCAAGATAAGGGGCTTAATCCAGATTTGTCATTAGATGTCGTAAAGTGCTGTAAAACACCGTAGAATCAAGGAGTATGCTTACTTCCTCTGTAAGGAAATATTAGGTAATTGCTGATTGAATAAGGGGTTTCAACCCCTTGCCATGCAATGACTTTAGAGCTTTTTCATTCTTTCAAATGACATTTTTGGCTTAAAGGTTATAAAAAAACGCAATTCTCTGGGCAGAGGGAATTGCGTAAATTATATACTAATAAAGGGAGTAAGATACTAATTAAATCTACTTTTGTTTTGCTTTAGGAAGCAGCACAATTTCTCATAATACTCTCGCTCTAAACTATCGACTTCGCCATCTGCACTTATCATAGACCAAAACATATTTATAATATATTCTTTATCTATATCTTGATCTTGCATACAGTTTGCTACCATTTTTTCAATTTTTTCCATAACTTCACCATTTTGTCAAAGCCCAAGAATTGCACTTATTTGCTATATACCAAAGTATCGTGCCTTTATATATATACAAGCAAAAGATTATAAAGTTACATTTCACAACAAAAGCTAAGACTTCCCTAATTCTTAGTTCGCAAAAGTCAAATTAACCATACAATATTTATGCCAAATACCTAATATATGATAATTATAGTAGAATTTACATATTATACGTATATACTGTCAGTTGTTTGCAGTGGCACTAATTTGCTAAGAATTTTTACGTATTTTTGGTTGCAGCTGAAACCAATACGAGACTTCAGAGTATAATACTGATACGCAATAATTACTTTTTAGCAGTAGCAAGTCAAATAATATTTAATATTTAGGTTGAAATAAGTTATTTTGCATATAATGAGCAAGATATAAGCAGAAAGTGTAGATATTTGCTAAAATTAGTATTTCTTACTCGAGCTTGCTAAATGTTTTGGAAATATTTAGAGCCGGAATACACTTTTTTCTTTTTTTCAAGTCTAAAGAATACTGCTTATTAAAGATTAAATATGGGATGTTAGATATGAAAAGATATTATATAGTAGCGTTGACAATAATGATGGCGATGCTTTCCATTATTTCTTGTACACCGGACTCTGCAGATTTGCCTCCAACACCTTTAGACCAGATGGGGTACGTAAGAGTGCTTGCGGCAAACCCTGACCACCAAACTACGGATGTATATGTTGATGGGGATTTAATTCATCCTAACGTAAATTATACTGAGTTGAGCGCTTACGAACTGCAAGAACCAACTACTTTGTACTATCAATTTGTTGATCCTGCCACAAATTATGCTTATGTCCAAGCTAATATCAAATTACAAGAACCGTCAACTTACACGTGTGTAACATATAAGCTTTTTGAAGCTGAAAATGATTCAGCATTAAATACGAATATTCTTCTATTAAAAGATATAGAGAATACTGCTCCTAATAAAGCGGATATTAGATTTCTAAATTTATTTTATGGCTCGTCCTTACTTGATTTTAGATTGGGAAGTGCTACAGGTGAAATACTGTTGGATTCGGTACCTTATGCGAACTATATAGATTCTGCATATAGAGCAAACTACATCACAGAAGTGCCTGACATAAATATAAATCGATATGTGTCATATCCTCTCGACGAAGGGAATTACGATTTTGTAGTTACAAAAACAGAAGATGGGAGTCTTGTCTCAGAATATGAAACTATATTTCTGGAAGGTGGTAAAACTTACTATCTGACTTTATTTGGGGACATATTTAGCTCGGAAGATATAGTTCAAGCAAAAGCGTTTGTATCTAATGGCTTGCCCGGAGAATATATCGACATGAAGCAACCTCTTCCTAAGCTATTATTTGTTAATCTGTTATCAGATGATAACGACATAGACGTATATGTGAATGGTACAAAAGGAGCAAGCTTGGGCTATACAGATAATTCTGATTATATAGTAGCTAAGCCGAACTCTAATACAGTTTCGGTAAAAGAGATAAATACACTAAATACCATATTCGATTTTCAGGTTGATTTGGCTGATAAACAAAAGAAAACAGTTATTGCTTATACTGACGGTACTGAAATTAGGCATGCAGAATTTGAAGATAATACAGATGCTCCACAGCAGGGAAAATCTAAAATACGACTTATAAACATGACAGATTTATCAAATATAGACTTATTTGACTCTGAAACAGCATTAATCGAACAAATAGATATATCGCAAAGCTCTCAGTTATTAGAAATTGATGCTAAAAACTACAAATTTGAATTATATAACTCATCAGGTGAAGCAATTACTGCGGTGCGCGAGATTGAATTGCCGGCAAATAGAATTATTACATTTATAGCATATAAATTAACAAAAGCGAATGGCGGTTTCGAATACGCTTTAAAACGTATCGATTACTAAACAGATAAATATTAGGACTAAGTTTTTACTTAAGAGAATCACAAATAAAAGACAGCAAATAGCGAAAGGTGCAAAATGTCAGAAAAAGAAGATTTATTGAACAATTTAGAAATAACGGACAAAGATAACACAAGTATACCGGAAAAGCTTACGGTGCTGCCTTTGAGGGATCTTATCATTTTTCCAAACATGATATTCCCCGTTTTAATAGGTAGAAATTCTTCACTTAAGGCTGTTGCTGAAGCAGTCGAAAGGGATAAATTTATTTTTGTTGCTTCGCAGATGGATGCCCAAGTAGAAGATGCAGGCTTTGAAGATATTTACCATTATGGTACAACTTGTAAGATACTTCAAGTCCTTAGGTTACCGAACAACTTACTAAAAGTGCTTGTGGAAGGTGTCTTCCAAGGTAAAATTGAAAAACGTTATAAAAATGAAGAATTCCTTGAAGCAAAAATCAAAAGAGTAGACGTAAAATATAGTGATAAAAATAAAGAACTTCAAGCGCTCATCAGACACAGTTCCGAACTTTTTGAAGAGTATGTAAAGAATAACAGAAATATGCCTCCTGAGATAATTACAGCTTTTGAAAACATAGATGATCCTATCAGAAAGCTATATTATGCGGCAGCAAATATTAAATCCAAAATATCTGTAAAACAGGAAATATTAGAAGAGAGATTCCTCAAAAAGCAATATTTCAAGCTTGCCTCTATTTTGAGTGCAGAGCTCGAATTATTAGAGTTAGAGGACGAAATAGACATAAAAATTCACGACACGATACAAAAGACTCAGAAGAAATTTTACATTCAAGAGCAAATACGTGTGCTCCAAAATGAGCTTGGAGATGATGAAGAAGTAGTTCCTGAGCTTGCCAGCATTAAAGAAATGATTGAAAAATCAGGGATGCCGGATGATATTAAAACAAGAGCTTATGAGGATTTTGAAAAACTCAAAAAAACTCCAACTATGTCGCCTGAATATTCTGTAAATAGAACTTATCTTGAAATGCTTACAGCTCTACCGTGGAAGAACAGAACTGATGATAATTTAGATATAGACCATGTAAAAAATATTCTCGATGAAGATCATTATGCTTTAGATAAACCAAAAGACAGAATATTAGAATACATTGCGATACTCAATCTTGTTGGCAATCTTAAAAAACAGATTCTTTGCTTTGTTGGCCCTCCGGGTGTTGGTAAAACTTCTTTGGCGAAATCAATAGCCAGAGCTCTGGATAGGAAGTTTGTTAGATTCTCGCTCGGCGGAGTCAGAGACGAAGCTGAGATCAGAGGTCACAGGCGTACTTATATTGGTGCTATGCCCGGGAAAATCCTTCAATCTATGAAAAAAGCAGGCACTGTAAATCCTGTGCTTCTGTTAGACGAGATAGATAAAATGGCTATGGATTTCAGAGGCGACCCTACTTCGGCGTTGTTAGAAGTGTTAGACCCTGAGCAAAATGTAAACTTCAACGATCATTATATTGAAGTAGATTATGATTTGTCTAATGTGCTCTTTATTACTACTGCAAACGTCAGATACGACATCCCTCTCCCACTTCTGGATAGGATGGAAATAATCGAGCTTAACAGCTATTTAGAACCTGAAAAACTTGAAATAGCAAAAAGGCATATTGTACCTAAAGTATTGAAAGAATACGGCTTAGAAAATTTTAAAATAGATTTTAAAGATGAGGCGATACTCAAGATTATTAGTCAATACACAAGAGAAGCAGGCGTTCGTAATCTAGAAAGAGAAATAAGCGGTGTGCTGCGTAAATTTGCAAAAAGTGTTATAAGAACTTTTGAGACTAAGCCTAAAAAAGATAAAGATATTGAAAGAATTGCTCTGAAAGATAATAAAGATTTTCAGGCGATGATTAAAAAGGCTAAATACGTAATCGACGAAGCGAAAGTAGAAGAGTTCCTCAAAGCTCCGCGATTTAAGAATAAACGTGAAAACCTTACAGATAAAGTAGGTGTAGCTACCGGCCTGGCTTGGACTAGCGTAGGGGGGGATATACTTCCGATAGAAGTAAATATTATGCCCGGTGCAGAAAAACTTACCTTGACGGGTAAACTTGGTGATGTAATGAAAGAATCCGGGATGGCTGCCTTATCTTATATCAGAGCTAATTACGAAGAATTTGGGATACCTGAGGGTTTTAATACTAAAAAAGAAGTCCACATTCATGTGCCGGAAGGTGCAATCCCTAAGGACGGGCCTTCTGCCGGTATCACTATGACCATGGCTCTGCTTTCTGCCGTTACGGGCAAAGCTCTCCGAGGAGATGTGGCTATGACTGGTGAAGTTACTCTCAGAGGAAACGTATTGCCTATTGGTGGTCTTAAAGAAAAACTACTTGCTGCTAAGCGTATGGGTATTAAAAAAGTACTTGTGCCTGAAGACAACATGAGAGATGTGGAAGATATTTCAGCAGAGATAACAGAAAGCTTGGAAATTGTGCCAGTGTCAAAAGTATCAGATGCACTTTCGCACGCCTTTGTAGAATGGAAATCAGAAAGTGAACCATTCCTGAAAGCCGGAAAAACTGAAGAATAGTGTGAGCAATATACTCAAGAAATGATAAAATTTAGAGGCGTTCGTCAGAGCGTCTCTTTTTTTGATGCACCTCGTCCCAAGAAAAGTTGATAGACTCAGTATAGATAGTTATAATAGAGCAAAGACAATACATTTCTTTTATACAAATACAATATTCATATTATGTTACATTCTTTTTGCCACAAACTCTGGGATTTGTAGTTAGGTTGGGTGAGATAAAAGCTGCCTACATCAGATAAGTAAGCAGCTTTGATATAATTCCACACAGATTTTATTATCTGTTTTTATATTTTTTGTAGAAGTCGCCAATGTGCTCAAATGCTTTTTTGATTACTTCTTCCTGAGGCAACAATACTGTTCTGAAGTGCTGTGTACCCGGTTTTTGACCAAAGCCGCTACCCGGTACAACGATAACGCCTGTTTCTTTGATAAGTTCAGCGCAGAATTTTGTGTCATCATCCACATCAATTGAGGCAAAAGCGTAGAATGCACCTTCAGGTTTTACTAATTCAATACCGTCGATTTGATTAACCATTTCTATAGTCAAATCGCGTCTTTTTTGCATAGTTTTTACCATGTTGTGAAGGTGAGTCTGGTCACCGTCCAAAGCAGCCATTATAGCATACTGCTCAGGGTGGTTTGCAGAAACACGAGCTCTAAGCAATTTATTGATAGCTTCGATATAATCGCCTAATACTTCTTGGCGACCAGAAACAACGCCCCAACCAATTCTATAACCGGGAACTACGTAGTTTTTAGACATACCTGAGAAAGTAATACAGCTTACGTCTTCATTCAAAGCTGCGATAGAAACCAATTCTTTATCGTCAAATATTAGTTTATCATAGATTTCATCAGCAAATATCACTAGATTGTGCTTCAATGCTAAATCAATTATCTCAAGTAAAATTTCTTTCTTGCAGATAGAACCTGTCGGGTTATTAGGATTGATAAGTACAATCGCGCGAGTTTTATCATTAATTTTTGCTTTTATATCTTCCACGTCCGGCTGCCAGCCATTTTCTTCATCCAAGTAATAAGGATTTGGCTCTAATTCCAATTTAGCCTGAACTGCAGTGTACAATGGGTAACCCGGAGTTGGCATAAGGAAGTTTTCACCTTTATTAAGCAATGCAGCTAAGCATATCTCAATTGCTTCAGAAGCACCTGAAGTAATAAAAGTATCAAGAATATTTTTGATACCTTTTTTATTAGCATCGCGATTGATAGATTCAATTGCCGGTGCGATACCTGCAGATGGAGCGTAACCGTTTAAGTTATCTCTCATCGCTTTAGCAGTAGCTTCCACTACATGAGCAGGAGTAACGTGATCGTAGATGTTAGGATCGCCGATATTCAAATAAAACATTTCTTTGCCTGTTTTGGCAACTTCATTTGCTAAAACAATGATATCTCTGATTGCATAAGTAACATTAGCTGTTCTGGTAGCAGGAGCAATAGACTTGAAACTCATTATATGATTCTCCGATTGCAAATAATTAGTATTTAAAAGCTTATCGCAAAATTAAGAAAAAAGGGCACACCAAAAAGCAAATTCAGAATATTTCATGTATGCTTAACTTAGTAAGCTTTAAAATCTTAAATTAGAATTGTAATATATATTTAGTAAAAATGATTCTACCAGCCTTTCTGTAAAATAATCCTAATAGCATAAGAAATTTTTAGAGAGTAACTAATATCATCTCAAATTTCGATATATTTGTTACTTTATATAATATATATCTAAGCTATTCGAGATACTTAGAATAAGTTAAATATAAAGGTTAGAAATGAAGACTAAAAATGTTAAAAATATATCGGTAATTACTTTGGGCTGTGCCAAGAATGTGTACGATTCGGAAAAGCTAATCGGAATGCTCAAAGGAAATAATCTTAACTATACAGAAGATTTGAATAATACAGATGGACTTATTATAAATACCTGCGGTTTTATCGAAGGCTCAAAACAGGAAAGTATTGATTATATACTTCAGGCTTGTGAGATGCGAAAGTCAGGTCAGTTACAGTCTCTTATAGTTATGGGCTGCTTAGTAGAACGTTACAAGCAGGAGCTATCAGAGCAGATAGAAACAGTGGATCACTGGTTAGGTGTAAATTCGCAAGAGCAAATAGTAAAAACTCTTATTGGCGATCAAAAATTTAGCCTTATTAATGAAAGGATGTTGCTTACTCCTAATCACTCTGCTTTTATGAAAATTTCAGAAGGCTGCGACCATAAATGTGGCTTCTGTGCTATACCGGGCATTCGTGGCAAGCATATTTCCAGGCCAATTGAAGATATTGTAGACGAGGCAAAAAAACTGATAGATGGCGGCACAAAGGAAATAGTGGTAATTGCTCAGGATAGCACTTTCTATGGTAAAGATTTGTACGGAGAAAGAAGAATTGCCGAGCTTGCCTCAAAGCTATCAGACATTAACGGGCTGGAATGGGTCAGATTTATGTATGCTTACCCAAGAGCATATCCGCTTGAGTTCTTAGATGTGATGGCTGAGAGGGATAATATTTGCAATTATGTTGATATTCCTTTGCAGCATATTTCGGACACTGTACTTAAATCTATGAGGCGAGGTATTACCGGGGATAGGATTAGAGAGCTTATTGACACTATGCGAAGCAAAGTCCCTAATATCTCAATCCGAAGCACATTTATTACAGGTTACCCAAATGAAACAGAAAAAGATTTTGAAGAGCTTTTAGAATTTATCAAGACTTATAGATTAGACAGAGTTGGTGTTTTTACTTATTCGCAGGAAGATGGAACTCCTTCATTTGACTTACTTGATCCTATATCTGAGGAAATCAAAAAAGAAAGAGCTGATAAATTAATGATAACACAACAAGAAATGTCACTAAATATTAATGAATCAAAAATTGGCTCTATTCGTAAGGTACTTATAGATGAGCTTAATGAAGATGGCTCTTATTTCGGAAGAACTGAACATGATGCCCCTGAAGTAGATAACGGAGTGTTTGTGACATCAGAAAAATCTATCGAAATAGGCAGCTTTGTAAATGTTAAAATTACTAATGCTCAAGAATATGATCTTTATGGAACAACGGAGTAGTGATATATGAATAAATTACACAAGACGATTAAAGAAGGACCTGTCGGCAACGCAACCGACAAGATTATCACAACTTTTCAGCAATTTGCAAAAAGTAGCTCCGCCGGAGGAATTTTACTTATTCTTGTTACTGTGCTGGCAATGATATGGGCAAATAGCCCTTATGCAGATTCATATTTCTCATTATGGCACACTACTTTTACAGTCGGTTTTGATGGCTTTGAGCTATCTAAACACCTAAGTCATTGGATAAATGATGGGCTGATGGCAATATTTTTCTTCGTAGTCGGGCTGGAGATTAAGAGGGAAATACTCGTAGGCGAACTGTCTTCTGTTAAGAAGTCTATGCTACCACTTGTAGGTGCATTGGGTGGTATGGTAGTGCCTGCACTAATATATTTTATGATTAACAATGGCACACCTGATATACGTGGTTGGGGTATTCCTGTAGCGACAGATATCGCATTTGCTTTGGGCGTTTTAGCTTTGCTTGGCGACAGAGTCCCCGTAAGCTTAAAAGTGTTCCTAACGGCATTGGCTATAGTTGATGATATTGGAGCAGTTCTGATAATAGCAATATTTTATACCAGTGAAATATCCTTGGTTGCTTTATATTTTGCAGGAGGATTTCTTGGTTTGCTAATGATACTAAACTACTTTAATGTAAGACACACTGTGCTGTATTTCATACTGGGTGTTGCCTTGTGGATAGCCTTTTTGAAATCAGGCATTCATGCTACCATTGGTGGTATACTACTTGCGTTTACAATACCTGCCGTTGGTAAATACAACAAAGAAGAGTTTGCTAAAAAAAGCAATAAGTATATAGACAAGCTTAACAACCTAAAGGATCAGCCGGACGAAGGAGAATCCATTGATTATAGATTTAATGTAATACAAAACTTAGAATCCTTAGCAGAAAAATCTCAATCGCCTCTGCACACATTGGAGCATTTTTTGCACCCTTATGTTACATGGGCAATTATGCCGATTTTTGCGTTAGCAAATGCAGGTGTCAGCTTAGATGGATTTAGTTTAGACTCTATCTTAAATCCTGTATCAATGGGAGTGATAGGAGGCCTATTTGTAGGTAAGCAGCTTGGTGTATTCATATTTGTGCTCATTGCAATAATGCTTGGAATTGCTTCAATCCCAAAAGGAGTAAGCAAGATGCAACTTTATGCAGTAAGTATTCTTACTGGTATTGGTTTTACAATGTCTCTATTTGTGAGCAATTTGGCTTTTGGGCCAAGTGAAAGCGGAGACTATGCAAAAATAGGTATTTTGGTAGCATCATTGCTTGCCGGGGCTGTAGGCTATTTTATGCTTAAAGCATCCAGTAAAGGCGAGCGAGCAACATAAAATTGATGTTTATCTCAGAATATTTTTATTAGAATATTAGTTAACATAAAACAAGCAGGATATTTGACATCCTGCTTGTTTTATAATATAATGTTTCTATATCTGCCTATTTAAAGACTAACATTGTGGCAGTCTGATTCACATGGCCTAAGAATTCTTCACCGTAAGTTGAGAAGCCGATAGTAGGATAAGCAGAGAATAATTCGGCATATTCAGCTTCCATACCTTTCGCTCTTAACTCTAAAGTACGAAGAATACAGTTAAAATTGATAATACCGGAAATAGATCCCAAAATTTTCTCAGCTTTTTCAATAGCCGTTTTAGTGTCACGAATCAAATCATCACTTGCCAAAATGTTCAGATTCATACCTTCTTTTACCGCACAATAAAATTTCATTTTGCTGCCGATAATTCGTTGTGGAGAGCGTACAAATGGTTCCCCATCTATCATAAGACCTAAAGGATGAGTAATAAAGCTGTTAGGAGCGTCATCTATTGAAATTCCTAAAGCTCTGGCATATTCTTCAGCAGCAGGTTCGCCGTTAAACTCTAAGATTTCTCTGTCTTTTTCATTTACTTTTGTAGCGACTAATACTTTATTCAAGTTAGTAAAACTTTGAGTTTTGATATATTGGAACTCAGTTTCAGGTTTCAAAACGCAGAGAACCGCTGCATCCTTGTAAGCATATCCGTTTGCGTGGACATAGGTTTCTTTAAATTTGAGCCCATCTCCGGCAGAGGCACCTACAAAAATTAAGTCACTGGCAGCTCCCAGTTTTTCCATTAGTTCTTCTTCGTGCCCGGTCACGCCATCTATTAATACAATCCCAGCATAAGTATCAATGTCAAGCGAAGAAATGGATTTGCCTAAATCTTGTTCAAATCCATGCATTGCAGACTTTAGGTTTATTTCTTCAGATAAATTTTCTACTACCTGCACCGATATTTTTTCAGCTAACTGGCTACCGATACCCATCGCAACGATGTTACCTTCCAGCATTTTCCCGGAAATTATTTCACCTGCAGTAGAGCAACCTATAACATCGGCATCCTGAAACGCATATCTCATCTCAGCAGCGAGCCATCTTTGATCATAATCTGATGAAGCAAAATAGATTACCAATTTTGGATTTATAGGCATCAGACTAAATCTTATCTGAGACACAGCTTCGATTATATTTTGGTTAGCGGTATTAAAAATTTCAATTTGACTAGAGTCCGAATTATTTAGAGTATCTGCAGCAAACGCCTCGAGTTTTTGAATTATTTCCTTATCGTCTTCAGATGTATAAGTATAATTATCAGGATTAATCCCACTAAGCACCAGTTTGTTCTTCATGAGATTTGCTACCAGAGGATTGCCTTTCGATCTCCTTTGGATTATATTATCAATCATAAATTTTATTAAGCCAGCCATAGCTATTTGCCTTTTTGTCCTTTATTATATAGTCTAAAGTAACGATATTTTTGTTTATTTAAAAGTACATAATTTTAAAGACAAGATACACTATGTATAATTGCAAATAAAAAAAGAGCCGACTAATTATCTAACAATCATAAAACTTGAAGTAATATTACCTTTGTCCGATCTTAAGTGAAGAAAGTATTTGCCTTGGGATAACTCTTTGACCGTGTTGCTTAAGATATGTATTCCGGAAGAAAGAATTTTATTGTTGATTATAGTTTTTACTAATTTGCCTTGAGCATCATATATTGCTAAGTTTATGGGCATGCTGTGCAAGAGTCCTAACTTTATGTCAATATTGTCAGAAGCAGGATTTGGTGATATCTTGATGTCTGCTATTGCATTGTTTTGCAAATTAAATCCATCGAGAGAACCCGCAAATAGCTTACCTTTATCAAAATTTGCAACAGCTTCTTGCGTGCTATGAGCAAATGTAATCGCAAAGATAATTTCAGCGGTGTCTCCTATTGCAATATCTATTGGACCGGCCGCCAGCACCATAGAGCAGTCACTTCCTTTGGTTTCTATTTTTGCAAGATCACTGCTGATTGCTATCCACTTCTCTACTTCGCTAAATCCATCGTAAATAGCAAAGCTTCCGTCGTTTCCGGAATTATTAATAGCATAAAAATTGTTATTGTAAGGAGATAAATTTTTGAGATATACCTTAGCTAAATCTTTGTTACTAAGGTCTTGTGCATAAGCAAAGTCATAATCCATATTATATTTCATCATGTCGTTACCACCATTGATACTCAAATCCCAATCGTAGAACTGACCGAAATAAAGAGACTTGATTTCAGCAGGTTCGGCAGCACTTATTTTATATCTGACCAAAATCAAATCTTCTAAATCTGCAGCCTTTGACTGGTAGACTTCTTGGTCTATTTGAATATTAGTGTTTTTGCCGGCATATTTGTCTGTATAGCTTGTAAATCCATATAATATATCATCGCTGATGAAAGATTTAGAGAATCTTTCGATTTGTTTAAAGCTTCTGTTTTTAGCTGAGCCCGAAGAGCCGCGAGCATTATTGGAAATATTTGTTTCCGACACTCCGGCAATAATAGCACCTTCGAATAAGTATTGATAATTGTTGAACAGCATACCACTTCCTTGAAGATTCTGAGAATAGTCGTTATATCCTATATTACCATCACTGTTGAAAGTAGCTGTTATATTATTATGATCCATATCAAGGTAAGAAGGGTTAACTGTGATTTTCAATAATTTTGAGTCTGAGTAGCCTCCATCTGCTTCAATATTGAGATAGAAAAACACTTCTTGATCCGTTTCCAAATTGTCAGGTAAGATAAATCCAAGCTCATTCACTGAGCTAAAATAGTCTTTAGAGTGCAAAATATCAGAAGTTACATCATCTATAAGGTACTCTAAGTCTAAATTCCTTACAGAGATTGAAAATTTTACATTGGTCAAAGGATTTAATATGTTTTTTGCAGTAAAGGAGCAGTAAACAGTATCTAATTTGTTATCTCCAAATTGATTAAATCGGTAATCAATATCGACATTGGTAATCTCCAGATGCGCAAGGTTTTCTTCAGTCAAGGCTCGCATTGGATTGACTTCACCTCTGCCCATGCACCCTTTGAGATAATCATTGTCAAAGTGATTGTCCGCAGTTGCTTTTAGTCTAGCACTAAGTTCTTCATTGCTTATGTTTGGGAAGTTCGATTTTACTAACGCTACTACACCGGCTAATACAGGGGCTGCCATAGAAGTACCGCTTTTTGTTCCATAATCATTACCTGTAATCGTCGAAAAAATGGCTGATCCAAAAGCACAAATATCAACATCAGGTCCATAATTTGAGTAAGAAGCTTTATTTCCGGTTTGCTCCAATGACGCTACTGATATGACTCCGGGATAAGAAGCAGGATATTGCATTGCATATACATAATCATTACCGGCAGCAGCGACAATTAAAGCCCCATAGTCTTGAGCCGCAGCTATTATTTCTGCTTCTGTTTGTGAATAGCCTCCTCCTCCAAAAGAGCAATTAATTACATCAGCCCCCATCATCGCCGCATAAAGTATACCTTGATAGCCATTGCTTATAGAATTAGACGTAGGGTCATCAGGTCCTGCTTTTACTGCTAAAATTTTTGCGTGAGGGGCAACTCCGGCTATACCAAAAAAGTTATTTGTGCTTCCTGCAGCTATGCCGGCTACGTGAGTCCCATGGTCTTTCCCGGGCATAGGGTCATTGTCTTGGTCGCCGGATGAACCATAGAAATCCCACCCTTGCCAGTCATCTATGTATCCATTGCCATCATCATCTATGCCATTGTTCTGTTTAGGATTCCCGTTACCATCAGTACCCATTTCACCTTTATTATGCCAAATTTTATCTTTCAGGTCTTCGTGGTCAAGCTCTACACCTGTGTCAACTATGCCAATAATTACTTCCTGCGTAGTATCTACTAAATCCCATACTGCATAAATATTCATAGAGTCCAGATAGTATTGCTGCGAGAGCATAATATCGTTGGGACGCTGAAAGATTTGCATCTTGGGAATTTCCTCGATGTACTCGTATTCCAAATTATTGCTCAAATAATTTAACTCTTCAAAGCTAACATTTGTAATCTTATATATTCTACTTAGGGAGTTGGCTGAAGCTGCAGATAGTAGTTTGTCAGATTTTGGTGCAGTGGGTATCAGTGCTTGTAATTTGATTCCTTTTTCTTTGCCAAGAGTCGCGGCTATTTCTGATACTTTTGATTGAAACTTAGGTGTAAATTTAATATAATAATCTTTTAGCCCTTTATCCGCAGCAAAAGTATAAACAGAGATAACCACAAAGACCATACAAATACTAATTATATATTTCATTTGATTTATCCATTCCATATTATTAGATAATATATATACACAGCAACACTTATAAGATTGCAGCTTATCATTAACAGACAAAACTGCAAAAAGTTTGTTACTTATTAAAGATATAAATTCAAGTATAAGTATCAAAATTTAGAAAAAGTTAAGTTTTAACTAAACCTTTATTCTATATGTTCGTTATTAAACTAACATTGTGCATAATATTAGGATTATATAGATGAAAGCTGTAGTAGTAAATAAATATGGCTCTGCGGAGGTACTTAAAGTGAAAGAAGTTGCTATGCCTGAGCCAAAACCGGATGAAATACTTGTCAAAATAAAAGCAACTTCTGTAACCGCTGCTCACTGTGCTATGCGAAGTGGTAAGCCTTTGTTTGGAAGATTGTTTATTGGTATCACTAAACCTAAAATATCAATCCCAGGCACGGATATGGCAGGAGAAGTTGTTTCAGTTGGAAGCTTGGTTTCTAAGTTTGCAGTAGGAGATGAGATTATTGCAGTCACGGACATAGGTGGCGGCACTTATGCTGAGTATTTATGCCTTTCAGAAAATGATATAATAGCATATAAACCCCAAAACATATCCGCTGCCGAAGCAACAGGGATGATCGATGGTGCTATGACAGCTTTATCCTTTTTAAGAGAGTCAGTGAGTCTAAAAGAAGGGCAGGAAATATTGATTAATGGAGCTTCGGGTAGCATTGGTACATCCGCTGTGCAGTTGGCTAAGCTAATGGGAGCAACTGTAACCGGTGTTTGTAGCACGAATAACGTGCCAATGGTAAAAGAGATAGGTTCAGATTATGTTGTAGATTACACTCAGGAAGATTTTACCAAGAGCAATAAAAAATATGACATAATATTCGATACAGTTGGAAAGTTAGACTTTACTACTTGCAAGCATTCTTTGAAGAAAAATGGCAAGTTTTTGTCACCTGTATTGGGATTAAATATTCTAAAGGATATGTTAGTTTCTAATATTAGTGGCAATAAAAAAGTAATATTCTCAGCAACAGGGCTTAGAAAAGCAAATGTAAAATTACAGGATTTGAAATACCTTGCTAACATTATGGAGCAGGATAAATTGAAGGTTATTATTGACAAAAAATACTCTATCGATGACATAGTTGATGCTCATAAATATGTGGAGACCGGGCACAAAAAAGGGAATGTTGTACTTGAGTTTTAAAATATAGCTATCATCTTTTACTAAGATTGTTTCTACTGTTTAGAGACCCAAGAGGCATACCGCCGGAGAAGCATAATGGCGGGGGAGATGTGATCCAATTTGCAAGCTTGTATAAATGCTTAATGCCATTGCGTACTCTATCAGGCTCGAAATCGCCATATTAAATAGAAGTCAACTGTTCTGTTTTCACTGAGCCAAGTATCTCAGTGCAGCACGAAGAAATAAAATTATGCTTTGGCAATCAGCTAAGAGAAATGAAATGAGACAAACTATATTAAGTGCAGAATAGGTTTTTTTTCGTTGACGTGCAAAATATAAGCATGAAAGTCCATTAGGATGTAAATATTATCGAACATTGCAATAAAAAGACTTTGAGTTTAAATGAATTATATTATATTTGTTTCTTATAACAAATATTGCCAAAGTGGATTCTATGCACTCTTTCAATGTATTACTGATAATCTTAATAGCAACAAGCTTTTTGAGCTCGTGTTTCTATAAAACTACTCAGCCAAAAAAGCTAAATTGCGTAGTGGAAAAGCAGGAATGCTATCCTACTCAGTGGCATGGAGTACCTGAAGATACTTCAAAAACTATTGGCCCCGGCAAGCCTTACTATATTAAGATAAATGAGGTGAATGGGCTTAATACCGGCTCGCACGAGTATGGCATTGCTCATATTTCGGATAATGATTATATACTGTTTAGCAAGAATGATGGTACTGAACTCAATTTTGTCAATGCTCTTACTGCAGAGAATTTTGTAACTGCTGAGAAGTATGATGAAATAACTTTACCAAGAGCTGGTGCAGTTACTATAAGAAAAGGCATAATTATACTTGCGCAGTCTAGCAATGCAAAACTTGGTACTCGCTTTGCTTTGACTAATGCTAACGAAAGCATTGGCAATTCACGCTTATATGAAGGCACAATAGATTACAAAAACATATCTGATCTTAGCAAGATAGACTTTGACTTTAATGATTCTAATAGAGCTTGGCTTTCGCAACCTGCTTTTAGCCCAAATGGAGATGTTCTGTTTTTAGTTTCCAATAAAGACATGAGACTGCGAGGCACTGATATATTTTATTCTGTCAATCTGGATGGTAAATGGACTGAGCCGATAAATTGTGGTGATGTAATCAATACTGACTGCGATGAGCTTTGCCCGTTTATATCGAATGATGGAAGATATTTATATTTCTCCAGTAACGGACGGGATAATATAGGTGGCTATGATTTATTTAGGATAGCTCTGCCGATAAACTTTTTTCAAATGCTTAAATCTAATCCTGTAGCAGCATTAAATAGCTTGCCAAGTGCTGCAAATCTTGGGTCGCCCGTTAACACTGTCTACGATGAGCTTTTCCCTACTTCTCCGTCAAACCCTGATTCTATATTATATTTTAGTTCTGACAGGAATGGTGTTGCAAGCAGTGCAATAAGTTTGAATGGAGGATTTGATATCTTTTTAAGAAGGATTTTAACGCCTGATAACTATGCTTTTGAGCGTAAAGAAAAGGATGATTTGAATTTTAAAGAAGATAAGTTTAGCAAAGAAAAGTTAGATTTAAAAACTCCTGTCTTTAATGTTTCTGAAGAGAAGTTAAAAAAACAGTTCCCACGTAGAAAAATTCCTGTGATTGACTTTACCTTATATAAACTAAAAGGCAGTGTAAAAAGATCAGTAGATAGCACTCCTGTTTCAGGGGCAGATGTAATAGCAACAAATAAAGACAAAGATGAGGTTTATGCTAGTACTAAAACAGATGAAGCAGGGGAATACGAACTATATCTTGAGAAAAATAAAGATTATAGAATTACAGCCCAAGGCGATAAAGATTTCTATGATTCTTATGATATAAAAATAGATACAAATGACACAAAGGAAGTCTTTGTTAGAGATTTTAAAGTAGAAAAGCAACAGACTATTCGAATAAATTTCAAGTATGATACATGGGATAATCCCTACGAATATACTTTAGACAGTCTTGGTTATGAAACCGGAAGAAGATGGCATGAAGAGCTTGACATGCTTGCTGATAATATCTTGAACAGTTTAGATAAAATTGAATCTGTTGTCCTTACAGGGCATACTGACTATGTGGCATCCAATAATTATAATATAAAATTGGGCAAAAAAAGAGTAGATTTTGTAATTTTGGAACTGGTGAAGCGAGGAGTTCCTGAAAAGATATTACAATCTTACTCTAAAGGTGAAACTGAATTATTGCCGGAAAGACAAAATGAAGATGACGAGAATTATCGAAAAAGGCTTCGTCGGGTAACAGTAGAAAAAATAATGAAGAGACAAAAATAGTAATGACTCCTAAAAAATTACTCATAGCATTGATTGGACTTACATTAATTTCATTTGTAGGTGTTTACTTTTATGTAAGCAGTGTAACCAGTGAGGGTATTCCTTCGATTACTCAATTAGAAAATCCGGAGCAAGCTTTAGCCACTCGCGTACTAAGCCGAGACGGTGCTTTACTGGATTACTACTATAAGCAGAGAAGAGTCATGCTCCCTTATGACAGCATCCCTAAAAATTTTATAAATGCTTTGGTAGCTACAGAGGACAAAGATTTTTTTTCTCACTGGGGCTTGCATACTGAACGTATAATAAAGGCTATTATAAAAAATGTTTTTATGGGAAGGAGAGAAGGTGCTTCTACTATTACTCAGCAACTTGCGAGAAACCTTTTTCTAACAAGGGAAAGATCTTTGAAAAGGAAGCTAAGAGAAGCCAAGGTAGCAGTAATGCTTGAAGAAACCTATACCAAAAAAGAGATATTACAGATGTATGCAAATACTGTCTACTTTGGTAGAGGTGCTTATGGAATCGAGACTGCATCGCATCTTTATTTCTCAAAGGCTCCCTTAGAGTTAGATGTGCATGAGTGTGCTTTTTTAGCTGGTTTGCTAAAAGGTCCGGAAGATTATAACGGCAGAAAAGACAAAGAAAAAGCAAAACGAAGACGCAATACTGTTTTATATCTGATGCTACAAAATGGATATATTGATCAGGCTACTTATGATAAAAACAAAGTAATCCCTATTGATGCCACTGCAGATAGGAGTGCAAATGGAGTTGTAACAACTAACTCCGGTAGTTATTTTGCACCACATTTTGTAGAAATGATAAGACAAAACTATGCAAAAATGAATAACTTGGCTCAGTATGACTTATATACTTCAGGTTTGACTATACATACTACTATTGATTCCAGAATTCAAAACTATCTGAATGAAGCTATAAACGAACACTTGCTTGACTTCCAGCAGCAATTTGACAAAAAGTGGCAATGGTCTAGAAATTCTACTTTGCTTAAAAGCTTAATAACAGAAGCTATTGCTGACAATGAAGACTATAAAGATGCTGAGTCAAAAGAGGCTAAAAATAAAATTGCTAAGCGACTAAGAGGCAGTAAAAGATTTATTGATTCTCTAAAAAATGCTGCAACTACTATACAATCCGGAGCTGTAGTTCTTGATCCGTTTACGGGTGAAATCTTGGCAATGGTGGGAGCTTCTCCTAAATTTATGAGTGAGAATCCGGATGCACTGCATTCCCTTAATCACTCAACTCAAATAACAAGACAGCCAGGCTCTTCCTTCAAGCCATTTGTGTATTCTTTGGCTCTGGAGCTTGGGCTTACACCCTATGACTCTATTAGATGTGACCCATATACGTACTATACGATAACAGGGGATCCATGGTCGCCTGCAGGTTCAGGAAATTGCGAAGCCGGTGAAAAAGTTACTCTTTATGATGGCTTGAGACGTTCTATTAACACTGTGGCGGCAAGGCTGATAACGCAATACGTTGCCCCTGAAGCCGTGGTTGATTTAGTACATAAGGCAGGAATTAAGTCTAATCTGGTACCTGTGCCTGCTATCGCATTAGGAGCAGGTGAAGATGTCAAACCAATTGAATTAGCTTCGGCTTATGGAATTTTCCCATACGGTGGCTATCATGTAGAACCATATTCTGTTTATATGATTGAAGACAAATATGGAAACATACTTCACGAGCAAAGAAGCTCCGGAAAAGTAACAGACGCCTTAGATAAAAACGTAGCAGTACAAATGGTATACATGATGCAGTCTGTTGTAGAAGCAGGGACAGCACGTCGAATAAGAGAGGATTTTAAGGAAGTAGATGCTGCCGGTAAAACCGGTACTACTAATGATGCCGCTGATGCATGGTTTACCGGATATACTCCGCAACTGGTTGCCGGCATTTGGGTAGGATTTGATGATAGGAGAATTACTTTTGACTGTATTGGTTCTGCCGGTTATGGTGGTAGAGCCGCTGCTCCTATTTGGGGGAAAGTCATGAATAAGATTTATAGTGATAAATCGTTGCCGTATAAAAAGAAGAAATTCGATTTTTATAAAACAGATTCTACCGGCTCATTTAGCTTGCAAAAGTTTTATATCAGAAATCAAAAAGAATATAAATCTCCGGAAGCTAATGTTCAAAATTTAGATTCTGCAAGGGTAGCTAATGATACAACCGGGACCTTAGATCCTATACTTAAAAATATAGATTCGATAGCTATTGAAGAAACATTTATGCGAGAAGAGTAATGTATCCGAAGATAAAATTTATAAATGGTGAAACAATGGATTTTGGGACAATGTATTGCATAGGTAAAAACTATGCTAAACACGCCGCTGAAATGGGTGGCAGCGTTCCTAAAGATCCTGTAGTATTTCTGAAACCACCTGCTGCGTATGTGGAAGATGGAGGTAAAATTATTATCCCGTCGTTTTCTGACAATGTGCATCATGAAGTGGAGTTAGTTGTTGCTATCGGAAAAGATTGCATTGATGTTACTGAGGATTCTGCTTTGGATTATGTAGTAGGTTACGCCGTAGGAATTGACGCAACTTTAAGAGATGTGCAGCAGGAAGCAAAAGACAAAGGTAAACCATGGGCAACTGCAAAAGGTTTTAGAACATCAGCACCTATATCAAAATTTATTCCTGCTTCGGAAATAAAAAATGCTAATCTTTTTGATTTAGAAATAAAAGTAAATGGTGAAATACGCCAAAAAGGAAATACTAAAGATATGGAAAGAAGCGTAGAAACTTTAATTTCTTATCTGTCCAAAGTATTTACTCTTAGGAAAGGTGATGTGATTTTTACTGGCACACCTGAGGGAGTTGGCAAAATGCTAAGTGGTGACTGCATTGTAGCATCACTTGTAGGGTATATAGATTTAAATATCACAGTACAATAATCCGAGAGTACTTATGAATTTTAGAGTGTTATTTTTAGCAATAATATCAACGTTAGTCTTAGCAAGTTGTGCAAATCTCTCTACTCGAACTGAGACCGATATTTATACAATAGCTGACGTAGATACTCTTAAAACGCATGACGCTCTAAATGCTCCCGGCGTGCGAGATAACGGAGTAGTTTACCCATCATCGACCCGCGATGAGTTCCAAAGAGATGTAGTTTTACATGATAGTATAATAGAAAGAGAGTATCCGGATTTTATAAGACTTGGCTTATTTGAGGGAGTGGGCTTGTTTGGAGGAGATGGCGATTATGCACTGGGTTCCGGTATCTTTGGTGTGCATCCGGATTTAGGAAACCTAAGGAGTGGATTTAGAGGAGATGGCGATGGTTTAGTCCCCGGTGGATTATATAGAATAGGGATAGCCGAATACCGCCTTAGGTGGTTCAAAGATGCTAAAAACTGGACGCTTGGCACCTCATTGTACGAAGCAATCATCCCTGATGCTCGAGGGGAAAATATGCTTATAAGTTACTTACCTATATATTTTCGCAAAAGATATTTCCTCGATGAAAACATTCCATATATATCTGTTACTCCTGCTGTCGGTATAGGATTCTATCCATCTATATATGTCAACACTTCCATCTCTTTAGACGTAGGTTCTATCGGTGGGCTTAATATAAGAGCTTATGTTGGTTATGCCTTTGGTGTAAATCTGCGATATACATCACAGATACAAAATAATGATTTTTATGATCAAAGTAATAATGTGAGTATACCTTATGCCGGATTAGGCATATCAGTTTTGGACTTTTTGAATCTGCCACGAGAGACAGAAGTGGAGTGGAAGTATCATGAGCATTCTTCATGGGAAGTAGGTCTGGCATCTATCACGTTACTTGGCTCAAATGCAGATATATCAATATTCTCAGGAACAAGTCCGAATAGTATACTTGACCAACAAAACAATAACCAAAGTGACTTATTAGTTTCAGGCATGATACTGAAGTTAGCAAATGCCAAAGTTGCATTGCCATATTTAGGGCATAAGCTTTATGCAGGGACTTCTTTGGTGAACTTGATAGCATTGGGTCAAAATGCTTTTGGAATGGGAGTTATACCAATAAGGGTTGGTTATTGGCAGACAGTAATTTCAGATGATTTAGTGGCCGAGCCATTTATTGAGTATAATTATTTACCGACTCAAATGCTCCACATCGGGGCAGAGTTAAAGTTGCGAGTATCTGAGAAATTTAATATAAATCTTGCTTTGGGCTATGTCAATGGTTCCAATTCCGGATTTATGGGAGATTTCTTTGATAAAGATTGGGGAGATTCCGGGAACTTTTCGGGTGTGTATGTAGGTTTAGGTTTTAATTTGTTAGATAGGATGTTTTACTCCGACGAATTGAGATATAACAAATGATAAGAGTACTAACCATATTACTTGTGCTTGTTTTGCAAAGTTGTAATCCGTATATGTTTGAGCTAAACATATATGAAAGGTATCAACAATTTAGCTTAGCAGAAAACCTCAGCAGGTATGGTGCAGTAGAAAAAACAGCTGATAACGGGTTTATAATAAAAACAGAGGCGACAGTTGCAATTAAAACACCTATGTTGACTCAGTCTATAAGCGATATGACTATCAAATACAAAGATAGTTTATTCGGTAAATATACTATATACTTGCGTACAACCGGTCGCACTGTAACAGAAGGTAAATACATAGCTATGCAAGTTGATTATTTCCAATCATCAATAAACATTATTGAATATGAATCAAAAACCGAGAAAAAAATAAAGGTAAATATTGATACAGAGCAAGGTAACAGAGTATTTGCAATAAATGACGGAAAATACTTAAAGATATATTGGGATTGTGACGAAGTATATAATTATGCAACAAGTATTCCGGCAACGGAATATGTAATTATTCGGACAGATAATAATTGTAGTTTAGAAGTAGAAGGCTGGGATGTCAGTTATCTATATGAGGACGCTAGATATCAAGGACTCCCTATGTATAATAATTTTTTTGAATAAAAAACTAAAGTATACAACAAAACAGCCGAATAAGTAATTAGTAGGAAAAGTAAACATTGTTGGCAGGATGCCCGGAATCAGAATTATAATAATACACGGAGGTTGATTATGCCAACAGCAATTGCAAGTGGTGGTAGAATTCGCACCAATATCCCGGCGCAAAATGCATATAACTCATTGGTTAAATCCAATAATATTATTGCAGACAAACAATTGCGCTTGTCAACTGGTAAGAGAATTAACTCAGCTGCTGATGATGTGGCAGGTTATATTACTTCAAGAGCCTTAGGTGCTAGAAATGGTGCCTTGCAATCTGCAAAAATATCAACAGGTGATGCAAAAAATGTAACATCTATTTCTCAAGATGCATTAGATAATATCAATAATCTATTGACTAGTATCAAAGATGCTGCAGCAACAGCTTCTTCCGGTGCACTTGGGACAGATGAAAAAGTGGCCTTAGCAAAAGGTGCTTACAGAATGGCAGAACAAGTTCAATTTATTGTTGACTCTACTGTATTCGGTGGAAATCAATTGCTTAAAGGTGATTATTCCGGCGATTGGGTTGTAGGTTATACTCACGACAACTCAATTTTGGAAATAGGAGTCGATCTTACTTCTGGTAACACAACCGAATTTAACGTAACAGGTAGTGGAGCAGGTGATTTTGACTTGAATGCAACAAGCAATTCGCTTTCTTCTTTCGCAGGCGTAGAAGGTCTTAGCCTTCAGTCTTTGAATGATGTATCAGCAACAGATTTGGGTATGTTTAGTAAAGAAAACATCAACTCAACTCTTACAAGCTTGTCTAGTGCATTAAACAATGTAAATAAAGTGGCTTCGTACTTAGGTGGTATCGAGAACAGACTTACTTCTCAGGAAGATTTGTTGAACTCTCAGATTACAAACTATAAAGCTGCCATTTCAAGGATCGAAGATGCGGACGTGGCTCAAGAGCAGTTAGAATTAGTGAAAGCTCAGTTCTTGCAACAGACTTCACTTATCTCTTTGGCTCAGTCAAATCAGAATCCGCAATCATACTTGCAGTTGTTCTAATAATTAGCATAGTATTGAGGCGATCCTTGTTTATAAAAAGAATAATAAAAGGCAGGCATAGTATTTGCTTGCCTTTTTTTAAACAGGATTAAATATAAGGATTATACTTATGGCTAATGCAGCACAACAGCTTGCAGCTTCTCGAGCTTACGGAGGCGGAGGAGCCGGTGACAGGAAAAAAGTCCCGACTTACCTTGAGCAAGAAGTAATGTCTTGGAATAAAGAAAAGATTATCCTCAAGATGTATGATCTTTTCATAGTAAGTTGCAAGAGGAAGGACGTAACCAAAATGAGCCGAGTGCTGATTGAGCTTATGGGATCGCTCAATTTCGAATACGAAGAAACAGCTACACGATTATACAGATTATACGAATACTGTCAGAGATGCATTTTCCAGAAAAAATTTGACGAAGCTCTTTACATAATCAAAGAACTTAGAGATACTTGGGCGAAAGCTTTTGATCTTGAATAGTCAGAAGGAGTAATTAAAATGGTGGACTTATTTAGCTTGGCAAGCGGAAATACTTCTTCTTCTTCGCAGAGTGATATACTTGTAGAGGCGTACAAGCAAACTCAGCAGTCAACGATTAATACTTTAGACCAAAAAAGAGCTGATCTTGAAAAGCGGTCAGTGTTTTATACTTCTTTGAATAGCCGTATAAGCAGTTTGGTAAGTACTCTGGATAAATTTCAGGCAGATGGTGCAGAAGATAAGTTTGTAACTCGTTCTGTATCGAATTCTGACCCTTCTGTGATAAGTGTGTCCGCTGATGGTGATGCTATTATAGGATTGAATACTGTTAAAGTAAATCGATTAGCTACAAACGATGTGCTCATCACTGAGAGACAAAACCTCAGTGATGAGTTTGGTATATCCGGCTCTAAAAGTTTTACTCTTGAAGTAGAAGATAGATCTTTTGACGTTTCTGTTGACTTTGATGGCACTGAAACTGTTGAAGAAGCTCTTAGAAAAATTACTGATGCTGTAAATGATTTAGAATATGAAGATGAAGACGGCGATAACCAAAATATTACGCTTTCTGCTTCTCTCATTAAAGATACTAATACGACCGGACGTATTACATTTACTTCAAAAGAGGCCGGTAGCTTAAATCAAATTAAAATCACTTCCGGTGATAATGATTTGATGAAAGAGCTGGGGTTAAATACTATTGTTGCTGGAAACAATGACAAAAGAACACTCTCCTCAGGTGGAGGAGCAGGTTATTTGAAAGAAGACATTACAGATTTAGACTCTAATGTTACCATAAATGGTATCGAAGTAACTAGGTCTTCTAATAGCTTAGATGATGTGTTGCCGGGCTTATCTATTAGTTTGCTTAAACCACAATCTGAAGAAGACCAGGCTGTTACTATGCAGACAGAAGTTGGTACAGATAAAGTGGAAGACTTTATACAGCCACTTTTAGACAATATTAATAATATCTTATCGTATCTTTCACAAGATAAGACTTTATTACGTAGTGAGTCTGCTCCAAATACTCTGTTTTATCAGCTCAGATCTTTATATTCTGAAAAAGTTGAAGGAATAGATGATGCAGACCCGCAATATTTGTCGGGGATTGGAATAAAGTTTGATAATCAAAAACTATACATAGACGATGCAGAAACATTGACTGATTTGCTAAAAGAAGATCCTACAAAAGTTTCTAATTTGTTCTTAGGCGAAAATGGTATAGTTAATAAACTTGATAATATGTTTGCTGATATGCAAGGTTCTGATGGGCTGATACTATCCAAGACTAGAAGCTTGCAAGATAGAATTACCCTAAACAAACAAAAAGTTACTGATACAGAAGAGCGAATTTCAAGACAAGCCGATGCTTTAAGAAGGCAGTACGAGGACATGTTAGAAGTGTATTATAATGCTGAATCGCAATACAGCCAATTTATGTCTTATACATCATAATGCCCGGTTTGTACTTTTTAGGATAGGAGGAAAAAATGATAAATTCTATTTCGAATATATCTTCTCTTATGAATGAAAAGCCAAATAATGATAAATTTGGTCAGCCTAAGGTACGTATATCGGTAGATAAAAAAGACAATGGGCTTGTTAAAATCAATCAGACCGATGCCGAAAAGTTAGCTTCCGAGAAAATGCCGTTAGCTGATAAGACTAAAAATAACTCAATCAAAAAAGATATTATTGATTTTTCGGACTTAGGTGAAAAACTGAAAGAAATATTGGGAGAAAACAATCTTAGCATTGAGTTCTCTATCGATAGCGACACGCAAAAAATGGTGGTAAAATTTTTGGATTCAGAAACTGATGAAGTAATTCAGCAGTTTCCTCCTGATGTTACTTTAAAAATAACTAAAATTATTGCAGAGCATTTTGGAGTAGGTCAGATTACAAACACTAAGGTCTAACTTGCAATGGAAAAGTTATTTGATGACATGCTAAGATTGGCAACAGAAATCAATGTTTTATTGAAAGATGACGGCGAGAATAAAAATAAATCTCAATCGATAATCACCCTTTTTAAGCAAAAACAAGAGTTATTAGATGCTGCCTCAGAATTAGGAAAAAAAAGTAATAAAGATAATAGAATATTTTCCGATATTAGTAGTAGCAAGCTTAATAAATATAAGCTCTTAGAGGAAGAAAATATCTCGCTTATAAAAAAGCAAAAAACTATTTTTGCTGATAAGCTGAAAGAGCAGGTTCAAAAAAAGTCCCTGCTAATATATACTAAAAGGTGATGTAATGGCTATCAATCATATAAAAGGCGGAGGTCTTTATAAAGCTTCTGAAACTAATCTGAGAAGTAGATATAAAGATGATGAAAAAGCAAAAGAAGCTGACGCAGCTTCTTTGAGTAGAGAAGACTCTCTGGTTCTTTCCAGCGAGGCTAAAAAATTGTCTCCTATAAAAGCGAAAATCGAAAGTGGCTTTTATAATCAACCCGATGTGTTACGCGAAGTAGCTCAAAAATTAGTAAAAGAGTTTAGTTTAGAATAAATAAGCTAAACTCTTTTTTCCTTTTTTTCCTGCAAAATAATTGATAAATAGTTCGGTCTATGTATCAAGCACTCTACCTTGTATTATTTCCAGTGCAAAATATTTAATATTTATTGTCTTATATTTTTTTTAATTAAGATTTGTTTTGTATTTTATAGGTAGAGTTAGGGTGAGTTTTAGTATATATATAGTTTGGAGAATAGCGTATGTCGAGAACACTAAACAAAGTTATGTTGATTGGTAACGTTGGTAGAGATCCTGAGCTTAAATACACGCCAAGTGGAATTCCTGTTATTTCTTTCCGTCTTGCTACTTCCGAAACGTGGAAAGACCGTAACAATAATGTGCAGGAACATACAGACTGGCACACTGTGGTAGCTTGGAGAGGATTGGCAGAAGTGATACATAAGTTAGTTACAAAAGGCTCTCGTGTCTACATCGAAGGTAGAATTCAAACTCGTACTTTTGACGATAAAACCGGAAGCAGACGCCATGTGGTTGAGATATTAGCGGATAATATGCTTTTATTAGAAAATAAGAAAAAAGGCGATTTTGGCGACTATAGAACTCGTGATTATGGTTTGGATGATGTTGAATTTGAATCGTCATATGCTGACCATGATGCTCCTCCGGAATCTTCCGATATTCCTTTCTAATTTGAAACTTAATCTTTTCTTATACGTTTTGGGAAAAAGCCTACATCGGCTTTTTTCCATTTTTTTATTATATTTACATTTTAGCAATTGGCAAAAAGTAACCTATTGGTATCCATTTTTGCAACTTCGCTTATATTGGGAATATTATTCTTATGAATATTTCAAAAAATACTGAAATTAAAGTTGGTATCGTCTCGCTGGCAGCTGTCATTTTGTTTGTGCTGGGCATCAGCATGGGCAAAGGATTTAAGTTTTCTACCGGAGCAACCCTTCTAAATATGAGATTCCCTGCTTCCGGTGGGATTCAGGAATCTGCTCCAGTTGTTGTAAATGGGGTGGATAGGGGAGACGTAATTAGCGTTAAAAATGACAATGGTTCTGTGCTTATCACTGCGGCTATGGATAATATCGACGATTTGAAAAATGATGCTCATGCTCGAATTACTATACTTGAAATAACAGGTGGTAAAAAAATTGAGATATTTCCTGGTACTTCCGGCGAGTCATTTGTGGTTGGCGACGAAATACAGGGCTCGACTCCCCCTGATATCTCGGAACTTGTTGCTTTGTTTGGCGAGGTGAGTGGCGATGCTATTGGCTTGGTCAGAAGGTTAGATACTATCGCTTCCGGCATTACAAATATGCTTGAGGACGGTAAGCTTACCAATGATATAAAGTTGACTGTAAGTAATCTGAAAAATATATCGGATAATGCAAATACTTTGATTGATGACAATTACAATAATATCCAAAACTCTTTAAATAATTTGGCTATTATTACGCAAGATTTAAAAGTAGCCATTAAAGATAATGAGCCAAAAGTTTCTTCAATTATTGCTGAACTTGAAAATACTATAAAAGATATTAAGCCTATTATAAATAAAACAGATAATGCAATCGCTTCTGCAGACAAGTTGATTTCACAACTTAATGACATTGCACAAGAAGTCAAGGATGGAGAAGGATTCGCTAACAAACTTATTTATGATAAACAATTTGCAGGAACTTTGGATTCTGCTCTGACGGATATCTATAAATTTATTAAATTTATTGAAGAAAATGGAGTCAACGTCAACTTAAGACTTGGCACCCGACCTTAATTATTTTAAAAACAGAGGTAATGATATGAGTGTAAAACCTACTGAAATTACAGATGATATATATAACTTTATTGTAGAGAATTACTCTGCCGAAGATGAATTCCTTAGAACACTAAAAGCTGAAGCTAAGGCTCTTAAAATTCCCGAGATATGTATATCGCCTGATCAGGGAAATTATATGCAGTTTCTTATTAAATCATCCGGTATAAAAAATATATTAGAGATTGGTACTTTAGCCGGCTACTCTGCGATTATTATGGCGAGAGCTCTGCCCGAGGGTGGTAAAGTAATCACTGTAGAGCAAAGTATAAAACATGCAGAATTTGCTAAGAAAAAAATATCTGAAGCAAAATTGAACGATAAAATAGAGGTAATTGTATCAGATGGTAGGGAATATCTGAAGTCTGTAAACTTCGAAGAGCATTTTGATCTTGTATTTTTAGATGCTGATAAAACATCTTATTCTAAATACTTAGATATGGCAACTCCTATGTTAAAAACAGGTGGTATTTTTGTTGCTGATAATGCTCTTGCTTTTGGCTTTTTGATGAATGAGGAATCAAGCAAACATCCTAATCAGGTAAAAGCTATTTTGGAATTCAATAAATATTTTACAAATAAAGAAGAGTACTTTACTCACCTTTTGACTATCGGCGACGGACTAATAATGGGTATTAAAAAATAGATTATGCAGTATTCTTATATCATAAAACTTATACTATCTGCTGCTTTGGCAGTATTAATCCTTTCATGTGGCTCTTCACGCAAAACAGGTTTTGAATTGCAACAGGAGCTCTATAGCTTAGATGAAACGGACTCCTCTCAAACTGAGCAAATTTATCTGAAGGGTACAAAACCAATTGACTCTGCAGAGGTAGATAAACTGATTTATGATATATGGCGAATCAAGACTAACCAATACCCTGATACAATAAAAGCTTTTGCAAGAGTGTATGATTCAACCGGATATTTTATTACTAACATGGCTGACCCGTATAAGATAAATCCTGATGATAATTTTTTTATCAGAATGGATGAGAAGTTAGGTAAAGTCTATAATGTAAGAGATGTAAATGTTCCTGAATTTACAGTAAGAGAGTTTGGTGCTAATGATTCGATTGCTTATAACATAGTTATGTCAGTGGACTATAGTGGCTCTATGGATGCGGTGATGGAAGCTATTTATATGGGTACTAATCTGTTTGTAAATATGAAATTTCCTTATGATAAAATAGGAATTACTTCTTTTAATAAAGATTTCGATGTAAAAGTCCCGCTTATTCAGGACAAAAATAAAATACTTACTCTCTATAATGCAAAAAAAGAGCAAGGTTTTGGGCTTTTTTCCGGCGTATATGATGCTGTGGCTCAATGCCTTACTATGTACGAAAATACCCCTGAGGATTCGCCGCGAGTGCTTGTTCTCTTTTCAGATGGAGATGATAATTATTCTAAATCTGAAATCGGTGATCTAATCGAAAAAGCAAAAGCGGATAATATCAATGTATTTTCTATTGCATTTGGTTATTCTAAAGATGATAATTTGAAATACTTATCTGAATATACCGGTGGTAAATTCTATAAAGCAAAAACAAGGGAAGACTTAATTGCTATCTTCCGAGACATATACATGAGTTTAAGATATTATTATCTTATTACTTACCATCCCCCTAAGTTTTGGGGCCATCACCAAGTTATTACTTCACTTGAGCTTCCGGACAGAGAAGATACGCTCAGAGGTTACGGAGAGTATGGCACTGGTGATTTATTTCCTTGGGATAAAATCGGGAAAGCATTTGAAAGACCAATACTCTTTGACTTTGACAGCACAGCAGTCAAGCCTCAGTCTTACCCTGTTATAGATGAGATAGTAGATGCGATGCTTAGTCGACCTAAACTTAGATTAGAAGTGCAGGGGCACACCGATAATGTTGGTGGTATAGCGTATAATCAGACTCTTTCACAGCTCAGGGCTTACGCCGTAGTCGAAGAGATAGTAAAAAGAGGCGTAGAGCCTCGCAGATTGCGTGCAAGAGGCTTTGGTATGTCCGTACCTATCGCTCCTAACTCTACTGATGAGGGAAGGGCTAAAAACAGAAGAACAGAATTTGTAATATTAGCTAAATAGATGAGAAACATGGAAAGAAAAGAGCTTGCTAAAGCTATATACGATGCCGCCTATATTACAGGCGAATTTACTTTAAGATCAGGTGCAGTAAGTAACGAATATTTTGATAAATATCAGTTCGAAGCTCGTCCTCGAATCTTAGATGCAATTGCAGATAAACTAAAAGATATGATCCCTGAAGGTATTGACTTGTTAGGTGCTTTGGAGATGGGAGGTATTCCGATTGCGACTGCTATTTCTTTGAAAACGGGAATACCTTGCGTATTTGTACGAAAAGAAGCTAAGAAATACGGAACTGCTAAATTTGCAGAAGGTCCTGAAATCAAAGGTAAAAATGTACTTATAGTAGAAGACGTAGTTACAAGTGGCGGGCAAATCATTATTTCTACTAAAGATTTGCGCGACTTGGGTGCAAACATCACAAAAGCAATCTGCGTAATCAACCGTGAAGCAGGTGGTGTTGAAAAATTAGCAGCAGAAGAAATTGAGTTAAATGCGTTATTTACTATGACAGAGTTAAAAGCTTCAAAATAGTAATCAGTAAAATCTTATAGAATACAAGAGGCGTACTTTGAAAATAAGTCCGTCTCTTTTTTTATTCGCAACGATTTATGATATATTCGGCTAAGCTTCTTAAAACATCTTTAGCATAAGATTCCGGGAATTCGTCGAGCACCATAAGAGATTTACAAATGTAGTTATTTGCTTTGTCTAAAGAGTATTCCAGACCGCCTCGAGATTTAACAATAAATGTAATCTCCGATATTATATCTTCGTCTATTACTGGGTTACTTAGATAAGACTCTATATAATCTCTTTCTGATTTAGATACTTTAGTAAGTGCATATATTAGAGGTAGTGTTAGCTTTTTTTCTTTCAAGTCGTTATTGCGTGTTTTTCCTGTGCTTAAGTCTAATGAATAATCAAATAAGTCATCCTGTATCTGGAATGCTAAACCTAAGCCAATACCAAATTCTCTTAGTTTCAATCGTTCATTTGCTTCTCTATTTGTACTAATTCCTCCCAACTCACATGCGTTGGCTATTAATTCTGCAGTTTTCCGAAGAATAATTCTAAAATAGGTTTCTTCTGAAATATTAATATTCCCAATATTATTGATTTGGATTATTTCTCCTTCGCTCATGAATTTGAGAGTATGAATTAGAACTTTTAAGTACTCTGTTTCCTTATAATTAAGAGCGGTTTCAAAAATAGATGCAATGAGATAATCTCCAAATAGGATAGCACGGTCTTTACCAAAAAAAGCATTGAATGATGGCCTTCCCCGCCTTATTTCAGAGCGATCGATAACATCATCATGTATCAGTGAAGCATTATGCAGGAACTCTACTAATGCAGCTCCTCTGTATGTGCGAATGCTCGATTTCCCGAAAAGCTCAGCTGTTAGCACAGTCAGAGCAGGCCTGATAAGTTTGCCTTTTTTTGCAGTTAGGTAATCAGTATATTCGTTAGGCAAGTCAGACATATCATGAAGCATTTCATCATATATTACTTTGAAATCACTTAGTTTAGAGCTGACAGGCGATAGTATTTCAAGGACTTGGCTCATTTTATATACCTTTCCCGTTTGGATATTTTTGATAATTTATATACTTAAAGTAGAATTAAATACACAGCTGACTGAGGTAGTCGAATCCGTATCCTTATAGATTGACTTTAACGTCACACTGCCTAGAAGTAAATTCAAAGAATTAGTAATCAATTCTATTAATCTTAATACAAACAGATATATAATCGTTTTATTTTGCATAAAATGCGAATTTACTAAAATATCTGAATATATTTGTTGCAGTATGAACGGTAATTTATACTTTACCAGGAGGATTGATAAGTAAATATACTTCTATCAGGCATAGTATTTGCTAATATTTTTCATAATACTATTTTAGGTGGAAACATGAAGAAATTACTTTTTACAATAATTGCTTTGCTTACCCTTATTTCCTCTGCAAAAGCTGTGGATATGCAACTTGGACCTATGGCTGCTATCAAAGCAGGAGTCAATGGCGTAGATACTCCTGAAAATAGGCAAAATGGTATGGCTTTGGGTAAATTGCCTGATTTTGGTCTTACTGCTAATATTCCACTAACTGAGTCCGGTAAAATTGGCTTGCATGCTAATCTGGGCTATAATACCTACTCTTATGTTATCAAAGATTATAATACAGAGGTTAAGTTTACACATAATCTTAGCTATTTGGCTTTCAATCCGAATTTATATTTCAATGGATATGTGATGGGCTTTAATATTGGTTTGCCTATGAGTGGAGACGTAGAGGGAAGCAGCATCGCTACAGGGGATTTAAATGTGCTTTTTGAGTTTCGCATGGGTGGCCATATAAATTTAATGTCAGACGAATCAGGCTCTTTGAACCTTTTCTTTTATGCGGGTTATATGTTGAATAACGTGATTAATGATTTTGAAAAAAACGACCCTCTTAAAGGAATTATACCATATAGCGAAGAGCAGACCATTAGCGATGATTTGAACATGAGAGCTGCGAGCATCTGCATAGGATTCAACTATTTATTTAACTTATCACTATAAGACGCTTATGATTATTGCTCCTTATATTGACCATACTTTGCTTAAGCAAGATGCAACAGCTAAACAAATAGATGTGCTGTGTAAAGATGCTTATAAATATGGCTTTGCATCTGTATGTATAAATCCTTGCTATGTATCTTATGCAAAACAAATACTAAGAAATTCTGAAGTTAAAGTTTGCACTGTTGTCGGATTTCCGTTGGGTGCAAGCGAGACGAGAGTTAAAACATTCGAAGTGGCTTGTGCGATTGACTCAGGTGCTGATGAGATTGACATTGTTATGAATATCAGTGCTGCAAAAAATGGAGAATGGCTTATTATTTACGAAGAGCTTAGTCCTATTGCAGATATATGCAAAGACAATGGAATAATACTAAAAGTAATTATTGAAGCCACATTACTGACTAAATCAGAAATCGTGAGAGCTGCAGCGGTATGTTGCGAAGCCGGTGCTGACTTTATCAAAACATCTACCGGATTTGCAGGTGGAGCCACTATAGAACACATCGAATTAATCCAAAAATCTATACCGGAAGGTGTAAGAATTAAAGCATCAGGCGGAATAAAAACCTATGATTT
Organism: Chlorobiota bacterium; assembly: GCA_041596515.1. Classification (GTDB taxonomy): domain Bacteria; phylum Bacteroidota; class Ignavibacteria; order Kapaibacteriales; family UBA2268; genus JBFHIJ01. The sequence continues at coordinate 56,740 of JBFHIJ010000005.1, forward strand.
TGTTAAGCAGCTGATAAATGCAGGTGCTTCCAGGATCGGAACCAGTTCCGGTGTGAATATTATCTCTGAAGCTAAGTAAAAAATAAGAACAGATTTATATGTACTCTTTCAAAATATGCCTAAAAATAATATTTTTTGGATTTACTGCTATAATCTTTACTTCCGAACTCAAGTCCCAAGAAAACTTTGAGTCAAGAGTGTGGGAAGAGTATGTTTTCTCCTGCGACGAAGTAAATGGAGAATTATCCAATATGCTTTTAAATGATTTTTTGTTGCACAATAAATTAGACTCTGCCAAACTACTTTCTTCATACTGGCGAGACAGATGTGGAGATAAAGAACCTGTATTGCGAGCAAATATCTTATTGGACTTAACCATGGATAGATTTATATGGGACACTTATTTTAGCGAATATACTAATTTCATTATGATGGTAGTGTCATATAAGAAAACTATTAAATACGACAATCAATATCGCCATCCCTATAGCAACATGCCATTGAACTCAGATTTTGACAGTGTTTTTGCTAATATTGCAGCTTCTAATATTTTAAAGTACGATAGCACAGATGTGAAATGGCTTATTTGCAAATTATACTCAGACCCAGAATTCAAAGTGTTTTCTTATATTCAGTCAGGAATGCTTTCAGACTCAAATATCTATCAAGCGTATCATGATGTTTTAGATCAGCAGCTGAGCTCATCTAGCCTTGCTGCCATTGTCGGCGGAGGAGCATGGTTGCCAAGCGGTGATCTCAAAGATTATACCGCTGCTCCTCAGATAGGAATAGGCTTGGGATTTGATTCTCCAAATTACGGACTTCAGTTAGATTTCAAATTGAGAAGTTTAAAAATAAAAAACGAATTTGCTGGTAATAATCCTTTTGATAGTGCAACTGGATATTCCTTGGGCTTAAATTATTTGACTCCGATATTTGTATACAGAAGGAATAGGACTAATTTGATAGTGGGTGGGGCTTATGAATGGTTAAATCCCTACGTAGACGAGGATATTTTTGCTGCCTCATTTGTATTAAATGCAGGAGTATCTTTAAGATTAGGCATAACTCGATTAGGCAGCATGGAATTAACTATGTTATACAAAATCCAAAATTTCTCGGATGATAGGTTTAAGTATTCTTCAAATGCTTTTACATTTATGATTTCGTGGGTATTTATAGATTCCGGAAGTGAATATACTTTAGAGCAGTTGGAGTACTAAGTTGAAAAATAAACAAATATTATTACTTTGGCTAAAGTTGTCATTCTTGACTATTATTCTTGTGAGTAATATAAAAGCAGAGGATAGCTATTTCAGAAATAGTTTGCTGAAAGATAAAGATTTGAAGTACGAAAACGCTGTACAGGTATGTTCAAATTTATATGCAAAGTACTACAAAGAAAACTATAAAGATTCTATAGATTTATTGATAAACTATTGGGACTCCATAAGTCTTCCGAAAGATGTTAATACTTTTCGGTATAGAATTGGACATTATAATAATAAATATTTATATAACGAAGTGCTATTTAGAATCAAACTACTCCGCGATTTAGAGAATGATAAGCTTAGCTCTTACAAAATTGATAGTTTAGGGGAAGATTTACTAAATGCTATTTTGCAATTTAAAAATAGAGTACAATATCAGCAGAAATATGCCTTTGCACCACAAGCTACCCATTTTTATACTAATGAATATTATGGTGCATTATTAGACTATGTTGAGTCAGGGCAGGAATTTGATAAGGCTACTCAAGCCTATGCGAAATCCTTATCATCGAAATACGACAGTACAGATGTGAGAAGACTGATATGTGAAGTGTATGCTGATATGTCAGAACCATTGTACAAAGTGATGAAAAAAGAGCAATATAAAGGTACAAAACTTCGGGACGAGTACTTTGATTTTATAGATTATACCAAGTATAATCATACGATGTATATATCCTTGACTCTTGGGCAGTGGATGCCGATGGGAACTCTTGACATGTTTGGTAATCATCCTGAACTTGGTTTACGTATGGGCTTTATCGCTCATAATTACGAAATTGGTTTTAGTATGAACTTTAGATTTTCAGATAGTAAAAATGCTTACACCATACATACAAACAAGGGAATAGAGACAAGTAAAAGCTTTTATGGTCACTTTATTGGATTTGACGGAAAATATATAATCGCTAAATATAAGCCATTAGAATTATTTTTAATTGGTGGAATTGGTGGCGACATGATATCTTTTGACAAGGAATTGCTGGATGAAGCCGGTCGTGAAGATTTTGATTATCGTGTTTTAAACTTTGGTATGAATATCGGTATGGGTTTTCAGTGGTTTGTATCAAACAATAATAGCATTGGAGCTGCTTTAGTTTATAATCATGCAGATCGTTCAGACAATGAATATTTAAGAGTAACAGGCAATTCGATAAGTCTGAGGTTTTCAGTTAGTTCTTATAAATTTGGTATTCCTGATGTCTTCGGGCATAAATTGCATGAATAGATAGACGCACTTATGCGGTGCGTCTTTAAAAAGAAATAGCGTTTTACTTCACTAGAATGCAAATACTCATGTCAAACTTGCCTTCAGGGTGGTCACATGCAGTTGTATGATAAATCTCCAAGCTCGGACTATCTGCCGGCTCGTAGCCATTCGCAGGCAGCCACGCACCGATTAATCCATTATAACAAGATTCTATTTCGTGGCCGAAAACTTCTAGCCTTTGCACTGCATATCTACCACCTCGCACCGTATATAGACCTACTTCTCCACTTACTTCAGTGCCATCCTCCACATTTATACATGCATAATATCTACATTTATCAGGCGGAGTTACTTTGGGATCATCAAAACCTATCCCAAGATAAGTAGTATGCTTATTTAAGAAGCCTTTGGGTCCTGCCCATGCACAAAGCTTTTCCCATGTCGCACCTATTTTTTCTTCGTTATAGCCACCATGATTAGCTACATAAGCAACTTGCATTTCATCAAAGTTTTGGATTGATACTTTCATTTCTGTTCTCCCTATTCTGTATTTTGATAAAAACATATTTACGTTTTCAAAATACAGCTTAGAATCTTTAATGCTTTTTCCATCCTTGCTATTTGTTTTGCAAATCTTGCTATTAATGAAGTCTAATTGTCTTTCTTTTTCGTTTTGTTTCCATACTGAAGGGGAACAGTCAAAGTAATCTTTGAAAGCTCTGGAAAATGTAGCTTGCGAAGAAAATCCACAATAAAAAGCTATGTCGCCCATGGTTTGCTCTGAAGATTTGAGCATTAGAGCAGCTCTTTCCACTCTAATTCTTCGTAAAAAGTCTTTAGGAGTCTCTTTCATCAGCATATTAAAAATACGATGGAAATGGTACTGAGAGAAACAAGCTATTTCAGCCAAGTCCTGCAATTTAATATCTTTATCTATATTGGCTTCTACATAGTCAACAACCTGATTTATTCTTTTTATATAGTCCCTGATTAGATTTATATCTGTCATAGCTTTTATTCTTTTTATTTATGTTATCTATTCTTACCCATAATATATAAATAGTATTTTACTGTTGGAAATATTATCTTGGTTTATTCTTTTGGTTTAGAGATAGATTTTGCTCCTGAATACTTCAACATAAAATTTACTATTATGCTCACTTCATAAAATTAATCATAAAAAAGTTCGTCACAAAAGTGTATCAATGAGAAACTTAACTTTGTAAAAAATATATCGAGAGTTTAAAATGGCGAATCTAACGACTAAGTATATGGGGTTGACTCTAAGAAACCCAATTATTGTCGGCAGTTCAGGTCTTACAGACAGTTTAGACAATATTAAGCATCTTTATGAAAAAGGTGCTGGTGCTGTTGTTCTTAAATCACTTTTTGAAGAAGAAATTCAGGCAGAAATGCGTCAGGCACAAAATCAAGCTGCTTCACCCGGCACTATTTATCCTGAAATTTTTGATTTCTTTGATTATGATGAAATGGAAGACAGTGTTAGTAAATATCTATTCCTAATCGAAGATGCTAAAAAAGCTGTGGACATTCCAATCATTGCTTCTGTCAACGCAGTATCTTCTAACGAGTGGACTTCTTTTGCGAAGAGAATCGAAGCTGCCGGTGCTGATGCACTTGAACTTAATGCTTTTATCCTTCCTTCTGATGTTAATAGATCTTCAGAACAAAACGAACAGATTTACTTTGACATTATTGAAAAAGTAAAAAAAGAAGTATCAATTCCAATATCTATGAAGATAAGCTATTACTTTTCTAACTTAGGTCAGATGATTCAAAAACTTTCTCAATCAGGTTTGGCTTCTCTTGTACTATTCAATAGATTCTATAGTCCTGACTTTGACATTAATAATTTTACTGTAAACTCAGCAAGTGTATTAAGCAATCCGAGTGACTTGCCTATTTCTTTGAGATGGGTTGCTATCATGGCTAACAGAGTGAATTGCGATTTGGCTGCTTCTACAGGAGTCCATGATGGACAAGCTGTAGTTAAACAGTTATTAGCAGGTGCAAATGCTGTACAGTTAGTTTCTACATTTTATAAAAACGGTCCGGAATATTTAGAAAATGTATTAATTGACTTAGAAAACTGGATGCACGACCATGAATATGAAACTATTGATGACTTCAGAGGTAAATTGAGCTATGAAAAAGCTGCAAACCCTGCTGCATTAGAACGCGTTCAGTTTATGAGGCACTTTAGTGGTAAGTAAAATTTAATCTTTCCAACTTAAAAAAAGCAGAGATATATACTAAATATACCTCTGCTTTTTTGATAATATGCTTACTATTTATTTGTCTATTTTATAAATTTATAAGTGATTTTAGAATCGTCTAAAGTCAAGTTTGCAATATAAACTGCATTTGTTTTTAGCTTGTCTAGATTTACATCATTTCTGCCCAAAATTAGATTATGAGCATTTTGATAGACTATTTTCCCATTTATATCAGCTATAACTAAAGAGCTATTTTCATCTGAAGAACAACTAATCACGAGTTTCCCATTGCTATAGTACATTTTTTGTGCATTTTCATTCCTTTCATCTATGCTAGTTAAAGATATCTCAAGGGTTTTGGTTGATATAGTCTCAGGCATATTGGGATGTGAATCATAAAGATTAATTATCTCTGTTATTTCGTTTGTACTGATGCCGGAGAGGTAGTCAATCAAACCCGGCTTCACTGTCTGATAGAGCAGGTTAGCAGTAACAGTGTATGTACCATTTGGTAGAGGTGGCAATTTGTAGTATATATAATCCTTACCATCTATTCCAAAATTATTATCACTTAAGGCATTGCCATATATAGCGCAAGTATCATAGCTTGGGCTGTTCCTGTCAAATCCGCGTGGAGGAATTCTATTGTCCTTTACAAATTGAGATGCTTTCAATAAAGCAAAAGTAGGATTACCATTCACATCTGCCGGAGTGGCTTCCCAGATTTGAATTTCTTCATCAGTTTGTATAGTATCGCTATGCCCAAAAGTAACATTTGGATTATTCAAAATTCTTCCCTTGTCTGATGGCGTACCTGATTCATAATATACTATACCATCCGAATCTTTAATAATTAACTGAAGCCACATCCTTCTAAAAGGAATTCCTGAAGGTAATTTGTGACCTGTCAGATTTGTTACTTCTACTTGAATATAGTCACCTTGATGAGCTAAAGTAAGATTTGCTGCTTTCGCCAAATTGTTTTTTGTTGCTTGTATAGTATTATCATACAATGTCGAATTTGCAGACATGGTGCTACCATTGGCTTCCATACTCTTTATTATTCCCAACATATAAGCATTTCCACCAACGAAGTCATGCTTCCAAAATGGTGAGCGTAAGGTTGTATTCCATGCAGGAACAGTCGCAATGTCTATGCCTTCGTCAATTCTCGGCATGTGACATTCCTGACAGCTCTGACCTTCGGCAGGGAAGCTGCTAATTTTCCATTCTATATACGGAGTTTGCTCAGGGAAAGTCCCGGCAGGAACTCCACTATCATCAAAATATGGTGCAAAAAGAGTGTGACAGGTAGCGCATAGCTCCGAATGAGCCATTGCCGCTCTATACTCAGGTGTATAGTTGACATTATTTTGCATTGGATTGAGTAATGGATTTTGATAAGGTCCATAGATTTTTCTACTGTTATCTATTAGATAATTTCCAGAGTAAGAAGCAGCAGATTCGAATTCCGAATTTTGTACTTGGTGGCATACAGTGCAACTTACTCCGTCTAAAGCGAGCTCATTTTGGTAAAGGTCGGAAAGCATGAAACTCTCAGAACCTCCTTCTTTTGCCTGCCTATTACCCATAGGAGCGTGGCATCTTGTGCAAGTGGATTCAATAATATCGCTGTATTCCTGATGAGCGTGTGACTCTTCGGAGACAACTGCTCGCCAAAGTGGATCTTTTGCTGAATGAGCCATCATAGTGCTCCTCCAAAGAGTAACAGGAGACACATCTACTCCCTGGTAGTCGAGAGCCACTCCGTCAGATTCGTGGCACATAACGCAATTACCCGAACCACTAAATAAAGAACTGGTTTGAATAGTGAGTAAGCTCAGAGCATATAAGGAAATTGCTCCTAAGGCTAATAATACAATTACAATAATCTTTTTCATAAAAACCTCCAATTAAAATGCTTTACAGTAATATACACAGCTAACATGAAAAAGTAAAATAGCAGAAAGGTCATTATCTCAATTATTCATCATGTTTTTAAGGAGGCATTTCTAAGCTATGATTATTTGCTTGTTAGTTGATATTATTTTAGGTGTAAAATGGCTAATATAAGAGAAATTCATCCTATCTAAAACAATGCATTAAGGTGTTTGGCTACACTAAATAATGTGTAAAATAAAATATTGAAAAACTCAAAAATATTTTTGATTCTTTCCACTTGATTATATTTGCGAATGGCAATAAGGATAAGTTTGTTCCGTTTAATGAATATTGTTTGGCGAGGCAAAATATTGAATGTCTGTTAAAGACTTAATTTACTTTCGAGTTACAGTATTTTTGTTTCTCATTCGTACTTAGAATATGCTATTAAAATAATACAGAATATAAATATTTCTATAGTGGAGTTATATCATGAAATTAGAAATTGTAATGCCAAAAATGGGTGAATCATTGCAGGAAGGAACAATCACTAAATGGTTGAAAAACGTAGGCGATAAAGTAGAAAGAGACGAAATGATTTTAGAAATATCTACAGATAAGGTTGATACTGAGGTGCCTTCACCTAATGAAGGGACTTTAGTAGAAATTAGTGCTCAAGAGGGCGAAACTGTGGAAGTGGGATCTGTTATTGCATATATTGAAACAGATGCCACTGCTGCAGCTGATGCACCAAAAGAAGAAGTTAAAACGGAAACTCCGGCTGAGGAAAAAACTCCTGCTGTGTCAGGTTCTGCTAATCTTGTTGATTTAGTAATGCCAAAAATGGGTGAATCATTGCAGGAAGGAACAATCACTAAATGGCTAAAAAGTGTAGGTGATAAAGTAGAAAGAGATGAAATGGTTCTTGAAATATCTACTGATAAAGTAGATACAGAAGTTCCGTCTCCTGTAGCCGGTATACTTGCAGAAATCATAGCTCAAGAGGGAGAAACTGTAGAAGTTGGATCTGTTATTGGTAAGATGTCCAGCGGAGATGCTCCGGTTCAGGCTTCAGCTCCTGCGGCTGCACCTAAAGAGGAAGCAACTAAGCCTGCTGCAAGCAAAGCTGCTCAGCCAAGTCAAAATCACATAACTACCCCTGTATCAGGTGGAACTTATGATATACCTACCAGAGATGGCGAAGATTTCTTTTCACCTTTAGTTAGAAAAATTGCTGAAGAAAATAAAGTTAGCTTAGAAGAGTTAAAACAAATTAAAGGATCAGGTGCTGGCGGGAGAGTTGCCAAAACTGATCTGATGGATTATATTGATAACAGAGGATCTGCTCCTGCTCAATCAGCTGCTACAAGTGTTGCACCTCAGAGTCAGCAAAAAGCTACTACAACTGCTGCACCAAAAGCAACTCCTGCGCCGGTTGCACATGGAGATGATGTAGAAATTATCCCTATGGATAGAGTTCGCCAGTTGATTGCAGATCACATGGTATATTCAAAAACTACTTCTCCTCACGTAACTTCTGTAGCCGAAGCTGACGTTACAAACATTGTTAAGTTCAGAAATAAATTTAAAGATGAATTTTTAAAACGTGAAGGCTTTAAACTTACGTTTACTCCATTCTTTGCTCAAGCAGTAATAGAAGGTCTAAAAAAATTCCCAATGGTGAATGTTTCTGTAGATGGTAAAAACATCATACGCCACAAACGCATCAACTTGGGAGTTGCGACTGCTTTGGATGACGGTAATCTAATCGTACCTGTAATCAAATCTGCAGAAGCACTAAACATTACAGGTTTAGGCCGCTCAGTAAATGATTTAGCAGCCAGGGCAAGATCAAAACGTTTGGATCCAAGTGATATCCAGGGTGGTACATTTACGATTACTAATGTGGGTACTTTCGGGACTCTATTTGGCACTCCTATTATCAATCAACCTCAAGCAGGTATTTTTGGTATCGGAGCCATCCAGAAACGTGCAGTAGTGAAACAATTAGACGGTATGGATGTAGTTGTTCCGCGGGATATGGTTTATATATCTTTGACTTATGATCACAGAGTAGTGGATGGTATGCTCGCAGGGCAGTGCTTGAAAGCAATCGCAGACGCACTGGAAAACATGAATGAAAAAACACTCTCCATCTAAATAGAGAATGTTTACATCTTACAGAAAAAGCCGGCTACATTAGTCGGCTTTTTCTGTAAGACATTTGCACAAAAAAAAGGCATACATGGAGAAGTATACCTTTTGCTATGTTTTGATTGCTTTGGAAGCAAATTGAATCTATTTATCCTTCAGAGCTGTCAGATTATCTAAAAGTTTGTCATGCTTTTCTTCGTCATGCAGCAAATACTCTAGTAAATAGTTGACATATTCATTTTTATTTTCTTTCTTTGCATCTTTTGCGAGTTCGATTACTTTGCGTTCCATAGCATCGTGTTCTTCGATCAAGTCCCAAAACTCATCAAGCTCTTCTTTACTCATCGAAAAATCGTATTTATCAAAGCTATCTATTATCAGCTGCTCTACTCTTCTATGCATCACCGAATCCTGCCTGATAATTTCCATCACAATTTGTACCAGCGGGTTGGTAGTTTGGCGAATAATTTCTGTAGTGCTCTTAACTGCTTCATCTTCTATATGCTGCCAAGCCTTAAGTACTTTTAGCAACTTCTCATTATTTTGATTTGACATCGATTTGATTCCTCTTCATATTATTTATCGTCAACAAATATAAATGACAATTAGCTTTTCTCAATATTGCCTAAAATATAAAAAAAACTGCTCCATTTAGTAAAATAGAGCAGTTTTTTTATATCGGAATTTTGCTAAATAACTTAGTGAGGCATTAAATGTCTTCTGTCCCTACCACTTATCTCTTTTGGATTATCATCTGAATCAATTTTAAATTGATTAACTACGAGATTTAACTGTGAAGTATACTCAGTCATTCTCGTAGCAGCTTCAGCAATGTATGAGATTTGCTCTGCGGTATCTTGGGAAACGGAGGAAATAGCCGTAATATTTTTTGCAATTTGCTCAGTAGTTGCTGACTGCTGCTCACTTGCAGAAGCAATTTGCATTATCATTTCTATTACGTTATTTGTACTTCCAACGATATTAGAAAGTGACTGACCTGCCTGATCTGCCAACTCAATACCTTGTTGAACTTCGTCATTACCTTTTTTCATAATACCTACTGCACTTTCAGTTTCTCCTTGGACGCCTTTGATCATAGTAGCAATTTGCTTAGTAGCCTCAGTTGTTCGCTCAGCAAGCTTACGCACTTCATCAGCAACTACTGCAAATCCACGTCCTTGCTCTCCGGCTCTGGCAGCTTCGATAGCTGCGTTTAGTGCTAATAGATTAGTTTGATCTGCAATCTCATCAATAACTGAAACAATCTGTCCAATTTGCTGACTGGATTCTCCAAGCTTTTGGATATTATCCGCAGATTGTCTTACTACATTAGCAATGTCCTGCATTTTTGTAACAGTGTTACTAACTATAGTACCACCTTTAGAAGCAATTTGACCATTATTTTTGGCTTCTATTGAAGTTTTATTTGCATTGTTGGCATTTTCAGTAACAGTCTGAGCCATTTCTTCAATTGCTGTGGCTATTTCCTCAGCCTGAGAGCTTTGCTCTTGTGATGCAGTGGCTACATTGCCGGAGTTTGCGTTTATTTCGTTAGAAGCTTCAGAAACGGCATTAACTACTTCTATAACATTCTTTATCAAATCTTGTAGAGAGCCACCTAATGAGTTTATATTAGAACTGAGCTTATCAAACTCTCCTTCGTATGAGCCAAACATCCTTGCTCTTAAATCACCTGCCGCTAGAGTTTCTAACACCTGACCTGCTTCGTTTAGAGGCTCTGCCATGGCATTCATTATATTATTCATACCCTCTACCATACCTCTCCATAAACCTGAATAAGACTCAACGTTTGTTCTTATATCAAGTTGTCCATTGATAGATGCCTCAGTCTGATTATAAATATCTTGAGAAAATCTTTCAATTACACCAACGCAAGTGTTGATATTATCAGCCATTGCTTTATACTCGCCTTTAAACTCATCAGTAAGTTTATCAAACTGAGTACCATTACTAATGGCATCTGCAAAGTTAGCTGCGATGTGAAGTGGTGTGACCAAATTATCAATTGTTGTGTTAAATCCATTAATAACATCTGCAAACTCGCCTCTGTGCTTACTTGCATCTGCCCTTTGGTCTAATTTACCCTCTTCAGCATGCATAGCAAGCTCTTCAGCATCGGTGACAAGAAGTTTAATAGCCTTAATCATGACTATAAATGAAGGAACTAACTCGTCATTATCGCTTCTTTTACCAACTTTTGATAAATGTTCAAGATCTTCCATATTTCCATTGCTTAAGTTCACTGTTATTTTTAGGATATGTTGCAATCTGCTAATCACATCTTTGCTATTTTGTTGTTGCTCTAACCATATTCCCTCATAACCTTCAGCAAAATCAATCTTATAGTTATTTACAGAGATAGATTTCAAAATATCATTCATATCATTTACAGGTTTAGCTACAGACTCTTTCATTTCATTAAGGCCTGAGACCAAATCTTTCCATCCATTTTGGAATTTATTTGTATCGCAGCTATAGTCTAAATTACCGTGACGAACTTCTTTTGCCAAAGAATCCAATTCGGACACTACATTGATAAGATTCTTACGAAGCATATCGCATCTTTCATTTGCTATAACTTGCTTGCCTGGTAGTGTCTGTAAAATAGCTTCAAAATTACCATCTGCATATTCTTTAACTATTTCCAGAATCATCAGAGCTGCGTTAACATGAATATATACTGTGGAATTAAATCCTGTAGCCATTGTGTTATATGCACCGGTAAATTTGGATGCATCAATAGTATGTTCTATATCTCCTGCTTTATGTAGGTCGTGCATCTGATTCATTTCGAAAATAAAATTATTTAAGTTGTCTATCAACTGATTGATATTGACTTTTATTTCGTTGAAATCACCTTTTGCATCATCAGTAATTTTTGCTGGGATATCGCCTTTTGAAATTCGGTCTATATATTCTGCTGTAATGTTGAGTGGATTGATAACTGCGTCTAAAGTATCATTAATACCACCAACTATATCATTAAATGCTCCTTTGAATTTGCCTGCATCACCTCTTAAATCAAGGCGTCCCATCACTACTGCTTCAGAAACAGTATTTAGTTCTGTAATAACATTAAGCAAGTTATTTCTTAACAGATCCATTGCCTCATTTGCAATAACCTGTTTGCCCGGTAATGGTTCAAGCACTTCTGACATATTACCTTCGGCATAAGATTTTAAGATACCAAGTATCTTGAGCAAATTGGAAATATGAATATTTGCAACATTATTAACACCCTCAGACATTTCTTTATATACGCCAAGGAAATTATCAGGGTGCATTAATATATCAATCTCGCCTGCTTTTTGCTCTTTGTACATAGTGCGCATATCATTTACAAAGAAATCAAGAGTATCAATAAGTTGGTTTATATTGTTCTTAATCTCGTTGAAATCGCCTCTGTAGTCATCTGTAATTTTAGAAGGAATATCTCCTTTTGAAATTCTATCTACATATTCAGCCGTCATATTTAGTGGTTGTATCACAGCATCTAAAGTATTATTTACACCAGAAACTATTTCTTTGTAGGAACCTTCAAATCCTGTAACATTGCATCTTTTGTCTAATCTTCCATTTGTAGTGGCAACTGTGATGTCACCTAATTCATTAATAACCGATTCGATTGCTTGTTTCATATTCCTAAAACTATTAGCTAATATGCCAATCTCATCTTTTTTGTCATATTCAATATTATTCGCAAGATTACCGGATGCTAGCTGATCTGCAATAATAGCAATGTCGTCTAATGGTTTCATAGTTTTTTTAGTAAACCAAAAAGCAAATAGTCCCATTAAAACATTAACAATTAGAGCCGTAACTATTGAAATCCAAATTAAGCTAACCAGCACACTCATCATGTTATCACTGAGTTCCATAAAATCCGATTTATAGGCACTAACCCCAATTACCCAGTCCCATGGTTCATAATAAACCACCATAGTAAGCTTTTCACGTGGCTTATCTTCTCCGGGATTTTGCCAGAAATAGTTATAAGCACCACTTTCATTTCCTTCTAAAGTATTTGCCAAATTAACTATGTCTTGAGCGACTTTCGATGTAGCTTTATTAGTAGATTCTATTAGGTTAATACCAACTTGTTTGTCATCTTTAGCAATTATATATTCACCTTTTTTAGGTCCATTTCCTTGTAAGGAAAACACGTAACCGTCTTTACCAACTTCTATATCCATTATGTTTTGTCTTAATCTCTGATCACTTTCCTGCTGAACACCAACAGATAGAATGCCGATTACTTTTGCATTGTTGTCTAATATAGGCTGATATATGGTAAGGTATACTTTACCGACAACAAAATCAGACCCTCTAAATTCTTTTTTTGATAATATGGTTTGAATAACCGGATTTGGAGAACCATCAGGATTTGAAGCAGTGTAAAATGTACCTAAAGTACGTTTTCCTTCTGCATCAGGAGCCGTTGTAGCTACTCTTATCATGTCGCCGGCATCATTTGTTCTTTGAAAAATGGAAATAGCTACATCCATAGTTTGACCAAGCTGATCAATCAGAGGAGTAGTCTTAGTCATATCGACTGAATTACCTAACCACTGCGTACCTAAATAAAATTTTGGCAAATCAAAAGATAAAGTTTGCTCCATAAACTGATTATCAGCTTCCCAACTTACTTTTTCATTAGTTAGTTGCAAACCACCTTGAGCTTTTATTCTCTGATTTAATAATTCCAATGTGCTATTCAATTTACTATTGAGGACGCTATTAGAGGCATCACAAATTGAATATACATTCTTCGCAATTTGGCCGAGGTTTTGCTCAGTCATTTCACTTACCATTTTTATATTTTCTTCTTCCGCACTATTCTTTTCAATTGTAATAATTGAAATTAAAATAATAAGTGGAAGAGTAATACATAAATTAGCAAGGAGAACAATTTTACTTCTAATCTTAAGTTGCATGATAGTTCCTCTTTATTAATATACTGTGTGATACTATTTTAAATTTGCTTGGCAATATAAAGATATATATGTAAATAGTGGGCTATATTAAGATATATTAGGTATAAATATATTCAATATTATACCTATAATCATATAGATAGAATAACAACGGAAAAAGTTTTAGAGTGAAGTATATTATAAACCCGGATCCTTAATCCCAAAAATGTCATTTGAAAAGATGAAATAGCTCTAAAGCCATTGAATGGCAAGGGGTTCAATCCCTTGCCATTCAATAATGTTAATGCTTTTTTTTCTTTTCAAATTGCAGATCTCGGTTTATCCTACTATCATGTCATAGGCGAGTTTATATTTTGATAGTGCTTTGTCTATTATTTCTTTAGGAAGCTTAGGTGCAGGTGGTTGCTTGTCCCAAGTTAAAGTTTCGAGATAGTCACGCAGAACCTGTTTGTCGAAATTAACAACTTCTCTGCCCGGAGCCCATTCTGATTTAAGCCAAAATCTGGAAGAATCAGGCGTAAGAGCTTCATCTATCAAAATCAAAGTTCCGTCGTCTAAAGTGCCAAATTCAAACTTAGTGTCACAAAGGATAATACCTTTACTATCCAAATACTCTGCTCCAAAGTTATAAAGTGCAATAGAAATATCTCTTAGTTTAGAAGCTGTTTCCATTCCTAGTATTTCCGCACACTGATCAAAATTTATATTTTCGTCGTGTCCTTCATCTGCTTTAGTTGCAGGAGTGAAGATTGGTTCGGGTAATTTGTCGTATTTCTGCAAACCTTCAGGTAGTTTGATTCCGGTGATTTTGCCGGTTTCCTGATATTCTTTCCAGCCGGAACCGGCAATATATCCTCTGACTACAAATTCGACAGGCAGGGGGGTGGCTTTTTTTACGAGCATAGAGCGCCCTTCAAGCTCATCAGCGTATTTTTTACATACTTCAGGATAGTTATTTACATTATCAGATATAAAGTGATTAGGTATGATATCTGTTGTTATTTCAAACCAGAATTTGGAAATAGAAGAAAGCAATGCACCTTTGCCGGGTACAGGTTCGTTCATGATTACATCAAACGCAGAAATTCTGTCAGAAGCTACAAAAAGAATATAATCTTCGACTTCGTACACTTCTCTGACTTTGCCTTTTCTAAGAAGTTTTATATCAGGAAAGTTTGTTTCAAAAACAGTTTTCATATCAATATCTTCAAAATTGTACTTGTATATTGAGCTAAATTTACAAAAAACAAACAGGATAAACTAAAACTATGTAAAAAAACATAGGAAAACATCAAACAGGTTAAATATTTTTTACACTTGTAATGGCTATGAATATCAATGAGATACGAGGTATGCGTAAAAAATATTTGTCATTATTTTGGTTATTACCTTTTCATTATATATATTGTGTGGAATATTTTCAACAGTATAGGTGGAAAGTCTATGCTTGGTATTGAGAATATTTAGCTCTGATTTGTTGATAAGAGCGATGATATTATTAAAAACATAGCAGAGGTTCAATTGATTTTAGCCATATTAGCCGGATTTTTAACAGGTTTCTTTTTGGCGATGCCGCCGGGGCCGGTTGGAGTAATGGCAATAAATATGGGGGTCAATAAAGGCAGCAAAGCCGGGACTCAATTAGCTTTAGGCACCGGATTTATGGATTTCATATTCTGTGTCTTAGCTATGTCTATGGCTACAGCAGTGCAAGCCGCATTGGGGGGATTTACCGATGACTATCCGCACTTATACTTGATTATCCAGATAGCTATTATAATTGCTTTATTTATTTACGGCATTTTTAATGTCAGAAATAAAAACACCCAAGACGCTGAGGTTTTGCAAAACCCCGCTGAGTTCTCCAACTCAAAACTTATTCAATACCTTAAAAACAAAGGTCCGTTCTTGTTAGGTATTGCCATAGCACTTACTAATATTCCAAATCCTACATTTTTACCATCACTTACCTTTATTGTGTCTGCAGTCAAATCTTATGCCGGCAGCCACGGAGTGTATGAAGTAAATGCTCTTAGCAGTTTACTGTTTTCTGTTGGTTTTGGTATTGGTAATTTTACTTGGCTTTATACTTTGGTCAAACTTATCATTCGATATAAAGATAGAATGTCTCCTAAGTTATTAGGTAAGATGAGGCAATTTACAGGATTTACTTTTATTGGCTTTGGTACCATTTTAGGATATAAATTCTTTGCTCAAAAAGGAGCGGAAGTTTTAAGATTACTGTTTGCTTTGTAAAGTAAATTACAATAGACTTTTGATATTTTTTACTCTGATAGAACAATATTTATACAACAAAATCGGCTATTTAGCGTGTTGTTCTATCAGAGTATTTTATTTTTAGAGAAAGTATTATGTTAGGCGAATATTTACCATTACTTATCATGATGATAGTAGGCTTTGCTGTTGCCGGCATTTTTCTGCTTTTTTCCGAATGGTTGGGAGCTAGGAGAGGCACGCCGGGCAAAGTAACTACTTATGAAAGCGGTATGGAACCGGTAGGTACAGCAAGAGATAGATTCTCTGTGAAGTTCTACATGGTTGCTGTATCATTTATTGTGTTTGACATCGAAGTAGTCTTTATGTATCCATGGGCAGTGACTCTTGGAGAAATGGGGCTTACTGCATTTTGGGCAATGACCACTTTTATTGTTATCTTATTTTTAGGATATTTTTGGGAATTGAAGAAAGGAGGCTTGGATTGGGACTAAATGAAACTTTGGAAAGAGACGGATTCCTAACGACTTCATTCTCGCAGGTGCTTAAGTGGGCTCAAAAGAACTCAGCATGGCCAATGCCTTTAGGTATTTCATGCTGCGGTATCGAGATGATGGCTTTTGCCTCTTCAAGATTTGACGTAGCAAGATTTGGTTCAGAGGTTTTCCGTATGACGCCTCGCCAGTCAGATTTTCTGATTGTAGCCGGCACGGTTACTTATAAAATGGCTTGGGTAGTTAGGAAAATTTATGACCAGATGCCGGATCCTAAATGGGTAATGTCTATGGGCGTATGTGCATCTTCAGGCGGTATGTTCAGAAGCTATCCTGTAGTGCAGGGTATAGATGAATTTTTACCTGTCGACGTTTATGTGGCAGGTTGTCCTCCAAGACCGGAAGCAGTGATCAAAGGTCTTATGACTATTCAGGATAAAATCCAGAAAGTCCACAGACCTGACATAGCTAACTTTGGTAAAGATGTTTCAAAAATGCCTCTGCCAAACAAGCAGGCAGAGTATTTTGAATCAGAAAATAATAAGATTATTATATAGTCAATATAGAACTGAAAATAATAGTTAAAGCTCCCGTATTTTATAATACCGGAGCTTTTTTTTATTGATATTTTTAATAAATATCTATGATTGAGTCCACTATTTCCAATTGTAATGTCCTTTATTGAACATATACTGTAACGTAACCGAACACTTCTTGCTCTAATTAATTTTGTATATTTAGACGTAGAAACAATGTAAGTTTTTATATATCAGCTATGTATCCATTGTATAGAGATCTCATATATAATATTGGTACGTTATTGGGAATAGGTTAAATAGAGGATTTGAAAAAACTACCCGATTTATTCGGGCAATAGCTTGAAGCAGGGGTGCAAAATTCGGGTAGTTCTTCATAATTCCTCAGAGTCTTATTTGGTCAGTAAGGCTATGAGCTTAGCTCAGACAACTAATGGAAAATCATCAAAATTGCAACTTAAATTTTCTGCTCGGCGACTTTCATCCCCGGCTTATAGGAAGTCAAATCCGGGCAGAAAATTAAATCAAAAATTCCCCGGAAAAAGCAACTGCTCGGATCTTGACAAACAAGCCCCGGGCAGTTCTATTTTTATCACGACAAATCTGATATACATTATAGACTCTTATAAATCAGGAAAACTCAGCTGAAAAAACTATAACTCCTTAGCTAATTTTGTTACAATATGTACCAATAATCTGTCAAACAATCACTTCTGCTTGGCACGAAATATTATGCTGATATTACTTCAACTTCTTATCCCATTTTCCATTGTTTATATTCATATATAGTGGTAAATTAGCATATTGGAATTAAACTAATTATCATTATGGAATATTGAAATGACAGCTAAAGAGATAAGACAGTCCTTCCTTGACTTTTTTAAAGGGAAAGAGCATTCTATAGTGCCTTCTGCTCCAGTAGTGCCTCATGGCGACCCTACTTTGCTTTTTACTAATGCAGGTATGAATCAGTTTAAAGACGTATTTTTGGGGCAGGGTAAAAGAGATTTTAACCGTGCTGCTGATACTCAAAAATGTATACGTGTAAGCGGAAAGCATAATGACCTCGAAGAAGTTGGTGTGGACACATACCACCATACTTTCTTTGAGATGCTCGGCAACTGGAGCTTTGGCGATTATTATAAAAAAGAAGCTATTGACTGGGCGTGGGAGCTACTTACGGAAGTGTGGAAGTTACCAACGGACAGACTTTATGCCACTGTGTTCGAGTCAGATGACGAAGCTTTAGAGCTTTGGAAACAATATCTACCGGAAAGTCAAATCCAACGCCATGGCGCTAAAGATAACTTCTGGGAAATGGGAGAAACCGGGCCTTGCGGACCTTGCTCTGAGATTCACTATGATATGACTAAAGACAAATCAGGTGCTAAACTTGTAAATATGGACAGCCCTGAAGTTATTGAAATATGGAATCTTGTATTTATACAATACAACAGAAAAGCGGACGGCACATTAGAAAATCTTTCTGCAACTCACGTTGATACAGGTATGGGCTTTGAAAGAATATGTGCTGTGATGCAAGGTAAAACCTCAAATTACGACACAGATGTTTTTATGCCAATTTTGAGAAATATTGAAGAGTTGAGCGGCAAAAAATACAACCCTGAGCTTACTGATAAAACAGGTATTGCTATGCGTGTAATCGCTGACCACGTTCGTACTTTGACTTTTGCTATTGCCGATGGTGCAATCCCCGGCAATGAAGGTAGATCTTATGTACTTCGCAGGATTTTGCGCCGAGGATGCAGGTTTGCCAGAACTCTTGGTTTCAGAGAGCCAATGATGTTTAAACTAGTTCCTACTTTGGTAGAATCTATGGGTGAGCAGTTCCCTGAAATAATGAGACAGCAGACTACTGTAGAAAAAATTATCAAAGGTGAGGAAGAATCTTTCTTGCAGACTTTGGACAGAGGGATAGAAAAATTTGAAGAAATGACTACTGACTTAAAAGATAATACGCTTGACGGTGCAGATGCTTTTATGCTATACGATACTTTTGGCTTCCCGCTTGACCTGACTGAACTTATGGCTCGCGAAGCAGGATATAAAGTTGACATTGAGGGCTTTAATGCAAACATGAAAGAGCAGAAAGAACGCTCTCGTGCTGCCAGAAAAGTGACTTCGCAAGAAGCAGAAATACCGGAAGTAAGTGAAAAATCCACATTTATCGGATATGATACATTAGAAGCTGAAGCAAAAATACTTTGGATGAGTGATAATAAAGTTGTACTTGACAAAACACCGTTCTATGCAGAAAGTGGCGGGCAGATGTCAGATAATGGGACGCTTGTTATCGCAGCTAATAAATATGATGTACTGGATGTAAAAAAAGTAGGCGACGCCATAGTTCATATATGCGATAGAGACCTTGAGTTACTCATCGGTGGTGCAGCTCTTGCCAAAGTAGATGAAAAACGCAGGCAGGCTATCAAACGCAATCACTCTGCCACACACATCTTACATGAAGCTCTTAGAACTATTCTTGGGAATCATGTGCAGCAGGCGGGTTCTCTTGTTTCGCCTGATTATTTACGTTTTGATTTCAATCACTTTGAAAAAGTTACCAACGAGCAGCTCGAGCAAATAGAACTCCTTGCAAATGATAAGATTTTAGAAGCTCACAGAGTAAATATTGAAGAAAAATCTATCGAAGATGCTCAAAAGAACGATAAAATCAAAATGTTCTTTGGTGATAAGTATGGTTCTACGGTTCGCGTAGTAACAATGGATCCAAGCTACTCTATGGAGCTTTGCGGTGGTACTCACGTTAGCAACACAGCGGAAATCGGCTTGGTCAAGATTACTTCTGAATCCTCAATTGCTGCAGGCGTGAGGCGCTTGGAAGCAGTAACAGGTAAAGGAGTTGAACTTTACATAGCTGAACAAAATGCCAAAATGAAAGATAAAGATGCTACTATTGCTGAATTGCATCACAAAATAAAACAGATGGAAAAAGAAATGTCTGAGCTAAAAGTGCAAGGCATGGCTTCACTTGTACCCGATATGATAGCAAATGCTGAGCTTGTAGGCGAAATCAGGGTTATTGCCAAAGAGGTTGAAGCTGAAGATATGGATCAGCTTCGTGACCTTGGTGAAGAGCTTAGGAACAGCTTTGCGAAGCAGGGAATTGGTCTTCTTGCTCGCATAGATGGCGATAAAGTACAGCTTGTGTGCGTTGTTACTGATGACCTTGTCAAGTCTCACCCAGCCGGCAAATTAGTTGGCGCAGCTGCTAAAGCACTGGGCGGTGGCGGTGGCGGTAAGCCACACATGGCAACTGCAGGAGGTCGCGACCTAACAAAACTGCCTGAGTTATTGGCAAGCTTTGCAGAAATGGTAAAAAACAGATAGAAATACAGATGGAAAATTAAATCATATCTATTGATTTATAGTTTAAGTGGGCATATCTAAAAAAGGATGTGCCCTTTTTGCGCATTTACTTGGAACTCTATTCCAGATATGAGTTTATCACCCATTTTTAAGAGTATGTGCAAAACATAGTTGTTCCCTAATTTATCAATATATATTATCATAAGCAGTTTAAATTCTTGTTGCGAAAATTACGTTAATGCTTTTTGAACATGAGGTATCAACGCTATGTCGTTTGGTGATAATGATGATGTTATAGATAGTTGTAAGGTAGTAGACGCAAAGCCTGGCCTCTATATCATTACTAACATCATATTATATTAGTTTTTTATTTGGCATAAACTTAGAGTTTGTATTAGGGATTTGGGGTAAAAATAAACTGCGCTTCAAAAATGGAAATAATACTTTCAGATGATAGAAAATATAGGTATAATGCAAGTGTCTAAGAACAACATAAGTGAATTATGCTTCACCTTTCAAATGGCAAATAAAGTATGTATATTCTATATCTTATTAAAATATAAATTGGTTTATTCCATCTCTAAAATTAATTATAGAAAGTAGAATGGTTTGATGTGATTAGGAGCGGTTATTTGAAAATACCATTTATCATGATGATTAGCATCTTTACTATTTTAGTAACAAATTTGTTCTCGACAGACACATATAAATTAGATGCCCCTTCAAAAAGTGAGGAACTTGCTATTTCAAAAGTTGATAGCTTGAATCATATTTCATTTACTAAGAGATTTGTTGATTTTGATGCCAGCATTGATTATGCTAAACGAGCAAAATCAATAGCTGATTCTATTGGTTATATTAGTGGTCAAGCTTATGCTATAAAGAATATAGGTACTGTAAAGTGGAATAAAGGTGAGTTTGCAGAGGCAAAAGATTTATACTACAAAAGTTTGGTTTTATATGAAGAGTTGCGTGATACAAGTGGCATAAGTAGATTATGGAATAACATAGGTCTCATCAGTATTACTCAAGATGAATATAATGTAGCTATAGAAAATCTCAAAAGCAGCATTCAGTTTAGCAAAATTGTAAGAGATACTGCAATGCTAAGCACAGCCTATTTAAATATTGGGATTTGCTATTACTATTTGAAGGAATACGAAGCTGCTATCTCCTACCATAAAAAAAGCATTTACTATTCACTCCAATCGAATGATATGTTAAGCCTTGCAAATAATTATAGTTTTCTGGGAGCAGAATATACTATATTGAAGCAATATAAACCGGCTTTGGAAAATCTTCTTAAATCACTTGACATATTTGAAAGAGAAGATGCTACGCGAGGTATGGCTCATGTTGATAATCTTTTATCCGAATACTATCTGGCTACGAATGACTTTTCAAAAGCTATCAAATACGGAGAAAAGGCTCTTAAAATATCCGAAAATATACATTCATTAATCAATTTATTTGAAGCAACAAACCACTTGAGCAAAGCCTGGGCAGAGCTGTCAGACTTTAAAAAGGCCTATGAATATCAAGGTTTAGCAGTGAAATATCAAAAAGAATTGATTGACGAAAAAAACAAACAAAGGATAGCTTATATTACAGCCGAATATAATTACGAAAAAGAATTGGATAAAATAGAAGTAGAAAAGCAAATTACGTATGCAAAGCAGCAGAAGGATATTAGTGCACGTAATATGATAATCGGCATTATAAGTATTGTTGCATTCTTTCTTGCGATGTTTGCCATTTTTCTATACAGATTGAATAGAAGCAGACAAAAGAAAAATCAATTATTAGTTTCTCAAAAAAGAAGTATAGACGAAAAAAATGTACAACTCGAAAAAATGAATACAGAACTAAATACGCTCAATAAAACCAAAGATAAATTCTTTTCTATTATCGCACATGACTTGAAAAATCCTATTTATAACCTCAATTCTATTGCACAGATTATTTCTCAAGATTATGACACCATGGAAGATAAAGAAAAAATGGAATACATCTCCTTAATGGTGAACTCTTCGGAGCATGTATATTCTTTGCTTGAGAATTTGCTTACTTGGTCGCGTTCTCAGAGAGATAAAATTGACTTTATGCCTGCAGAGGGAAACTTAATCCAAATACTAACTACAACTATAAATGGAGCAAAACTTTCTGCTACAAATAAAAATATCAAAATCGGGGTTGATATCAAGCAGGATCATGCTATATTTTCAGATTTTAATATGCTCAATACCATAGTGAGGAATATAATTTCAAATGCAATCAAATTTACTCCAAAAAATGGAAATATTGAAATAAGTTCGCATAAAAACAATCAATATGTGGAGCTATCTATCAAAGATTCAGGTGTTGGCATGACCAAAGAGAAAATTGAGACTCTCTTCGTTACAGGAGAAAATACTTCAACTCCCGGAACTGAAAATGAAAGTGGCACGGGGCTTGGTCTTATTATCTGCAAAGAATTTGCTCTTAGAAATGGAGGCGACATAATCGTAAAAAGCCAAAAAGATATGGGAACTGAGTTTTTGGTTCTAATCCCCGACGCAAACCCAAATGCGTAAAAACAAAACAGATAATAAAGCCCAAAATCCGGATATACTTTTAATCAATATATAATAAACAAGTTGCTAAGAATTATATATTAAATATTCCAAATATTTCTGAAGTTTGAGTACTATTACAATACTGAGCTTAAATTCTGCATCCTTCATTCCTTAAAAAGAATTAGCAATATCAATAATAATTGGCTTAAGTCCACTAAAAAAGAACTCCACAGCAATTACCATTACTATCAATCCCATAAGACGCATCATTACTTTATTGCCGGTATCGCCAAGAAGTTTTATTATTTTGCTGGAGCCCCATAATATAAAGAAGGTTAGCAGGCAAATAGTAAAAATGACACCAAAAAGAACAGCCTTCATTTCATAATTTACGGCATCTTGCATCAGCACAATTGAGTTTGTGATAGAGCCCGGACCTGCTATCATAGGAATAGCTAATGGGGTAATTGAAATATCATCAATATATTCCCTAACCTCACTTTTTTGCAATTTCACTTTAGTTAGTTGAGCTTGAAGCATATCCTTACCCATAATAAAGAATATAATCCCACCTACAATGCGAAAACTGTTGACAGAAATGCCAAAAAGATTAAACATCAACTGACCGCTAAGAGCAAAGCCGACTAAGGAGAAAAATGCAACAATTAGTGCTTTTTGAGCCGTTTTTTTTCTTTGAGTTGGCGAGAGGTTAGAAGTCATGGTCATAAAGACAGGCATTACACCTAATGGATTTATTAGAGTAAAATAAGATGTGAAACTTAAGATAGCAAAAGTAATCGGATCGTTGTGCATCGATACCTCATTCAAAATATATTGCATAAAACGGATTCCAATAAAACACATAAATAGGACTTATCTTATATAAGTTTTTATCCTGACAGGCAATTAATTGTAATATATAATATATTGCATAAATATTTCACGACACAGATAGCGTTTGCTAATGCACTGAGACTGGATACACGTATAATCATCATGAAAAATCCGGGATTAATATCTTTAATGTGGCATGCTGATTTTTATACAAAGTACCTAACGTAAAGGCAGAGCATGTAGTAACCTGAACCTTTTAAAAAATGAATTGAGTAATTGTAAAGACGGTGTACTTTGCTTAGCTGGTCTGACTCTATTTCAAAAATTACCTTTTTCTTGAAGTTTTTACTATAGTGTGTTCGTACTGGAAAATATACATATTATTATTCTCTTTCCATATATCTTTCCTCGAATTTGTCAACCTATTTCAGGCAATGACCAAGTCTTTATTTGGTTCTTAGTAGATATCTTTTAGGAAACTTGCAGTAAAAAGTGCTGCCTTTTCCTTCTTCCGTTTCAAATGACAATTCTCCATTAATTTTAGAGACGCAGTTTTTAGTGACTGTAAGTCCTAAGCCTGTCCCGGGAACTAAACCCCCTGTCTGGTTTCCTCTGTAGAATGGTGCAAATATCATTTCTTGTTCGCAGTCAGGTATTCCACAACCAAAATCCTGAACAGCAATAATAATAGTACCCTCTAATTCTTCAGACTTTATGATAACTTTAGAGTCTTTAGGCGAATACTTAACAGCATTGAGCACAAGATTATAAACAGACAGACGAGTTAGTCTTAAATCTGTATAAAGAGTTGGATCTTCTATAGTATTGATGTATTTAATTTTATGATTATATCCATCAATTATTTCTATTTCTTTTGCTACTTTCTCTATGCAGTTTTCTAGATTGAAAAGAGAAGGAACAAAAGTATAATCACCTTTATTATGGAAGACCATATCTAATGTGTTATCCAGCAGCCCTGTCATCGCATTTGACGCCTTCAATATCTTATCAATATGCTTGCCAAGCTTTGCATCATCAGACATATTAGCCAAACGCTCTATAATATAAGCAGAGGACATAATAACAGTAAGAGGAGTTCTATATTCATGAGAAATCATATCTATAAATCGAGATTTCAATTCGCCGGACTCCTGCTCTGACTCCAGACTTTTGGAAACTTCAAGTTGTGCTTTTACCAGTTGAGCCCTCAGCTTCTGATTTCTTATATTTTCATCTTGTAGTGAGCTTATAGTTTGTTTCAACTTATTAGTTTTTGTTTCAACTTTTGTTTCTAATTCCTCAGTTTTATACTGTAAATCTCTGTGCATTAGTTCCTTGTCTGTGATATCTACTAAAACAATATTGTAACCTGTATCTTCGCTTAAGTTTTGCTTTGCAGCAATATTCATTCTTACATGTAAAAGATTTCCGCCGTGATCTATGGCATCAACATCTAAGTTTTTCAGCTTATTTACTTGCTCTAGTTGTAGAGCATTGCTTTCACTAAATATAAATTCCTGTAAATTCTTACCTAGTATGTCTTCTTCCTGATACCCTAATGTGTCCAAAAGAAACTTACTGACTGTTTTGATAACATAATTGGAATCAGTAGTGATAAGCATCGCAGGAATAGATTGATATAAGGAATCAATCTCATTTTGTTTTGCCTGAAAAGCTTTTTCAGTGATTCTTAGTTTTGTGATATCTTGCGTAAAACCTACTATTCTTTTGGGATTTCCGCTATAATCCCTTTCTAATTTGCCTTCTATGTGTAATACTTTTGTATTACCTTTTCCGGTAACAACTTTACATTCAAGAGTTTGTAAGGTTTCATTGTTTTTTACTCTTGAAAAGAAACGAAGGGTTTTGAATTTATCATTTGGAACTATAGTCTTAATAAATTGTTTAAATCCAATTTGAGGTATGTCCACATCAAAGATTCTTTTAGTTTCATCAGAGTACTTAAAACTTTCAGTTGTTATATCGTAAAACCAGCTACCTGTGCATGAAAGCCTTTGAGTTTCTTGTAAAACTTCCTCATTCCTGTAAATATGTTCAACTTTAGCTAACGATGAGTCTTCAACGCTTATGCTGGAGACTAAAACCGGACGGCTATAGTCATCTACCAATTTAGTATTAGTTTTATGTCTCGAGACTATGCCTTTAGAATTACGAAAAGTTAAAGCATAATCTGATATAGATTTTTCTTTTAAAACTTTCTGAACGAGAGTCTCACGATCTTCAGGGTACTGATAAAATTTGGTTATGTTGTCACCTAATAAATTTTCTTTTGACTCACCAAAAGAAAATTTAACAGAGTCAGAAATATCTAAAATCTTACCTTCAATATCAGTTACACAGATAATATCTTTATGTGAATTCATTTCAAACTGAGAAGGCTCTTCTATTTTTACATACAACTTGTTTCCTAAATACTCAAATGGTTGCATATTGTTGCACTTGGGTGCAAGTTTACTGACAAAAGTATCTTCAAAAACTCTTTCAGGTATTTTAAAATTGCTACAGAGCAGTTTTTTATCTTCACTATAAATTGCAATCTCCTGAGGTAACATTTTAATAAAGTATGTTAAAAATGCTATTTGATCACTTACAAAGGAGAGTTGCTTGTTTATTGGCTTTTTTGTGCTGTTGGCAAGTAATTTTAAATATTCAAACTCTTTATGTTTGAACTTACTTACATTTGTACTTATGCAGACTACAAGTGTTTCTTTTTCTTCCATTAAGGGTACAAGCTTTATTTCTCTCCATATCGTATTGTTTGCATTGATAAAAAATTCTATTGCCGGCAATTCCACAACATTGCCTCCCAGTGCTTCTTTGAATTTGTCATCTATGTCTATATAGTCTAAGCGTAAATCTGACTTTATATTATAATTTTCTTCAAATTCAATATCTAAAGAGTTAGAGAGCAGAATGTTCCCGTCTGAATCGAATATATCTATTTGTGATTTTGCATAAAAGAATATATCAAAACAACTCGCACCTAAGACTCCGGGGCAAGTTATTGTAGATTTGCTGTTTATTTCAGCCATTGCACTTTTATACTTAGGAAAAACTTTTACAGTACCACCTAATTTATTTTTTGATATTTTCATTGTGACAAAAATATTTATACTTAAAACTACTTATTATCTTAGGTATTTAAATATATAAAAATAATCGATACTTTTACAACTATTTAATTTAGTTCTATCTATATTGCAGGTATAATAGTCATATTTAGAGCGTTTATTGAAGGAATATTTTTATTTTATCTTACAGCCATGACTTGACAGTAGTTTAAATATAGATGAACTTTAAATTAATACAGCTAAAAGCAACAAAGGTTTTTCAGACTTTTATTTTTTACAAGGTTTGACTATATTTAGTTATTGATTTTATACATTTATAAATTTTAACGGATATAAAGAATCATGATAGCAAAAGAGCTTATAGCTCCTAAAAGCATTGCAGTGATAGGTGCTTCTAATGATGATAAAAAGCCCGGTGGTAAGATTTTAAAAAATCTGATTTCTGAAAATTTTGCTGGTAAGCTTTACCCTGTCAACCCAAAAGAAACTGAAATTCAAGGTTTAGACTGCATACAAAACCCTGCAGATTTGCCTCAAACTGATCTTGCAGTTTTAGCAATTCCTGCTAAATTCTGTCTTGATACTATCAACCTACTTATCAATGAAAAAGGAACTAGAGGATTTATTATTCTTTCTGCCGGCTTCAGTGAAATGGGTGATGAAGGTAAAAAATTGGAACAAGACATAGCTGATGCCGTTACTGCAGTGGGTGGTACTTTGATAGGGCCTAACTGTATTGGTGTTTTGAATACTAATTATGCCGGTGTGTTTGCCGGACCTATTCCTAAATTAGATACAAAAGGTATTGATTTTGCTTCAGGTTCCGGTGCTACTGCGGTATTTATTGTTGAAGCAGCAATGACTCGCGGGCTTTCTTTCTCATCTTTGTATTCAGTGGGTAATAGTGCTCAGACAGGTGTAGAAGAAGTACTGCAATACTGGGATGAAACATTCGATCCTGAAACAAGCTCAAAAGTTAAACTTCTCTACGTTGAGCAAATCCATAAACCTGAAATGCTTTTGAAACACGCAGCTTCTCTTATCAGCAAAGGTTGCAAGATTGCAGCTATAAAAGCTGGAACCACTGAAGCAGGCTCTAGAGCAGTCTCTTCGCATACAGGTGCACTGGCTGGCTCTGACTCTGCTGTAGATGCTTTATTCAAAAAAGCCGGTATTGTTCGCTGCTATAGCAGAATGGAACTTATTCATGTGGCACAAGTCTTTACTCGACCTGAACTTCAAGGTAAAAACATTGCTATTATTACTCACGCAGGTGGCCCTGGCGTAATGCTTACTGATGCTCTTGCAAAAGGCAATATGGATGTACCTCACATAGAAGGTGCTGCTGCTGCTGAACTTTTAGGCAAATTATTCCATGGCTCTTCTGTTGCGAATCCTATTGACTTCTTGGCAACCGGCACTGCTGAACACTTAGGTATGATCTTAGACTATGTAGATCAAAAATTTGATAATATAGATGGTGCTGCGGTAATCTTTGGTACTACCGGTTTATTTGATGTTACCGAAGTATATGATGTGCTGGACGATAAAATGAGCACTTGTAAAAAGCCAATCTATCCAATTCTTCCTTCTATTGTTTTAGCCGAAAAAGAAGTAGAACATTTTGTTTCTAAAGGCAGAAACTTCTTCCCGGATGAAGTAGAATTAGGAAATGCTTTAGCAAAAGTATACCACACTCCAAAACCGGAATTAAATGTAGCTCTACCTGAAGTTGATAAAGCTGCAATCAGAAAATTAATTGACGAAAATAAAGAAGGTTATATAAGCCCTGAGTCAGTCCAAGCTTTATTAGATGCAGCAGGAATTCCTCGCGCAGCTGAAATTGTAGTAGATAAAAAAGAAGATGCTGTGAAAGCTATTGAAACTATCAAATTCCCTCTTGTGATGAAAGTAGTTGGCCCTGTACACAAGTCAGATGTGGGCGGTGTAGCTCTTAATATCAAATCACAGGAAGATGTAGAAGCTAATTTCGAAAAAATGATGCAGATAAAAGACGCAGTAGGCGTGCTTATGCAACCAATGCTTAGCGGTCAGGAATTGTTCGTAGGTGCTTCTTATGAAGATACTTTCGGACATTTAATCCTTGCAGGTATGGGCGGCATCTTCATCGAAGTGCTAAAAGATGTGTCAAATGCACTTTCTCCTGTAAGCAAAACTGAAGCTACAGATATGATCACTTCACTAAAATCATATAAAATGATTGAAGGTGTAAGAGGTCAGGAAGGAGTAAATCAAGAAATCTTTGCGGATATAATATGCAGACTTTCTGCACTTTTAGAAGCTGCTCCTGAGATCAAAGAAATGGATTTAAATCCGCTTCTTGGCAAAGCCGATCAGGTAATTGCCGTAGATGCAAGAGTAAGAATAGAAAAGTAGAAAACCTTATTAGAAGTTAAAAAAAAGCTGCTGAAGAAAAATTGATTCTCCGGCAGCTTTTTATATATTTGAGATATTATAATATCTTAGAATAACTTATTTAACTAAACCTGCTTCCTGCAAAGCTTTTGCAAGTAGCTCTTTGTTTTGCGGTAAAATAGGCAATAAAGGCTGGCGGAAGTTTTCTTCGCAGTAGCCCAGCATAGCCATTATAGTTTTTACCGGAACGGGATTAGTCTCTACGAAATCAAGTGCCATTAGGTCTAAGAGTTCGTATTGAGTTTTAACAGCTTTTTTGAAATTACCGTTTAGAGCAGCTCTTATTGCATCTCCATATTTTCTTGGAGCATAATTAGCTATCACAGAGATAATCCCGGCAGCACCCATCATAATTGCCGGCAAAGCTAAAGAGTCATCGCCACAATAAAGGAGGAAATCTTTCGGAGCATATTTTATAATTTGCATCATCTGTTCCAAATCACCTGAAGCTTCTTTGGTCGCATATACATTTGGAACTTCTTCTGCAATTTTGATTTGAGTTTCAGCTTCTATATTGATACCACTACGAGAAGGAACATTATAAATAATCAAAGGTAAGTCAACAGTTTCGGAAACAGCAAGGAAATGGTGAAAGAGCCCCTCTTGCGAAGGTTTGTTATAATAAGGAGCAACAAGTAACGCACCAGCTGCACCATGCTCTTTAGCAATAAGAGTCATATCGATAGTTTGCTGAGTGTTATTTGATCCCGTACCTGCTATTATCGGCACTCTTCCTGCTGAATATTCTACAGCTTGGATAATAAGAGACATTTTCTCTTTAGCTGTCAAAGTAGCACTTTCACCTGTAGAGCCACCGACTAAAATCGCTTCTACACCACTTTCGATTTGGAAATCAATAATTCTTTTAAGAGCATCGAAGTCAATCGTTAAATCTTTTTTAAAAGGTGTAATTAAAGCAGGTATAGTCCCTTTCAGTTGCTTTATATCCATGCTTTTCCCCTGTTATATTTATTTATTTCAATTTGTGTTCAAATATTTTTGGCTAAAAAACTAGTCTAAAGGTATATATATGTCCTTAAAGTACAATTTAATCAATCATTTGGTAAATAAAAACACATTTTTAAAATATATTAACGGATGTATGGAATTTCTGACTAAATATAGACATCACGCGTCTGTTAGTATGAAGAGATGAACTGAATTTCAAATAGTCTATCTTGTTGATAATAAAAGAAATAGAGATGTTTTGTAATTCTTATGTATCTATTATGGCACGATAATTGGACATTGGCAAAAAAAACTATTTAAGAAAATATTTTTTTTACCGATGATTGAATTAGCTAGCTCTTTTTAAAATAAAGCAATTAAGTACTTAAAATAATAAATACCTCGGAGGTATCGATGAGTTATTCTTCTACCAAACAAGTAGGCAGATTTTTTCTCGCCTCTTTGTTCCTGCTATTGTTCGCCGGCTTAGAGCTAAGCGCACAATATTACGAATTTTCTTTACTCCAAAGGAGAAGATTTGATCAGATCGATGTTGAAGTATGGGCAAAAGCACAGCAAACCGGAGCTCCTGAAGTGGGTAACTCCTCGCTCGTATTGAAATATAATACTGCTTTTTTGACTCCTGCCGCTACTCAAGACTTGAACGTAACGGACAGCATTGCGTTCAATATTAACCAAACCAATCCGATTGTAACTCTGAACTCCGGTTTTAGCCAATCAGTAAATGGCTACAATCCACTTAGCTCTAGATCCTACGGTATGGGGTATTATGCTTTAGAGGTAAACCTTGCTAGTCTTGGCCAAGGGGGCATGTCTCCTTCAGAAGCCGGAAAAGGTAGTTTCTTAGGGAAACTGACTTTTGATATTACAGGTAGCCCAGATCAAAACTCCTTAACAAATATAGCTTGGAGTGATAATACGCTTCCGGGTGAAATTCAAGTGTTTGATAAAGACTCCAATAGTATTAAATCGAATATTACTTTTACTGATCCTGGCTCTTACAATGTGCTGGGTGTTACTATGTTATCTCCGAATAAATATGGTCAGGTAGTAGACAGAGACGCAGATTATGATGCTCTTGCCGGAGATTACGCTAGTGGAGGTTATCCTATATATTTTGAACGTAGCGTAAACCCAACTATATATACTGCTCCCGTTGATGAAGATTTGGCGTATATGTTCCAATACTCACTCAATAACGGCGGCACATGGACTGAGATAGGTCGTGTAGCAGAAACTGATCAGCCATCTACAACAGTAGGTAACGATGACTCTTATACTTCAGGTGAAATTTTCAATCCTAATGTAGGTACATCTTACACTATTACTACACAAAATGGCGAACAAATAGATAATGCAAATTATAGAGATCCTCTTAGAGTCGTCTGGGCAAAAAATCCTTTCTTTGTAGAAAGATCTGAGCAGGCAAGACTCAAAATTATTAAGCTTTCCGGCTCTAACTCAGCAGTTATAACTAACAGAAATCAAGATGTTTATAATGATATAAATGATGATAAATATGTACTTGGTCGTTTGTTCTTTTTGCAGTTAGACGGTAAGTCAGAATATTTAGTAACTAATGATGACTTTAGCAACTCTACTCAGCTGACTGTAGAAACGTGGGTTAATCTAAATGAATATCAGACGGATGGTTCGGAACCGGGCATAGTAGTGTCAAGTGGTGGCGTAAATGCTGCTCCTATTCATGGCTCTAACGAAGGAGCCTGGATGCTTTACCTAAAAGATGGTAAAATCCCGGCTTTCCGTGCAAGAGAAATAGAAGGCAGAGGGGATAATGGCTATATCGGAACTGTGCAAGCATATTACTTAGATACATTAACAGCGGCTTCGGACATTGAGCCATTAAATAACTCTCATGCCAGCAACTGGGTTCATCTTGCTGCCACAGTGAATAATAATACTATTAGGTTATATGTCAATGGCGAATTGGCCGATGAGGTAGTCAATAATAATGCGACTAACATCAGAATGCTTACTACAAGCCACCCTGTATGGGTTGGTGTAAATCCTAACGGTGGCATAGAAACAAATGATTATCTTCATGCCGGAATCAAAAGTGTAAGAGTTTGGAGAATTGCTCTAACTCAAGAAGAATTAAGAGCCAGAGTAAGTGGTGTACTTAATCCGACTGATGTAAGCACTTATGGTGATGTAAGAAGGGGGCTTCAGATGTACTTTACGTTTGAAGGTGAGCATGCCGATCAGGCAACTGACGTAACATATCAGGGCAGTAACGAAGATCCTGACTTCTATACAGAAGGTACAGTTGACAACTTTGGTATGACGTACAGACCTGACCAACCACACATTAGACTTACAAGTCCGGTAGCAGGAGCAGGCGTTTCTAATAAGTTAGGTAAAAATTTTGAAATTCGTTGGGTAGCTTACGGTCTTGGTGATTTGACTGCCAGCGGAACAAATGATGTAGAAATAGAGTACTCACTTGACCAGTCTAACTGGTTCTACTCAGAGAATGCAGACGGTGTAGCGATTGGTGGTGCAGACGCCCCTGATGTTGAGCCGGGAAATGCTATATGGGAACCTTATGAAAACGAAAATTCAAGTGCAAATTTACGCACGATAATCCCTTATACAAAAACAGTCTATCTAAGAGCCAGAGGAACAAAAGCTAATACGCAAGATAATCTAATGGATATGGTAGGCCCTTTTACTGTTGCTCCGTATTTCGCTATTAAAAAAGAAGAAGGTGCTATCCTTTTATTGGAAGACAATGCCGGCATGAATATCACAGGCGACAAAGTCTTCATTGAAGCGTGGATTAGACCTTATAGATTCCCTACTGTATCTGAAGAAATATTCCCAATTATTACTAAAGCTGACAGTACTGCTGATATGCTTCATTATAGCTTTGACTTGAGAAGTGACGGTAGATTGCAGCTTAAGCTCTCTACTGCAGACGGTGGAGTAAGAACTGCCATAAGTGATGCTTCCTATGCTTTAGAAAGACCTAATTCAGTATCTGCAGATTCTGTATGGACGCACGTAGCTGTTTTTGCAAATATGAATGGCGGAAGTGGACAATCAGAAGTAATATTCTATGTAGACGGAATAGCCCAAAGAGCTGATTCAGTTACTACCCAGCTTGGTACTGATTTAAGTCTAAACAGCTTAAACTCATACCCTACATTTATAGGGTACTCTCCTTATATGAATGTGACGTATGACAATCAACCTGTAATTGATGCAAAACAAACTGAAAATGTTGTGCTTACAGGAAATATCAATTCAGGTACGCCTGTTGCTACTGAAAGGAACTTTACCGGTACTATATATGATAAAGATTATAACACTCATACGTTTGATTTCAATCTATTGAAAACTGCAAATGCTCGTGAGTTTTCTATCGCAACATTGTTAGATGGTGCTCAAATTCCGAGAGCTACACAAAATGTTACTCTAAGTGGAAACATCAATAATGCACAAGCAGAAAATGATGCTTATGCAACTCAGCTGCTTATTTATGACGAATCTGACGCAGAGCTGACACTAAACTTCAACTTTACTAAAACAGCAAATGCAGATGAGTTTGATCTATCAATAAATCTTGGCAATAACAATGTAAACTTGCAGCAACTATCTTTTGCAAGTGGCTCGGTAAGCCCTTCTTCTCTAACATTAAGTGCTGCGGACTTAAATAACGCGGGCGGTAACTTTAACGTAACAGTTCCAAATGATGTTATAATTGATTTGACAGGTCTTACTTATTCAGTAAATGCCAATGATGCTGCAGCAAGTGCAGTTTCTTATAGAACTTTAACATTTAATACTGACGGTAGCGTTAATTCTCCAAAAACATTAACTTTTGCTTCTACTGACTTGAATACAGCAGTAGGTAGTGATTTATTTTCTTCTGATGTAAGATTATGGATAGGACCTGCTTCTAGCCAAGCTACAGGTGTTACTTACCTGCCTACAGGTAATACATACTCCTTTGGCTCTCAGGATGGTGGCACAGGTCAGTCTATAGTAGTTAATGATACTTTAAATGCTGCTTACTTTATAGGTGAGTTGCGAGAATTGCGTATGTGGCAAGGCTCTCCGAATAATACTGATAATACAGGTAACGAGCCAACTCCTCAGAGTTTGTTTGTCCAGGGAGCACAAGCTGTAAGAGCCGGCAATCTTAATCCTTCGTATGTAAATAATTTGAATATGGCATTCTCTTTTAATGGTGGTTCGTTTATACAAAACGGATACAACAGGGCAATAGATGTGTCTACAACTGATTCGGAAATTCTAATCA
Organism: Chlorobiota bacterium; assembly: GCA_041596515.1. Taxonomy (GTDB): domain Bacteria; phylum Bacteroidota; class Ignavibacteria; order Kapaibacteriales; family UBA2268; genus JBFHIJ01. Next base: position 91,235 of record JBFHIJ010000005.1, read on the forward strand.
GAAACTTTGGTCAGAAAGTAGAGTATGCAGCTACTGAGCCATATATAAAAGTAGTAGAACCTGCTTTTAATGACAGAGTTGCCAATACAAAAGAAGACGTAAGAGTTAGATGGGTTGGATTTGATTATATGCCTACTGGTTTCCCTACTGGTGATGCTGCCCCGACTAGCCCTGCTCTTGAGTTCTCTATTCGTGGTGGTGGTGGTAAACTAATCCAGCCATATCAATATGTAGGAAGTGATTATTTCTCGGGAAATACAACCGATGCAATGAGCTTCCCAAATACAGGTTCTTATATCTTTGCGGGAACAGGCTCAAATATTTATTATGCAACTCAGCTAAATGCTGCTATCTCAGATCCTGATGAAGATAATAACGGTGTATTCTCTGATCAAGGACCACTTTCTGCATCTTTGACAAATGCCAGATTGAGACTTACAGGTAAATATACCATTAATAGTGAAACTGCTTATATAGATGATGAAGGTCCGTTATTTACTATAACTCCTGCTTCTAACTTTACTATCAGAGTGCTATTAGAAGGCTATCACAATGGCTCAACTAGTGGCGATGACATTCGAGAGCTTGCTTCTTCTTACGAGCAAGGTGGCGTGATGATTAAGCTTTACTCTGATAACAGTGGTGCATTAGGTGAGTTAGTTGGTACTGCCGAATCATTAGAAGGATATGATGATTTAGATCCTGCCAATAGAAATAACGGCAATAATAGATTTGCTAATGTAAACTTTGTCTTTACTGATTTGACTGATGGCAATTACTGGGTAGTTGTTTATCACAAAAACCATATGCCTATTATGTCAAGATTCGCAGTACCTTTCCAGTATGAAGGTGACGACAGAACTACTTGGGATATTGAATCAGGTTGGGATTTCCAAACATGGAATGGCACTGATAATAATGCACTTGTAAATGCTTCCGGGGATTCTTGGACTTTAGGTGCATTCACTGCTTATGGTGATGTTATTTCTACTACAAGTAATCCACTGTTTACAACAACAGGCTTGATAAATAATAACGGTGTCGGTGGCGGAGCAAGTGATGCAATGCCTGCTATGGTTGCCGGCGACGTTGACCGTTCGGGGCAGATAGATGCGGCAGACAGGATTAGAGTGCGTTTGGATGAAGGTACTTCTATTGTTGGGTCTGACGTTACAGGTGATGGTTACGTAAATGCAGATGACAGAACTATAGTGGACAGAAATCACGGTCATATTGCTTCTATTTACGATGTAAACTTCCCTGACGGCGATTTCAAAGCACCAACTATCAGGAAGTCACCTCTTTCTGCTAAAGGTCCTTACGATGTAGAAGTGAAAGGATACGAAACTCTATCTAAGTTGTTCAATAAAACAGCTCAAACTTACAAAACAGTTGAAAAATATAACAAATCAAGAACAGATAAAATTCTTGCCGGTTTAAACTATAAAGTAATAGCTACTCCTGACATACATGATGGCGTAGTTGACTTGAATGTTTATATCCAAAATATTGGCGAAGATTTTGCATTAGCTAACTGTACGTTTGCTTTCAAATATAACGAATCAGATATGCAGTATTCTTCATTAGTCGGTACAGGAGACGTTATTTTTAACAATAATCCTTATATCGGTTATGTTGAGATGAGCAGTGCTCCTGATGAAAATGTAGAAAATCCTTTGGAAAGCGTCAGAACTATTGAAGTTGATTATATCACTACTTCAGATTTACCGGGCGAAACTGTTCCAAATACTAAAACTTATTTAGGTACACTTCGTTTCAAACTTAAAAATCCGGTAGGTAGAGTAATCTTCAACTGGCACGAATCTACTGCTTTGCACTCAATCGAGGGCAAAATAGTAACTCCGTATGGTAAATTTGAAACTATTGATCCTATTATTCTGTTTAATGCCTCTTTGACTGCACCAAATGGTGGCGAGCAACTTAGCCAGGATAGACCTTATGACATTACTTGGAGCTCAAATGGCACTTCAGGTACTTTCCTTGAGTTCTCTTACGATGGTGGAGTTGAATGGGAAAGAATCAATAGCGAACCTATTATGCTTAGCGATAAATCATATACTTGGACTACTCCGGTTATCCACTCTCGCTACTGTTTAATCAAAATGCTTGATGCAGACACAGGCGAAGAGCTTGACAGAAGTGATGACTTATTCTCTATATTACCAAACCACGCTCAGCTTATCAAACCTGCATCAGGTGATCCTGTTTACACTGGTGGCTCCACAAGTCAGATTAAATGGGTGGCAAGAGGCTATAATAAATTGAGATTTGAGCTGACAACTGACGGAGAAAAGACTTGGACTGTTGTAAGTGACAATGTAAATGCTACTTTAGAAACTTCCTCTTGGAAACTTCCAAAAGTAACTACTAAGCTTGCTAAAATGAAAATGTACGATGCAGAAACTAACGAACTATTAGGCGAAAGTGGATTCTTTAAAATACTTGATGGTCAGCTATCTTTCTTGACTCCAAGAGCGAATGAAAGATTAAGAGTTGGTCTGATGACTCGTATCCGTTGGACTTCAGCTAACATTCAGGTATTCGACTTAGAGCTTAGTACAGATGGCGGTGCAAACTGGCAAACATTAGTGCCTAACCAGAACGCAGTTCAATCTTACTTAAATTGGATTGTACCTGATTCGCCAACAGAAAATGCAATATTAAGAGCCATATATCAGGGTGATCCTGAAATGGAATATAACAGAACTGACCAGTTTGCAATTCAACCTAAATCAGACGTAGTTGAGTTGCCGGTAGGCTCTTCTTTAAGTAACGTATATCCAAACCCTGCAGCTGAAGATGTTACTATAGAGATTAATTTGAGCAATGCAATAAACTCAAACCTTAAAGTGATAGATATTAGTGGCAAAGAAGTGATAGACTTAGGAGTCAAATCTTTGCAAGCAGGTATAAACAATGTAAATATCTCTGTAAGCAGTCTTACTGCCGGCAGATATTTCTTAGAGTTTAACGGTGATGATTTCCACGTTGTAAAAGAGTTCAACGTTGTGAGATAATCCTGATATCACAATCAATATAGAAAATAAACGCGGGCGGCTTAGAAATAGGTCGCCGGCTTTTTTTTAGCTACTCCAAAAATAAGGCATAATTTTTTCTGTCTAAATATTAGGAGGCTTTTTGCTTCTGTCTAAGAAAAAATGATTATATTTTGGTATTCGTAAATCATCGGGTAGGTCTTTATCATGGAACAAATCCTTTCAGTGTATTTTAATATCGACAGAACATATTTTACTGTGTTAAAAAGCGATCCGAAAGGCTTGGAGTTAGTATATCTAAATTCTACTTCAGCCCCTGTAGACCTTGAAAATATGGAAGAAACCTCTACGGATGTATTTAACGAAATAGACTCCATGCTGTCTGAAATAGTAGGTGATATCGACCGTGTAACCGTTACTTTGCCTGCAGAAAGCGTTCTGGTTAGTCAGTTCCCGGGAGCAAGTGGCATGAGCGAAGAGGAGATGAAACAGCTTGTAAGCCTAGAAATCAAACAGTCATACCCTCAGTTTAACTTTAATGATTTCACAGTAAATATAATCCCTCTGGCAGAGCGAAAAGACAGTGCTGCGATGATGATGGGAGTTATTATGCCCAAAAGCTCCTATATGTCGTGCAAAAAAATATTACAGTCACTCAATCAGCCTCTGAGCAATATAGAAATTAGTCAACTTAGTGCTCACAATGCTTTCTTGTATAATTATCCTGAAAAACATGAAAGCACTGTGCTTCTAATGGGTTTGCAGGATCAGTTTATCGATGTAAGCGTAATAAAAAACAAACAACCTATATATTATAATCTGGTATCTTTACCTGATAAAGATAAATTTGGTGAAATATTTGAAGCTGAGTTTAATAAAATTACAGAAGAAGTAGTAGAGGGTATTAGCTCTGCATATTTCTTCGGTGCCGGCCTTACTAAAGATTTACACATGATGGGCTGGGAAACTTCTATGCTTTTGGGTATAGAAGCCATGCGTCTAAACGCATTTCGCATGATGAAGACCAACCTAGAGCCAAGAGCAAAAGAGTACTGCCTGCGTACCTTGCATATTTACCCACCATGTATAGGTGGTGCAATGCCTGCTTACCATGAGAATATTAGATATTAGTTAAATATACAATGCTCCTAAAGATTTATTCCTAAGGAGCATTTTTACTTTGTCATATATACTATTTGTTTTGTAAAAGTCTACTATTAATTTGTATTGCTGGAATTCCCCGTTATAGTTTAGCTTTCCTGAATAGTCATATTCTACAATGACATTGTCGATTCCTATATTTTCTGCTGAAGTTTCATAAAAGTAGGTGTTCAATAAATCGAATCGAATGCCAATCATTTTTGTATTGCATGATATTCATATTATCCTTATCAAATTTGCGAAATATACTCCCCCCTTTGAAATCCTAATTATTTGTGCTATATTGTTCTCTTTTTTCGACAGATGGTAAGTCAGATGGATAATTATAAAACGATAGATAAAAGCGACATGCACGCAGTCCTTAGTGCATTCCCTAATCAGTTAGAAGAAGCGATTAACATAGCAGAGAACTTTGAACTTGGATTTGAGCTGGATGGGATAAGAGATATTGTCGTATTAGGCATGGGCGGCTCTGCTATAGGTGGTGATATTATTCGCTCTTATTGCGAAAGTTTGCCTGGGGCAAATCACATTAGAATCAAAATCAATAGAAACTATACTATACCAAATTATATAGATAAAGATACTCTTGTTATCTGCAGCTCTTACTCAGGAAATACTGAAGAGACTATCGCAGGGTTTGAAGCAGCACTTGAAAAAACTCAGAAAGTATTTTGCATAAGCACCGGTGGCAAACTCACTAAACTTGCTAAAGACAAACGAGTTCCGGTAATTACTATTCCCGGAGGATTGCAACCTAGATGTGCTATCGTGTATTCAGTGTTCCCTGTGTTACTTACATTAGTAAGAAACGGTGCTTTCTCTGAGGAAGCAGTTGGGCAGACTCTGGCAGCAATCAATGAATTAGGAGAAGCAAGCGAAAGACTTTCGAAAGAGTATGGCAGTTTTGATGAAAGTAACCCAACTATTCAAGTAGCAAAAAAAATGCTAGGCAAAATTCCTGTTGTGTATTCTTCCTCTGAGCTATTAGACACTATAAATCTAAGATGGCGCTGCCAAATACAGGAAAATGCCAAATCTTTAGCATATGGCAATGTTTTACCCGAAATGAATCACAATGAAATAAATGGTTGGCAAAATCCGAGTGGAATGCTTAGTAATTTTGTTTTGGTCTTTTTACAGGATCCCGCAGAAGATGCTCGACTGAGACCGCGATACAGTGCTATGGAGAAACTGTTAGGAAGCAAAGTCAGTGAAATAATAAAAATTGAAAAAAAAGAGCATTATGCACTTGCACGAATGTTTACTTTATTGTATTTTGGCGATTGGATGAGTTATCACTTGGCTATACAATATCGTGAAGACCCCACGCCAATACCACTGATTATGCAAATGAAAGACTTGATGTCATTTGCATAAGCAATTGTTTTGTATTGCTTATTGGAAGTTACAAATATTTTCACTATATTTGTAATCCATAGTTTGTTCTTTACGAAATTAACTAAAAACAAGAGAAAAGTATGGCCACTACTCGTAAAAGATCCAGAAGAGCAAAATATATAACGCTCTATTCGCCTTTCCTAATGAAAGAAACAAAACATGAGTTAATTGGTGAACCGATTGAAACTGAAAAAGGAAGGCATCAATGGGCCAGATGTACTCGTAGCCGCCATTCACAATTAGTGAATTTGGATGCTATCGAAGCTGAATCAGACAAGTCAAAAGCTGTAGTGCATATATCAAGAGAGGATGCCCGTAAATACTCTCCAACCGAAGAATATGAAATAGGCGATGTAATATTTCATAAAGTTTGGGACGATGTAGGCATCGTTAGAGCTAAAGAAGTTACTTCAAATGGTGGCAAGTCTATACTTGTTCAATTTGAAAAAAACAGCGAAAAGAGACTAATTGAAAATTTATCAAAATAAAAATCGTTAGAAAAAGTGAGGTGAGAAAACGTGATTGGCGTTACCATTCAGGCTAATGAAAGTATTGATCGTGCATTAAAACGCTTCAAGAAGAAATATGAAAGAAGTGGCGTGCTACGAGAATTCAAGAAAAGAACTGCCTTTATGAAGCCATCTGTTGAAAACAGACTTTCAAGATTGAAAGCTGCAAGACGTCAACAGAGAATTTCAAGAGAACAAGACTAAGTCTTACTCTCTGAAAAAGGCAAATAAAGATTGGATAAGAGCGATGCATTTAGATGTGTCGCTCTTTGTGTTTGTAGCCTTGGCTAATTAAATATTCTTTATTTTGTTTTATCAATATGTTTGATGATTTTTGAACCTCAAAAAAATTGCAGAAACTGAGACACTGATGAAAAAGAAAATTATGATTATATATACCGGTGGCACTATCGGTATGAAAAAGTCCGATAGAGGATATATTCCTGATCCGGATTTTGCTATAAAAGTAAGACAAATTCCCGAACTATACGAACCGGGTATGCCGGCATTTGATATCGTTTCTCTTGAGCCTATTTTAGATTCTTCTAATATGAGCCCTGCAGATTGGGATTATATAGTTCGCATCATTTTTAAAAATTATCCCAATTATGACGGCTTTATAGTGCTTCATGGCACTGACACTATGGCTTATACTGCATCAGCACTGTCATTTATGCTGGAAAACCTAAACGTACCGGTGATTGTTACCGGTTCGCAAATACCTATGTGCGAAGTTCGCAATGATGCTCGCGATAATATTATTACTTCACTTCTTATTTGTGGAAGCATAGGCGATAAACTGAAAGGTAAAGTTACTTTATACTTCGAAAACAAGCTAATGCTTGGCTGCAGAACCGTTAAAACAGACGCTGTGGGCTTTTCTGCATTTGAGTCTCCTAACTTTCCTCCTGTGGCTAATGTAGGTGTTAAAATTGATATTAATCAGTTCACCCACGGGATAGAGTTTGATCCCGGAGTTTTCAAAGCACCGGAAGCTTCCCCTGTGGAAGATATGGTTCCTGCTCCAAGAGAAAATGAAGACGGCAAATTCCACTATATAGAAAGTGAATCAGGTAAGCGTTTTGAAGTAGCAGTAATCAGACTATTCCCGGGCATCTCCGGAGAGTTTATGCGAAACATAATGCAACCACCACTAAAAGGTATAGTAATCGAAGCTTATGGGGTAGGCAATGGTCCATCCAAGTTAGGCAATCCCGAGCTATTTAATGCGATAAAAGACGGTATAGATAAGGGAATAGTTGCGGTAGCGGTTACTCAGTGCCTGCGTGGTGGCATCATGCTGGATCAGTACGAAGCCTCACTTAAATCAGCAGGAGTAATGAGTGGAAAAGACATGACCACTGAAGCAGCTCTTGCTAAACTATATTATCTTATCAGTAAAAAGCAATATTCAGAAAAAGAAGTAAGAAACCTCATAGGTAAAAATCTAAGAGGTGAACTGACAGATGTGTAAATAGTAAATACTGAAAAAAAACTAATGACATAATTGCTAAGAATATCGCACAAATCCGCAGTTATACAAGACAGCAAACAGTTAGACGCAAAACAGGCATATCCTCTTTCAAAGATATGCCTGTATAAAATATAATCAACCCTGGGATTTTCGCCCCAGGGTCTTAGATAACCCCATGATTGCTATAGAAACTATTCTATTTTCTAAACTTCGCGATAAACTCTTCCACTTCCGGTATGCTTGCTTGGGAGATAGCAGTTTGAGGCTAATAGTTATTATTTTCAAGCTTAGTCAATATAATTTGCTTCAAGTGATTAGTATCTCTAGGATTATCTTGAAACATTTCTTTGTAACTTATAGATGTAGTCTTACCATTTCGGATTATAATCATACTTGGAGTGTATCCAATATTATAGTTTAATAGCTCAAAACTATCAAATCCTAATCTATTTTTCGTTTCTTTAAAGTATATATCATCATAATCAATCTTTGCTGCGAACATTTTAGATAGAACCATTGCGGATGGTTTGTTTTTTACAGACTTTGTTATCAAAATAGTCTTGTAATCTAATTTCCATAAATGCTGCAAAGAACTTAAGTCCTCTAAACATTCTTTACAGTATAAATTATCGCATACAATAATAACAGAGTTATCTATCTGCTCAATATCAAATGGCTCAAGATTAATAGTAAAATATATCAATGCAAGTATGACTATTTTCATTTTATATCTCTAACAATTATTTTATAATCTGAGTAAGTTTCTCTATTAAAATGTGTAGAGATTAAGTGCCCATCTAATATTTTGTAGTCCATACTGAAAAACAAATTTGACTTAGAATAATCTTTTTGTTGTAAAGAGTTCATTGAAACATCTTTTTTCACTAATTCCCATACGCCATCAATATTCTTCCAAACATCATAATATAAATCATAAACACTGATATCGCCTTCTTTTCTTCGATTTTCCATAGAGTAAGTAACTAATATTTTATCCTTGGTAAGAAAATCAGCTCTGTGAATCAAAGAAACCTTTGTTGTATCAGATTGAATTTTTTGAACATAGTTTCTCCAATTTTTGTCTTTGGAGTCTTTGTGTAGATTAGAAGAAACCCAATCAGGTATTTCTCTTATAATAGAATCTTGTATATTCCCATTCATGTTTCGCAGATACAATTTATATTTTAATATTTCAGAAGTAAGTATTTTTCCTTCCGAATAATCTATTATGCTTCTTGGCTGAAAAATGGTATAAAAGAAAGCTTTTGGAGGAGGGAAACTAAGATACTTACTGTTTTCAATATTTTCGAGATTTAAACACCAAAAATGATAATCTTCCTCTTCTTTTTCAATAGCATCGTAAATATCATACATTCCGAAGATTTTGTTGTCTTCTAAATACATATTTCTGGATACTCCTGCATACTCTCTATCTGGGAATATATTTTTAAGGTTAAACCACGTGCACGTTGAAAAAGAATCCACTTCGTTGTATATAATAACATAATCGCTTAAAATCAAAGCTAACTTGCCTTCCCCAAATGCTAAATTTCGAATTGTATACATACCCAAAGGATAGTTTAATTTTAACTTCGGAATCTTTAGCTCTATTTTGTCAGAAGAAATATCTTCCAATTTATTAAGTGTGAAAATTGAATTGGTAGTTATCTGCCTATTGGTACAATAGATATCAGCATTTATTTTAACATAACTATATTCTTTTGTACCAATAGCTACTTCTTGATTAGTATTTGAAGCAAAGTTAAAATCAAATATTCCATCTGATGCAAATAAAGACAAAAGTATTAACAATATATTCACAATAACACCTTATTATATTTACAATAATCTCCAAGTTTCAAAATCACTTGGAGATTTATACTTCTACTCATCATCTTCTGTAATCGAAATAGTAAATTCAAAAATATTAGTTTCTAAATCTATAGACCACTCAACACATCTGTAATATTTTATACCATATTTTTCTATATTCAGATGTTTTGTTCCTGACAAATTTCCATTTTCTACTTCTGTTTCAGCATATTCTTCTAATTCCTCTACCTCAGCATTTATAAATAAATCTGATTCAATACATCCTTCACACCATACTATTTCTGGTGAACCAAAACTACATTCAGAACCTCTCTGATCAGGGTGTCTACAAACCAATACACAAGCATCATCTGTACATTTTATCCATGCCTCTAAATATCTTCCACCAATAGTAATATCGGGACCATCAATCCCCATACTCGAACTAGCAGATTTCGTACCAGTATAAGTAGCACTACGTACTGCAAAGGATGAAATAGTTGTAGCTATAAGCATTACAACTATTATAAAAATCTTTTGATACATAAAATACCTCTTGTAAAAGAATAACATACATACAAAAATTGTTGTAGTATGATTTACAAGGGCTATAATAATAATAATAATAATAATAATAACTTCCAAATATATTTTTCATTTTGTATGGAATATACTTATGTATTTCAAGATTAAAATCATATTCTAACTTCATGTATTAATTGCATTTGATAGGTATTGTGTTATAAAGAACAAACAAATAAAACTCGAGACAGAGCAGTAACCAAAGCTAAATTTATGTTGAGTATAGTCACAGCAGAGTGTATTCGCCACACATAAAGAAAGATATTTTTCAATCCTAAAAAAACAGGCATATCCTCTTATCAAAGATATGCCTGTTTTTATAGAAATATATAGAAATCATTCTATTTTCTAAACTTAGCGATAAACTCTTCCACTTCCGGTATGCCACCTTGGAATACAAGATAGCCGTTAGAAGGTTCTCTTTCTGTGATTTCACCGTTTACAGGTGTATTCATTATTTTCATAACTTCGGCTTGATCCTGAGTTTGACCCAAAGCCCAGCCTAGTTTGATATATGCAACTTCAGGAAGCATGTTAGCAAGTGGGATTACACCCAACTCCATCATTTCTCTACCTGTTTCGTATACATACATCTGAACGTAACCCCAGAGAGTCTGAACAGTCATGTAAACGTGAACGCCTTTTTCCTGTGCACGTTTAAGTGCAGGATAAAGCGGTTTATTTACGTGACCAAGACCTGTACCTGCTATTACAATACCTTTGTAGCCCTTTTCCACTAAAGAATCAATGATGTCAGGCTGCATATTTGGATAGTAATAAACGATAGTTACTTTTTCTTCAAAAGTAGGGATTAGCTTAAATTCTTTGTCTCTTCTGCGTTTAGAGTAATCTTCTCTTAGCGGATTAATCGCTTCTTTGTTAACCATTGCAAGCGGAATGTCACCGATAGTTCTAAAAGTAGAGCGATATGAAGAGTGCATCTTTCTTACGCGAGTACCTCTGTGGAGCAAACCATATTCATCGGAAGTAGGTCCGAACATACACACCATAACCTCTGCAATGTCAGATTCTGCTGCAGTTTTAACACTATGAATTAGGTTAAGAGCTGCATCAGACGAAGGTCTGTCAGAAGATCTCTGAGAGCCCACCATAACAATTGGTACAGGAGTGTTTTGAAGCATAAAAGTAAGAGCCGCAGCAGTGTGGTGCATTGTATCAGTACCGTGACCGATTACAACACCTTTTACGCCTTGCTCTATCTCTGCGGCAATAGCTTTAGCAGTGCCAATCCACTCAGCAGGTCCCATGTTTTCAGAAAACACGCCATAAAGCTTTTCTGTTTCTAAGTTGCAGTAATCTGCAAGCTCAGGCACAGAACCATAAAGTTCGCCCGGAGAGAAAGCAGGAATAACAGCACCAGTTCTATAGTCAAGGCGACTTGCTATAGTACCACCTGTACCAAAGAGTTTTACTCTCGGTTTTTTAGGTGAATAAGGGAAAGCCTGTTCAGGTATTTTATAATTGGCAATTTTTCTACCAACTACCTCGATATCTAAAATATTGTTTACATGGATACCGACATTATAACCAGTTCTAAGCTTCAAAACGATATGAAATTCGTCTGCTTGCTCAGCTCTTGGCAAAATAAGACCAATATGAGTTCTTTCGTCAGAAGTTTTAAGTTTAACATCGCTCCAGATTAAAGCTTTATATTTTTTAAGCATCTCCAATCCGGCACCGCGATAGCCTTTGTAATCTTCATTCATAGCCATCTTACACTTCCTCCGACGAAAATTCATTTACAAGTTTTAGTATGTCAAATCCATTTACTCTACCACGAAGCTTTTTCATTATAGAACCCATCAGAATTTTACCTTTTCTGTCAGGGTATTTGATGCGAATTTTCTTGATTACATCGCGAGCTTCATTGATTCTGCCTTTCATTTCAGATTCGGAGCATTTTTCCGGAAGATTATCTTTAGAAATTTCACCAAGCACTATCGCACGTTTTAGTGCATCATAGATGCCATCTTTAGCAAGTTTGCCTGATTTATATAACTCAAAGATAGTAAGGAAGTGCTCTTCATTTAAAAATTCAGTTTCCAAGCCTGCTTTCTTCAGTCTTTTAACAAACTGAGTCAAGGTAACTGCAGCAAGTATTGGATCTACATCCATAGCAACAATTTTGTCAAATGTAGAAGCAAAAGGAGAAATAGCTAAAGACTTGATAGAATCTTCAGGAACTCCAAGTCTATAGTATTTAGATTCTCTTTCCCAATATGGTTCAGTAAGTGAGTCTTTGATTCTTTGCAATCTTTCAGCCGAAATAGTTTTTGGAGGAAGATCTGTATCAGGGTACATCCTTTCAGGGCCGGGCAATATGCGTTCGAAGCCGGTTGTGCCATCTATAAGAGCTTGCCTTGTTTCTGAAGGAATACCGATAGTAGCTTCTTTTGCTCTGATAATAATTTCGTTGACGCCAGTTTTTACATCTTCTTCACTACCCCAAACAAGTACTATAGAATCCATATCGGTAGCACCAACTGCTTTTTTCAAAGAGCTCCATTCATGAGAAGAAAGCTTTTCGGAAGGGCTGTCAGAGTGAATAATGTTTGGCAAGTCAGAAAGGCAAGCAATAACTCGTACTCTGTCAGAAATCTCTTTAGAAAATACAGTATCAGTTTGAGTTTGCCAAGTAAGAAGATTTTTGAATCCTTTAAGCCTAACGCAGCTAACCTTTTTGTCGTTGTCAATCACATCTTTGATGACTTGGAAGCGAGTCTTTCTTAAAACTTTAGTTACATCTTTGGAGTTTGCCTCAAAAGTTTCTTCAGTGATGCCTCTATTTGCCAACTCATCTTTGAGTCTAAGCAAATTCCACTGTCTCATAGCTTCATTATAAGTAAGGCGTGGCACATTTTTTATTTTGTGAACACCTTTGATTTCGATACGAGTGCCACCGGTAACAGAAACGTTAACGTCCTGCCTGCCTGCACCTATACCGGTGCGAACATGACCGGTAGAGCGAGCTATTCGTCTTATGATTTCATTTACTTCCGCTACTTCCTGAGGAGTTTTCATTTCCGGTTCAGTAACAGTTTCGATAAGTGGCATGCCTAAGCGGTCAGTCAAATATATACGAGTGTGTCCCTGATCGCTAAATTCGCGACAGGAATCCTCTTCTATAGACATCTGAATAAGATTGATAGTCCTATCTTTATAGGGAATAGAGCCACCAATGCAAGTGATAGCAGTTCTCTGGAAACCAGTAGGGATGGAGCCATCCAAGTACTGTTTTCTGGCAATATGAAGCTCATTAACGATAGTAGCGTCATAGAGCATACCAACTTCAATTGCGATGTCTAAAGCTTGATCATTAATCTGGAATGGAGGAGTGTCGTCCATTTCATAAGTACAAACAGTATCGTAGTTAATGCGATAAAGAATTTCTTTTTTTGTTTTGAATTCCATTAATGCAGTGCCGTCATATTCACCGAGTTCGGAGAGAGTTGGTCTCATGTGGCGTAAAATTTCAGCATTGTATTTGTGGTTGTTGTAATGACCGGCAGGGCAGCGGCAAAAAAGCTTTTTATCGGTTAAAAGTTGCTGGTGAACTTCCAAACCGGATTTAAAACCAATTTTTGCATAGTCCTCGTTGGTCATTTCTTCAAAAGGTTTAAACTTGAAATCAGACATAGCTTACCTTCGGAATTTATTTATATAAAGAGTTTGCAGTTTGGATATAATCTAAGATATTTCAAAGATTTATATGATTCAGACTACTGATTAATAGACAACAATATACGAATAATGAGCGATAATATCTAAATTTTAGGTGAATTATTTGCTTTTTGCTAAATATTCGTCCTATAAATAGTGCAATATTTAACAAGGGATTATAGGAATTGTAGTTGTAAATACAGAAGGCGATTGAGCTTGAAGAAATAATAATAAAACAATAATAATATACATCTGTTACGTTTCTAATAATAAGAATGCTTCATTATAAAATAGACAGAGGTGCTGTAATGGAACGTAAATTAACACTATTGATAGTGACTATAGTTTTTGCCTTAGTTGCTTGTACCGAAAAGAAAGTGGAACAAATTCCGCAAACTGTCGAACCTGTAGATGTATTGTTAAATCATGTATACGTTGTTGTAGATTCGGCTACATATAACGATATATCTTCGTCTAAATTTATTATTCACCAATTTGCTGATTTTATACAATCGACTTCCTCTACTGAGGACGATGAAACTTGGACCGGAACTTATTTGAGTGGTGAACAAACTTACCTGGAAATTCTGAACGCAAGCCAAAGAGACAATAGTAATGCCAGCTTCTGTGGTTTAGGTTTTTGTACAGAAACCATTGGAGATATTGAAAACTTGAAAGTCTTGATGCAAAATAAAATTGACTGTGATGTAAATGTTGTACTTAGGAAAAAGAAAGCTGCGGACACGGTATTTCCTTGGTTCAAGCAAATTATCTGCGAAAAGTACAAACAAAATTATGTAATGGATACATGGATACTTGAGTATGATCAAGACTATCTCAAAAACATGCTTCCTAATGGCTCTTCCGATGACTGGGGCATAACCAGAAAGCACTATAACAAACGTTACTTTGATGATAGTAGATATCTGAAAGATATAACGGGAGTGACAGTAGCACTTGATAAGAAAAACTACGAAGCTCTTGTACACAAATTTGAAATATTTGGATACCTTGTTATAAAAGACGGAATTAAAACTCTTTGCAAAGGTCAAGGCGTGGAATATAAGATAATTCCTGCGTCTCTGGGGCAGGTAGGAATTCAAAAGATTAAGTTTTCACTTCTAAAAGCTAAAGAAGGCGAAAAACTTTATACATTCGGAGAAGATTCTAAAATAATCTTTTATGATAATTTAACAGCGGAATGGTATTTCTAATACAAAGTGATTATAAAAAGATTTAAGTTAATTTTAAAACGGCTATCCGCAAATACTAATATCATTTTTAGATAGTTGCTATTTTTGGAACAAATGCTGGAATTTGTATTAGTGATATAGGATATAAAAGCTAAAAAAAGATGTCTTGAATTATATTTTTCAAGACATCTTTTTGTTAAGTATTTGCAAAATGTAATATTTTAATTTCAGGTAACTTAGAATCGCAAATTCAATCCAAAATTCAAACCTGTTTTCGTAGTTGCATATTGCAGATTGTTTGACTTATATGTCAAAAGGCTAGTTCCGTATCCAAAAGTTAAAGCGTAAGTATTGGATAATCTATATTCGCCACCAAGATAAGCTGCAAATACAGGACCACGGGACGAACCACCACCATTAACTCTTAAGTAAGGAGTGATACCTGCCAGTTTGAAATCATTCATCAAATATCTAAAGCTTAGTGCATACCAAAATACGTAAGGATCCTCGTATAAACCTTCTACAGCAGTTGAGAAATTATATTCCTCGCGTCCGCCTTCCAGACCGAAAGCAATCTCATCTGATAATTTCATCATTATACCAGCGGCAAAGTTTTTCATTGGATTAAAAACTTGGCTTGCCTGACCGCTACCGCTTACGTTATAGATACCTCTAAGATGTAATGACCATTCTCGTTCTTGTCTTGCATTGTGTAACGTTTTGACTTCTGCTATTGAGAAATCGGAATTACCACTTTTCATATCTAATTGAGCATTAGATGCAAATAAAGAACTTTGATTTATATTACCTAATGCAAAGTTAGAAGCATGTCCTTCATCATTTGATGAAATGAAGCTGTTTGGCAACTCGGCACGAGCAGAACTTGCGAACACCTCTATCGGCAAATCATTTGTAACAACTTCACTATTAGAATAGTTTGTTCTTGCTGATTGATTATCTACGATTTCAGTATTGGCAGTATTGGTAAGTGTCTGTAGTTTATCATTGTTTACTGAGCTAATTACAGGAACAGATATAGCTTCTGATGAGTTAGCCTCTATAGTATTGGTATCAGTAGAAGCATTGTAAACTAATGGCAAGGTAATTGATAACATTAAAAGCATGAGAGGTGCCGCAACACGTCTCATAAATCTAGACCAATCAAATCCCAAAGGAGTAATCTTTGGCTTTTGAGCGTAACCTAACTTATTAAACAAGTCAGCTGTTACATTAGGTGGAGGAGCAAATGCTTCGCTGTCGGATTTGATAGCATCGCGCATGGCTAAAGTTTCCTTTAGCTGAGCCTGCAAATCAGTATCTTTTGCCATTTCGGCGAAAAGTGACTGCTCATTTGCATTATGAAGCTCTCCATCCATAAGGAGCGAAAGGATTTCCTCTCTGCTTAAATCACTATGATTAAATTTATCCATAATCGTTATCTGTATTTTGTCAATTCTTTCATATAAGGTGCAAGTATTTCGCGCATCTTCTTTTTTGCTCTAAATATTTTTACTTTAACAGTATCAATATTTGTATTCATGATTTCAGCAATTTCGAGATAAGAAAAGCCGTCGTATTCTCTTAAAACAAAGTACTCTCTGTACTCTTCCGGCATTTGTTTCAGTCCCTTTTTGATTAGACCTAAGAGCTCTTTTTTATCGGAGGATGATTCATCATCCTGAACGCCCATATAGTCTTCGTAGGATACATCTACATTTTCTTTTCTAACAGCGTTGATACACAAATTTCTGGTAATCCTCATCAAAAAGCCGGGAACATTAGTCATTTCTCTATTCTTATCGGCACTTTGGTGAAACTTCAAAAATGCTTCTTGAAAAATATCATTAGCTTCGTCCTTATCTCCCATAAATCTAAGGCAGTAAGAATATACCTTTCCTGATAGCCTTGCGTATAACTCAGCAAAAGCAAATTCTGCTGTTTTTCTATCATCGCAGAGCATATAGTATAATTGGGCATCACTATATTCTTCAGTTTTTTTTTGCATCTTGTATATATAACAATAAATGGAAATAAATGTTACACAAGTCTATAAAAAAAAGCGACTTATTTGTCGCCTTTTTGATTTTTATCAAAAAATATTATTTCAAAACTACTTATTGGATCTTCAGCGTTGGAGTATACATCAAACTCTACCCGCCTTGCATCACCATAAAGACCATGTTTATTAATCGATATATATATCTTTCCTGTTTTGCCGGGTTCTATAGTGCCTTGCTGCAGTGTGCCGGAAGAGCAGGAACAACTGGCTTCTACTTTCTTGAGTTTTAAAGTAGCATTACCATAATTATGGACAACAACCATAGTGTCAAAAAATTGACCTTCATGTCCGTAGAGTTCTAACTTTTTAGGACTAAAATCAATAATTGCTTTTGTCGAATCGCAAGGTACACTTTGGCCGTCTATAGCTTGCACCTCATTCTCTGCGAACATAGAGAGGTAAGCTATCAAAGGAATTATCAATATTATGTATTTCATTTTAAGAGCCAATTAAGTCATCAAATACATCTGCAAACGAATAAAATCCTTTTTTCTCTGATATCCATTTCGCAGCCATCAACGCACCTTTTGCAAAACCAGTTCTGTTTTTAGCACGGTGAGTTAACTCTATAGCGTCAGCATCCGAGTCAAAATACACAGTATGCGTTCCTGCGACACTGCCGATTCTGGACGAAGTAACATGAAGTTGTTCTCTATCTATTTTCTCATGACAAGTCTCTTTTTCTATACTTGTTTTTCTCTCAATGTTGTCCATTAGTATATTTGCAATCGCTATAGCAGACCCACTAGGGCTATCTTTCTTGAGTTTATGATGGATTTCATGTACTCCTATATCGTAGTCATTTAAGCTATTAATCAGTTGACCTGAATTTTCCAATAGCTTATAAAACGCCTGCATACCTAAAGAGAAGTTAGAGCCCCATACGCAAGAGCCATTTGCAGCTTCAGTGTCTGCCTTGAATCTATCTATTTTGTCATACCACCCTGTGGTGCCTATCACAATACTTTTTCCTAACGAAAGGATTTTATGTAGATTATCTTCGATGGCTCTGTGAGTAGTAAAGTCAATAGCAACATCGAAATCAATTTTATCCAACTCATCCAAATTGTCGGACAAATCAAATTTAGCCACGATTTCTACACCCATTTCATTGGCAAGGGAGGCAATCATCTTGCCCATCTGTCCGTAACCAAGTAATACAACTTTAGTCATAACTTATTCCTTAATAAATCCATCTTCAATAGTAATAATTCTATCCGCTGCATTTGCTATCTCTTTTGAGTGGGTAGCGGTAACTACAGTTATATTGTACTCTTTTTTAATATTACTGATTAACTCAAGAAAAGCTTCGGAATTTTTAGTATCCAAATTGCCCGTAGGCTCATCGGCAAAAAGAATTTCCGGATCGTTGATTAACGAGCGAGCTATAGCAACTCTCTGCTGCTCCCCACCGGATAGCTCACTAGGCTTGTGGTCTAATCTGTGGGAGACGCCTACTTTATCTAATAGTTTTTTCGCTTTATCTGTCAACTTAGATTTGCCTACGCCGGCAATCATTCCGGGAATCATTACATTTTCTAAAGCATTAAATTCCGGCATCAAGTGATGAAACTGGAAGATGAAGCCAATGTATCTATTTCTTATCGCAGCTATTTTTTCTTTACTTAACTCAGATATATCATAAGAAGACGAGTCTATATTTAAAAGTATTTTGCCTGAGTCGTTTTTTTCAAGCGAGCTGATTAGGTAAAGTAACGTACTTTTGCCTGCACCAGATGGTCCGACCAAGGCAAGGTATTCACCTCTGTGAACGTTGAGAGAAATGCCCTTAATCACTTCGGTAGCTAGCTTCCCATTAGTGTATGACTTATATAAGTCATTAGCTTTTATAATTATATTATTATCCATACTGCTAATATAAAAAAAACCGTGGGAATAGCTCTCACGGTTTTTTATAAAACATCTATATTGTTCGTTTTAAATTTAGAATTGATTTAAAACTCTAATATCATTTTCGTAAAGAAGTCTTATATCATCAATGCCAGTTCGGAGCATTGCCACTCTTTCGATACCAAATCCAAAAGCATAACCTGTAAACTCTTCAGGATCAATATTTCCAGATTTCAGTACGTTAGGATGAACCATCCCACAGCCGGCAATTTCTAACCAACCGGTACCTTTACAAATTTTGCAGCCTTCTCCTCCACACAAGAAACAAGTGATATCCATTTCGGCACTTGGCTCTGTGAAAGGGAAGAAAGAAGGGCGGAATCTAAACTTAGAGTTTTCGCCATACATCTTCTTAGCAAAAATCATCATAGTGCCTTTCAGCTCAGCAAAGGATACATTTTTATCAATATAAAGCCCTTCGATTTGATGAAACTCAGCAAGAGAGCGAGCATTGATAGCTTCGTTTCTGTATACTCTTCCCGGCATTATAGATCGAATGGGAGGCTCTTGGCCTTGCATTACTCTGATTTGCACAGGAGAAGTGTGAGTGCGAAGAAGCAAATCTTTGTCAGATTTGACAAAGAAAGTATCTTGCATATCACGAGCAGGATGATCAGGAGGGAAATTAAGAGCATCAAAATTGTGATAGTCATCTTCAATTTCCGGCCCTTCCGCTACAGCGAAGCCCATATCCGTGAAAATAGATACCATTTCATCCATAATTTGAAGGACAGGATGGTAAGTACCTCTATTTGAAGATCTTCCCGGTAGAGAAAGGTCTAAATCGGGAGATTTATCATTATCTTCGGAAAAATTAGCTAAAATAGATTCATAAGTCGATTCGGCAAAACTCTTCAAAATATTAAGTTCTTTGCCGACAACAGGCTTTAAATCTTTGGGAACATCTTTCATTTTAAGCAAAAGTTGCTGCAGATGACCTTTTTTAACTAAAAACTCAAGCCGGAATTGCGTAAGCTCTTCCGGCGTAGAGATATTCTGAAGCTTTTCTTCAATTTTATTCTTTAGGGATCTTATTTCTTCAATCATGATCCTTATCTTGTTTTTATTGAAAAAAAAGAATTAAGCAACGGCTTTTTTGCAAATAGCAGCGAAAATTGCAGGTTTGTGCATCGCCAAATCAGCTAAAACTTTACGATTGATAAGGATGTTGTTTTTCTTCAATCCATTAATCAAACGAGAGTAAGTAGTGCCATTAATACGAGCAGCAGCATTGATACGAACAATCCAAAGTCTGCGGTATTGGCGTTTTTTTAACTTACGACCAACGTAAGCATGTTGTAAACCTTTTTCAATGTGATTTTTCGCAACCGTCCAAACATTTTTTCTAGCTCCCCAATAACCTTTGGCGAGTTTTAAAATTCTTCTGCGTCTACGGTGCGAAGCTACTTTATTGACAGCTCTTGCCATTTATACACCTTTGTGTAAATTTAAACAATAAATTTGGCGTGGGGGGAGCTTCACTTAATTTACCCCTTTAGCCTTTTTTAGAAAGAAAGCGGAAAAACTTTCAGCAAGTAGGTAAGAAGTTAATCTTAACCTTGACCCATAAGTTTTTTTACTCTTGGCTCATCCACCTTGCAGACATAAGTAAGCTCTCTAAGACCTCTTTTTCTCTTAGGAGTTTTTTTAGTCAATATGTGGCTTGCATAAGCTTTTGCCCTTTTAAACTTGCCGCTTCCGGTTAATTTGAACCTTTTTTTAGCGGAGCCGTTAGTCTTCATTTTAGGCATGGCTTTTCCTATATGTTTAATATAAAACAAATATCGGTTCTCGACCAATACGAGAACCGATAATATACAAAAAAGATAAGAAATTTAAAATTAACTTTTCTTAGACTTAAGTGGAGCAAGAATAACAGATAAGTTTCTGCCTTCGAACTTTATGTTGACATCCACCTTAGCCACATCTTTCATTTCTTCCACAAATCTTTTGAGGAGCTCGCGGCCAATTTCTTGGTGCGTAATCTCTCTACCTCTAAACAGCACAGAAGCTTTTACTTTATTGCCAGATTCAATAAAATCTCTTGCATGCCTTGTTTTGAAATTAAAATCGTGGTCTGCAGTTCTCCATTTGAAACGAATTTCTTTCATCTGAGATTGCTGCTGGTTCTTTCTCTGTTGCTTTTCTTTTTTCTGTATTTCATACAGAAACTTACCATAATCAATGATTTTGCAAACAGGAGGTTTAGCTTTTGGTGCAATTTCAACCAAATCTAATTCGGCTTCTTCTGCCATAAACAAAGCTTTCTTTGAATCCATGATGCCAAGCATTTCGCCTTCATCATCAATCAAACGTACTTCTTTTTCTCGTATTTCATCATTAGTACGGTGTTTTTTCTGAGTTGGTAAAACTCTTCTTCCCCTATTTCCAGGGGCAAAATGCGCAAGTAATAAAATCGGCTTCAAGTAATCCCTTCTCGTTAATTTATAATACTAGAAAAATATGCGACATATATTATACTGGAATATTTACAAATATATAACAATATATACCAAAAATGCAAATTATTATAGAAGTCTTCTAAAAATTCCCTAAATTTGCCTTATTTCGTTTTACAAATTTACGAATTATTATTGGTATAATATGTCAGAGATTCAAAGAAACGACCAAGAGCTTCGAAGATTAGAAGAATTACAGCTTTTGGAGGAAGCCGGAATTAACGCTTATCCTTATAGCTTTGATCAAACTCACAGAGCTGATGCTATCTTAGCTGATTTTAATGATGAAAAACCTGAAGAAATGGATAATGTAGCCGTTGCAGGTCGTATCATGGCTATGAGAATCATGGGAAAAGCTACTTTCCTTCACATTCTTGACCAGAGCGGTAGAGTTCAAATTTACCTTAAACGTGACGAACTTCCTGATTTTTACCAGCATATCAAGAAACTTGATATTGGCGATATCATCGGTGTGTCAGGCTATGTGTTCCGCACTAAGAAAGGTGAGATTTCTATTCATGCTTCTGATGCCAAGTTACTTACTAAATCTTTGAAGCCTCTTCCTATCGCTAAGGTAGAGAAAGACGAAAATGGCAATGAAATAGTTCATGATGCTTTCGCAGATAAAGAACTTAGATATAGAAAAAGATATATTGATTTGATTGTTAACTCTCAAATTAGAGATACTTTTATCAAACGCTCTAAGATTATTTCATACATGAGAAGATTTTTTGATGAAAGAGGATACCTAGAAGTAGAAACTCCTGTTTTGCAGCCTATTTATGGTGGTGCTTCTGCCCGCCCGTTTATTACTCATCATAATTCTTTGGATATTCCTCTGTATCTTCGTATAGCTACTGAGTTATATTTAAAACGTTTGATTGTAGGCGGATTTGAAGGAGTTTATGAAATTAGTAAAAACTTCCGTAATGAAGGTATGGACAAAACTCATAATCCTGAGTTTACCCTAATGGAACTATACGTTGCTTATAAAGACTATAACTGGTTGATGGATCTCACGGAAGAGCTTTACAGAGGCACTGCAGAAACTGTGCTTGGCACGACTACTGTTACTTTTGATGGCAAAGAGTTTGATCTTTCAAAACCTTTCCGCAGAGCGAAAATGTTTGACCTCTTCAAAGAATACACAGGTATGGATTTGAAAGGAAAAAACAAAGAAGAACTTAGAAGTGCTGCTAAAGAGCTTGGAGTAGAAATAGACGAAACTTTCTCTGAAATGAAAATATTGGATGAAATATTTGGAGAAAAAGTAGAGGAACATTTGATTCATCCTACTTTTGTTACTGATTATCCAATTGAAATGTCGCCTCTAACTAAAAAGCATAGAGACGAAGAGGGATTAGTTGAAAGGTTCGAGCTCTTTATCAATGGTTCCGAGTATGCTAACGCCTACTCAGAGCTTAATGATCCTCGTGATCAGAGAGCAAGACTGGAAGAGCAAGCCCTAAACAGAGCTGCCGGCGACGAAGAGGCTATGATTGTGGACGAAGACTTCTTGCAGGCTATCGAAATAGGCATGCCTCCAACTGCAGGTATCGGTATTGGTATAGATCGCCTTGTGATGTTTATGACGAATAATACTTCAATCAGAGACGTCCTTTTCTTTCCTCAGATGAAACCTGAGAAACTTAAGAAAGAAGATAAAACTGAAGAATAGATAATGCTGAATAGAATTAAAAAAAGAGTTACCTGATTTGGTCGGGTAGCTCTTTTTTAAAATATATACGATATGTTAGTTAAGTTCCAATTCTTTGCCTTTACCTATCTTCCTTCGTGAAGCTCTAGCCTCTTTTTCCATTTTAGATAGTACTTCGAAAAGCAAATCATAGGTCAGGGTTGCATAATTCATATTACTGCGAATATCTTCTGCAGTTTGAATGTACTCATCCTTAATCAGCATAGCAGAAGATTTGCCTATAAACTTCTCTATTATATTAGCATTAAGTTCTAAATGGCATTGCATAGCGACAACATTAGTGTTGTAAATTATTATTTGATTTTCGCAAGCAGGTGAAGATGCGACAACTCTTGCGCCTTCAGGCAAAGTGAAGGATTCGCTGTGCCAGTGAAAAGCAGTGAAAGAATCCGGGAAGTATTTGAATATCTTATTATTCCCAAAACCTCTTTTAATATAAACTTGATGCCAACCTATCTCTGGAAGTTTTGCCTTGTAGATTCTAGCTCCTAAAACTTCGGCAATCATCTGACCACCTAAACAAAAACCTAATACAGGCTTGTCCGCTCCTATCATTTTACGAATGAAGTTCTTTTCGTGTTTGAGCCAAGGGATAGTACTTTCGTCGTGCACACTCATGGGGCCTCCCAACACTATAAGCCAATCTATTTCCTCAAAAGCAGGCAATGTCGGGTCAAGTGGAAACTTAGTCACACCGTAATTATGACCTCGCATCTCTAACCAATCAATTATGTTACGTGGTATATCAGACTTCACATGTTGAAAAATGTGAATATTTAACCTCTTCTTTTTAGCAATCATTTCTCTCAACCTTTTTTCAGCAACTCAAATGAATTAATAAATTTTTCGGGGAAGCCGGAATTTAAAATATCATCATCGCCAACTATATCAAATATATAAACTCTATTATCGGTATAAAAAATCTTAAGTATACCTGTGACATCTTTTTTAAGAACCAAAGAACTTGTTTTTTGGATGCCAGTGTATTCGACCCCTTTGTTCGCAAAGTTTTTATTTGTGATACTATCTTTAAAATAGAAAGTGCTGTCATTATAGTTGACTGCAAAATCCTTCAAGATAAGCTCAACTCTTTCCAAAGGGGTTCTGTTATCTTTGAAAATCAAACATTTGACTGTAAAATTAATACCCACAGGTAAAAAACTATAGTCATGTGAGTATAATTCTGCATCATATATATTATCTAAGTTTGGGATATGCGTTTTAATGGGAGATGAAGGGAAATCTATTTTGTAATTTCCACCGACCGATTCTACAGTATACCACTTCCCGCCATGTTTTTCTTGTGCGTCAAGTCCTACAAAAAGAAGCAGGATTAGAGAGATATTAAAAATGTAAAAAGATTTCATATTGGTGGCTCCTGTGCGTTAGTTTGTCTGATTATTATAACTCAGAATGTATAATTTCTAAAACTTAGAAATCTATAAAGTTAGAACATTTGAAAATTGCATACAAAATACAATAACTAAACTAATAGCAAAAATTAATAACGAGCAAAAGCAATCCAATAAATATTATGTAATATAAAATTATATTTGCATACATAATAATTAATATTATTCGCCCTTTATTATCTTCATCACAAAAGACGCTCTGTAGGTGTCGAACTCTTCTATCATTTTCTCTGTGATATAAGGCATTACTACGCTATGTTCGCCTTTTATTTGTGTGCTCATTGGGTTTCGAGTAACCTCAACTCCTTCTATAGCTTCTAATTTGGTAATAAATGCTTTTATTGGGGTTTTAAATTCTTCTACTAACGGATAGTAACTTATGTCGACTGCAATTTTCATAATAATATCTCAAAAAAATTGTTACATTATATTTATAGCTATAATACGTCCAACATAAAGGAAAAGTTGCTATTTTGGAGCTTAATAATTATATTTAATTTGAATTTTAGAAATAACTTACAACAAGGAATAGAGAGGTTTAATATGTCTAAATTATTTACTTATTTATCGTTGCTTTGCCTACTTAGTTATAGCTCTATGGCAGATATTATTTTAAAATCAGGCGCTCATATCTCAGAAAAGAAAATATTTGTGAGATTATATAATGATAATATCGATATCCTAAGACAAAAAGAGAATATTAAAATTGAACCTGTTGCATTTTTGCCAAAATCTTTGTCTATCAAACAGACAGATTTGACTGCTAAAAGTTACTCATTGAAGCAAATCAAGCAGATTGAGAAAACTGAAGAACCACTGTTCAGAACTTATATACTACCGGTGCCAAATGGTAGCCACCCAGTGCAATATTGCCAGTACCTCAAAGAAAAATATACCGACTATGTGGAAATAGCCGAACCTTACTATCTTATGCAGAAAATGGGGTCTACTCCGAATGATCCTGAGATTAATAAGCAAAATATGCTAGTGAATATCAAAGCTCTGGAAGCATGGTTAATATATGACGGCAGTAGCGACATTACGATTGGCATTAGTGATATTGGTATAAATCAAGATCACCCCGATATTGAAAATAATATTGCCTTCAATACAAAAGAGATTCCTGGCAATGGCCTTGATGATGATAATAATCTTCGAATAGACGACTATAGAGGTTGCAATCTTGCAAACGCAGAAGACGGAACTGGTTGGGATAATACTTATCATTCGGACCAACACGGAACTGAAGTGGCAGGAATAGCCGGTGCTACTTACAATAACAGCACAGGTATCGCAGGGATAGGAGGGAAGTCAAAAATATTTCCTATCAAAATAGCAGCGCAAAACTCAGGCTCTCTTAATTACAGTTACGAATCTATTCGCTATGCTGCCTTGAGTGAATTAGATGTGCTAAACTGCAGCTGGGGTTCGGTAAAAGACTTTTCTTATATTGATCAATCTATTATTGATTTCGCAGTTTCCAAAGGCGTTGTTATTGTAGCTTCTGCAGGTAATGCCAGCAGATCTGAAGTGTTAGACAGAAAAAGCACTGTTTTCTTTCCGGCTGGATATGACGGGGTGCTTGGTGTAGGTGAGGTTAATAATATTGACAAATCGACTAGCGAATCTATGTTTGGCAGTCAGGTAAGAGTTGTAGCGCCGGGCATGGGGAATTATACTACTTCCGGCAGTAGCTACACTCAAGTATTAGAAGGTTCTTCCTATGCTTCACCTGTTATCGCAGGTGCGGCAGCTCTTGCAAAAGGTAGACATCCATCTTTAGACGCGAATCAGATAATTGAATTTGTAAGACAGTGTACTGATGATGTTACCTCTAAAAATGGAAGTGTTGCCAATCTTATTCCGGGCAGAATAAACTTAGAAAAAGTTGTAACACTGGATCCTCTTGCTTTAGCAGGTATCAGGTATGAAGGCAAACAGTACTTTAGTAAATCCAGTCAGGAACAATCCAGAACCGTGCTTGGTGAAACCTATAATTTAAAACTCAAAACCCGTAACTATCTCGGTGCGATCAAAAATGCTCGTTTTGTGTTATCGCAAGCTTATGACCCTCAAAATGCTATAGAAGTAATCAACTCTGAAGTTAATATCGATGAAGTAAAAGCTGCTACTTACCTTGGACTTAATGGTTTCGAATTTAAAGTGCAAAATGAATCTTACAGCCCTGTGGTTATGAGAGTAGATATATATGCTGATGGTGGCTATCATGATTTCTTTAAGTTTGACATAGTGCCAACACAAAACTATATCACTTTCCAAAACGGCGATTTGACACTATCATTCGGAGATAGAGGTGAGTTTGGCTACACTGGTAGTGAAACTCAGTATGGAGCGGGTTTTCTATACAAAGAGAACTATAACCAGCTTTCTATTCCGGGCTCAGGTGTTATCTTTTCTGCAGGTGATAGCAAAGCTTCGTTTTCCTATCTAGGTCACTTTAAAACTGTTTCTCCTTGGAATAATAATGATAATAGTTGTACTGTTTCGGATGAATTTGCAGGAAATAATGTTGCAGGGATAGAGATTAAGCAACAAGTAAGCTTCCCTAATAACTTTAACAATGTGGTTCAAATTGATTTTACGATATATAATAAATCGAATGGAAGTATAGCTAATCCGTCATGTGGTTACTATTTGGATTGGGATGTAAATGAAAATTACGAAAATAATATGGCAAAATATTTTTCCGATGCTATCCCGCCTGTGCTAATGGGGCAGGAAAACTTTGCTGTAGAGATGATGCGAGAAAACCAACCCAATAGACCAATCGTAGCAGCCGCGGCTTACTCCAAAGAGTCGTTTGCAGTAGCACAAGCTGCAGGGCTGGGTTCTACAGATATTAAAACTGAACAGATAATAGAAATGCTAAATAGTGGAACTAGTAAACAGGTAATAGGATTTGATGATAGGGCGATAGCAATCGGGATGAGATTTAAAACCAATCTTGAAACAGGAGACAGTTTAAAATTTACAATCCTTTTAGCTGCAGCGGAAACTGAAACTGATTTGTCTACAGCTATTAAAAGCGTTGCCGAAGGTTTTGTGTCAGTTGCCGAAGAGCCAATGACTAAACTATCAGTTTACCCAAATCCTGCTGAGGATGAGGTAAATATTCGTTTTGAAGAAAACATGCACGGACTAGCTGATATTGAAATACTTTCAGTGGATGGCAGTATAGTTGCATCGCTAAATACATTACTTTCCGGAGATTTATTAAATATAGATTTGAATAATTATGAGTTGGTATCCGGCACTTATTTTGTCAAAATAAAAATAGAAAACAAAATCTTTTCCGGTAAGATATCAGTAGTAAAATAGATATATTACATTCAAAGAGCTAAAGCAAAAGGCTAATTCAGATAAGAATGAATTAGCCTTTTAAATTTTGTTTCCGTGCGAATAATTCGCGACTGCTTCTGATTACTACACAACTGGAATACATAACTCTTCTGTTAATAATAATACCATATAGTGTGATAGTCCATCACGTCTTCGCCACGTTTCAGTAGCTCTTCCAGATAGTTGTATATTGGCACATCAGTATAATTATAGGAAGGCACAGCTGATATATTCTTTTCCCAAGGATGGAATTCGTATATGCGGGAGCCGTTTGGCTTTATCATAACAAGTTTGTGGTCTTGAGAAGCTCTTAGGTGATTTTTGCCTAAACGAGGCACATTAAATACAGGTTCGTCAGTTCTATCTAAGCCTGGAAGCAAACGTGCTTCTTCTTTTCTTTCCTGAAGCAAGCGAGCGATAGGCACCATGTATCTTTTAGTTTCGCCCTTTCCTTTCATATTGAAAGTATAATATGGATCTATACCTATAGATTTCAAATCTCGTCTTAATTTGACTGATTCGAATCTGCGGGAATTTTCGATTGTAAATACTTCTTGATTATAAACAGAAATACCAGCTTTCCTTATTTTTTGTACGGCTTGCAAAGCTTCTGGAGTTATCTCATAGGAATGCTCGAAGTGAGTAACTATTGCTATTTCAAGCTGTGGAGGATTGTGATATTTCTCCATCATTTCTAATAAGCTGTCTGTCCATCTTTGAGGCATAACAACCGGCGTGCGAGTGCCAAAACGAACTCTATAGACTTGGTCTTTTTCAGAGCAAATCTGCAACATTCTTTCTATTTGACTATCTTTCATAACAAGAGGATCGCCACCAGTGATTAGTATGTCACCAACGCTTTGGTGATCGTCAAGCCATGAAAAAGCATTGTCGATAGTTGATTTTGATGCCATAGCATGAGGGTCAAGACATTCGTCAATTTCCCAGTTTCTTTGGCAATACACACATATTTGTGCACATGTATTGAATGGTTTTACAATGGCTATACGAGGATAGCGGCGAGTAACCAAATCTACAGGTGAAGTGTCGTGTTCGCCCATAAAGTCAAAAGCCATATCCCTGTCAGAGCGGTGATCTACCATAGCATTTACAAAATCTAATGGTGGTAGCACCATAGATCTAACAGCATGGTCATCAGTGGCATCTATTTCTTTATCCATAAGGGATAAGTAGTAAGGAGTGATTCCAAACGGAATTTTATTATCTTCTGCGATTTTAACAGCTTCTTTATATTCCTTGGGCAAATCAATCAAATCAAGGATTGGTTTGGCAGTTTTGATAACGTGAGTAGTTTGCCAAATATAGTCATCCCATTGCTCATCTTCTGCATTGAAATAGTCTAAAATTCTTTTTTTATTGTATTCTCTTTTTTCAATGACATTGTCCTGCAGGCCAGATGGAAACTTGTTGATAAAGCTAAGCTGCTTAGCACTGATACCATCTAAAAGTTCCATTCTTTTGATAGCAGCTTCTCTTCCGTGCAATTCTAAAAATGCAGGAATCTCGTCAGTAACAGGAATATTCTGATAGATGCGAGAGTTACCCTCTAATGCTTTGAACAGCATAATAAACTCCATTAAAAATGCAGGAGCAACCTCATTTTCAGGAGTGTCAAATTTATTTTGTGCTAATTTGACCAGTATTTCTAATGCCGAAATTCCGGTGTGTTTTTCATTTATAGGACCGAATATATTTTTGCATGCTGTAATCGCTTGCTGAATAGTGGCACTTTCTAGCACATGCAAATGATTGTCAGCAGAAAGGATATCCATCTCGCGTTTGCTTAGATAGTAGTAGATGTGATTCCTAATGTCAGCTATGTCTTTGTCGGATGTAAGTATTGTATATATATGTTGGTTTACAAACCATAGTATTTGCAATAAATCTTGAAAACTCGCTTGAAAATCAATATTCATCGCTTTAATATCATCAGCCAATAGCTTTTCACATAGTAATTTACTCAGGACAAAGTTATTATTATCCGGAGACTGAGCTTTATCTTGCATTGGTACAGCTATCTCATAGCTCATATAATGCTCTCCCAAAAATTAGATTTAACTTACCATAATTTACCCTTAAGTAGTTAGCCCTTGTAGGACATAACAGTCCGTAGTTACCTAAATAGCTTTACATTATATAAAAAATATTTCAATAAATCAAGTAATTATTATTTATAAAATTATAATTCAAGTCTTATGTCTATAAATTATAAGGACATATAAAGGAGAGACAGAAATACTTATTTGTATGATTGTTGTTCTCTTTCAAATAAATCTCTAATTAGATGTGCAATAAAGTATAATCGTCTGAGATTTAACTTTGTAGTATAAAGATATATGTCATGCAAATATTTGAGATTGAATTTTTAAAAAGTCAATTCAAATATAAAAATGCTAATTTTCCTTTGATAAAGGAGAATATATTAATACATTGCTATATTATCGGAAACACTCTTTAGAGGGGAAATTATGCCTGCCAAAAAAAATATAAACAGTCCTTTTTTGATAGGACTCTTTGTGATTATAGGAGCTGTAGTAATTGTTGGATCATTAATTTGGCTTGGAGCAAATCAATTTCTCAAAGAGCAAGTGTTTTATGTTACTTACTTTGATACCTCTGTAGAAGGGTTGGAAAAAGGCTCTTCTGTAAAATATCAAGGCGTGCCCTGTGGTTCAGTAAAATCTATCAATGTTGCCCCAAATGGCAAGCTGGTAGAAGTAATAATGCAGCTTGACCCAAATATTAATATAACAGATTCTTTAAGGGTACAGCCTGCTCTTGCCGGAATAGCCGGAGGGAAATTTTTGCAGTTACACTATCCTTCTAATCAGGAATTAGCAGATAATCATCCAAAAACAGATTTTGAGTCTCCTTATCCTCTTATACTATCTGCACCGTCTGGGTTAGAAGAAATAGAGATAGCAATGCGTGAAGTAATGAATAACTTTATGCAGATTAATACAGGAGAAATATCAGAAAGTGTAACGGATTTTTTTAGAGAGTCTACATATTTCTTAAGTAATAAGGCAATATATCAGACAATAGACAATTTGAATAAATCTACAATGACTCTTGCTTCAATATTACAAAAAGCAGATACAATACCTGTGTTAGATAATATTACAACTGTGACTCAGCAGCTAATAGCTTCTGCTACACAGATAAACACTTTTACACAAAAATTGAATAGCAAAATAGATGCTATAAAAATCAATGATCATTTGGAACATACTTTTGCAGCGTTGGATTCTACTATATATGCTTCTGAGCGTGTAGTTAATGGTCTTGGTGGTCAGTCTGACATGATGATACAAGAATTTCATTATACGCTAAATGAAATAAGAGAAACTAATAAATACCTGCAGAAAGCAATTAGGGCTATTTCTGAAAACCCATCTGCGATATTTTTAAGTGAGCCACCCGCAAAGGAAGATTAAAATGGATAGTATTCCAAATATAGATATAATAATTGAAAAACTTATTGCTGCCAAGAATGTTGCTATGCTTACAGGAGCCGGAGTCTCTGCTGAAAGTGGCATAAAAACGTTTAGAGATCCCGATGGGTTATGGTCTAAATTCAATCCTGCAGAGCTTGCCAGCGCTAATGGATTTATGACTAACAGACAACTCGTTTGGGATTGGTATCAGGAAAGGCGGAGCATAGTAAATGACTGCAAACCTAATGCGGGTCACTATGCCATTGCTGAATTAGAGATATTGATTGACGACTTTGCGCTTATTACACAAAATGTAGATAGATTGCATCAGATAGCCGGGTCTCGCAATGTATATGAATTGCACGGAAACATCATAGATAATCACTGTTTTGATTGTGGAGCTGCTTATAACAAAGAAATTGATCCGGATGATAGTGTCTTGCCGTCTTGTGCCAAATGTGGTGGCAGAATTAGACCATCCGTTGTGTGGTTTGGTGAAATGCTGCCGGAGTATGATTTGGAGCAGTCTTCATTGGCAGCTCAAGTGGCTGATGTCTTCTTTACAGTTGGGACATCTGCAGAGGTGTATCCTGCAGCTAACCTACCACTGTTAGCTAAAGACTCAGGTGCTTATGTGATTGAAATTAATCCAAATGTTACTGCAATATCAAACTATATGAACATGACAATTCGTATGCCCTCGGCTCAAGCAATGCCGATAATAGTTGAAGAATTTAAAAAAAGGATTGGGAAATGATTATAGGAATAGGAACTGATATAGTAGAAGTAAAGAGAATCCAGGAAGCAATTGAAAAATATGGTAGCAGGTTTTTAGATAAGTTATTTACCAAGACTGAGCAAGAGTACTGTGATTCTTTCAATGAAACTAAGTACGTGCATTATGCTGCAAGGTTTGCTGCGAAAGAGTCGTTCAGTAAGGTAATTGGTACAGGTTTAACTCAAGGTTTCAAGTTTACAGAGGTAGGAATTAAAAACAAGGAATCAGGCGAACCCCAAATAGACTTGACAGGCGGAATGGCTGACAAATGGAGCAAGTATCATACTTTTGTTTCTTTATCGCATACAGACAATAATGCAATTGCATATTTAATTATGGAAGAGCGCTAATATGAGTTTTATTACTTCATCAGTTATTATTCCTGCTGGTGGTTCCGGTAATAGGTTTGGGTCTAAAATGCCAAAACAATTTACTGAATTGGTAGGTATACCGATTATAATCTATACCCTAAAGCAATTTTGGATATGTGATAATATTATTATTGCTTCTCACCCTGACTGGATAGAGCATTTGCAAAGCTTAGTTTATGAGCACTCTATTCCAAATGTAAAGGCTATAGTTCCGGGTGGCAAAACTCGCCAGGAATCTGTATATAATGCACTAAATCAGGATGTTGTCAAAGACTCTGAAGTTGTGCTTATTCATGACGCAGTTAGACCTTTTGCCAGCAAAGAGCTTATTCAAAGCATTATGCTAAGTGCTCTCGAATATGGAGCAGCTGTACCCGGACTTACTCCAAAAGATACAATTAAGCAAATCACAAAAGAGTATATCATCAATCAAACTGTAGACAGGAATACTCTTCAAATGGTTCAAACTCCGCAAGGATTTCGATACAAAATACTTAGAGATGCTTTCGAAAAAGCTATAGAGAATAATTTTGAAGGTACGGACTCATCTTCCCTTGTAGAGTATTTGGGGCATACTATTAAAGTTCTTGAAGGAGAGGAAAGCAATATAAAAATTACTACTCCTCTTGATAAAATTCTAAGCGAATTTATTATCAATTCAAAATAGAGTGGTTCTGTATGTATTTCTCAGTCTTGACTTAAAAATCAACCGTTTATTAAGCTATATACAAAAAGAGGTTACTTCTACAGCAACCTCTTTTTAGCAGTTTATTTATTACTTTAAAAGTCAAAACTCTCGTGCTCGCTCGGTGGTAATGATTGAGTTTCTCTTCTGTCAAGAAACGCCTGACCGGTAGACATTTTTCTGTCTATTTTGAATTTTTTCATTACTTTTTGTAGATTCTCTGTCATTTGGGCTAAAGTTTCAGATGATTGAGCTATAGCCTCTATATTCTTGGCAGAATTAACGGCAACCTCGGAAATATTAGTAACATTTTTAGCTAATTGTTCTCCGGTGGCTGCCTGCTGTTCGGAGGAAGTGGCAATAGAATTTACCATATCCAGCACATCTTCGGAGCTTTGGACTACTTTATTTAAAGCGTCGCCTGCATTATCAGCAAGAGTAATCCCAGTTTGCACTTCATCAGTACCTTTTTTCATTACCATCACCGCTGATTCTGTTTCTTTTTGAATACTATTAATCATATTCGATATCTGTTTTGTAGCATCCGTAGTTCTTTCAGCCAATTTTCTTACTTCATCAGCTACCACAGCAAAGCCTCTGCCTTGTTCACCGGCACGTGCAGCTTCTATAGCAGCATTAAGAGCTAATAAATTAGTTTGATCTGCAATTTCTTCAATCACTGAAATAATAGTTCCAATTTCAGTAGATGATTGACCAAGCTTTTCAATGTTTGTAGCAGATTGTTGTACAACTTCAGCAATTTCTTTCATCTTTTCAATTGTCTGGATTACTACTTGACCGCCATCCTTAGCTATTTTACCATTATTATCAGCAAAGTTCGCTGTTTTATTAGCATTGGTGGAGTTTTCGGTAATAGTCATACTCATTTCTTCGATTGCAGATGCAATTTCTTCGACTTGTGAGCTCTGTTCGTGAGATGAAGTTGCGACGCTGTCTGATGCATTAGAGATCTCAGTCGAAGCATTAGCTACAGAAACTACAACATCATTAAGTTGGGTAAGTAAGTCAGAGAGTGACTCACCCAACGAGTTTATGCTCTCTTTTAGTTTTTCATGATCTCCGCGATAGTTGCCTACCATACGTACTGTCATATCTCCTGAAGCTAGAACTTCCAGCACTTCGCCTGCCTCTTCGATAGGTGCAACAACTGCATCTAAAGTCTGATTTATTCCTGATACGATATCATTCCATCTACCCGGATAGCCGGAGGTGTCTATTCTCTGTTTCAAATCGCCTTGAATAGCTTTTTCAGCACTGCCCGCTGTGTCGTCTATCAAGTTTTGTATAAAGTCTGCAAGAGTATTAATGTACTCAGCAAGACTACGGTATTCACCTTGATACTCATTGATATTCAGTTTTACTAAATCCTCACCTTTTGAGACTTTATTCAAGAAAGAAAGAGTTGTGTTGAATTCAGTTGTAAAAGCATCAATTGTGCTATTAACACCTAAAATAACATTAGCAAAATCACCATTATGTCTCTCTGCATCTGCTCTGACACTAAAATCACCACTGATTGCAGCATCTGATAGCTTTTGCGCATCTTCTACAAGTGCTCTTATGGCTTCCATCATTTTGATAAATGAAGGCGTAAGCTCATCATCAGAAGATAGTTTGCCATTTGTTTTAAGCAGCTCAAGTTTGGACAAATCGCCATTACTAATCTCTATTGCCAGACCTAAAATCCTTTCAAGTTTACCTATAGTATTTTCTATTGCATTTTGTAATTGTTTCCACTTGCCTGAATATTGGCGAGTAATTTTTACGGAAAAGTCGTTGTTTGAAATAGATTCTAAAATATGTAAACATTCGTTTATGGGCTGAGTCATGCCAATAAACATTTGATTAATGCCTATAATAAGCTCTTTCCATCCACCGGTAAAGATGTCTTCATTGCCTCGAAAATCTAACTCACCGGCGTGAGCGGCTTCTATCAGATTAGCTATTTCGTTGTGAATATTAGTAAGATTTGTGCGGAGTTCATTAGTTCTCTCAGTTGCAATAATCCTTTTACCCGGAAGTTCTTCCAACTCTTCAGTAAAGTTGCCGTTTGCGTAATCTGAAAGGATATCTAATATTCTCATCATCACATTTACGTGATCGCGAACAGTAGCATTTACACCTAATGCCATCTGCTGATACGCTCCTGTAAATTTGGCTTCATCTATGAAAATATCAATTTCACCTTTTGCTTGCTCTTCACTCATGTATTGCATTTCAGAGATAAATGTAGACAAATTATTAATAAGCCCATTGATGTTTTTTTTAATCTCATTGAAATCACCGTAGAATTCTGCTGTGATTGGCTGAGGAATGTCACCTTTAGAAATTCTATCGATGTACTGAGCAGAAATATTAATAGGCTCAGTAACAGCGTCCAAAGTTTTGTTAAATCCGCCTATTAATTGCTTGAATGCACCTTCGTAATTATCTTCATTGCCTCTTACATCCAGCTTGCCTGCCTGAGCTCCATCTATCAGACCTTGAAGCTCATTAGCCATATCTAAAATGTTATTTTTCATTCTGTTAAGATTGTTATTAGCTATAGCTTGCTTACCCGGAAGAGGTTTCAAAGTAGGTTTCATATTGCCCTTGCCATAAGCACCGAGTATGGCAAGAATTTTTTTAATATTGTTTATGTAAACGCGAACTGCATCGTTGCTACTGTGAGCCATAGATTTATAAATTCCGGAAAATCTTTCTTCGTTTATAAAATAGTCAGTGTCGCCGTTTACTCTATGCTCGTGTATAAATTGTTCTATTTCAGTGCTATAGTTAGTGAGGTTATCAATCAGCATGTTTATGTTATTTTTAAGCTCATTAAAGTCACCATTGTAAGTAGCTGTGATTTTGGGAGGCAAATTACCCTCGGAGATTTTAGCTATGTAACCTGCTGCAGTATCTAATGGAAGAACTAAAGCATCGAGTGTGCGGTTAAAGCCACTAATCAAATCGCCAAATGCACCGGGATATTTAGACACATCTCCTCGCTTGCCCAGATTGCCTGCCTCTGCAGCTAATGTCAATTCTTTTGTTTCTTCTATCAGATTGCTTTGAATCGACATTAGTTTTCTAAAAGCATCCGCCAAGGCACCTAACTCATCTCTGCCCTTATAATCACATTTGATATTTACGTTACCTGTAGAAACTGATTCTGCATATTCTCGTATCTTTTCGATAGGTTGTGAAAATGATTTGGTAAAGAAGTAGATACCTACCTGAGCAAACACCATAAAAAACAAACTGCCTAAAATAAGCTCTATAATTATATCTATAGTTGCAGCTTGGATTTCGCTTGCAGGTACGTCTATTTTTAAGAACCAAGTCTGATTAGTCTTAGAAATTACAATTGGCTGAGTAATAGTAAAAGTTTCACCGATTGTTTCTGCATAAGTTGAATCTAATAGCCTGTAACTTACTTTATTTGAATAATCTGAATAAACAG
Organism: Chlorobiota bacterium; assembly: GCA_041596515.1. Lineage (GTDB taxonomy): Bacteria > Bacteroidota > Ignavibacteria > Kapaibacteriales > UBA2268 > JBFHIJ01. Next base: position 127,741 of record JBFHIJ010000005.1, read on the forward strand.
ATGAGATGTTGTTCTGTATCGTCGAATCACTTGCAGAATTAGCACAGATATCACCCTCACCAGTAAATAGTGTGATATTGCCTGAGTTGTTGAAAATATTTTGTTTCGTCAATTCTTTTTGAAGATTGTCGATATTTAACCCGATAACATTGAAGGCAAGAGTTTCGCCTTTGATATGAATTGGCACTAAAACGTTTGCAGTAAAGATACTATCGCCGTTGATGTCCCTTTTTACTGTATTAGAAACAAGAATTTGTTGTGATTCAAATCCTTTTGCAATTTCTTCTTCGGTAAGAGCAGCAGTAATGTCAAATTGGCTATTACCGATATCCCCTTTAATAATGCCGGGAGAGAATCTGCCCAGAGCGGAGTCTAAGTTATCAAAAGCATTCTCTTTCCAGTATGAGCCAACATATAAGATGTCATTATCTACGTCAGTAAAAGAGCTTAACTTTTCACTAATGGAACTTCTATTTATATCGTTAGTAACCTTATAAGTGCTTTGGATGTCTTTAGCAGTCAGTTCTGCTACAATTATTGCCTTGTCTATAGAAGACTTTATTCTTTCGGCTTGGCTATCCGAAAGTGCAACAAGACGATTTTCGATAGATTCTTCATTATTCAGAAAAGTTCTAAATGCAGCTTGGGCAATCAAAGCAAGCGACAGCATAATCATACTTGCTGTAGTCGCAAAAGTTAGTTTAGCTTTAATTGACTTCATGTTGAAATAAAAACTGAGTATCTTTTCGATTTTCATATTTTCTCTCAATGTATAAATTCATATAATATTTCTACTATTCAAAGTCAAAAAGGATAATATATGTTAGATTATTGCAAATATATCATTATTTTCATAAACTAACAAAAATATATAGTTTGGTGGTTTGCTGTAGCAATATGATATCAAATATACTTGTAATCTTAGTAGTGAGTCTGGAGTATATAGTTTGGAGTATGTGGTACAAATGAGAAAAAATATAATAAAACAAGTAATTATGTATTAAATACATATAAATTTTCTTCTATTATAATGTAGAATAGAATAAGAATGTAGAAATTAAGAAGAAAAATAAGAATGGTGGTAAATTATAAAAATCAATTTGTATTGATAGTTTTTTTTTACCAACAAACCCTTTCAGCTTTGTCTTATACATATATAATATGTGTTTGCTTTTGTAATAAAATTTCTTAAATTGTCTATGCAAGTGGCATTCTTTGATATACATTTGAAATATTTATAGCTTTCAAACGGTTTTAGATAAGAGTTCGCTATTAAAATTAGTTTATTTACAAACAATACATTTGAATCTTTATGGCAGGACAAATAAAAGTACTATTGGCAGAAGATGAGCTCATGACTTCAGCCACTTATAAGCAGTTGCTTACACGTAAAGGCTATCAGGTAATTACAGCTCAAAATGGCATATCAGCATTAAAATTGATGGAACAGGTACAATTTGATATATTACTGACAGATTGGATGATGCCGCTTATGGATGGTATCGAGCTTATTCGTAGGGTCAGAGAATCTATCAGGCCAATACCATATATCATTATGTTTACTGCTATAGATTCACAAGGCACAAAAGACTTTGCTCTTAATGCCGGAGCAGATAACTATTTCCCTAAACCGGTTGATTTTAATGCTCTTGAAAAAGCTATACAGCAAGGTTTGAAAAAAATGAAGCAAGAAGAACCAAGCTCTTCTGCTATCACAGTAGACATTACAAATGACATAAAACCTGACTTCGTCGGAGTTACTATTGCTTCTTCTACAGGTGGGCCGAAGTCTCTGATAGAAGTCTTTAAAAATATTCCGGCTGATTTGCCGGCAGCTTTTTATATTGTGCAACATGCTCCTGACTGGATGATTAGTGGATTTGCAAAACATCTACAGGAAAACACTCCTTATAAAGTGAATGTTGCTATGAATGGGATTATCTCGCTGCCCAAAAATATCTATATAGCTCCCGGTGGCAAACATTTGAATATTCTTCCAAAATCTCAGAAGTTAGCTTTTGATGATGCTCCGGAAGAAAATTTTAGTAAGCCTTCAGCTGACCCTCTTTTCCGTTCAGGTGCGCAGGCATTTGGTAGATATGGTATAGGCGTAGTGCTTACCGGTTTAGGCAAAGACGGTGCAAATGGTTCCGCTAATATCGAAGCTGCAGGTGGTACGGTAATTATCCAAGATCCTGACTCTGCAGTAGCTCCATCTATGCCGGAAGCTGCAATTAAGGCTACTAAAAAACATGAATTGGTGCCTTTGGATCAAATTGGTAAAGCAATCGCCCGTAAAATTAAAATACTAAACGACAAACTTCAGAAATCATAGATTTCCTTAAATATGTCAAGATTAGGGTTGCTACTTTGTGAGTCGTAACCCTTGTTTTATTTATAGACCTATGATTTTAGGAAAGAAGGAAATAGCATCATGGCTAAAAAACAATGCCAAAGTTGTGGGATGCCACTAAAAGAAAATGCAGATGGTTGGGGTACAAATAGAGATAATAATAAAAGCGATATATTCTGTATTATGTGCTATCAGGATGGATATTTTACAAAACCTGAGATAGATACTGCAGAGAAAATGCAAGTTTTTGTCTTCGATATCCTCAGGACAAAACACATTCCTAAATTTTTAGCAAAAATAATGATTAAAGATATTCCAAAATTGGGAAGATGGAGTTAACTCCTATTTCTACTTATTTAAAAATATTACAAACAAAAAATTCCATAAGACCAAAAAATATAATAATTTTGGAGAATTGGATTAACTAAATATTTATAGAGGGTATTATGCAGATAGGTATCGTGGGCTTGCCTTTTTCAGGTAAAACGACCTTATTTCAAACTTTGACTCAGATTCACTTAGATCAATCAGCTTTGCAAAAAAGAGACACTAATCAAGCGATTGTTAAGGTGCCGGATAGCCGTTTAGACAAACTAAATGAAATCTTTAACCCCAAAAAAGTAATCAATGCTACTATCGAGATGGTGGATCTTGTAAGTGTTTCCAAAGGAGACAGAAACTCTAATCAGTTTGCAGGTCAGTTCCTAGGCAAAGTGAAAACAAACGATGCTCTTCTGCACGTGGTTCGCGGGTTTGAAGATGAGTCTGTACCTCACTCTGAGGGGTCTATTGACATCTGGCGTGATATAGAAACTTTGGAGGAAGAGTTCCTATTTTCTGACTTGGAATGGTTAGAAGGCAGATTTGACAAATTAGAGAAAGACCTAAAAAAGCCAAAGACTAAAGAATCTGCAGCCAAAGAAATTGAAGCCATGAAAAGATGGAAGGATTCTTTGGAAAACGGCACGCCTCTTCGCGAATTGGAAATGTCTGAGGACGAAATGGGTTATATAAAAAACTATGCACCACTCACTGCAAAACCTCTTTTGATTGCAATTAACCTTTCTGAAGAAAGCGTAGCAAATGCCGCTAAGATTGTAGAAGATGTCAAATCAAAAATCAAAGGCGAGCAAGTTAGAGTAGAGCCGTTCTTTGCTAAAATTGAATTGGAACTTTCTCAGCTTGACGATGAAGAAAAGCAAGTCTTTATGGATGAATATGGCTTGAAAGATTCTCCTTTGGATAGGATGATTCGTGGCGCTTATGAACTGCTTGGCTTACAGTCATTCTTCACTGTAGGAGAAGACGAAAATAGAGCTTGGACGGTTAAGAAAGGCTCAACAGCTCAAGAAGCTGCGGGCACTATCCACACCGACTTCTATAATAAATTTATCCGTGCTGAAGTTACAGCTTACGGTGACTTTATGGAATTTGGCTCTTTTGTTAAATGCAAAGAGAATGGGAAATTCAGATTAGAAGGCAAAGAATATGTTGTCCATGATGGCGATATCATGAATATCCGTCACGGTTGATCCTTCTCAAGAGTAATAGTTAATTTTTTAAAGCTCCAGTATGTGAAATACCGGAGCTTTTTGCGTAAATACAAAATGTAAAAATAATATTGAATATCTATTGAGAACAAAGAATATCATATTTAGGACAAACATTCTATCTTCTTATTCGTAGAGTAAATACATATATTTAGGACGTTTTTATGTCAATTATCCCACTTATAGCCTATCTGATAGGCTCAGTGCCGTCTGCTTATTTAATAGTGAAACTGTTCACCGGAAAGAATATTACTGCTGAGGGTAGTGGCAATGTAGGTGCAATGAACAGCTATGAGAGTACCGGGAAAAAGCATATAGGCTTACTTGTCTTTGGCGCTGATTTTTTGAAGGGTTTAGTTCCTTTATTACTATTGCAGATTATTGATGCGGGACAGATTGAGATGTCACTTGCAGGAATCTTCCTCATAGTAGGACATAACTTCTCAGTATTCCTTAATTTTAAAGGTGGTAAAGGTCTGGCAACAGCGTTAGGAGTCTTTGCTACTATTAATCTTTTTCCGATTATTGTATGGGTAGCTGTATGGGTTTCTTCATTTAAGTTTTTATTCAAGGATATAAACAAAGCAAATATCGCCGCCACAACGTCTCTGTTAAGCGTTTGGTTGCTTCCTGATTCATTGCTTCATGATTGCGCGATAATGTCTTCAGACCCACTTCTTGTGAGAATTATGGTAAGTGTTATAGCTTCGCTGATTATGTTTAAGCATATCAAAGATATTAAAGAAATTATGGCCAAATAAAGAATCAACTGTAAAAATACAGTCTCATCAATTCCCTAACCGACAACAATCTGCTATAGCTACTCTGAAATTCATGAAATTGCTTTATATTTGCATTCCGAAGGACTTGGGAGTGGTATGCATAAATATTTTATATATAGTTTTTTCTTGTGTTTTCTAATGATAAACACTGGTTTGAGTAGTGATGTACTTGTGACTAATTCCGGCAAGATAATTATTGGCAATATTCTTTCTCAAGACAGTACCAATGTCACAATAAAGAATCACAGGAAGTCTTATAATATTCCCAAAAACAGAATAGAAATGCTGTTCTCGATTCCTGATTTGAATACCAGAGAAAAACTTTCTTTTTTACCAAGAGGCTTGCCAATTTCTCTGGAAAAGATAGCCGGTTTAGAAGGCATTTTTTATGGTCTTAGTGGTAAGTATATACTAGTGAGAGTCGATGGAGAAATACAGCAGATAGAAATAGCTAAAGTAGATTCCCTGTATAAAGATGATTTTCCGGATATAAGGTTGTTTAATTTGCTGAGTCTGATTGAGCATAGAAGAGACAACATAAATATCAGGACTTACGAACTGGGCGAAATAGAGTGTGAAGTATTAAAATTTGACTCAATGCAAGCTATTCTCAAAATAGAGAGCGATACTATTTCAGTTGCAATAGAACAATTATTGAGTGTTGCAGGCGAGTCTCTATTCAATTTTCAAATTAGGAAAAATGTTTATAGTAATAGCTATTTGCTTTTGCCCTCTGCATATATTGGAAGTGCTGAAGAAACATTTGCAGAGATAATAGATCTTTATTATGCAAATATTTGTTATAACATAAGCTCATGGCTTCAGATATCGGGAGGCTTTGCGACACCTATCCTTTTCGATCAGACAGGCAAGTATCCTATTTCCTTTTCAGTAAAGGGAGCTTTGCAGATTGCCGATGGGCTTAAAATGTTTTCAGAGCTGATGGTCTTCCATAAAGATGGAAATATGCCGGGACTCTGCCATATTGGACTAAATTACGGAAGCACTGAGAATAATATCTCCATTATATACTCATACCAATCTAAGTTAGATATAGAGTTTTCACAAAGCGTTGTAAGCATGGCAGGTGTATTTAGAGTATATAGCAATATTTATTTTACATCAGAAATAAGTGCTGTAGGAGAGTATGAAAGTACTGCTTTTATTACGAGTAATGCAATGCAAATAAACTTAGAAGATATTTCTTTTAAGATTGGTGCAATTTATTTTATTGCAGAAAAGAAAGAATATAGTATTTTGCCATTGTTAAAAGCTGAATTTGATTTCTAATGGATTTTTCAAATGAAAAGATTATTTCTAGCAACATTCGTAGATCAGGATATTTTCCGTTTCATTTTTGACGATATAATGAAAGATTTTGATGGCATTGTAAAAGGTAAGTGGGTAGAGCAAGAAAATCTACATTTTACTTACAAGTTCCTGGGAGACACTGAGGAATCAAAAATTCCTGAAATTCAGGAAGCCTTAAAAGATGAGTTAAAGCATTTTGATCGCAATTTGTCATTTTCAGGTCTTAGTGCATTCCCTAATTTAAGCAGTGCAAAAGTGCTATATGTGCCGGTATTTTCAGAGGCTAATATTTTGAACAAAATTGCCGGGCAGGTAGAATCCAAACTTGAAAAAATAGGATATGCCCGCGAGAAAAGAAAGTTCCGCTCTCATCTGACTTTGCAGAGAATCAAAGAAACAAAAAGTAGCGAATTTGTTGAAAGAATCAAGTCATATAAAGATAAACAATTTGGGTTTATGGACGGCTTTGATGTTAAACTTGTAGCAAGTGAGTTGACTAATAAAGGTCCAATCTATACAGTAATAGATTAAAAAGAAGCAAGCCGCAATGATTCTATCTTTGCGGCTTGATTATTATTTAAGTATTTTAAGTTGTTGAGTAGTTTCTATGCCTGATAGTTCATACAAACGCACAAAGTAAGAGCCAGGTGATAGCTGGGAAATATCTAATTGTGTATTATAAAATCCCG
>JBFHIJ010000006.1:0-126634 GCA_041596515.1 Chlorobiota bacterium
GTAATAAAATCACTTTCCGGTTTGATAAAGAAATCTATTGCATTAGATACATCTCGGAATTCGCCCAATCTTTTTATCGATTGTCTATTAATAAGTGCGTCCATTTTTTCTTTTGGTACTGCACGAATTAAATCTGTTTCAATTGGAGTCGGACCTACTGCATTTACTGTAATATTGTACTCTGCCAACTCTCGAGCCGTTATCTCAGTCAGATTAACAATAGCTGCTTTGGAAGCTGCGTAAGATGCCTCTCCTTCCAATTTTAAAGGAGTAGCAACCGTAGCAAAATTTATAATTCTTCCGAAACTATTCTTTTTCATGATTTTTGCAGCTTCTCTTAAAAAGATAAAAGAACCAAAAACATTTGTAGCAAATATCTTCTGAATAGTTGACAGTGGAGTTAGTAAAATATGATTCATAGATGCAATACCGGCATTGTTGATTAGTACATCTAAGCGTCCGTATTTTTTTCTGATTGCACTGAACATTTTTTTTACTTCCTTTTCATCGGCAACATCGAGGCAAAAATGTTCATAATTATCTAAAGTAAAGTCAATATCAGAGCGACTACAGCCAACTACCTGCCAGCCTTGTTTAACATAGTATTCTGCTAAATATTTACCAATTCCTTTGCGAGTACCGGTGATAAGCATTACTTTTGTCATAACTAATCCACTAATGATTGAATATAATCTGCAAAAGCTGCTACACTCCTAAAAGGTGAATTGTGTTGAGACATAGCTTTTTCATCTGCTAAAGTGACATCAACATCGTATTCATCGGCTAAATAATCTTCGGTGCAAACAATGAAATTTACCAATGCTAAAGAATCTAAATTGCCCTCTGTACCAAAAATTGGAGTGTTTTCCTCTTTAAGTAAATGTCTGCTTTTTGGGAGAGTTTCATTTATCTCATCTATGGAGTAATAAATGGCATTTAATATAATTTTTCTATCCATAATATTTTTGCTCTTTCGTTATAATGTTGTAACTTTATATAAATTCAAGTGTTTTAAAAATATAAACATAGTGAAATTTTAATTTGGAGCTCAAAATGAAAAACGTATATCTATTAATATTGATGATAATTTCCACAGTGGCATTAAAAGCAAATTACATTTCTAGTAATTTTACTGGTTCAAATATTAAAGCTAGTATCTCACTTGGACATCAAACCTTATTGTTTCAAGATAATGTCTTAAAACAAATAGATAACTATAATAACGAAAATAATCAATCCTTGTCAAAAAAAAAAGCAGAGAAGATAATTCTTAAATTTATTGGAGCCAATCTAAATTCAAAAATTGAATATGAGCAATCTTCACCTATTACAATATATTCTTCTAACAAAACATATAGAGAAAAAGTAGGGAAATCAATTCTGATTAGAAATATATACAATTTTATTGATTTAAGGTTGAGATATTCTCAAGATAATAATATAAAATATGACTTGATTCTCCATCCCGGTAGTAATGTCGAAGATATTCAAATCAAAACATCTGACGAGCAGGTGGCGAGATGTAAATATCAAACAGAAGAATTAAAATCATTTGTTATAGATGGAAATAGAAAAAAATATATTCACTCAACAGCAAGAATACAGAATAGGATTCTCAAGTTTGAATTATACAACCACCCAAAAAATAAAACAATTATTATCGATCCTGAAGTATCATTCTCTACATTCTATGGAGGTTCCGGTAATGATGAGTTTTTATCTCAGAAGTTTTTGGAGGATGGTTCTTATGTTATCACAGGTCACTCAACAAGTAGTAGTTTTCCTTTAGAAGATGGGCAGACTCATTATAGTTCTGCTTTTGATATCATTATTATGAAGTTTAGCAGTGAGAATGAACTTATGTGGAGTACAATATTGAGTGGATCAAGCAACGAATATGGCAGAGATATTTTAGTTGATTATGATGGTAATATTTGGGTCGTTGGTCAAACAGCATCATATAATTTTCCCATAACTTCAAATGCGATATCGACAAAATATCAAGGTGGAATAGCTGACGGATTTATCACTAAATTAAGTCCGGAAGGGCAATTGCTATACAGCACATTCTTTGGTTCTTCCAGTTACGAATCGTTGTTAGGCTTAGCCATAGATTCCAAAGGAAATATTTGGTCTTCAGGCCAGACTGCTGGTAATGTGACGATTACTTCCAATGCCTATAGTAAAATTGGTAATTTAGGCTATGATGGATTTGTTGTTAAAGTTGATCAGTTTGGAAAACTACTTCTTTCCTGTTATGTTGCAGGTGATTCAGACGAAGCTTGCGAAAATATATGTATGTCACCAGATGATAATCCGGTGATATCGGGGTGGTCAGGTAGTTCTAATATAGGCATTAAAAATGGTACTTATACTGCATTCATGGGATATAGAGATGCAATCATTATGAAGGTTGATAAAAATACCGGAGAACCAATATGGGGTTCATACTTTGGTGGTTCTTCGGATGATCGGTCTTATGATATTTCTTTTTGGGATGGTAGTTATTATATAACAGGCAGAACTAGATCGGAAAATTTACCTACTACTATTAATTCTTTTCAAAAAACAATAGGTGGTAATCAGGATAACTTTGTAGCTAAGTTTAAAGAATGGGGAATTCTTGAATGGTGTTCATATTATGGTGGTAGTGGAAGTGAAAATGAAACTGGTGAAGCTTCTTATTTATATGGGACTGCAGTAAATGATAGAGGAGACTTGCTTTTTTCAGGAAGAACTTCTTCCCATGATTTACCAATTACTTATGATGCATTTCAAATTGATTTTGGTGGAGGTTATGATAGTTTCATAGCAAAAGTTAGTTCCAGTGGTGAGTTATTATATTCTTCTTATGTAGGAGGAAGCGGTAATGAAGTCGCATGGAACTGTGATTATGACACTAACGGTGAGATGTTTCTCTTAGGATATACTTGGAGTAATGATTTTCCAGTTACAGAAAACGCAATAGATGAGGTCTTTAACGGGGCTACTGACGCTTACATCCTTAGATTCGGTAATCCTTGTCATCAGTCCGCATTTGAGTTAGGGGCGGAGCCTGTTTCCAGTTTTGCATTTAATGGGAACGCTACTTACAATAATGATACTCTAGTTATGCATCCGCAAATCAAATACTTGGAAGGTTCGGTTTGGTATGATAAATTGATGCCTATTAATGCTGGATTTGTTTCTGAGTTTAAGTTCCGAATGACTAGAAATGATAATATTCAAAACGCTATCGAAGACCCCGGATCTACTGAAGGTGGTTTGGCTTTTGTAATTCAAAATAGTTCTACTACTGCACTTGGTGAAACTGATTTTGGTATTGGATATATGGGAATTCCTAATGGTATTGCTATTGAGTTTGACAGTTATAAAAATGATGAGGATTCATATGATGATCAGAATGATCCTTCGGACGGGCATATTGCTGTGATGGGCATGTCTGCCGGAGCTCTTTCTTCTCACCATGACGCACAAAAGACTTTCGCAAATGTTGAACTTAAAGATGATAGTACAGTCTATCATTGTAAAGTTAAGTATGATGGGATTCAGCAAAAACTCACTATCTACTTTGCAGAGGATGGCCAAGCGTTGAAGGAAGTTATATCTTTGACAATCGATTTAAGTCTTTCTATTGATTTGAAAGATGATGCTTGGGCTTACATTGGTTTTACAGCTGCTAATGGTTCGGTTGCTCAGACTCATGATATTTTCGATTGGAGTGTATGCCCAAGTCCTGACAGCCCCGATACAGGAATTGAAGACTATGCAGGAAGTGAGTCAAATGTGTTTATATTCCCAAATCCGACTAATGATAATATTACAATTCATTATGCACCTGAGAAAATGAGTTATACTAATATTAGCCTTTATGATATAGCCGGCATAAAGTTAGCTATACTTTATAATGGACTTGATAATCCGGGTGAGCAAACTATTAGTATGCCACTGCCTGCTGACTTGGCACCGGGTGTTTATATTGTTGAACTCAATTATGGTTATGCTAGGGAATCAGTGAAAGTAATAGTGAAATAGTTATATTGGATATAAATTTTGTTAGAAAAGCCGTGTTTGTATGCAGACATGGCTTTTTTTAAATTGCCATTGGAATAACAAAATAAAAAGCTTTCAAATTTGTCAATTAGCTTAGGCTAAAAGATGTAAATATTGGAGAAAAAAGATGAAGCATTTGATTTTATTAATGGTTTTAGTTATGAGTATCAATCTGTTGGCAAAAGAAGATAATGGAAATGAGCTCGTAGATTTTAAACTTTTTTTATATAAGCATGATAAAGTTGCAAAACAGTTTACAGTAGTAGCTGAATTTACTATGGAAAAGCATTGGCATACTTACTGGATTAATCCCGGAGATGCAGGGCTCCCTACTAGCATTGAATGGCAGCTTCCGGAAAATGTTGAGCTTAAAGAAAATGCTTGGCCTTATCCTGAGAAAATCCCATTCTCTGACATGGCAAATTTTGGTTATGAAGGAGCAGTTGCAGCATTTTATACATTTGATTACACCGGAGATGTCGATTTATCTAAAATAAATGCAGAAGCTTTTTGGTTAGTTTGCAAAGAAAAATGTCTTCCCGGAAGTGGTAAAGCGAAGGTAACTTTGGGAACACCTGAAGCGAAAAAGAAAGAATTTACCATGTTTGAAAATATGGTGCCAATTAAAACCGATGTTAAAGGAGATATCGTTATTTCCGGAGAAACAGTAAAGGTTACTCTCGATCTGCCAAAACTCAGTAATGTAAAAATATTTCCTGTAACTGAAGGCATCTTTGAAAACGGAAAAGATCCTGAAATTCAAAGAGATGCTGATGGCTTTACATTTATATTGCCACTTTCATCTTTTAGAATTGAAGAGCCAAATAAATTTGAAATACTTCTTATAAGTCCTGAACTAATTGCAAAATTCGGCAAAGAATCAATTATTGTTAGTTTATCAAATAAATAGGAGAAATATATGAGAAACATATATAAATACCTTACCGTATCGCTAGTTGCAATCTTCGCCTTTTCTGTTGCTTATGCAGTGTCGCCCAATAAAGCTAAAATAGGTGAAAAAGCACCTGACTTTACTCTAACAGATAGCCATGGCAAATCGCATAAACTATCTGATTTTAAAGGTAAAACAGTGGTGTTGGAGTGGATTAATTTCGACTGCCCTTTTGTAAAAAAGCATTATGATGGTCATAATATGCAATCATTACAGAAAAAATATACCGAAAAAGGTATTATCTGGTTGTCAATATGCTCTTCAGCAGAAGGCAAACAGGGGGATTTCTCAAACGATGAAATCAACAAAAGAATCAAAGATAAAAAGGCAGCAATGACGGCATATTTGTTAGATGCTTCCGGAGAAGTAGGGGAGATGTACTCAGCTAAAACTACACCTCACATGTACATCATTAATAAAGATGGTCAACTTGTATATGCAGGTGCGATTGACGATAAAAAATCTACCGATCCTGAAGATGTGAAAACATCTAAGAACTATGTTGCTACTGCTTTAGATGAACTATTAGCAGGCAAAAAAGTAAGCACAAGCGTTACTCAACCTTATGGTTGCTCAGTAAAATATGATTATAAATAAGAATCTTGTACAAATAGAAAATAAGAGAAGACCGTAGCAGAGATGTTGCGGTTTTTTTATGAGAGTTACAATGTAAAGAAAAGATTTATTATTGGAAGATACCGGTTATGCATAATTCAGAATAATTGACACCACCCACCCTTAGCCTATTGTCAATATTTCTGCTGCTGAGTATCTCGGAGTTCTATCCTTACCCAAGTTTAATCACCACCTTTTAAATAAAATATAAAAATAACTGTATAAATTAGTATCGACGTATATCGGTAAATCTATAATCTGTTATATTACAAATAGTGTTGCTATTCCTCCTACTGCGATAAAGGCACCTATAACTCCCCTGAAGCCGATTTTTTCTTTGAAGTAGAAATAAGACATTGGGAGCATAATTATCGGCATAGAAGACATTATAGTCGAAGCAATGCCAACCTTTGCGTGAGTTACTGCTTCGTAACTCAGAGACACTCCAAGATACGTCCCCATTAGAGTTGCTAAGGCGATCAAGGCAAATATTTTGGTATCACCCGCATATAGTTTAATTGGGTTTTTGTACTTTTTGAATATCAATGCTATCGGTAGCATGCATACAAAAGCAGCAATCAGTCTTACTGATGTAGCTGCAAAAAAGTGCAGCGATGATTCTGTGTAAGCCATTTTTGCAAGCACCAGACCTGTCCCCTGTCCTGCAGCAGCAAGCACTGCATAAATAACACCTTTAGCATTTATTTGAAATTTGTTTTCAGCAAATTTCCTTTTATCCATAACTACAATACCAATGCCGGAAAGAGTTATTGAAATACCTAGCATACCCCATAAGCCTAAATTTTCACCAAAAGTAAAATAAGCTATGACTGCAGCAATGGCAGGATTAAGCGAAAAAACTAACAAACCAAAGCGAGGACCAATTTCTTTGAAAGCTTTAAAAAGAAAGCTATCACCTAAAAACATACCTACGATACCGCTGGCACTAAGCCACATAATCTGATTGAGACTCATATCGAAGTCAATATTCAAAATCCATGCAGTGATAAGGATATAAACTGTACCGAGTATCAGGCGATCGATATTAAGCTGAATGGCACCCACTTTCTGTGCAGCAGCTGTAACAATGAAGGAACCGAGAGACCAGAGCAATGCAACAAATAGAGCAACTGATTCACCATAAAATGGCATAGAAATGCACCGTAGATAAATTGGAAAGCTCTAATTTACCCAATTTTATTATTTACGGCAATTTTTACTTTTGATTCTACGAGCTTCATCTAATAATATTCCTGCATAGTAGCTCCATTCAGGTACATTTTTTATCAGATAATTAGCGTATATTTGTAATATTCCTGCATCATTTTTTTCAAATAGTAAATACTTTTCAAAAGACGCTACCACAAGATAGGTTGGTAGTGCATTATGACGCAAGTTAAGTCTGATAGCATTTTTTAGCTCACCGGAGCTTTCGCATTTGTCCAAATAGAGTTCGTAATCTGAAATTGATTTATCTTTTTGGGATTTATTGCATCCATCTATCAGGCTTTTGCAAAAAATCAGATTTAGCATGGTTTCGCAAAGCATGGTTCAAGTCTTTTATATTCTACATTTTAAATTATAAACGAGCTTGTGAGCTAAAAATTTCGTATTTTGCAAAAATAATTTCAAGTTTTTTGCTAATAGCATCGAATTGCTATTGCACAAATGCTAGAAATACTATAAATTTGTAGTTCTGTAAATTAGCGTGGTATATTATGTTTGAGAACTTACAAGAGAAACTGGAGGGTGCCTTAAAACGCCTCCGTGGTCAATCGACAATAACAGAAGATAATATAACTGATGCCGTACGCGAAATTAGACGTGCTTTGATTGAAGCTGACGTTAATCTTCACGTAGCTAAGAAGTTTACTGAAGAAGTAAAACAAAAAGCAATCGGCACTGAAGTAAAAGGGAACTTACTACCTGAGCAGCTTATCGTAAAAATTGTACACGATGAGCTTGTAGAGCTTATGGGTAGCAAGATGAGTGAGTTGCGCATTTCTCCTCAAGCTCCTACTATTATCATGGTAGCTGGCTTGCAGGGGTCAGGTAAAACTACTTTCTGCGGCAAATTAGCTCGTAACCTAAGGAAAAAAGGTCGTCAACCGCTTTTGGTTGCCTGTGACGTTCACAGACCTGCTGCCATTGAGCAGCTGAAACAAATCGGTGCGCAAATCAAAGTCCCTGTCTTCTCGGAAGATGACAACAAAGACGCAGTAGCTATCGCTAAAGAGTCGATAAGCTATGCGAAAAAATTTGCTCGTGATATTATAATTGTTGATACTGCCGGTCGTCTAACTATAGATGAAGTGATGATGGAAGAGGTCGCAAATATTGCTGACACTCTAAAACCAACTGAAACATTGTTTGTATGTGATGCAATGATTGGTCAGGATGCAGTAACTACTGCTAAAGCTTTTCACGAAAAATTAGCCCTAACAGGCGTTGTGCTTACTAAATTAGATGGTGATACTCGTGGCGGTGCTGCAATTTCAGTGCTTGACGTAGTAGGTAAGCCAATCAAATTTGTTGGTACAGGTGAAAAACTTGACGCTCTTGAGCCATTCCATCCTGAAAGGATTGCTTCACGTATCCTTGGTATGGGTGACGTACTTACTCTAGTCGAAAGAGCTGAATCTCAAATCGACAAAGAGCAAGCGAAAGAGTTAGAAGAAAAAATCAGAAAAAATCAATTTACTTTCGAGGATTTCCTCGATCAACTTAGAACTATCAGGAAAATGGGTTCTATTAAGGACTTGCTTGGTATGATTCCGGGTATGGATCGCCAGCTTAAAAATGTTCAGATTGACGATAATGCATTTAACCGTGTCGAAGCTATTATCCTCTCAATGACCATGGCTGAGCGTAACAATCCAAAAATTATCAATGGCTCACGCAGGCAAAGAATTGCATTCGGTTCCGGTTCTTCAGTCCAGGACGTTAACCGCTTACTAAAGCAATTTGATGAAATGCATAAAATGATGAAAAATCTGACCCGCGGCAAAAGGTCTCGTTTTATGCCTAAAATCCCTCGTGGACTCGGCGGTGCTTAAGCCCATAATAACAGAGTTTTATAAATTAAATATCTAAGGTTTATATAATGGTTAAGTTAAGATTAAGACGCAAAGGTAGAACACACCTTCCAGTGTATGATATCGTTGCTGTTGACCAACGTGCTCGTCGCGATGGCGCTTTTCTAGAAAAAGTAGGATTCTACGATCCTAATACACAACCTAACACTATTAACTTTAAACCTGAACGCTGCATTTACTGGATGAATGTTGGCGCTCAGCCTACAAAAGTTGTTCGTTTGCTTATGAGCTACGAAGGTGTACTTCTTCGCCGCGCTTTGGAATTCAAAGGCAAAACAGAAGAAGAAATCAATGCTGAACTTGAAAAACACAGTCAAGTAGTAAAAGCTCGTTACGACCGTCAGCGCGACCTTCGTAAAAAACGCAAAGCAGCAAAATTAGAAGCAGAAGCTGAAGCTAAAAAAGCTGAAGAAGCTGCTGAATAATTTTTCAGGCTTTAAAATATTAAAAATGGAAGTGTAATTGATTTGCACTTCCATTTTTTTTATATCCTATTTGATTGACATTGCTAGGCGCATTACTAAGTTGACCGGAAGACCGGGTTTCAATAACTGATTTACATCGCCAACAAAAAACATGTCTTTTTCCGGATAGTAAAATGCAAAAGACCCTGTAGAACCGGAATGCCCTATTAACTCACCTTTTCCCATAAAAAGAGTCATCAAAGTATTTAATGGGATTTGCATATAGCCGCCACCGTAATAAATCGGCCCCATCTGAATCTGAAGTTTTCTATAATTAGACAGACGGTCAAAAAGACTTTCGGGGAAAAATCTGCCTTTGAAAAATGCTTTTAAAAAGACCATTAATTCTTTTGCTGTTGTAACAGTATTGCCACCGCCACGCAAGCTTTTCATCAACATCGGTCTTTTCAATGTTAGTTCTTTATAATACATATTCGGAACATCATCATCACCGGCAGGCATATATGTATTGCGCATAGATAAAGGATCGAAAATGTAATTACGAAAGACTTCTTCCAATGGTAGATTAGTTGTTTTCTCTATTACTTCACCAAGAAGCTGGAAATTGAGATCAGAATAAAAGGTTTTATTTCCTTGAGGAGCAAAGCGAGGTTTAAGTCTCTTGGTGATGTCGATTAATTCCTGAGTGCTAACCTTAAAATCTTCTTTTATAGCTCTTTTCATAATTCCACCTTCAGATTCGTAGCAAGGCAAGCCTGAAGTCTGGAATAATAGATCTGATAGTTTTAGCTTATTTGTGAAGTCAACACCCTTAAAAACATGTAGACCTTCCATATCGTAATTATCAAAATAATCAACTACAAGACTATCTAATGAGACTTTGTTTTGTTCTTGCAAGATCAGAATGCAGGTGGTGGTAAAAAGCTTACCTACGCTTGCCGCCTGCATCGGAGAATCAATGGTTTTATTGCCATAACTGCAAGCAACAGAAAAATCGGCCTCACTGTTTTCAGCAAATAAAACAGCTTCATGTATATGTTTAGACTGAGTAGCTTTAGTAAATATCTTCTCTATCTTTTCTTTATTCATCATAGCAGAGTAATTTTATGTTTCAAATTTTGACAATTTACATAACAATGTACGAAAATAGATTAAGCAAGTTCAGAAGTTTTTTTCCTCCGAACTCTATATCCTATAACTATAGTAATAACAAATAATATCAAGCCGTATTTGAAATATCCGGAGAGTATTGATTTACTATCGGTGACCAGTTTGCCACTGTATATATTAACTCCGTGATGTCTGCTGTCTTTAGTTTCAATTTTCAGAATAGAATCCTGGAGGCTATTGCTCTCGCACCATATTTTGTGTGATAAGCTTGGAATCAAATCACTTTCACTTATTTCGAATTCAGACCCGTATAAATAAAGAATTGTATCTTCTTGATATATACTTACCACTGGAGTATTATCTCGAAACCAATGTTCTATATAAATAAAACAAGTACCGTCATTACTCAATGTCGTTGATTCATAGCCACAATGTTGATAGTTACGTTCCCATAGTAAAGTGCTGTCAGAATTAAACACTTCCAATTTCCATTTGCTTTCTAAGCTATCTCTATAAACTTTAGCAAAATATTTACCGTTAGCTGAAGAAGTGCTAAAATCCCGATAAAAAGGTGGTTCGTCAGCAAAAGCAGATATAAATATGATTATAGAGAATATTAATGTAAGAAATATTGAATTTCTCATTTCAGAATCCATATTTGATCGATTTTATACTCATGATATGAGAGCTTTCATTTAACTCAGATCTACTCTTGGTGGATAATAATCTGTGAGCTTTTTCATAGTTAGCTTTCTTGTATCCAAATTATAGGTAAAACTATACATAACATCTTCAAAATTTAAGTTCGGTGGCCACACATCATATTCATCTCTTGGATCGAATGTTAGACCTGATATTGTATTCCCATTAACTTCAATCTGACTCATTTCATTACAAGATATAAATTCAGTTTCCAAAGTTTCCAAATTTGATTCCAGAATAAAAAAGCAGTGCTGAGATTAGAAGACTAGTCTATCATTGTCAGCACGATATATTATATCATATAAACATCCAATACAATCAACTAGTTCCTCTTTATTAGGATCAATTATATAAGAACCTAAAATTAATAGGTATTTTGTGTTTGGAATCTCAATAATATGGTCTGTGGGATCATCTTTTGGATAGTATCCTTTAGCAAAATTGGCTACCCAATCAGTACCATCATCTTTAAAGAAACGTACAACAAAGCCTTCACTGTATATATTTTTCCCACTATTTGGAATAGATATATACATTGGACCATAAGCTGGAAGTCCGTCTAATTTTTCGTATCTTTTATTTTGCATATTTTTTACCAAAATTTCCACCATTTATCTTTAGTCTCATCTTTTTCAATTGTATATACAGATTGCTCTATTAATTGTTGTTTATCGTCCACTATCACACAATTGTTATAGCTACCGCCTATCAGTTCTTTTGACTCAAGATTATATGAAAATTCTACCCATTCTTGAGAATGATTGCAGGGATCATAGGATAATCCTCTAACCGTATTATCTTCTGCATGAACGTCTTTAAACCCATCCCATGAGATTCTTTGTGTTTCATAAATCTGGTTGTTAGGTTCAAGGATTATTAAATGAGTACAATCAGTAAATACGAGTATATTGTTGGAGATTTGAAACATTGTGTCTATCGCCATCCCAAAGCTATCAATTATCTTTTCTTCGTTAGGGTTTACTATATATGCAGTGCCCTTTGCAAGAACTAAAAGTAAATTTGAATTTGGGAGCTCAATCACTTTAGTAAGCTCTGTCCAACTATTTGTAAAATTGGCAACCCAATCAGTACCATCTTCTTTAAAGAAACGTACGACAAAGCCTTCACTGTATATATTTTTTCCACAATTAGGAATAGATTTATACATTGAACCATAAGGTGGAAGTCCGTCTAATATTTCGTATCTCTTATTTTGCATTATTTTATCTAAATTTTTTAATGATTAGGCTTGCACTTCCATTTTTTTAGCAAAATTCTAGGCTCAAATTTTTTCTACCTACTCTTTACTGCTTTCTTTAGATTTATACAATTTTGCAAAGATATCATATTTGATCACAAGCAATAAGCCAAGTAGAATATTCACACCGCTAACTGCCCAACGAAAATATTCTTTAGACATGTATTCTTGACCAATCATTTCTGATTTAAATGAGAATAAAGCGTGACTTAGAAAATTTGGAATATTGTCTAAAACCAGAAATCCACCGATGATAAAAGTACATAATTTTATAATGTCAGTTGGTTTTAAGCCACCAAAATCTATTCTGTCCTCATCAAAACCTCTTTCCAGTTTTAAGAGTTTTACAATTTTGTCTGATTTAAATAGAAAAGCAACTGTTAAACCAACTGTAACAGCAATTATAAATATTATCCAAAAGCTTGTAAACAAGTCATTGTTCATACCTATAAATGATAAGCTTGAAGGTATTACTGAAAAAAGTGTTTTGATAATTGAGTAAAGACCGAATATTTTTACCAGCAGAATGAAAAAGTCTCTTTTTGTCATTGAATGTCTATCTATTTTTTATGATACAAACTTTGTTTATTAACATATATCAAAATCAATATAACAAAAATAGTAAAAATTCAAGTATTATATATAATCTTTAAGTATTAATTATTTTACTGATTTCCTTCTTTTATATCGCCAAATGACAAATATTATAGATATCACCACACTTCGACTCACTTCATTCGCTCAGTGACCTTTTGATAAATTGCAACTAGAATAATTTAGTCTTTCGCAGTTGTCAAGTATTCCTTGTCAGCTGAATCAAGTCTAAATTTACCTCACTACCACAAACTTCTCTAAATGTGAGCCAATTTTTACAAAATAGATGCCTGCAGGCAAAGATGAAATATCTATTCTGATTGAGTTTTCGTTTGTAGATATTTCGCTTTGTGATATAGTGAAATCTTCCCCATAGCTGTTGTATATTTTTACTGAAGACTCTATCTCAGCCATAAGGTTAACCCTACGGTCGAAATTATATGATATTTCAATATAATCAGATGCCGGGTTAGGGGAGAGAGTTGTTTCTGATTTTGTACTTTCTTCTACATTAGTAATTCCTGCCCAACCTGCTACTCTGGCGAGCATCCACCAGAAAGCTTTACCTTTTTGCTGGCAGTTGATACATTTTGAGTGGGCACAGCTGCAGTCTTCACATTCTCCCGGATGTGCTTCACACCATTCGTCTGCCCAGTTGCCGCCGTCGTAATTGCAAGCGTCATCTGCATTTTTATCGAGGAAATAGTTCCCATCAGGATCATAACTTTCTATATCTGCAAAGTCAAATAAGATTTTATTATTATCTCTGCAGTACTGTCTGATTTGATTATTTCTCTGATTTACATTTCCATCTTCACCACTTCCTTCTAAGTGCCCTGTCATATATATAAAAGTAATATCAGGGTAGTCTGTTTCAAGTTTATCCATAAGACTTAAGTAAGTTTCAATATTAGCAACGGAACCATCTACCTGACCGCACCACGACCACATCACTATATTGATATTTTTCGTATTATTATCTAGCATAGAGCGGGTTCTGGCTTCCCACGTTACTCTATCAGGATTTCCCAAATCACCTGCCAGAAGCGAGGCATCATTCAAGTATAAAGAGTTATCACCATCATTGAAAGTATAGAGAGAGCCAGGAAGCTCTTCCAGAATTGTCATACCGGAAACTATCTGGCTACCATGAGAGGTGTGCCCATAAGCGATACGAAATTGAGATTTAACTTTTTCGATCCAGTTTTCCGGAACCTGATTTAAATTAGTACAGTTGTGGTCAATAATAATGGAATTTTCACTACTATACGTTTTTGCAAACGAGATGGATAGAACTAAAAGAAGTAGTACAAACTTTCTCATGTGAACTCCTATACAAAAAATGGAATATGTTGATTCCTTAATATAAAAATTTATACTTAAAATAGTAAGAAATTAATCATATTAGTTGAGCTCTACCTAAAGTATGCACTATAAACAGCTTCATAAACAACTATTTTTTTTCCAAATCTATAAAAATTGAGTTATAATAAATAGTAGTAGTAGCTTCAAAACCGGAATCAGTGGCGACTATTACCCATATTTCTCCCTCAGAGTTTGCTGTAACAGCTATGGGAGTGTCAGTTTTCATAAATTTAAGTTTATATAAATATTTGTCAGTACCATTTGCAAAGTTACCTATAATCTGCATGTTGCTACCGCCCAATGCCTGGTTGCCTTTATCAATATTCATTCTGAAATGATTGTCTGAATTATCTAGTACTTTTTGAGGTTCTATATTAGCAGCGCCGGCTTTAATATAAACAGATTCACCGGGAGCTCCGCCTACCCCCATCTGACCACTGGCTGCATTTGTTGCTATCTCGACTTCCATGTGTACTAAGTACTCTTGATTTGGCTCTAATCCGGTAATTTTCTTTTTTGCAAACATGAATAGGTCGTCGCTGTGATTATTTCCGGTTTGCATCAACGCACCGTTTTTTGTATCTAACGGCTCAGGTAAGGCGGAATAGGCAAAATCTAATTCAAAGAATTCTTCAATATTTGCATGATTAGGATAGTCCGCAAAATCTCCAATCCAACCTTCTGTATCAGTATTAAATTCAAATTTATAATCAAATTCTGCTGGATTATCAATTATTGGATTATTATCTTCAGACCCACACGCAAACAGCAAAAATAAAACAGATAAACTAAGTGCTAATTTGATGCTATTCATGTCAAAAACCTCAATTAAATAACTAAAAATACTTGCCATAGAAATAGAGTTTATATCATAATTACTATTTACTCAAAGAATACTGATCCTATATTTATATATTCTAAGAGTTATTTTTTAGTATTGAATGTTGATTTAAAATACACTCAATTTCTAAATAAGTTGCTAATGTGTGGCTTTTTAGTTCAGATACAGAAATAGTGAATTTCAATATCTTAGTTTAAAAATAGTAGCAAACAAGTGATCAAACGCTTCAACCAGTATAGCCAATAGCAAAAGCAAATAGAGTTGGGAAAAGTTAGCATAAGAAATATATCAATAACCCAAAAATGTCATTTGAGAAGATGGAGAAGCTCTAAAGTCATTGAATGGCAAGGGGTTGAAACCCCTTGTTCAATAAGCTATTACGTAATATTTTCTTACAGAGGAAGTAAGCATGCTCATTGGTTCTACGGTCATTTACAGCACTATGATGACATCTAATGACAAATCCGGGATTAACATTTTTAGAGTTCAATTTAAACTAATATAAAAAAACCGCGGTTTTAATCCCACGGTTGCATAATATTATTTTATTTGTAGATTCTTTACTATTTTTTTGGTACAGCTATTTCCCAGTCAACTCTGTCAGGATGAAGAGGCAGCTCTCTACCGAGTATCCAAGGATTTAATAGCTTAACTTCTTTATAAGTTGTATTGTTTTCCTTTGCCCAATCTGCAAGATCGGCTACTTTAGTTGCTTTTACTATATTAAATTTATAAGGCTTGTAATAGTCTTCATCGTCAAGGTAGAAGCCATATTTTTCATGATTTGCCATCAGTTCTTTAATAATTGCAATCCTAAAAATGAAGCGTGATGTTTCATCATTTAGAAATAAGTCAAAGTAATCTTCTCCATCCTGATAGTTCATACTTCTGGAGATACCTGTTTGTCCCATATTGTAGCCGGCAAGTGTTACTAACCAGTTCCCGTGTCGTTCATGGCCTTCCTTTAGGAATTCCATTGCAGCACGAGTGCTCATTTCCGGGTGTTTTCTCTCGTCTACATAATTGCCACACAGTAGCCCCATATTTCTGCCTGTTCCTTTCATAAACTGCCACAATCCAAGTGCACTTTTACTGGACAGTGCCTGATAAAGGGCCGACTCGGCAACAGAAAGATATTTTAAATCATCGGGAAGTTTCTTTTCAGCAATTATTTTTTCGTACATAGGAAAATATCTGCCGGATCTTTTTAGATATAGCATGATTTGGCCGGGTTGCTGAAGCAGAAGATAAAACTCTCTTTCAGCCCTCTCTTTTACTTCCGGGATGTCCAGTGGCAAACGCTCACCACAAAGAAATAATTCGCTTGGAAGTTTATATTCCGAAATATGTAGTCTGTAATTTTCTTTTTTTCTTTTATTCTGATTAGAAAGCAAGCTATGATTATCCTGAGTGCAAGCTAAAACAAACACAACAAGAATAAGAATAATTTTTTTCATACCTTTTCTACCCCCCATATAATTATTTATCAATTTTGCTGCTGAATGTCTATAGATTTGTCGCAAAGCTTAATTTCTCTGTCTTCATTAGAAGCGATAAGCACTGCTCCTCCGTTTGAAATGTGATTTTCAAATATACTTTCTACCGTTTCTATTCCTTCCTTATCCAAGTTGCTTGTAGGCTCATCCATAAAGAAAAGCTGACCCGGACGTTGTAGAGCAAGTGCAAATTTCATTCGTTGCTTCATGCCTGAAGAGAATTTTTTTATTTCCCTTTTTCTGGCTTTATAGATACCAACTTTTTCTAGGTTTGTTTTCGCAAACTCCTCGTCATATTTAATACCTTGGATTTCAGCAAAAATCTTTAGATGCTCTAACGGAGTAAATTCTTCGTACAAATTCAAGTATGGCGAGACAAAGCAGATGTGCTCATGCCAGTTACTGTTTTCTATCTTATCATTACCGGACATATAAATTACTTCACCTTTAGATGGCGTGACTACTCCGGCTATTATCTTTAATAAGGTTGACTTGCCGGATCCGTTAATGCCGGTAACAACCAGAGACTCGCCGTTAGCTATAGTAAAAGTAATATCCTTGAATAAAAAATTTCTGCCATCAAAGGATTTAGCCAATTTATTTGCTGAAATTTTAAAATCTATCATTCTGTACCCTTTACTACAAATTTGCCAAGGTAGTCATTTTCTTCTGTAGAGATTTTATATAAGTATACTCCACTTTGCAAATCTTTTGCTCTGTCGCTGATATCTATCACAACTCGGTTATTATCTAAAAATTCAAAATCATAAGAACCGGAAAATACCTCTTGCATATTAGCAGAAAACACCACAATATTAATTTGCTTATACAAATCTGATATTTTTGGAATAGGTATAAATATGTTAGGATGTTGCCTTGGAATATACGGATTTGGGAAAGCATAATCAATAAAAACTGCTTTATTTCCCTTGCCAAGGTAAGGAATAAAGTAAGTTATGTCTTTGGGGTCTTCTTTTTTCCAGAAAACATTTTTATTTTGTTCATTAGTAGCACCGGGGAAATTATCAAACCCACACTGCAAGTTATAGGATGATTTTACATCGCTAATAACACCTGAATGTTCAAAATCAAGATTGGTTATCATGATATCTAATGTATCATTGCTGGCATCCTGCGATTTGAGCATAAATCTTACGCATCGTTGTTCCATTTGGCTTAAGATGCCGGAAGAAAAAGAGCTTCCATTTGAAAATTCCTGTTGCTGATAGAAGTCTATTTCAGGTAAATCTTTAGCATCATCTAAATACTGACCTTCTATAGCTCTTGATCCCGTGAAATAGATATAAGGTTGGAAATCTTTCCAAGCAATTTCTATGTTTGCATCTATTTCTTTTAGAGCCATATCTATTGCCTCTACATAGCTTATCCGTCTATCATTTATATCGTCCACTAATTCCCATGCACGTTTGAGCAGTTCATCTCCATAAGTATTATCCAGATATTGTGCAAAGATTGAATATGCATATCCGGCTTTGTAGTTATCTATACCAAATGGATATCGATAAAGAGATGCAAAAAGATAATTGACATATTGATAATAGTCTTTGATTTCAGGGAAAAATTTATGTTCCATATATGTACTTGTCATTTCTGCAAACAGAGCTCCCATTGGCATATTGCCATACATATACTGGATAGCATGGTGAAATTCGTGAACTATAGTTACCTTTAGTGCTTCAATTCCATCTGTAGTGTAGGCTTTTACTAATTTGTCTCCTTGCGATATAGAATCTTTAGGACTGTAATCGTTATCTATTGCTATAAATGAATGGTATTTGGAATAACCCTTGTCTCCTTCGTCCAAAGCTATTGATCTGTCCGATTGTGTCAGTCCGTAAAGTCTGGCTGTCTTTCCAAGTTCATATAAATATATATCATAAAGGTCATTAGTTCCACCCGGTTCCGGCACTGGTGAGTAGTACCCCATTTCTACTACTTCTTTTTGGTATGCAAAATCCGCATAGTAAGCTACAGAATCTACATAATCAGGTACGCCGTTCTCATTTTTGTCTACATTTTCTACGGCGTGATCACCTGATATATCATAATGTATTAGGAACTTACCACTAGGACTAGTGTATGTTTCATCCATTATATGACGCATGGTATAGTCGAAGTTACATATTTTTACGATAGAGCTTGTCTCTTGCGGAGGCATACAGGTACCACATTTAATTGGCTCTGAAAACATGCCTTCATGAGCATGACTTGCAAATGGTAGGAGGACTAATAGCAATGTATATATATACTTCATAGGGTTTCTCACATAAAAAAATTGCACTAAGCGAAAACATAGTGCAATTTGTTAAAAAAATCAATGAGATAAAAGGAATTATCTAAACATTTCTTTTATCATTCCCCAAGTTCTTTGAACTGAGTTGATATGCTGAGTAACAGGCACGGGGTCGCTATAAGAAATAGAGCCATCTTCGCCTACGAATTTCAGTCTATAAAAATAATCTTTACCTTTCAAAATTTGGTCGTCAGCATCGCCTTTAGACATAAATGCTTTATCATCTACGTAAGTATATTGGGAGTTATCTCCCTGAGCCTCTTCTGTAGATACATAGATAAAGCTGCTTTGGTCGCTCTTTCTCTCTATCTGATATTCTTTGAGGTTTACCTCAGTAGAAGAAGTCCATTCGACGATAATATCAGTATCGCTTGTTTTAGCAGATAATGACCGAATAGTAGTCCCTGCAGCATAAATTGCTACCGATGCCATCACTATAAAAAGTGCTATTATAAGTCTATTTTTCATATCAATACTTTTTTTGTAATCAACATACGACTAATATACATTTTTTAGATTTAATAATCAATTCAATTTCTTGTTAAATATGTGTTAAGTAGCAAAATTTTGCTGTTCCTTATATAAATATACAATTTTGTTGAAAACTTATTGTCTATTTATTTGTAGAGTTCATTATTTAGTAAAGGCTAATGACTGATGAAGCAATATTATCCATATAGTTTAATACTCTTTATTGGACTAATAGGTTCAATTATATCATGCAATGCTGACTATAATGTAGACAATCATGATGCCAAAAAGTTACACACACAGAAAGGGAAAGATATGAAATACGCAGGGACTGTCAACGCACCGGACTTTCAGGATGGACTGGAATGGCTAAATACCGAAAAACCATTATCTATTAAAGAGCTGAAAGGCAAAGTTATTCTGCTTGATTTTTGGACTTACTGTTGTATAAATTGCATACATGTGATGCCAGATCTGAAAAAGCTGGAAGAAGAGTTTGCTGATGAGCTGGTAGTCATTGGTGTGCATTCTGCTAAATTTGAAAATGAAAAGCTAACCGAAAACATAAGAGAAGCAATAATAAGGTATGAAATTGCGCATCCGGTAGTAAATGATAAAGATTTTAAAGTATGGAGGGAGTATGGGGCACGCTCATGGCCTTCATTTGCTCTCATAAATCCAAGAGGTAAACTGCTGGGGATGACTTCCGGCGAAGGGATTTACTTAAAAATAAGAGATGTGATAGCTGATGTAATAGCTGAGTTTGATGAGATTGGGGAGATAGATCGCTCTCCCCTTAATCTTGCATTGGAAAAAAACTCGAGACCTAAGTCACTATTAAGTTATCCCGGGAAAATCAGTTATGACCAAACTCATAAAATCTTATGGATTAGTGATTCAAATCACAACCGTATTTTAGGTATAGATGAAGATGGAAATCCTGAATATGTGATTGGAACAGGTATAAGCGGAATGAAAGATGGTGCTTTTGATCAGGCTCAGTTTTTCAGACCGCAGGGCGTTTTCTATTCATCTGCCCAAAATGCAGTTTATGTAGCGGACACTGAAAATCACTCAATACGCAAAATAGATCTCCAAGATGGAACAGTTACTACACTTGCCGGAACCGGTGAGCAGGGAGCTTGGGGTGAGCAGGGGGGTGATGCACTGACCGAGGAACTCAATAGTCCTTGGGACTTAATGCAGGTAGGTGATAGCCTGATTGTAGCCATGGCCGGCCCGCATCAAATATGGGCAATTGATTTGGAACAATCATTAAGTGGAATATACGCCGGTAACGGGCGTGAAGACATAATAGACGGAACTCGCAGTAACTCTTCGTTTGCTCAGCCGAGTGGGATAGCTTTCGACGGAAATAATTTCTACATTGCTGATAGTGAAGTTAGCGGCATTAGAAAAATAGATAGCCAATCCGGCAAGGTATCTACACTAGTAGGGCAAGGGCTATTTGAGTTTGGAGATGTGGACGGAAGCTTCCCTAAATCCAGACTTCAGCATGCTATCGGATGCACTTACCACGATGGATTAATATATATAGCAGATACTTACAACCACAAGATTAAAGTGCTGGATCCTAAGACAAAGAAATTAAAATCTCTTATAGGAACAGGGGAGAGAGGATATAAAGATGGTAGTTTTGAAGATGCAATGCTTAACGAACCAAATGATGTGGAAGTAGTTGGCAATATACTATATATCACTGATACCAATAACGACTTGGTGCGAGTAGCAAATCTAAATACTAAAGAAGTGAGCACTTTAAAAATCAATGCCAATAATAAGATGCAACTCAAAGAAAAGCTTAGCGAGGAGAAATTTATCGCAAAAGCAATCAGTAACTTTAGAATAAATATTGATTTGCCGGAAAAGCTGAAATTTACAGAGGACGCTCCGGCATTATTCCGTTACTCCTTTGACGGAAGCAATTGGGAAAGCGCCGCCGAGCTAAGCGATATCAATATCGACCTAAGCGGCAGACCAAAACACCTTTGGTTGGACTACAGCATCTACTACTGCGAAAAAGACAAAGAAGCCAAATGCTACGTCGCCTTCGACAAAAAGAAACTATTATTAGAATATATAGATAGTGGCAAATCCGGCTATGAGATAGAGTTGATGGGTGAGTAGGTTGCTACAATGTAAGGAAAGTGTTGTTTTTATGTAGCCTCATATTTTATCAACATGCCGTACGAAATTTAAACTATTAATTAAATTATTTATAGTTATATTTGCTTATGTAGTTAAGCGTTTAGTTTATAAACGAGTTATGTGTTTAATTAAGACGAACCCAAAGGACAAGATAAAAGATGGAAATGCCAAAATTTCATGAGACTTTCATTCCAATTTTAAAAGTGTTAGAAAATGGAGAAACTCTCC
Organism: Chlorobiota bacterium; assembly: GCA_041596515.1. Classification (GTDB taxonomy): domain Bacteria; phylum Bacteroidota; class Ignavibacteria; order Kapaibacteriales; family UBA2268; genus JBFHIJ01. Next base: position 21,689 of record JBFHIJ010000006.1, read on the forward strand.
AAGCAAGAGAATTGTATAAAAAAGTAATCGCTCAATTCTATACGGAACTTTCAAAAGAGCAATTGGAAGAAAAAACAAAAAGTGGAGACCTTTTAATAATTAACAGGATCGCTTGGGGGAAGTCTTACTTAAAAAAGGGAGGATATATTGAATTCCCAAAAAGAGGATTTGTAAGAATAACAGAAAAAGGAAAAACTCAAACAACATCAGACTTGACTTTAAAACAAGTTGAAAGCTCTGATAATTACCTTGAATTTTACAATGAGGAAAACTCCCAAAAAGAATCGACTCCTTCAATAATTAAGAACGCATCACCACAAGACCTAATTGACGAAGGTTTTAATCAAATTGACATTCAGGTAAAAGATGAATTATTAGAAAAACTAAAGGAAATTGATCCATTCTATTTTGAGAAAGTTATTCTTATTCTTCTCAAAAAAATGGGATACGGTGATTTTGTTGAAACAGCAAAAACTGGAGATGGTGGAATAGATGGGATAATTAATGAAGATAAACTTGGATTGGATAAAATATACATTCAAGCTAAGCGATATGGAGAAAATAAAGTACGTGAAAAGGACATTCGTAATTTTATCGGAGCAATGAGTGGAGATACTCAAAAAGGTGTTTTCGTTACCACATCATCCTTTGATACAGGAGCAATTAAAAAAGCTCACGATGCTCATCATACAATTATCTTAATTGATGGTTTAAAATTGGTAGATCTTTTGCATCAATATAATGTTGGTATTCAGGTTAAAGCAGTTTATGAAGTAAAAGAGTTGGATAATGATTTCTTCGAGTAAAATAATTAATATGTAGATTTATGGCTAATCGATTGGAAATTTTAAAAAAATACAGAAGAAATTTTCAAAGATGGAGATGCTAAATATGTTTATTGAGGTGTAGTATATTCGAATGAAAACAATTTCCGAGAAAACAAATCATCAAGTGAGTATTTTGTAAATGAGTTTAATATTAATATTAATATTATTGACAATATAGCTCTTTGTTGTATGTTATGTGATGCAAGTAAAGGCTCGAAACTACTTGAGGACTGGCTTGAAAGTGACTCCTGTAAGAAAAAAGAAATACTGGTTGATTCTGTTGCTGACGTTGTGAAAATGGTATTAAGAATCCATCGAAACGTTATAGTTAATATTCTGATTGACAATGAAGTTTTGTCCGACAAGATTAGAGCTGAAATTCAATTTGATAGCAATTTGGAAACCAGGCAAATCCGGCTATGAGATAGAGTTGATGGGAGAGTAGAGAGGTTTTTTATGTGAGGTAAGTTTTGTTTTAAGATAGCCTAATATCCAATTTATTGATATGTTATACGTATTTTAAACGAGTAATGAAAATATATTTTGCTATATTTGCTTGTATAGTTAATCGTTTTATACCTTAAAACTGTTGTGCAAAAGTCGATACTGGAGGTATTATGGACAAGTTTTTTAATACTTTACATACTACATTTTCTTATGAAGCATTTTTAAATACAATAATTAACTTTCTTCCTAATTTAATTGCTGCATTATTCATACTATTTGCTTTTCATATTTTATGGAAGCTACTAAATAAATTTTTAAATGTGTTATTTAAAAAAATATCAATAGATGGAACATTTCAAAACTTTATTAACAATATTACCAAAAATATTCTTTTATTAATTGGAATAATTACTGCACTATCTCAAGTAGGTATTAATACTGGTTCTATGTTAGCAAGTTTAGGTGTCGCAGGTTTAACTATTGGTTTCGCTGCAAAGGATGCATTATCGAATATTATTTCCGGGTTATTTATTTTTTGGGACAGACCTTTCGTAATTGGTGATTTAATTGAAATAAATAATCAATATGGTAAAGTTGAAGAAATCACGATGAGGTCAACAAGACTTATTACAGTTGATGGTAAAATGTTATCAATACCTAATTCACAAATTTTAAATTCCATGGTTGCCTCATATACAAATTTCCCTAATTTGCGAATTGATATCGATTTCACTGTTTCTTCAATTACAAATCTTAACAAGTTACGTATGTTTTTATTTGAATTAGTTCAAGATAATGAGATTTATCTCTCTAAGCCTGAACCTGAAATTGTATTAAACAAAATTAATGACTATAATATCGAATTATTGTTTAGAGTATGGATAAAAAATGAGAAAGAGCATGTAAAAATCAGATTTAAATTAAGGGAAAAAATACTCGATAAATTGATTGAAAATAAAATTGAAATGCCGTATGAAACTATAAATATTGTAATGGATAAATAATCGTAGCAGTTTAGACTTCCGCAGAACACAGCATAGCTGCTGCACTTTCTGTAGTTGCTTGGCCTTTAACACATTTGCTTCCGAGGCACTGCGGCAAAGGTCGGCTATGCTTGAACGTTACATGTAAGCTTGAAAATCAAGAAATGATAAAAATCATAAGTATCATAAGTATTTTATTCACATTTGGATTCCATGGTTTAAAAATTATGTATTACTTGTATCATCTCCAATGCAATGAAATTGCAAAATTGCATTGCATCAGATATTAAAATACAAAATTGATAGTTAATATAGTGAAGTAATGTGAGTGTCATTTTGATATTACTAAGCAACTCCAGCACCTCACCAATAAAGAATTACTACATTCCAATTTAAAATAAAAAATTATATATTCGGCTAATTGCTTGAATGTGGCAATAATTCTGCAAAAAAAAAGACGCAATTACAATGCGTCTTTTTCAAAATCTATAGTTTTACTCGAATCTATCTTTAAAACGGTGGATACCAGATAACACCAAATCTTGGAATAGAGAAGAATTCTGATACCTCTGCAGGGCGTGAATCACCCTCAATTTCTACAGACATCGCTTCACTGCCAAACTTAAAGTCTACGCGCCATTCGGCTGATAAGGTAAGCATGCCATAAGTATCCATATCAAAATTGAAGAACATCCCCAGACCAACATTCATGCCCAACTGATTATTTGTTTTAGGAACCCTTGCATCCAGCGCTTCATCATAAATAGAGATATTGCTGGAAAAGTAAGTCATACCAATAGTAGCAAAAAAGTTGATACGATTTTTAGGATTAGGTATCCAGTGAGAAGATAAATTATATACTGTATATGTAAATGGATCTATGTTTACATTTTCTTCTGATACTTTAGTATTTTTAGAGTAGGTATAAGCACCCTCTAAAAGCAGATAGTCAGTAACGCCATACATAATTCTTCCACCATAAGCAACGATACCGTCGTAAGAAACTGACTTATCTAATGTGCCACCTTCTTTTTGAGATATTAGTTGTGACTGCACAACGGTATTAGTACCAATGACAGGACCAAAACCAATATATCTGACAAAAGGGTTCATCATAATTTCGCCGGTTTCTTCATCTATATATTCACCGTCTTGGAGTTCTACTTCCTCTCCTTCATATTCCTCTTCGTAGTATTCGCCTTCTTCGTAAGCCTCTTCAGTTTCCTGGGCATATAAAGAGAAGGAACTAATAATAAATACAAAGGCAAGTATAAAAAGATTGAAAAGATGTTTTGCATTATTTGTAGTCATAGATATTACCTCTTCTGTAGAAATTGATTTTATTTCTGCAATTTTTTCTGCCACATATTTCACTCTTTCAGGTTCATTCCTCTTACCTCTGAAAGGTACAGGAGTCATATATGGAGAATCTGTTTCTATCATAATTTTGTCTAAGGGGGCGGCTCTTACGACCTCGCCCAAAGTAGATTTCTTAAACGTAATATTTCCCGTAAAAGAGACCATGAAGCCCAAATCTAATGCTTGTTTTAATACATTTACATCAGACGAAAAGCAATGCAGTACGCCTTTTAAAGTGCCGTCTTGCATATCTTTTAACGTGCTAATCAAGTCTTCGTCAGACTCTCGGTTATGGATAATTACAGGCAGATTTAACTCTTTTGCCAACGCTAATTGATTTTTAAAAGCACTGATCTGCACATCTTTTGGAGTAAAGTCATAATAGTAGTCAAGCCCAATTTCGCCAATAGCTTTTACATTGTCATCATTTGCTATCTTTCTAATATTATCCGCAACTACTTTATTATACTCAGCTGCATTATGCGGATGAACTCCCAGACCGCAGTATATATTTTTGTTCTTTTGCGCTAATAATATTACTCTTTCAAAATCTTTTGGTTCAATTCCGGGAATAATTATAGCTTCCAAACCACTGTCCATAGCTCTGCGTATAACTTCCTCTCTATCCTGATCGAATGCTTCAGTATCTAAGTGTGCGTGAGTGTCTATCATAAGTCCTATATTCTATATTATAAATAATAACAAATATACTCATTATTGCAGAAAAAATTGTAGTAATGGAATAATGTAAATACTTTATCAGACGGATTTAGACATTATTCTGGAGATTGATTCTATAAGCTGTTTATTAATAGCAGTCAAACTGTTTTCTATATTTCCCTGATTGATATGGCAATCATGCAATATATTTTTTTCAGTTAATATGCTTGAAAGAGCCAGTGTGGAACCGCAAACCGAATCATGTTCGCCGGATGCTAAGTAAATATGTCGTCTGCTTTTTAAGAAAGTCATCCAATATGGATCAGTCAGGTTAGGCAGGAAGTGAACGGGAGAGTTATAGTAACAGTTATCATCAAAATATTCGCCGGTTGATATAGATAAATCATATTGACCACTAACGGCAATAGTACCAATAAATATATCAGGTCTTCTAAAAAAAGTATTAGCTGCGTGGTAGGCTCCTTCCAGAGCTCCTGCAGTTATAATAGGTACGGGAGTGCCACAGCTATTAAAAATGTAAGGCAATACTTCAGAAGTCAGAAACAAATTAAAGTCGAGCAACATTTCTGATTTTTCATTTAAAGCACGCGAATTCTTCCAAATGTGATTGGATGGGTTTGCAACTGAGTATATTTTGCATTTTCCTTTTTTCAAAAGAGGCAAAAGCATTTCAATCAAGCCGTCTTTCTCAGACTGTAAAATATTATCTTCGCCTGAAGAAAATAGTACAATAGCTACACCGCATTTTCCATAGACAGCGATGTCAGTATTACCACCATAAAAATGGCTATCAATATGTTTAATCTCTCGTTTCATAGTAACATCAATATACTTATCACAGCTGATAATATCAAACTAAAATATGTAACGTGTAGAAATATATACGGATCTATGGGCTAAGCTAATATGTGTCAATATTAAAAATTTTGTATATCAACAAAGAATAAACCACGAAAGACAACTAAAGGTAATTAGTAAAAGTTTACGATTAAATTGTTATCATTGTGGAAAACTCTAACTTGTTTATTCCCAAAGCGTTTGGAATATTCTAATTATTTTCCTAAATTTGTTACTCTTAATAGAAAAACTACTTATACAAGCGGTTTAATAGATAGTTAACATAAACCCGAAAAGCGGGGATGTTACATTGATGAATTTTAAGAAGGATTTAACTGATGGCTGAACAACGCAAATCTTGGGCAGAACCTTTCAAAATTAAAGTTGTTGAACCTTTGAAAGTAACTTCAAGAGAAGATCGTGCAGAAGCTATAAAAGAAGCTGGCTATAACACTTTCTTACTAAGATCCGAAGACGTATATATTGACTTATTGACTGACTCCGGCACAAGTGCTATGAGTGATTATCAATGGGCTGGTATGATGTTAGGTGATGAAGCTTATGCCGGAAGTAAAAACTACTACTACTTAGAATCAAATGTACGTAAATACTATGGTTACAAATTCTTAGTACCTACTCACCAAGGTCGTGGTGCTGAGCACATGCTTTCTCAAGCATTGATCAAAAAAGGTCAATATGTACCGGGTAATATGTACTTTACAACAACTCGTTTGCACCAAGAATTAGCAGGTGGTACTTTTGTCGATGTTATCATTGACGAAGCTCATAATCCTGACTCTGAACACCCGTTCAAAGGTAATGTTGATATCAATAAATTCAAAAAATTAATTGACGAAAAAGGCGGTGAAAATATCGCTTATATTACTGTTGGTGCTACTGTAAACATGGCTGGTGGCCAACCTGTTTCTATGGAAAACATGAAAGCAGTTCACAAATTAGCTCATGATAATGGTATCAAAGTTGTTATCGATGCTACTCGTGGTATGGAAAACTCTTGGTATATCCAACAAAGAGAAGAAGGTTATGCAGACAAATCTGTTGCAGAAATCTTGAAGGAATTTTTCGCTTTATCTGATGCTTGTACTATGTCAGGTAAAAAAGACTTGTTAGTGAATATCGGTGGTTTTGTTGCTCTTAACGATCCTGATATTTTCGAAGAGTTACGTAACATGGTTGTTGTATATGAAGGTCTTCATACTTATGGTGGTCTTGCAGGTCGTGACTTGGAAGCTATGGCTCGCGGCATGGAAGAAGCAGCTGATGATACTTATATGTCTTACAGAATCAGACAAGTAAAATACTTAGGCGATAAATTAATTGCAGCTGGTGTGCCTGTTGTAAAACCTATCGGCGGTCACGCTGTGTTCTTGGATGCTCGTGCATTTTACGATCACATCCCACAAGATCAATTCCCTGCACAGTCTCTTGCTGCTAATCTATATATTGAGTCTGGTGTACGTGCTATGGAACGTGGTATCGTTTCTGCAGGCCGTAATAAAGAAACCGGCGAACACTACTTCCCTAAATTGGAATTAGTTCGTTTGACTATTCCTCGCCGTGTTTATACTCAGTCTCACATGGACGTTGTAGCTGAATCAGTCATAGAATTATATGCTAATCGCCATAACGCGAAAGGTTTGAAAATGGTTTACGAACCACAATACTTGAGATTCTTCCAAGGTCGTTTCGAACCGTTAGCATAGTCATTATAAATTAGTATTTTGACAGAGCAAAAGTGCCCCGCATTCAGAAATGGTGCGGGGCATTTTTCGATTTTGAAATATTTGGAGCAGATTAATCTATAACATAACTCTTCATGTATGGGTATGAGAAAGTTGCATAATAAAAAATCCGCACTCCGAAATTAGAAATATGAAAAAGGCAAATCTTTAACTCCTCTGTCGAGTCTATTGATAACTTGCACCAAATTTCGGAAATTGAATGTTTTACTGATATATATATCTGCTCCGTATTGTTTAGCTTGATTGATTAGCCACTGCTCAGTAAGTGCAGATAAAATAACAATTTTCAATTCGTTATTAGATTCTCTAATTTTGCGTAGAGCTTTGATACCATCCATTTCAGGCATATTTAAATCTAATAATAGCAAATCAGGTTGCTCCTCTTGCACTTTTTGGAGCACTTCCTTTCCATTTGCTGCAATCGAGATATCCTTCTGATTAAAACTAATACTTAAATACTTGCTAAGTAGTTCCGCAGAAAGTCTATGGTCATCGGCGATAAGTATCTTTTTCATCAGATTGCCTATTAATATATCTATTAACTAATTGATATAATATACAATATATTCAGAATGCAAAAATACGTATTTTATAAAAAAGGTAGTTAGTACCGATATAAAAGATTAATACTTACTTGAGGTTAGGTATAAAAAAATTATATATACTGGTATCAATATAGGTATTACAACGGAAATATATAAAAATAAGTAATATTAGTTTGAGCTTAAAAATAATTATTGTATATTACTTATTCAAAATCAAACTTATATGATTAATATAGGTAATAAGGCATGAAAGTTAGTAGAGTCTTTGTCGCAGATGATGAGCCTTTGTTTTCTTCTCTTCTTCAACAGTTAGTTCAAGAAAATAAGCAAATGGAGTTGGTTGGTGCCGCAAAAAATGGCAGTGAGGTGTTGGCATTCGTTAATAGTTCAAATACAGACTTACTTGTATTAGATATTAAAATGCCTGACAAATATGGTGACGAAGTTCTTGAACAGTTAATTCCGGAAAATCCTGATTTGAAGGTTATGATGCTTTCCGCAGAGTTAGATCCTAAATTGATTAAAAAAACACTCAATTTAGGAGCCAAGGGGTTTGTAAGTAAAAATGTAGACGTAGAAGAACTTGTGTGTGCTATGGAAAAGATATTGGAAGGGAAACAATATTTATGTTCTGATGTAACTATGGCACTGGTTCAAAATAGAACTCCAAACAAAGTCAATTGCTGTCTTGGACATGAATTTACTTCTCGCGAGAGAGAAGTATTAGATTATATGTTAGAAGGCTTTACAACTTCTGAGATAGCTACAAAACTATGTTTAAGTCCACGCACCATAGAGACTCACCGCAGAAATATGCTGGCGAAGTTTGGGGCACGAAATGTACCACATCTTATCAATATTATCTATTCTAAAAAGGAAGACGATAGCCGAAAAGATTTTAAATAAAAAAATATGGGGGCTAACGCCCTTTTTTTTTATCCCGTTTGAGACTAATAATTCAAAACCAATTGTTTAAACCCAATCTATACTCCCAAATTCCTTTGTGCATATCAATCAATACCACAAACAAACTATAGTATTTGAAAAAAGATAGACTTTTAGATATTTATATTCTAAATACGCAAAATAGTTGCTAAAAAAGCTATTGAACCTTTCATAATATATACGTACTAATCCGCAAATTCTACTAATTATTTCAAAAACTACGCAGATATAATTAAAAATGCGAAATATCAAAAAAAAATAAAATTAAATATCAAAAAGTATAAATAATAATAACATAAATATTTGTTTAAAAGCAATCTTCCTAAATATAGTGATAGCCGAAAGAATACGAGAATGATGGTTAATATTACCTTGAAAAATTAGAAGAGAAATCCTAAGGGTTTTCCGCAGAATTAAGTATTATTTGCTATCTATTGACAAGTAATATACAATACTTATTCTCTTATTTTCAGGGACTTATGGTATTGTGTAGCTACTGTTTTAGAAGTAAATTGCTTGTGAAAGTTATGACATGGTTGACCAAACACTAATCAAACAAAAAACAATCAATGACATAACTTACCCGAATAAATCGGGACTGGATTTTAAAAATTACTTCACATCCTAGGCACGAAGTAAATACAAAATCCAAAAGTTAACAAAACATTTAAATAATCCATAAAGGAAAAGTAAGATGAAAAAGTTTTTCGCAATCGCTCTCGCTTTCGCAATGTTCGCTTCTGTTAATATGTTCGCTGATGATGTAACTGGTCCTGGTATTGAATTAATGCCTGCAACAGCAGATGCAACAATCAATTTAACAGTATTACAACAAATAGTAGTAACTACTGAGTCTGTTCTTGATTTTGCTGTAGTTGAAGGTACAGATTCTTACAATCCTGAAACTGGTAGTTTAGAAGCACTTTCTTATAATGTAATATCTACAAATGGCTATGCATTGACTTATGGTTTAGATTTTGTGATAGCTACACAACCAACAGGTTCTACAGATGCTACAGCTCCTACTATCTCTTTTGCTGACGCTACAGATGGTGAAGTAGCAGTTGGTAGTAACGATGGTGATATTGATTTAGACTTTACAGTGAATGGAATTAGTGCAATGGATTCTGAAGCTGGCGATTATTCATATACTTACACTCTAAGTGTGTACTATACAAACTTCTAAGAAGATTATCTCATATAGTAGGGACTAAGTATGTCCCTACTATATAAATTAAATAGGAGAGTGTATATGTATTTATTCAAAAAAATCTTTGCAATATTGATTGCAATAATAATAATCTCTCCGGTATATGTTTATAGTGCTGAAACGCAACCAGACCCAGAACCAACTAATCAAGCAACTGTTAACATCGAAATATTAGAGCAGCTTACTTGCATAATCGATCCAATTAGTAATGCTGGTGTTGGAAGTTCGGACTTGATATTGGTGCAAGGCACTAGTAGGACTGAAGATGAATTTGAAGGTGGATATATTGAACCAACTTATACATTTAAAGCTTGGGGTAAACGAGACCAACCTATTACAATTAACTTCAATGCTACAAATTGTGCAAGTTCTGGTGAGATGAAATATTGCGACCCGACTAATCAGGTTAAAGCAACTGTTTCATGGCACTCAGCATCACGACCAAATGAGTTCAACAAATTGAACACAAATGTTTGGGAAACGGGATTATATGAAACTCAAAGTGATCCCCATGTGGGAATTGAACAAGCTTATATGATTATTACAAAAATAGAAGCTGCGGAAGGTACTCCTCCAGGGAATTATACTATCCCATTCACAGTAAGTGTTTATTATACCGGATTTTAATAGAAAAAATATAAAATCCCTGACTTTGGCTAAGACAGGGATTTTTTAACAAGGAATCAAAAAAGTGAAATACTTTTATATAATCATATTTGTTTTATTAATGCAGGTAGCGGCAGATGCGCAAGTAAATGTGAATTCCTATTGTCATAATAACAATCAACCCATTCCACTTCAGGTTACTGTTTCTAATGATATAGATTTGGGTGCTGTGGTAGCTGGTTCGACTTCGACATTTGAGTCGCCATTTAACGAAAGTATATTTACAATATCAGGTCAGCAGTTAAAATGGATATGTACAGATATCGATACAGAAACAACAAAGCAAGGGATTGTTCTTGATTTGAGCTTCAAATATAGCCACACAGGCCAATGTTTATGGATATGTTATTTTAACGGTCTTCACAATTTACTAACTGGCAATATCTACGTAAAGATGAATGTAAACTCGATACAAGTGTCACCGAGCACTCCTCCGGGAGAGTACACTTTTACTCAGTTCGTTCAAGTGGAATACTGTACTTTTTAGACTATAGACTTTACTGGCAAAAAGTAAAGACATCGCTATAAGTTATTGTATTGCAAAAAGTATGTAGAGATTGAAATTCTAAATTTTACTTATAATAGAGGTAGCAATAATGAAAAAGCACATAATAATAATCTTATCTTTTCTATTCTTTTCTTTGACACTTAAAGCGCAAGTGGCGGTAATGCCACCCGCTGTATTCATAGATAAACACTCACGATCTGCAGAAATGTTTGTAGCTAATTCGAGCAATGAAGTACAAGAAGTAACTGTAGGACTTGAATATGGCTATCCTGCACCTGACTCCTTAGGCAATATAGCTATGAAATATAACGACTCACTCACTGCAGAGCAATACTCAATAGCGAATCGTCTGGCAATTTTTCCTAAAAAGTTTGAACTAAAACCCGGAGAAAGGCAAACAGTTCGATTCTTACTAAGAGGTTCCGGCAACTTGGAAGATGGCTTCTATTGGTCTCGAATAAGAACTACAGGCATGAAAACCGCTAAACAAATAGATTCCTCCAACGCCGAAGGCGATGTAAAAGTAGGGATTAACCTTGCATTCTCTATGGTTACTTTTATTGGGTATAAAAAAGGAGAAACAAACACTAATTTAGATATAGTTTATCTTGCAGTAGGTACTGATAGTGCGAACACTAATCTTCTTTTAAATTATAAACGTACGGGTAACTCTCCACTTCTAAGCAAAACAAAGATAGAAATATTTGATGAAATCGGTAATCTTGTAGCTGAAAAAGAAGAGCCATGCCCATATTATTTCGAGGGTAAGCGTAAGTTTAACTTTCCCAAAACAGATTTGCCAGCGGGCTCGTACAAAGCCAAATTTTCCTTCAATAACGATTTAGATGATATACCAAAAGACTATCGAGCATCATTTACCCCTTTTGATAAAACTTTTGATATAAAAGTTAAAGCAGAAAGAGGAAACTAATTTATAAGTGTTTCGGTAAAAAATAGAGATAGCATTTACTTTCAAAAGCCATGGATTGACTGTGCTTTAGTATATGCTTATGTATTAGTGAAGTAAACAATATATCATCTAAACGGAAATTATTTAGTGCGTGCAACTCTGTACATAAAAATTGCACTTATGTGCTTTTTGCTATCTCTGATGCCTTCGGTGGTTTCTTGCTCGGAAGCTGTCGAGGGTGTCTTTTCTTTCAAATATGTAAATTTTGAAAAAGACATGATAGTGTATATACAAGAAGATGCAGTGTACTTCCCGATTTTCGAGATATTCGATTTCCTCCGTATTTATAAAGAATATGACCCATCTTCCAAAATACTATCAGGCTATGTAAGCTCAGAGGAGAGAAGTTATTCTATAGATTTTACCACGTATGAAGCTACTAACCTGCAAGGCGATTCTTATCAAATTGAGAAAGACAGCATCATCATAAATGAATTAGATATGTACATAACTGCGTCAGAATTTAGTAAAATACTGGACGTGGAAATCTTTGTCAGCAAGCTTGGATTAATCGGTCTTCTCAAATCTACGTATGAAATGCCGCTTTTAGAAGAATACAACCTAAGATATAACAAGTTAAAACTAAAAGGATTGGCAAGCGAAGAAGTTTTTGCTCCTTTGATGTACGGGCGAGACTTCAAGATAATAGATGGAGGTGTGGTAAACTACGGAATCAATTCGAATACAAACAAGCAGTCAACTGTAATCGGGTTAAACACTAACCTCGGGATGCAATTATTAGGTGGGGAATTGGCAATAAACAATAGCTATATTTATAATACCTACAGCCAAACAAAATTTCAAAATATTAGATACAACTGGCAGTTTCCGTTCAATAAAAATAAATATCTTAATTCTCTAAGAGTTGGTTATGTAACAGGAAATTCTTTAAACTTTGGTTCCTCCGGTTCTAATATCAGGAATAAATATTCAAACCTACAGGGAATATCTATTTCAAATAGAGAAATGGATAATCGAAAGGTATTTGATGAATTTCAGTTTGAAGATATTACTGAACCATACAGTTTGATAGAAATATATGTAAATTCTCGCTTAGTCAAGCAATTCAGATGCGAGGAAGACGGACGCTACCGATTTGCTTTGCCACTGACTTATGGTAATTCAATTATCGAAACAAAAATTTATAGTCCTTCGGGGCAAAGAGATTATAAAAAGGAAACAGTCAATATCCCGGGCATGATGCTTCAGCCCGGCCAAGTTAGGTATACGCTAACGAGTGGTAAAGATATAAATTATGAAGAATATATTGTAGATGGCATAGTAGAGACTGGGGTTACAGATTGGCTGAGTACTTCTGTTAGTAATGTTTATAATATAGATAATAAAGTAAATTTACTTGTCAGCAATAGTACTGTTAGGCTAATGGGCGGAGCATACAGCAGCTTTGCATATTCTCATGATAACTTTTACAGAACTATGATAGCTTATGCTAATTCGCAGATAGGCCACTACGAGTTGTCGTATATGAAATATAAGAGTGATTCGGAAGTTGATAAATATGGCAAAGAAGCTGAATATCAATTAAATGTCAACCTGCCACGAATACCCTATTTACCTTTTAGTTTGCGACTTCGAGCAGATGTAGACCAATATAGTAACAGACTGACCGGAAACTATTCTGTTAACACTTACGGTAATATTGGTTCTATTAGAATAAATAACTCCTACCGATTAGCTCAAACTATAATGAAAGATCTGGACAATAGCTACAATCACTATATTAATTGTGGAGTATCTTACTATTTGCAACTTCCATTTCTTAAAGATTCAAGAGCATTAGGCAGAACAAGTATTTCAACAAACTTCAATTATGATTTGAATATTGGGCAGTTTACTAACTTAAGCGCCTCTATCTCTCAAAGTCTATTCCGAATATTATCTATAAGTGCAAACTATAGAAATAATTTAGTAAGTAATTACTCAAGTTTCAATATTAATTTGAGTCTCAATATGGATTTCGCAAGGTTTAGCAGCAGAGCTGAGCTAAGCGAGTCAAATCAAAGCATTAATAATAACTTGGATGGTTCTTTAGGGTTTGATACTGATAGATTTAACGTCTTTCCTAGTAAGCGCCTTAGTTATACCGGCAACTCCGGACTTGCCACTATCAAATGCTTTATAGATAGCAATGGTAACTTAAGCTATGACGATGGCGAGGAAGTTTTAACCGGAGTGCCTATTAGAGTGCCGCGCGCATCTGTTCTCGGAGATAGAGACGATGAATATAAAACAGTTTCTAACTTACGTCCGGGCTATCAATATAATGTTATTATTAATAATAGTGGACTCAAAAATCCATTACTTCGTCCATTATGGGATGATTTCTCTTTTATAGCAGATCCTAATACTTTTAAATCGATAGATATACCATTTACTGTTACAGGATTAATAGAAGGTCAGGTGTTTACTCAAGATTCTTCTGGGAACAGAAATGGTAAATCGGGTGTAAAACTGCATATTATCAGTAAAAAAACAGGTAAAGATGTTACAGTAAACGTATTCTCTGATGGCAGTTTTTACCATCTCGGACTTTTTCCGGGATATTATGATGTTTATGTAGATAAAACTCAGCTCGGACTTTTGAATATGATAACTGATCCTCCAAGTCAGGAAATATACATCGGTTTCTCTGAAGATGGCGATATGAAGTCAGGAATAGATTTCAGGCTTTTACCTAATAAAGATTCGGGTGGTGTTGTCTCTCCAAGTGCAGATTAGTGGGTTAATTTCAATTGTTGTATATTGCGGATACAATCTAAAAGGAGAATTAGTATGAATTTCAAAGAACTATTTAAAATTGCATCACTGGCTGTACAGGACTCCTACGAAAAAGACATATTTGATATAAGGTTAGAGCAAGTAGAAAAAGATGGTGATAACTACTTAGTTGTGGTCTCGTTTGTGATAGAAGATAAAATGAAAGAAGAAAGTTTAATTGCTTTTACCGGGAAATATGAGCGTATATACAAGCAAATCAGAATAGACAAAGATAAAAGTGTTGTTGGATTGTATATGTTTAAATTCTGATGGTAGTAATTGATACTAATGCTTTGGTAGTTTATGTCTTGGGGCTTATGAATCCAGCATTGATAGAGACACATAAGCGTACTTCTATTTATGATAAAGCGGATTTTGAATACTTACTAAAACTCACTTACAAAAAAGAAATATTTACTTTGCCAGATATTCTAAGTGAAGTAGATAATTTACTAAATAAATTTAAAGGGAAATACAGAAGAATATATGCCAAGAAATTTTTAGATTTTGTAAAATATTCAAGTGAAAGATATCTGGAAAGCTTAATAATTGAATCAAATTTTGAATTATTTCAAGAAATTGGACTGACAGACTTAAAGGTTTTAGAACTATCAGAACAGGCTGAATATTTAATTACCGCGGATTCTAAATTGGCTGATTATGCAAGCTGTTATGGAATAAAGGTTATAGATTTAGTTAAGAATAGAAATGTTCGCCTACTCTCCACTTAATCATTCCGCAAAAAATCCATATATTCGCATATTATAAATGGGGATATTATGCGAATCTTAGTTTTAAAAATTGAGTATGACGGAACTGATTTTTCCGGTTGGCAGTTTCAACCTAAAGAGCGTTCCGTGCAAGGGGAAATAGAGAAGGCTATGCGTAGGCTTACGGGTGCTGAGTATAGATTAGACGGTTCGGGTAGGACTGATGCAGGAGTGCATGCATCAGGTCAGGTGGCTTCACTAAAGCTTGATGATAACTTTTCTATTCCATCAGACAAAATCGTGACGGCATTCAATACCAGATTACCTAAAGACATTCGAATAAAATCTGCTTTAATATTAGATAAAGATTTCCATCCTCGGTTTCATGCAATAGGCAGAGAGTATAGTTATAATTTGATTCTAAGCGAAAGTGTGTTCAAAAGTCGTTTTCATGCATATTATAAGTACCCTATAAATCCGGAATTAATGATAGACCTGCAGCATATCTTTTTAGGAGAAAAAGATTTTACTCCTTTCTCAAAATACAATCCTGCCAAAAAATTCTATCGCTGCAATGTAACTAAGTGCGAATGGATAAAAATATCTGAAGATGAATACAGACTTGATATAGCGGCTAATCGTTTTGTATATAGTATGGTTCGTATCATCGTCGGAGCATCACTGGATGTAGCACGTGGGAGGCTTACAAAAGCGGATTTGGAAGAGGCATTCCGAAGGTCAGATCGCTCTTTGCAAGTCAAAGTAGCTCCGCCGGAGGGATTGATTCTTAGCAAAGTGAGTTATCCTGAAGAATTTGGCTTAAATAATTTGTAAATGAATATAATATTTGGTTTATTATACTATTGCTCAATATAAGGACTTAATAATGCTTAAACTGCAAAAGACTTATACGCTATTTATAGTATCTTTCATGATGCTTTTACTGGGCTCATGCTCAGATGTAGATGATATTACGACAATCAATATCTTCTCAGCTAATGACGATATTAAATTAGGTCAGGATTTGGATGCTCAGATACGCTCGGACAATGTAGAGTATCCCATATTAAATAATACAGCTGCTACAAAATATGTTCAGGATATGGTAGATCAGATAATCGACTCGCCTGAGATAGAGTATAGAGATAAATTCGCCTATACTGTTACTTTGATAAATAGGGACGATGTTGTAAATGCTTTTGCAGCTCCCGGTGGATATATTTATGTATATACCGGTTTGCTTAAGTTTTTGGATAATGAGGCTACTCTAGCCGGAGTTATGGCTCATGAGATAGCTCATGCAGAAAGAAGACACTCAACTAAAAGGCTGACAAAAGCTTATGGTGCCGAATTCCTTTTAGGTTTAGTGCTGGGAACTGACCCTGATGCTACTGCAGAACTGGCTGCCGGAATACTTACTAACGTTGCATTTATGCAGAACAGTCAGTCTGACGAATTTGAAGCAGACGAGTATTCTTTCAAGTATCTTGAAACTAGTAAATGGTACCCCGGTGCTATTAAGCTATTCTTTAATAAGATAACTGAAAATGGTGGTAGCTCCAGTAATTTCTTAGAGAAATTGCTTTCTACTCACCCGATGCCGGAGGAAAGGATACAAAAAGTAGATGAATTAATTAAAGAGAATAATATTTCAGAACCGACAGAAGCTAATATATTTACAGATAAATATCAGCAATTTAAAAAATCTTTATAACGGGGAAACATGAAAGCCTTTGAAAAACTAAAATTTGCAATTGAAAAGACTAATTCGATTTTATGCGTTGGCTTAGATACAGATATAAGTAAACTTCCTGAAGGAATATCGAAAGATTTTGCAGGGATGGTGGAGTTTAATAAAGCAATAATAGATGCAACTAAAGACATAGCACCTGCTTTTAAAATCAATTATGCATTCTATGAGCAATATGGAATAAAGGGGTTTGAAGTACTGGAAAAAACTATGGAGCTTATTCCTGACGAAAGCTTTGTAGTGGCAGATGCTAAACGGGGAGATATCGGAAATACTTCCAAGGCTTATGCTAAGTCATGTTTTGAGCACTTTAATGCCGACTCTATTACTGTACATCCTTACATGGGTAGCGACTCTGTAGAGCCATTCCTTAGCTATACTGATAAGATGGTTTTTGTGCTTGGTCTTACTTCTAACAAAGGCTCAAAAGACTTTCAATATCTCAAAGCAGACGGCAAAACCTTGTATCGCCATGTAATCGAAACTACTTCGAAATGGGCTTCGTTTGAAAATATAGGATATGTTGTTGGTGCGACTCACCCTAGCGAACTTGCTGAGATAAGAGAAGTTATTCCCAATAACTGTTTGCTTATTCCGGGAGTTGGTGCTCAGGGTGGAGATATAGAAGCAGTAATAAAAGCTAATGCGGGTGGTCCGGCTATTATCAATGCTTCACGTGGTGTGATTTATGCTTCATCAGGCGCAGATTTTGCAGATAAAGTAAGAGAAGTGGCTCTGAATTATAGAAATGAGTTTAACAAATATATGTAGTGCTATGAGATACTTCCTTTCTGCTCTAATGATGATTTTTATCATATCTTGTGCTGGTGAAGATGAAACAACAACTGTCGTAAATCCACCAATAGATACTTATACCCCTGATACGATATGGAAACCTCAGGTAGGTGGGGTATTCAAATATAAATCACAAGACGGACAGGAAGCTCAATTAGAAATTTTAACAGAAGGCGAGTATAAGTGGTGTCTAGAGTTTTGGGACACTACCGGACTTGCCACTTACCATACATATATTTGCAAGTTTACAGAGTATGAAGGCACTTTCCCTAATGTTACTATGTTCGGTGCGGCAGTTGATGATACTAATATTTACTGGGGAAAGCGTGATATCAATATAATAGATAAGTATGACAGGCTTCCTTTCTATGTTTCGCTTTTCAAACTAAATAAGGAGCTCACTGATACCACCATAGCTAAAGAATATCACTTTAAAATAGCTAATGTAGATTATCGCTGTGCAGATAGTGTTATCTATTCACCTAAGGGAACATTTATTTATGATGATAGTCTCTTTGCTAAGCAGTATCTTATTCGTTCTATAAAGAAAAATTCCTACGGAGAACTGCCAAGTGAGGGGGATGAGTTCATTTTCGCTGAGAAGTTTGGTTTTACTCGCTTCTGGAAGTATGAAATATATGACTATGTGCAGGAGTAGAAAAAGATGAAATTGACAGAGAAACAACTTCAACCAAAACTGCATAAGTATATTTCTAATCCTGCATTGGTATTTGAAACTTTGTCCGGGAAAAGATTGCAAATACTCTCGCCCGGTAAGCTTAATGTAAAGGAAGGGCCAGATTTGCTTGATATAGCAATTTTATTAGACGGGATGGTATATATAGGAGATGGAGAGTTTCACCTAAAAAGTTCGGACTGGACTCACCATAAACATTCAGAAGACCAACGATACAGCAATGTGATTTTACATATAGTATGCGAAAATGTTAAAGAGCAAACAGGAAAATTCGATACTTTAATAATTCCAAATGATACATTAGAGAAAGTGGAATACTCCATAGAGCATGAAATTGATTTGCAGAGTATAGATGTTCTTCAAAATTTTGCGCTTCTTAGACTTTTGAGAAAAGCAACTGAGTCAAAAAATCTACTGAAAAAGCTAAATATAAAGGAAGCACTCTCTGATTATACCCGTCAGTTTATGGAGAGGTATAACAAACGCAGACGTCGCCCGGCTTATACAAAACAGGATTTAGGAGAGATAATAAGTGGAATTTCAAATACTATTTTGTATGACGGGCTCAAAGAAATTTCCATAGAATCTACTTTTGTTGCAGAAGATCTCCATGTACTCAATAAAAATAATATAATGAGCGAAGGTCAGGCATTACGCACAGAAATACTGATTAATATTTTTCTTCCTATGGCAATTGCACTTTCAAATGATAGGACTAGGATAGAGCTGTTTGTTTGGTATTGGTCAGCAAAATCAAAAAACAGATATGGACATCTAGCAAGAAGATTCCCTACTATCAAGCAGAGTTTTGTATGGCAGCAGCAGGGACTTTTAGAGTACCTCAAAGAATACGGCGAACGTGGAGAATCAGTGATGAAACTGAGCGAGTACAACTTTGGTGATATTTTAGACTTCTACTATTGCAGCAGTTCCGAAGATATTTTCGAAGATTAGAAATATTCATTTCTTACATTCGTTACATAAACAAAGTAATTAATAGGAGTCGAAAATGGAATATGATTTGAAAAACATCAGCCAGGAAACTGCAGAAAAAGTTGAAGAATTTTTGGCATCAATTGATTTCAATGAAGCATATATTTATCACTTTTTACAGGAAGCTGATGAAAAAGAAAATCCTGTAGAATATATAAAAAAGAAATATTTAAATATAGAGCTTTAATCACTTTCTTCTTTCAAAGGGCGGGGCATGACTATTTTAAAAGTTGCACCGCTTTTTTTTGCTTCATCAGTATGCTCGAACCAAACTTCCCCATTCATTGCTTCTATTAGCCTTTTTACTATAGATAGTCCTAAACCTGAAGACATTTCGTTGTCAGTAGGCTTGTTTGAGGTATTAGAAAATTTATCAAATAGTTTACCTTGCTCTTCCTCTTTTACTCCGGGACCTTCATCACTGATAGCAATAAGCATAGATTTAGAAGTTTTATTAAGCTTATCAAAGTCATCTATTGTTATTGTTATTTTAGTATAAAATGGAGAAAACTTAAAGGCATTGGAAATTAGATTTTCTATTACTTGCTCCATTTTGACTTCATCTGCCAATATCAGCTTGTTTAGAGTGTTAGACTTATATTCTATATTGATTCGTTTCTTTTTGGATACAGTCGAATAGCTTTTTAAAATTTTACTGAATACTCTATCAATATTGATTTTGGTGATATTAAACTGTAGCTTGCCTTCTTCCATTTTATTTATTTCTAGTAAATCATTGACTATATTGAACATCCTTTGAGTTATGCTTTCTATCTGGTCTAATCGCTCTTTTTTTTGGTCTTCATTCATTTTATGGCTATATTTTCTAAGAAGTTCAATATTACTCAATACTGAATGTAGAGGATTGCGTAAATCATGAGCAGTGATGCCCATAAACTCATTTTTATCGTGGAGTAGTTTCTCCATTTTAAGATTTTGTTCCGTAATTTTTTTATTCTGTTCTAATATCCTGTCTTTAGCAAATTTGAGTTCAAGATGAGTACGCGTTCTAGCGAGTAGTTCGTTTTGCTTTGCCGGTTTTATTACATAATCAACAGCCCCAAGCTGGAATCCTTTCATAAGCTTGTCAGTTTCGTCGAGCGAAGTGAAAAAGATGACTGGTACATCTTTAAGTCTTTCATTAGCTTTGATGTTTTGTATAGTCTCAAAACCATCCATTTTTGGCATGACAATATCCAACAGAATCAGATCAGGTGTGAGTTTTTCTAAAATCTTCAATGCCTGCAATCCATCCTGAGCCATCGAGATGTTCAATCCGGCTTGTTTGAGATAGCCACCAACCTCTTTAAGATTTTTTATCATATCATCTACTATAAGTACAGTAGGTCTTGAGCTATTGCTACTTTCCATATTGCTTTTCTAAATTTATAAATAAATTTAAATAGTTTTCAATATCTACCAAATCAAAATTTTCGCAATAAGCTCCAAGCTCTTCAGAAAACTGTATAATATCGATTGCGTCGTATTGTTTTGATAAGTCATTCAGCTTTGATGCAAATAGATTAATATCGTCAATCAGCATAGTTTCTAATAGTTGTTTGGCTTGTGGAATGTAGTCATGTAGTATAATTTCCAATAGCACTTCGTCAAGTGTATCTATGTCAATTTGAGCAGCTGGGTGATGCTCTGATAACATTTCATCAAATATTTCTTCGTCCTCAATAGACAAACTATCTGCTTCTAAAGGGCTAATATTATTAGGAGTTAAAGACACATTATTGCCTATAGGTAGTTCAAACTTGAAAGTGCTTCCTTTGCCAATTTTACTTTCAACGTATAGTTTACCTTGGTTTTTTTGAATGAACTCATTACAAAGGATCAGTCCAAGCCCTGTGCCGGTTTCTTGCTGAGTTCCCATTGTAGAATGATAAATATCAATTTTAAATAGATTGTCAATGTCTTCTTTTCTTATACCAACTCCGTTATCAGAAATTGAAATTTCTACTATATCAGATTTTCCTATGCTTGTTACGAGTATTTTACCACCCGGGTGAGTAAATTTAATGGCATTGGAAATCAAATTTCTAATTACTGTGTAAACCATATTCTCATCTGCATAAGCTATTTGGTTGCCTAGGTGCTTGCTAATAAGACTAATATTTTTATTAGCTGCATATTGATCTAATAATGAAATATTGTGTGCAATTAGTTGATCTATATGTATGTTCTCAGGTTGAATGTTTATTCTATTGGTTTGGGTTCTGGACCATTGGAGCAGATTTTCAAGTAAATTTGTTAACTGTTTTGCAGACTTATATATAGCTTGTAATAGTTCTAATGTTTCAGTTTTATCTAAAATATCAAAATCTTTTAAAATGACTGCTGTCAAATTTGTAAAAGAGTGAATAGGTCCTTTCAAGTCGTGTGCAATAATAGAAAAGAATTTATCTTTAGTTGCATTTGCTTGCCTTAGTTGCTCTTCCGAATCTGCTAAACGTTCGTTTAATGATATAGCTCTAAAGGCATCTTGAGTAATTGTGTCTCTGGAAGCGGTGAGCTCTTCTATAAGTTCTTCTTTATAATATTGAGTTTGTTTCATCTCAGTTATATCTGTGGCAATTCCCCAAAAGCTAATATCTGAAATAGGGTACTCATTTTTAAAAGTTGTAAATGAAAGTACAGTTTTATTTCCGTCTAAATCATATTCTAATTCTTTATTTACCATAGATTCTTTTTTTTCTATCAACATAAAGAAATCGTTGTTTATATAGTTTTTTTCTACTATTTGCTCGAATATGTCTTTCCAGTTTTTATTGATTGCTTTGTGTCTCTCTATGCCTGATAACTTCGTAGCTGATTTATTCCAAAGCATAATTTTATTATTATAGTCTATAGCAAAGAGTAGAATAGGTAGACTATCTATCAATTTGAGTAGTCTGTTATAATCCTTAAGTAAGTTATCACTTTTTTGCACCAAGTTAGAAATATCCCAGAACATGAATGTAGATGTAGTTTCTGAGTTTTCAATTATTGTTTTGCAGATAATATTTGCATGTGTCTTTGATTTCAGATGAAGAGTAATCCCTTTTGCAGGAGCTATTTCTTCCAATTGAAGTTCTTTATGTTTATTAATCTTCTCAATTTCAGCTGGATAAAATAAACTCTTTAGAGTAATATTTTGAGTGGTATCTATAGCTTGACCTATTAAATTCTGGAATGCAGTGTTCACAGACACTATCCTACCATTAGATTCTATTAGCTTAGGAATAGCTGTCTCATTAAAATTATTTATTTCAATAATATTATCCGCAATAAACTCGGCAGTGAACATTTGTATGTTATCACTAATCAAAGATTTGATATGTATATTAAATCTAAAACCTGAAATTTCTTTTTCTAAGATATGAGTTCTAAATAAATCTGTATTCTCTAAAATATCAGCAATTAGTGTAGCAGTATTTTCAGGAGAGCTCAGTGCCTTAAGTGATGAGTTTTGATGCAAAACTTCACCATTGGTATTAAATAAGCAAATAGGTGTTTGCAAATTATCTAAAATAGTATGAATAGAATTTTCCAAAAACACTTCTCACAATATGCTTATTTTATTTATTAGCTGTATATAGCAAATATATTACAAAATCAACTATCTTGCAAGCGTATCTTAAAAAATACGTAATACTACTTAAGAAAAAGGCTCAATGAATATTCTCGTTGAGCCTTTGACCATGTATGTTATTTTCTTGTAAAAGATAAATTATATCAATTCACAGAAGATTTTATTGCCGTGTCTGTGTGTCAGTTTTACTCTGTAGAAGTCCTTTTTTAGTAAGCCACTGCCACTGAATGTAACTCTTACATAGTTCTCTGTCCAGCCGGTCCAGAGACCTGTGTCTGAATTAAATGATTCCGGGAGAACAATTTTTGTTTTGCCAATTTGAGAGTCATAAAATGCTTCTTGCTTGCGTTCGCTAAGTTCCCTTAGTATTTTGGTTCGCTCTTTTCTCATGTTCATCGGCACAACTTCGCTATAGCCTGCTGCAGGAGTATTGTCTCTTTCTGAGTAAGTGAATACATGTAAATATGATATAGGCAAAGACTCAAGTAAGTCATAGGTCTCTTGAAAATGTTTGTCAGTTTCACCCGGAAATCCAACAATGACATCATTACCAATGCAAACATCAGGAATACTATTATGTATATTAAAAATAACTTCTTTAAAAAAGTCTATGCTGTAACGCCTTTTCATTAGTTTTAGTATGTCTGCCGAACCGCTTTGCAGAGGTATATGGAAGTGAGGGCAAAAGTTTTTAGATGACTTAAGTCTATCCACTAATGAGCTTTTTGCTTTGTTTGGCTCAAGCGAGGAAATTCTCACACGAATTCCAAAATCAAAGCTATCTATATGCTGAATTAAGTCTTCAAAGTTCTGTCCGGTGCCTGTTTTGTACTCTGCAAGGTTTATTCCGGAGATGATTACTTCTTTTGCGCCGGAGTTAGCTACTTGCTCAAATTCTTGTTTTACCTGCTCAAAAGGCATTGACCTGCTTTTGCCACGAGCCAGAGGAATGGTGCAGTAAGTACATCTATAATCGCAACCATCTTGTAGCTTCATAAAGACTCTTGTTCGTTCTTTATTTTCTAAACTGGATGAAGCTGTAAAAGCAAGATCTGTCATGTCTGAAGTATATACACAAGCTCCGGATTCTGATTTGTAGGATTCGATAATGTCAGGTATGTCAAACTTTTCTTTTGTACCGAAGACACCGTTTACCCCCTCAATCTTAGCTATCTCAAGAGGTTTCAGTTGTGCGTAGCAACCCATAACACCAATATAAGCATCAGGGAGCATCCTTTTAGTTTTGCGGATTATTTTACGCGCATCTGTGTCAGCATTATTAGTGACAGTGCAAGTATTGATAAATACTGCATCAGCTTCGTCTCCGAAGGGAACAGTAATGTGTCCTCTGTCTTCAAAAAGTTCCTGCAACTTAGACATATCGGCATAATTGACTTTACAGCCGATATTATAATAGGAAATTCTCATATATTTTAGTCAATTATATTCTGTAAAAAATTATAAGTACATATTTGCAAACTTATTAGATACAAATATACCTGCTTTTATTGCAGGAAAAAATTTTCTGATTTCATTTTAAGCAATAATTATTGTTAGTTAGCTAAATCTAAATATTAACATCAAACACTTACTAAAGATAAAATGTTGGAAGTAAGGTCTTTATCAAATGTAAGAGGAGCACAAAATTTCAGATACAGATACAGAATAAAAAAAAATCGCAACTCTTCTATTAAATTACTTATTCTTATCCTCAAAAAAATGTATCTTTGTAGTAGTATTCCTAAATATTGAAAATTTATAGTATGCAAAACTTAACACGTGATAGAGCAAATGAAATAATTAACAACGCATCCGGCAAAAAAATTGCAGTGATTGGCGATGTTATGCTTGATAGGTATTTTTGGGGTGGTGTGAGCAGAATTTCTCCTGAAGCTCCTGTGCCTGTAGTCGATGTAGAAAAAGAAACTTACCATCTAGGTGGTGCAGCTAACGTTGCCAAAAATCTTAAATCACTTGGCATGGAACCATTGCTTTGTGGCGTATTGGGTAATGACAGTTCGGGTGCTACGTTTGTTGAAATTTGTAAAAAAATTGGCTTAGATTCAAATGGACTTTATTTAGATGATGAAAGACCTACTACAGTCAAAACAAGAATTATCGGAAATAATCAGCAGCTAATCAGATTGGACCGCGAAGTCAGAGATGAGCTGTCTGACGAGGGCGAGCTTTTTATACTGGAATTACTTGACAAGACAAAGGGACTCGCAGGTATCATCTTTGAAGATTATAACAAAGGGACCATCTCAGAGGGACTCATCAGAGAGATTATCTCCAGAGCTAAGCAGCATAAAGTCCCTGTATTTGTTGATCCAAAATTCGCTAATTTCTTTACTTACAAAGGCGTAACAGTCTTTAAGCCAAATAGAAAAGAAGCTAAGGAAGCATTAGGTATAGATATAAATTCTCCTAAGGATGTAGAAAAAGCCGGAAATATGCTTTTAGAAAAATTAGATAGCGAAAACATACTCCTTACTTTAGGTAAAGATGGTATGATGCTTTTTGAAAGAAATGGTGACATTTCTTCCGTTCCTACTCGTGCCAAAAATGTTTCGGATGTTTCAGGTGCAGGTGACACGGCTATTGCTACTTTAGCAATGTCTATTGCAGGTCAGTCATGCATCAAAGAAGCTGCGGCTTTGGCTAACTTTGCTTCAGGCGTAGTCTGCGAGCAGCCCGGCATAGTATCTATTAAAATAAATGAGTTATTAGACACAGTTGCAAGAAATGGTGTAGATGCTGATAAGTAGAGATACATTAAAGTTAGTTTGTGCTGAACTGAAGCAGAGCGGCAAGAAAGTAGTTTTTACTAATGGCTGTTTTGACATTCTGCATATTGGACACGTAACATATCTCGAAAAGGCAGCACGACTTGGAGATGTGTTAGTTATTGGTCTTAATAGTGACGAATCTGTTTCGAAGCTAAAAGGGCCGAGTCGTCCGGTGAATAAAGAAAGTGATCGTGCCGGTGTGCTTTCAGCATTGAAATTTGTCGACTATGTGACAGTATTTGGTGAAGAGACCCCCTTTGAGCTTGTGTCTGCCATTATACCCGATGTTATAGTAAAAGGTGGTGACTATACACCTGAAACTATTGTGGGTGCAGACATTGTTACTCACAATGGGGGAGAGGTCGCCGTTATACCGTTAGTAGAAGGCAAGTCGACAACAAATATCATCAATAGAATCAATGAGTAATGATTACTACAGTAAATATAGATCAAGAATTTAAAGATTTGAATATGCAGGAGTCCGGGCTTAGTTCTTATGAGTTTGACTCCTGCATCTTTAAAGATTGCGATTTTTCAAAATCTGACTTCAATGGTGCAGTCTTTAAAGATTGTACATTTCATAACTGCAACTTAAGTATGCTCAGCCTTAAAGATACTTCTTTTAAAGAGGTAGAGTTTTATGACTGTAAGATGCTTGGGATAAACTTCCAGTCCATAAATGATTTTCTACTTTCTTTTAAGTTTGAAAACTGCATACTTCGGATGTCCTCATTTTATAACTTAAATATAGCAGAAACTGAGTTTATTTCATGTGATTTGCAAGAAGTGGACTTTGTTAGTGCTAATCTGAGTAAAGCTGTGTTTGAGAGCTGTGATCTTAAAAAAGCCATCTTTACCCAAACCAATCTCCAGAAAGCTGATCTGACTACTGCAATCAACTATGCCATCAATCCCAGCGAAAACAATATAAAAAAAGCAAAATTCTCTTCAATTTCTATTGTGGGGTTACTTGCACATTTAGATATTGAAGTGGTTTAGAGCATCCTTCTCCAAACATACTAACCTTCACCCAAACGCTTGCGCTTCTGCCAAGATTATCGGAATTATTTTTACGCATTTCCATTCACAGATAAACTATAATATGCTTTTTTATCTAAGTTTATTATTAAATTGAAGTGACACTTACCGCCATCAAAAACAAAAAGTAGAGTATTTCTATATTTTCCCCAATTGTTACCACAAAAACAATTCACCCAAACTTCTTTTTCATCATTTTCATTTGTATAAGGTACTAACTGTCTTTTATAGTCTGACAAATTTATTTGAATACTAGATTTTTCTTCACTTGATTCCAAAACTACATTGTATTGTTTTTGATATTGTTCAACAATGGAAGTATTATATTCTTTGATACTTCTTTTCAATATTACTTCCAAAAGATTTATCTCTTCATCATTCAGAGTAGTAGATTTGAATTTTGGATTATTTGGACCAAAAGGATAAGGATTGATTACATCATAATCCAGTATCACATATTTAGAAGTATCGGGTTGTGAAATTAACAAATCATTGTCACTTACATTTACCTTATGAAGGATTGGACGATGTTCTATTTTTGAAGAATCAGACTTTGCTAATAACACATCAAGAATACTATTTTCTACATTATTAGAAACAGCTTGATTTTTTTCACTCTTTTCTTTTTCTTGGTAGTCGCATGCTATTACCAAAACAAAACACAATACTAATAAGATTGATTTCATCACTATTAATCCAGATTATAAATATATTTTAAGCTAATATACAATTTTACATTGTAATATTGAATTAATTCCCTAAAACACTGTCAGTTTCACCCATCCACTTGAACTTCTGTCAAGATTATCGGTGCAGGTGATTTTATTATTGTAATTATCATACAATTATATTTTTCTATCTTGCAGTATATTCTTATATTATAGTTATAATTGTTTTAACTTTTTAAAAATACTAATCTACTTTAATTAATAAGTATATTTAGAAATTTGAGAGATTTACTCTTATGATTTTCAAGCATTATACCAATTATTTTGATTCGAATTCGATTGCATCCAAGTATATCATTCTTATACTGACATCGCTTTTATTACTTTTGGTATCAAATACTTACCTAAAATCACAACAGCTAAAACCAATAGACCGAGATTCCAATTACATCGGAAGAATTTATATTTATTTGGACATGAACAGCTGCGCTGCTTATGTGCATAATGTAAATCATGTTGAAAAAATGACAAAAAAGTATAATCTGGAACGAGTTGTTTTCCTGCAACAGGAAGCCCCCGGCGATGTAGATTCTATAAGATCTAAGCAAAAGTGGCAATCAAAATGTATCGCTGATGAATATCAAATATTTAGAGAATACTATGCTTTTAGAAATGTTCCCGGATTTTTATTATTGAATTCAGAAGGTAAAGAAATAATCAATACTAGACTTGACGGTGCTCATATTAAATTTCCTGAATTAAAGTCACTCTTAGATTCGTTATCTAAGAATGTAAAAAAATCAAATCCATTAAAAGTACTTTCTAAAGTCAAAGTTCTGCGTAATGGAAAAAGCAAACGTTCCGGCTTCCATAAATTTGGGACTTATGATAATATCAATAATGTTACTTATATGCGGTTTAACGGCTCGTATTCTTTATGGAAAATAGATTCGACTGGTGACGCTGAAATACTAACTTCGAAAAAATCTCATCCAATTCTGGATATTAAAAGAAAATCTTATTATGGTATGTATATGAATGGGAGTTGTGACACCATTATTTCCCTATTTAAGGGTGAATATTACACCAAAGAAAATAAGCTATTTTTATATGATATTGAAGAGAACAAGTATACTTATAACACATTAGATATATCGAAGATTTCAGATACTACATTCATTTCTAATTCTTATACATACTTAGATGATAAAATATTTATCTCATATGACACTTGGTATAACACAAAACCTGGTGGAAATAAAGACTGGAAAAGCTTCTATATTTTTGATTTGAACGGCAAATATGAAACATCTTTTGGTGAGCCATCCGGCTTCTTTAGAGAAAATTTTCTGGGACGTAGATACATTGATTATATTCAGAGTGACGGGAAGCAATATTACTCTTTGCAGAGACTGCAAGATACTATTAGAGTTTGGGATAAAGAGTATAATTTTCTAAAATATATTCCTATTAAAATGGGTAAAGCTTATAACGAAGTACTTGCTAAGATTGAAGAAGAAATAGCTCAATGTAAAACTCCTGAAGATTATTCTAAACTTAATTTACATACTGCAATTATCAGACATTTTGTTTATGATGAAATTAGCAAAACTTTCATGGTTTCATATGATACTGAAATTATTAATGCCAATAAGCAAATAGAAGAAAATACATATTATACTTTCTTCGATATCAATGGAAACAGAATATTTGAGGATGATATAAAAGTAAGAACAAACTCAAAACCTTACTATTTCAAAAACGGAATCATTATGTCCGCAGAATCTAATTCTAAAAACGAAGTGGAAATTGTTAAATATCAGATTCCAGCAGAAAAGTTGAAATAGAAAAATCTCCTAAAACACAGTCACCTTCACCCATATACTTGCGCTTCTGCCAAGATTATCGGTGCAGGTGATTTTTTTTGTGCTGCTTGTTTCTGGAGTGTAAAATATCTTTTCGTCTGACTTGCAGCTACCTACTTTCAGATTATCTACAAACCAGGTCATTTCTTTTGCATCCTGCGCAATTACGGCGGAAAGTTCTAATTTGAACTGCCCTTTTTCTGCAAGATATTCCTGATTTGCTATTGGTGAAGTAATCGAAGGATTATTTATTGTGGAAAAACGTGTGCATTTTGGATTATGCGGTAAGCGTTCTTTGTATTTAATATTTTGACTTTTGTAAAAATCAATCAATTCAGGCGGATAGCTTTCTGACTGTATAGTTTTATAACCTTTCTCAGGCAGACAGTCCAAACAGTATTCATATTTACCGTCTTTAGAAACAAAAATATCACTGCTGTGAGTACACTCTTCATTTGACGAAACAAAAGGAATATAGCCATCAGTCACTTTAGAGCAGTATTTTCCGGCTTTTTTACCTGTTACACTACAAACTTCCCTTTTCGGTATATCTAATAACTGTAGCTTACCTGAGGGGTCTATTTTTTCTAATATCCTAAATATATCAAATAGTAGAGGAGTTGCTACTGATGCTCCTGTGAGAGTCGCAGCACCTTTGTTATCAAAGTTGCCAGCCCACACTGCTACTGTATATTTCTTAGCAAACCCTATACTCCAAGCATCTTTCCTTCCATAAGAGGTACCTGTTTTCCAGGCAATTTCCGGTAAATCTTTAGTATATTGATAAGACAGTGGATAATCGGGTCTTTCCAATTTGGTAAGCATTTTTGCTACCATCTCACTTGCAAGCGGATTGAAAATTGTATCTAATTTATTAGCAGTAGTATCTTTAAAATAGATTGGCTTAGAGTACACGCCTCGGTTTGCTATACATCTGTATAGACCGCAGAGTTCTTCCAGTGAAACACCGCAAGCACCAAGCACAGCCGAAAGTCCCATATCCTTCTTGTTTTTACTGATTTTTTCGAAGTGCATTTGTGTCAATTTTGAAGCAAAATCATCTTTGCTGAGTTGATTTAGCAGATATACCGCAGGGATATTAAGAGATTTTGCCAAGGCATCTTCAGCATTAACCCATCCGGAAAAAGTTTTATCAAAGTTATCAGGTGAATATAATCCAAAATCCATAGGTATATCTAATATTTTAGTCTTAGGAGTAATGATTCCTTCTTCTATCGCCATCATATAAACTACAGGCTTTAATGCACTTCCCGGTGAGCGTATAGCTTTTACTCCGTCTACTTGCCCGGCATGATCATAATCGAAGAAGTTGCTCGAACCGACATAAGTTAATACTTCGCCTGTGCTATTATCCATAACTACAACTGCAGAATTATAAATATCACGATTTGCCAAGCCTTTGGTATATGTATAACATAACTTTTCGATAGGCGACTGCATTTTTAAATTTATTGTTGTGTTTAGATTGTAGCTCTGTGAGTGCATATTTTTAATGTTTTCGCATAAGTGGAGTGCGTATTTAGGTCTGTCTCTACGTTTAGACCTAAATTCTTCGTTCATCGCAGTTTTAATTCTATCTTTAGCAAATGTACCAGCAGAGCTATGATAATCAAGCCAGAATAGTTTCTCTTCGTTTATTGCGGTATTATTTTTACCTATTTTAAACTTATTCGGATTATTTGGAATAAAGGATAAACAGACTGCTTCTGCCAGAGATAAGTTCATGGGGGCCTTGCCAAGGAAAAACAAAGAGGCTGATTTGACACCCTCCACATTCCCGCCAAAGGGAATCCGATTCAGGTACATAGTCAGTATCTCATCTTTGGAATAATGCAGCTCCAACTGCATTGCACGAAAGACTTCAACAATCTTATTAATAAATGTACGGTTTTTGGGTTCTAAAAGGCGGGCAAGCTGCATGGTAATAGTAGATGCACCTGAAACGATATCACCGGAAGTAATATTTTGATAAGCCGCTCGGGCAATAGCCAAAGGATCAAATCCAAAATGATAATAGAAGCTCTCATCTTCTTTTGCAATAATAGCTTTTCGTAAATCAACTGAAATTTCATCCAAATTAGCTTCGAGCCGCCATTTGTCATGGGTGTTTAGGAATGTCGCCAGCACATACCCATTAGTATCATAAACCGTAGTAGAATAATCCTTAGCAGGACGAAACGGAAACGCTAAGTCCAGGATAAAGAACAGAGCAAGCGCTGCTATTACTATTATGATTGCTTTTTTCATCTTGGTAAAATAGGAAATTAGTGCGGAATCAGGAAATATAATACGAGCTATTTGCATATAAAAAGTGCCCATATTCTAAAATACGAGCACTTCATTTAGCAAGGTATGTGGGATGTAATTATTTTAAGCTATTAGAGTAAATAGCCCAAGTATCTAAAGTAGGCATGCCTTCTTCTGCCTGCATAACTACAATATACTTAGTACCATCAGAGTTAAAGAAGCAATATTTTGCATCTGGTTTGAAAAACTTATACCCATTGTTCCCGTCTGGAATAGAGAACTTCGGTAGGTTAATTTCTTTTTCAAAATTCAGATAATTTGCATCAAATATTCTTAATTTCTCAGCTAATTTTGGAGAGTAATAATCATTTGTAGCAAATGCCGCACAAATCTTATTAGATTCAGAGGAATGATCAACACAGTTTAGCGTGCCAGTTCCTTCTAAGACACCTGCATATTTAAAGTCATGTTCTTGAGATGTAGACAACCTATATACATTTTTAGACTTTGTAAATACTCTTTCTCCATCTTCACTATACCAAAAATCTCCACCTGTGTTGACATTTTGACCGTAATTACTGCTATAAAGGAATTTTATCGAATCTGTACTAACATCATATTTATATAAATTTGATGACGACGAGCCTTGGTTAGTGAGAAGGTACTGACCAGTTGGATCTAATTTTATCATTCCTTGCGAATAATAACTTCCACCATTTTGAGTTTTTTCTAATCCGGTAGAAAGGTCTAAACCAAATACTCCATCATTGTAGCTATTACTAGATGTAAAATATGCCCATTTTCTATCTGACATTACTATATCATAACAATCAACAGAAACAGTATAAAATCCCAATTCTGTTTTATTATTTAAATCCAAGTAACTGACAGCTGCATTATGCCCTACCACTGCATATTTACCATTTGGAGATACCGATAAACATTTCGGTGTTTTATTAATTTGGATAGATTCCATTGTCTTATTTTCTGTGTTGCAGATAAGCAATTTATGCGGATCTGCAGTTAGAATTAGTAGTTTTTCTAATTTGTCATTATATTCTGCGTCAATTACTTCCCCTTCTATCATCCATTTGGATTTATCTACATGGATAACTTTGACAGGTAAGTTAGATACAGTATAATTTTGAGAATTTTTTATTTCTAAATTGAAATTATTTACACCTGATACGAGCTTGCTAGTTATGGCATTTACATCGATTTTAACAGAATCACTTACCGAGATACTGCCTGAATTAGGACTACAATCCAATGCTTTAGATTCATTTCCTATAGAATAATTAAATTGTGTATTTCCGACATTTTTCAAGTAAAATGACTTTGTTGTTTCATTGATATTAAAATATAAAGTATCTAGTCCTGGCACTGCTTGCTCTATTTCCGGCACTTCTGCAGTAACTTTAATTTTAGTACTATCTTCATAATTATTATAGTACATAATTAACTCGCCTTCAAGTGTTCCTAAAGGTTGATTTGATCTGTCTATATAAACTGTAATATCTCGGCTATCTGAAGGGTATATACTTAAACCGTTTGAACTTAAAACAATCCATTCATTTCTCGAAAAAATACTTCCGGATAATACACCTTTACCTTTATTTCTAATTGTCAAGCGTTGTTGCATTTGTTGCTCATTAAAGTGGATTGATTCCGGTTCGAACACTGGATCAGGATATTGATTTACATACACTTCTATTTGAGATGAGCATATTCCTGCTCCATCAGACATTATAGACAATATACCTGAAAGATGTCCTGTCTGAACTATTTCTGTATTTATTGTACCCTTAATTTCAATCATATTTTCTGATATTTTCCCTTCTTCTTGAGAAAGATTCAACCATTTTGGCTTAGATGTAACTTGCCAAGTATGAGAACTTTTAGGCTGAGTTGACAGATAAAAAGTAATAGTATCTCTGTCATTTGCTGCTATTTGTTGTGGAGCCATAATAATTTGCGATTCGACAACAGGAGCTACAGAATTGTCATCGTCATCTCCACAAGCTGCGAAAAATAATATTCCAAATAATATAAAAAGCAAATAATAAAACTTCATAAATCTAATCCTTAAAATGTATCAATAAGTAAAATCAAAGATAGAAAAAATGTATATTTATTGCAATCAATAAATAACAATAATATACGATAATGCAGAATTATTATCAGAATTATTAATAATTATCGACTAAACCAAACCCAATAACCTAACCGCCATAATAAGAATAGCTACAATCATTACTATTTTGATGACTTTTTCGCCTTTTTTAACTGCTAATTTAGCTGAGATCCAGGCGCCTGTGGATGTTCCGGCAGCTATTGCAAGACCAAGAACCCAGTTTACATTTCCGGTGAGGGCAAAGATAAGTAGGGAGGGGATTGTAAAGAAGAAGACTATAAATACTTTGTGCATATTTACATAATCTAATGTGAGTCGAAGTAAGTAGTACAAAGATGCCATCAGTAAAAAGCCAACTCCTACCTGCATAAAGCCGCCATAAAAACCTATTAGAAACATTGCTATATATACTTTCCAGCTTCTGTTGCCTTCCGGGCTTGCAATTAGCTCTACTTTTTTACGGGGCAGGAGCATAGAGATAACAACTCCAATCATCACTATGCCGAGTATTATCTTAAATGCTTCATTGCTGAGATTGATGGCAAATAAAGCACCTGTAATTGCACCAGGCAAAGTAGCTAAAGCCATTTTTAGGCTTATTTTGAAGTTAGAATAGTTCTCTTTTTTAAAAGAGAGTATCGCTGATAAATTTTGTAAAAGTATACCGACTCGATTTGTTCCGTTTGCCATAGGAGCATCCATACCCATGAATATCAATGCGGGCAAAAGCAAAGTCGAACCACCACCTGCCATAACATTGAT
Organism: Chlorobiota bacterium; assembly: GCA_041596515.1. Taxonomy (GTDB): domain Bacteria; phylum Bacteroidota; class Ignavibacteria; order Kapaibacteriales; family UBA2268; genus JBFHIJ01. The sequence goes on from JBFHIJ010000006.1 coordinate 56,254, forward strand.
AAAGCCGGCTATAAGTCCTAAGCCAAATAACATTAGAATATTTTCGGGCGTTATCACTTCGTCTCCTGTGCCTCAATTTTTATAGCACTAAATACTTGACCGGATCTCAATTTAATAGAGAGATTTTGCACTGTACCGTCTTCCTTAAATTCAAATTCAAGAGGAGATTCCATATCCTCAATAATAAATTTTGTATCTGATAATGGAATCAGTCTATATATGCCCCAGCTCGCACTTTCCAAAGTCAGATAGTCCAATTCGCGGTTTATCGAAATAGTTTCCCATGGTAAGCTGTAATTGCCGATATACTTCTTAAAATTATCTTCTGGTATTTCAATTTTTTCTATCTTTTTGGGGTTTTCCGGCAAAAAAGCGATAGGTGCGTCTGGGTTAGGATCTTTTTCAATAGCATCAACAGCCTGGAGACACATCTTTTCAAAATCTACATAAGTAATAGATTTACCGGCGTAAGTATCCATTCTGTTAACAATTACTATATTTGCTTTTGGGATAACTGCTAAGTAATGCCCACCTGCTCCAACAGCTATAATTGCTTCCTGCTTCGCCAGTTCACCCTTGGGTAGCCACCACATAAGACCACACCCTGAAAATACTTGACTAAAAGTGCCAAGTTCAGTGCTTCGTGGGTATGTAGATACATCATACCATTCTTCTGAAAATAATCGCTGATTGCCCCATTTCCCTTTATTTATATATAAAACACCTAATCTCGCCAAATCTCTGGCTGACATCTTAATTGGAAAAGCAGGAAAGTAGGAGTGTTTCGCTTCCCAGTGATGATAGCCATCTATAAAACGGAAGTCCTGCATCCCTAAATTTCTTGCTATCTTAACCATGAGTAGTTCGAAGAAGTCCTGCTTAAAACCACTTTCCAAGATTTGCCCTAAAACATTAGAGTCCCAGTTATTTAAATAGAAGTAAGAACCGGGAGCAAGTGTGTCTCTCGTTGGTTTAGAAGCTCTTGAACGAGGAGATTCGTAAGCTGCATCATGAAAAACACAGGAACGCATTGCAAGCAAATCAATTATCTTGGCACTTTTCTCATTATCAGAGAGCTTATCCATGTCATCTAATCCCATTTGCGCGATAGTCAGATTAGTATCTATCTGATTTTGTGATACATAAGAACCATAAAGAGCATGTATAAGATTATTACGCAAAGAGTGTAGCATATATCTACGATAAATATCACCCCAAGAAGCTGCAACACGGCCATTTCGAATAACCATAAAGGCATCACTATTCAAAGTGTCAAAACTTGTTTTCAGGATTTCCATTTTTTTCGGATTTAACCCTGCATCTTCGTAGCTTTTATAAATTTGCCACTCGCCTGCTTTCAAAGAGGTAGATGCCAGCACTATTACTATTAACCATATATATTTTATCTTCAATGTAAACTCCACATAGACAAAAATATAAATATATCAATTTCAATACCATTTTCTGCAAAGTAATATTCTTATTTGACGTGAGCAATGTATATGGATTACAAATTTTACAATGTTTTGCCTACATATTTTATTTAATCGACAATATTGTCGATATAAACTATAGAGTAAAACTTGGTAATTGCCATAAATAAGGGATTTTAACTTATGGCATGATACTTGTAAATATAGAAACAGAAACTTCTATAATTTATATTTTGGAGATAAAGATGAAGAAATTTTTTGCGACGCTTATGTTGGGTGCCTTTTTATTTGGTGCTAACTCAATGGTAATGACTGCTCAAGACAATATGAAACCTGTAGATAAAAAAGAAATTATATCTGCTGATAAAAAAGTTGCCAAAAAAGCAGCTTGCTGCGATAATACTAAGAAAAAAGACGGCACTTGCACTGATAAAAAAGTAGATAAAAAAAGCTGCTGCCCAGATGCAAAATCTAGTTGCGAAGGGACTGCACCAAAAGGTCACAAACACACTGGTTGCAGTGGCAAAAAATAAGCATTAGAAAAAGATAGACCCAATAAAAATAAAGCCCTGTACTTACATTATAAGTGCCGGGCTTTGTTTATTTTATGAGGCCTATCGATTCCATTTACTTCGGATACTTACCAAACAGTTTGTTAATGCTTTTGTGGAAATTATGTATACCTTTTACAGGCTCTAAATACATTAAAAGACATTGCTTGCAGATAATATTTGAGTCTGACTGCTTAGCTTTTGTGATGATATAGTCTGTCTCAGAAGTTTGTTGCACCCAAATATTTTGAAAACCACTAGCTAATGCTTCCTTAAAAATTCCATCCGAGTGCTCTTTACCTGTCACTATTACTATACTTTTGGTATTGAGAGGCAGAGCGTCCAGAGAAGTATAACATTTTTCATTGTCAAACTTCTCCATATTAGGATTGACCGGGATTACATTTTTTCCAAGCTTTTTGAGTTCTTTATATATTATATTGCCAAACTTTTTCTCGTTTCTTGAGACTCCTGCAACGGCTATATAATCGGACTCAAAAAAACTATCAATTTGAGATTTGCTTACCATGCTAAACTCCTGTTAGAATCTAAAAGTAACACCCATACGAATAGCAAGTAAATCAGTTTTTGAAGTTGCTTCTTCGTAGGATACAGCACCATCGCTTACTTGTTTTGATTTAGGAACTATGTACTGAGCTGTGCCTCCTAATAAATAGTTTGCATTCAAATCTATCAGTAATTCCCAGTATCTGGAATTGTTTTCTAATTGACCTCTATAGACATTAAATGCGATACCACCACCGACACCATAGTTATAAGTCCAATCCGATTTGTCGTCAGATGATGCGATATTGTTATCTTCATTGTTACTATTTATGTCTTCAACTGTAGTTGTAGTAGAAAGATTATTGAAACCTGCCAACATTTCTACATAAGGACGAATCGGCCCCCAGTCAGGCATCAGTTTAATACCAAAATCCATATTATACATTTGATAATCAGTCGTTACATCAACTCGCAAATCAGGTATGGTAGTACTCCAAGGTCTTTCATCAGTTTCAGAAGCAAAGCTCATAAAACCAAACTTGCCTCCAATATAAATCGGAGTGTTCTCTACATTAAAAAACAAATCAGCACCTATACCAAATCCTGTCTTGTTATTATTATCTTCAAATTCGCCTTGCGGCATTCCGGCAAGGAAACTAATATTGAAAGCAACAGGGTAGTATTGATCTTGAGAAGCTGCGTCATTGTTTACCTGTTTTTGAGCGAGCATGTTAATTGTACCAATAATTAACAGTACTACTAAGATAAGAAGATTTTTCATTTTTGACCCTTTGATTATAAAAACAGTGCTAATACGTTGGATTAAGTTAAGAGTTGCATAAATTATCGAATAGTGTTCGGTAATATTTTGAATTTACCAAAAATAAAGCATTTAGCAAATACATGAATATGCAAAAAAGAAACTATATTTACAGTAGTCGAATTTTTAAAATTAGACTGCCCAAAGATTTGATTTCAATGCCACATAATAATTTTCAATAGTATTTATATGTATCTGGTTTGAGTATCAGAAAAGATTAGAATATAATAATATGATTTGTTAAATTACTAACGCATAAAAAAATGGGACTGTCTTCTGAATTGAGCAAGGATGTTATAGGAAGTAAACCATAAATCTTTTCAAAAGCAGTCCCAAAAGATAATATCAAAGTGTTAGAAATTTACACCTTTAAAGTCTTCAATAAATGCTAACCCATTTTTAGCTTTTACATCATCCGGGTCCAACTCCAAAGCTTTTTTGTATGATACCCTAGCATCATAATTTTTACCTAAGTTCATATAGGCATCACCCAATAATGCAAAAGCAGAAGGGCTATCAGGATTTTTTAGTATCATTTTTTCCAAACTTTTAGCAGCTTCTTCGTAGAATCCTAAACGTAAGTCTGTAACACCTAAATGGAAAAATGCTATTGTAAATTCAGGGGCTTTTTCTACAACTGATTTGTAATATGTTCTTGCTTTATGTAAATCACCGCAGTGGTAATTCATAATACCAAGCCAATAATCAGCCATTAGAAATTCAGAATCCATCTCTAAGACTAACTCTAATTCTGAGATAGCTACTTTGATTTTGCCCATTCTATAGTATGCCAATGCCAGATCGTATCTGGCAGTAGGGAATTCCGGTAGTTTTTCGATCGCTTGCTTTAGAAACTGAACACTCTGATCTAACAGACCTAATCTATAGTATACATTACCAATATGCTTGTAGACTATTCCCAAATCAGGATTATCTTTTAGGGCTTCTTTATAGAATTCTATTGCTTTAAGGTATTCTCCATTAGTTTCTGCCTGATATGCCGAAAGCACGTGTTTATTGTCCGAGTCGAAATTTGAGTAAGTCATTCTATTGTCTCCTAAATGAACTGTTTATATTATTAAAATAAACGCTTATATAAATTTAAAATTTTATTTTATTATTTCAGATTTGCTTTAAATGAGAAATCTACCGGATAAGGTGTAGCTCCAGAATAATCATAAAACCCTCTACCTGATTTTCTTCCGTAATGCCCTGCGTTCACTAATTTTCTAAGCAAAGGAGCAGGTCTATACTTGCTATCTCCTAAATCATTATGCAAAACTTCCATAATAGATAAAGTCGTATCTAAACCAATCAAATCAGCTAATAGCAAAGGTCCCATTGGGTGAGCAAAACCAAGCTTCGCTACTTCGTCAATGCCATCAACAGTCCCTACATTTTCCATAAGAGAAAATACTGCTTCATTAATAAATGGCATTAATATTCTATTCGCAATAAAACCGGGGTAATCATTTGCAGTAACCGGGACTTTATGCATAGTTATAGTAGTGTCTACTACAGCTCTGTATACTTTATCATCTGTAGAAATTCCTCTTATTATTTCTACAAGTTTCATCATGGGTACTGGATTCATGAAGTGCATACCAATTACCTTGTCAGGTCTTTTAGTCTGTGCGGCTATCTCAGTGATGGATATGGTAGAAGTATTACTTGCCAAAATCGCTTCAGGCTTCGCTAACTTATCCAATTTTCGAAAAAGCTCAAATTTGATTTCTTTATTTTCAGTAGCGGCTTCAATTACTAAGTCAGCATCTTTTCCATCATTTAAATCAGTAGAAATTTGGATTCTATGCAAGATGGCAGATAAATCATCTGTTGTGATTATTCCTTTTTTTAGTTGTCTGTTTAAGTTCTTTTCGATTACAACAAGTGCTTTCTTTAAAGCGTCTTCAGCAATGTCGAACATTATAACATCAAAGCCGTATTGGGCAAATGTATGAGCGATTCCGTTTCCCATTGTGCCGGCACCAACTACCATTACTTTATTTAGTGTCATCTTTTAAACTCCTGTATCTGTATTTTTAGAATAAAAATTGCTAATTTGTATTTTGGGAATTGAATAATCCACTCAAAATTATTATTATGTCGAATTAATAATATATTTATTTAATATATGAGGAATGAAGATGAGAAATATTGAATACAAAGCAATGTTCGTAAGAGAAATCGAAGAAAAAAAGTTTGAAAGGAAAGTAGAGACTTTGGAAACAAAAGACCTCCCACAAAATGGCGTTTTAATCAGAGTCTTATATTCTTCGCTTAATTACAAAGATGCTCTCTCTGCCTCAGGACATAAAGGCATAACCAGAAATTTCCCTTTTCAGCCCGGTATTGACGCTGCTGGGATAGTCGAAGAATCTAACTCTGATTTATGGAAATCGGGAGACGAAGTCATAGTAACAGGGCAAGATTTAGGTATGGATACCTATGGAGGCTTTGGACAATTTATCAATGTTCCTGCCGAATGGATTGTTCCAAGACCAGCAGGTCTTTCTCTCAAAGAAGCTATGATGTTTGGCACAGCTGGTTTTACTGCCGGAGTTAGTGTATATGAGCTCGAGAGGAACAATGTGAAGCCCGGCGACACTGTGCTTGTAACGGGTGCTTCCGGCGGAGTAGGAAGCATTAGTGTAGCTATACTCTCCAAATTAGGCTACAAAGTAATTGCTTCTACAGGAAAAAGAGACGAAGAATTTTTCTCAAAACTTGGCAATCCTGAGATTATAGACAGAAGTGAAGTCTATGACGACACTGCTCGGCCGCTACTGTCAGCAAGATGGCATGGTGCTATCGACACAGTTGGTGGTAAAACGCTTTCCACAGTTATCCGCTCTACTAAGCAAAGAGGTTGTGTAACAGTAATGGGCAACGTCGAATCCAACGATTTGAATATTACAGTGCTTCCATTCTTGCTGCGTAGTGTTACAGTGCAAGGTATTGCTTCTGCTTCAACTCCAATGGATATAAGAAGAGTGATATGGATGCATTTATCAGAAGATTGGAAAGTAGATCTAAACTTCATGATTAAAGAGGTTGGGCTCGCTGGACTTAGCGATGAAATAGATACTATACTTAAAGGCGGACAGAAAGGCAGAGTAGTAGTTGATTTGTGGAAGTAGAGTAAATAATTATTAAATATAAACAATGTTCAAGCTTCTAAAAAATATTTGTATAAGTCCTCTTGAAAAAGGGGACTTATAGTGAAAAGGCTGCTATATTTGATATATAAAAAAATATTACTTCCTCGAAAAGCCGGCTAATCTCATTAGTATTAAATCTTGAAGATTCTCAGCTAAGCTATGCGGCACAGTATAATTATTTATCATGATAGCAAAAGCTAACTCCTCATTATCTCTTGTAATTACGTATCCTGCTATGTTAGCAATGTGATTCATAGAGCCTGTCTTTGCTTTTACTTTTTTTTCAGCTAATGACATTTTAAGCCTGTTAGCCAAAGTTCCATCTTTATTAGGCTCGGCAAGCGAAGCGAGAAAGTTATCTCTGTGTTTGGATCTATACATAGCCACTAAGTAATTGACAATGTACCTAGGCGAAATCAGATTCATTCGCGAAAGTCCGGAACCATCTACTATTGAACTATTAGAAACTGAAACGCCTTTCTTTTTCAGGAAATCCTGCACACAATCTATACCATTAGCAGTGCTGCCATACCCACGAAATTCTCTACCTATGCTTTTTAACAGAATTTCTGCATTTATGTTAGAGCTTTTTTTGTTTATAATTTTAATAATATCTTTAAGCTCAGGGGACAAATGCTCGGCTATTAATCTCATATTGGTATAATCTAATTTTTCATTCCAGTTGTTGACGTTGAGCAAAGCACCTCTAAATCTAATATTTTTCTGCTTTAAAGCAAGCTGAAATTGATTTAGAAAAAACAGAACAGGATTATCAATAGCAACAATTTTGTGCAACACATGTGTGCCTAAAGAGTCAAAGTTAATAGCACCGTATAACTCTATAATATTTGAATTTGGTTCTTTAAAAACTAACACGTCTTCAGGGACTTTGTTGTCAGTAGTAGTAATGTAATTTATCACTCTTACATAATTGTTTTCCGGATATACAGAAAGAATGGCTGGTGAGCCAATAGTGTCGCCCTGAGTTACTCTAATGTCTATAACATTGTCGTTATAGGATAAACCACTAATCTGGGCTGAATAATCATTAGACAAATCATCCCATGCCCAACCGGGGGCGTAATGAATCTCGTCTAAATAATTTGCATCTCCTAGGATATTACCTCTAATGGAGGTAATATTGAGAGAATCCATTATATCAGCCCAAGATTCTAAGATGAGCTGAGGATTGATACCATAAGTAGTGGAGAGACTTGGGTCGGCATTACCTTGAATGATAATATTGCCTAGGAATTCACCATTTTCAGAAGTGATTCCATCAAGATATACATTGGTAGAAAACTTATAATTAGGCCCCAGATATTCAAGGCCGGTGCCGGTAGTAAAGATTTTTAAAGTAGAAGCAGGTGTAAAGTTTTTAGTATAATTGTGCTTGTAAAGATATTCGCCAGTTTTGATAGATTGTACGCAAACGCCGACTATAGCATTTGCAAAATCGGGGTTATCTAGGATAGCGTGTAAATCTTCTTTTAGCTCATCTATTTTGTTGGTCTTTGGCACTATAATTTTATTTATCGTGTCAAGCGTGGATGTGCTATCTTGAGCATGTAATGAAAAGCTCAGGAAAAGTGCTAAAATAATAGATATTGATAGTCTTAAATATTGCATTAGTCTATACGAATAAAATATATTAATGTAAATAATCGTGACAATTTTTTATCTTTGTACCTTTGACAAGTTACGCATTTGAGTAAAGAATACTGATTTAAAAAACGATTCAAATTATCAGCTGTATAAGATAACAAATTTTCAATAGCTGTAATATTTTTTCGTCAATTTATTGGAATTTCTTGTTTTGTTTAACAATTATGATGGTAGTACGAGATGGAACAGAATAAAAGCATGGCAGCAGAAAAATTCGAATTTAAGGCAGAAATGAAGCAGTTGCTGCAATTGATTATCCACTCCCTTTACACAAATCCGGAAATATTCTTACGAGAGCTGGTTTCTAACTCTTCTGATGCTCTTAATAAAGTTAGATTTCTAAAACTTACGAATCCGAACATTAACGATTCAGATGCTGAACTCAGTATCAAAATTAATGTTAATTCTGAAACGCAAGAGTTCTCAATAGAAGATACCGGCATCGGAATGGCTAAAGAAGATTTGACTGGTAAACTTGGCACGATCGCAAGCTCCGGCACTATGGAATTTATCAGACAAATGAAGGAAAATCAGCAAACCTTAGATGCTAATATGATTGGTCAGTTTGGTGTAGGTTTTTATTCTTTGTTTATGGTAACTGATGAAGTAACAGTAGAAACTAAATATGCTGAAAAAGATGCCCAAGCTTATAGATGGATTTCTTCAGGACAAGATACATTCAGTATCGAAGAAATAGACAAAGAAACCAGAGGAACTAAAATATCTTTCAAATTGAAAGAAGAATATAAAGATTTAGCCAGTGATTACAGAATCAAAGATATTCTACAAAAATACTCTAATTTTGTAGATTTCCCACTGTATGTAGGCGAAGAGAAAGTAAATAAAGTGACAGCTCTTTGGCATAAACGCAAGGATGATATCCAAGAAGAAGAGTTAACTGATTTTTATAAGTTTATTTCTAATGATTATCAAGAGCCATTGGGGCACTTGCATTTGAATATTGAAGGTAACATAAACTTCAAAGCTCTGTTGTTTGTGCCAAAAGTAGCTCCACCAGACGTATTTAAAGCTTCTCAGGATAAATCTTTGCAGCTATATTCCAGCAAAGTGTTTATCCAGGATGATGCAAAAAACCTTTTGCCTGATTATTTGAAATTCCTGAAAGGTGTTGTAGATACTGAAGATTTACCTCTTAATGTATCCAGAGAAGTTACACAAAACAGTCCTGTTATGGCAAAAATAAAAAATATATTAACAGGAAAAATTTTAGGCTTATTAGAAGACTGGGCTGATAAAGACAAAGAAAAATATGAAACTTTCTATAATAACTTTGGCAGTCTTTTCAAAACAGGTGTAAATGCTGACTTTACAAATAAAGACAGAATAGTAGAGCTTTTAAGATTTGAATCAACGAAAACTGAAGTAGGTGAGTTGACTTCATTCAACTCCTACGTAGCAAGAATGACAGAAGCTAATGATAATAAAGTTTACTATATATCAGGAAATACCAGAGAGTCGGTGGAGGCTAATCCGAACCTTGAGTATTTTAAGAAAAATAAAATAGAAGTAATATTGCTTACTGATCCTGCAGACATTTTTACTATCCCTTATATTAATGAATATGATGGCAAGCAAATAGTTTCAATAGACAAAGCAGACATTAAAAAAGAAGAAGGCAACTCAGATAAATTAGATGAAACAAAATCTAACTCAATTATAGATTATTTCAAAGAAGTGCTTGGCGAAGAGGTGGAAGACGTAGTCGAATCGCAGAGATTAGTTGATTCGGCCGTAACTCTTATCGTGGGTAAGGCAGGAATGGATGCTCACATGGAAAAAATGATGCAGATGTTAGATAAACAGTTCAAAGGCTCTAAGAGAATATTAGAAATCAATACTTCTCACAAACTTATTAAAAACTTATCCGCACTGTTAGAAGAGAATAAAGAAAGTGATGTACTTAAAGAAAGTGTAGAGCAACTATATCAGGGAGCTTTACTGATAGAAGGCTATATACAGAAGCCAACAGATTTTGTCAAACGCATGACAGAATTTATGGAAAAAGCTACATCTAAGTAAAATATAACACATCTCGTTAACGAGTTCTCTATTTTATAAACTTAGAGAACTCGTTATGCTTTTTAATATCCGATAAGAAAAATATCTAAATATATACTACGAAAAGGGCAGAGTCTATGAAACTATCAGAATTTAAGTACGTACTCCCTAAAAATTCTATCGCTAAGTATCCGGCAGATCCCAGAGATTCTGCTAAGATGATGGTGGTTAATCGGGAAACAGGAGAAATGGAAAACAAGCAGTTCTCTGAGATTCTAGATTATTTCCAAAAAGGCGATTGCATTGTTTTGAATGAAACTAAAGTTTTCCCGGCAAGACTTTACGGCAAAAAGGAAAAAACAAATGCAAAAATTGAAGTAATGCTTTTACGCGAACTCAAATCTGACGAAAGAATCTGGGACGTACTGGTAGAGCCGGCTCGTAAAGTTAGAATCGGTAATAAAATCTATTTTGATAATGGAAAATTTTACTGCGAAGTCATAGATAATACAACTTCTCGTGGAAGGACTGTCCGGTTTAGCTATGAAGGTAATCTATTTAAAGTGATAGAACGCATAGGGGAGATGCCTTTGCCCGAATATATTAAACGTGATCCGGAAGAAAAAGATAAAGAAACTTACCAGTGCGTATTTGCCAATCCTACGCAATTAGCTTCAATAGCTCCTCCGACTGCAGGTTTGCACTTTACAGAAGAGATGATACAAGCTTTGGAAGATAAAGGCGTGCGAGTGGCGAGAGTAATTTTAAATATTGGGCAGGGAGTTTTTGAAAAAATCGAAGTAGAAGACCTGACTAAACACAGAATGTACTCCGAATACTTTGAAATTTCAATGAAATCTGCTGAAACTATAAATAAATCTCTGAAAGCTAAAAAGAATATTTATGCAATAGGCACTTCAGTAGCAAGGGCTTTAGAAGCATCTGTATTGACTACCGGTGCTGTGAAACCGAACAAAGGTTGGACAGATAAATTTATATATCCTGCTTACGATTTTAAAATAGTAACAAGATTTTTAACGAATTTCCATCCGCCTGCATCACCATCTTTGTTAGTTGCCTCTGCTTTTGGAGAAAAAGAGTTAATATTCAAGGCTTATAAACAAGCAATCAAAGATGACTATAGATTTCTTGCTTATGGCGACGCAATGCTCATAATCTAAGCTTAATAAAAAAACTAACAGTTATTTATGTAAGTTTTTGATTAAATAGCACTAAGATTGGCAAAAATCTTTTTTCAGTATTTGTTTTTCTTTTTAATTTGGATAAATTATTAAGACGTTTAAGGCACACTTAACTGTGTGCCTTGTTTGTATAAAAAAATTCAAGTGAATAGCTATGTCAGTTGAAATTACTAAAGACTTTTTCGGCGAGTTTCCTATACCTTCTTACGAAGACTGGAAAGTTGCTGCTGAGAAAGCACTAAAAGGTGCACCTTTTGATAAAAAAATGTACACCGAGACTTACGAAGGTATCACGCTCAGTCCTATTTATAATAAAGAGGATCGTGATAGTTTACCGCAAATGGAAAGCCAATACTCAGGGGCTTATCCATATTTGAGAGGTACTTCTGCAGCGGGATATACGAATGGTACTTGGTTTATTAGCCAAGATATACCATATCCTACTCCTGAAGAGTTTAATGCTGCAGCTAAAAATGACCTTTCTCGTGGTCAGAGTGCATTAAATATTCAATTAAACAAAGCATCTGCAAAAATTAGTGCAAATGCAATTAAAAATGCTAACGATGCTTACCAAGGCTTATATCTTTCTAATGTCAATGACATGGAAAAAGCTTTTAATGGTATCGATTTGACTAAAGTACCTGTGTATATCAATGCAGGAACTCAGGCAGTAGCTGCTACAGCTCAATTTGCTGCATTTTGCCGTAAAAACGGCATCGACATTAAATCTGTTAGCGGCAGCATAGAAATGGACGTTATCGGTGAACTTGCCGGTGCAGGTAAAGTATGTGGCTCTTTAGAAGCTCTTTTCTTAGAAGCTTGCAGATTGACCGGCTGGATGAAAGAAAACGCTCCACAGATGAAATCTGTAACCATTAACGGTGCTGTATTTGCTGATGGCGGTGCGTCTGCAGTACAGGAATTAGCTTATGCTATGTCTTCTGCAGTTGAGTATATCCGACGATTTATGGAATTAGGCTTATCTATTGATGATATTGCTCCTCGTTTCAGATTTAAATTAGGTATTGGTCAAAATTTCTTTATGGAAATTGCTAAGTTCAGAGCAGCAAGAATGCTTTGGGCGAAAATAGTTAAAGAATTTGGTGGAAATGAAGAATCTCAAAAAATCTTTATGCATGCCAAATCTTCGACTGTAAATAAAACTAAATACGATCCTTACGTTAATTTGCTTCGTATTACTTCAGAAGCGTTCTCTGCTGTTATCGGTGGTTGTGATTCTATGCACTTGGCTTATGTTGATGATGCTTACGGTCTCCCAAATGACTTTACCCGCAGAGTAACAAGAAACGTACAAAACGTATTTGCTGATGAAACTCATTTCAAAGAATTAGTAGATCCTGCCGGTGGTTCTTATTACGTAGAAGTGCTTACTAACCAAGTTGCTGAGAAAGCTTGGGAACTTTTCGCTGATACTGAAAAAGTTGGTGGCATGGTTGCATCTCTTCAATCAGGTACAGTGCAAAATGTAATCAATGATGTTATTGCAAAAAGAAATAAAAACCTTGAATTGCGTAAAGATACTTTGCTTGGCACTAATAAGTATGCCAATCTTCAAGAAAAACCTGTAACTACTGCTAAAGTATACGGACAGGAAGTTTTTGATAATAGAATGAAAGCATTTAGCGACTTCTGCAATAATCGCGATAGCGAAAGAGTATATGGCCTATTGAAAAACTTGACTGAAGAAGTTAAATCTCAAGCCGGCAAATGCTTTGATATCGCTATTGATGCGGCTCAGGCTGGTGCTAGCTCTTCCGAATTACTTAATATCTTTAAAGATATGAGAGGTGAAGCTACAGAAGTAGAACCAATTAAAGAATTTAGAGCGGGTGCTAAGTTTGAAGAACTAAGACAAGTGGCTGAAGACTACAAAGTAGCTAACGGCGACTTTCCAAAAGTCTATCTGGCTAGCTTTGGTGCAGTGCGTGACTGGAAAGCAAGAAGTGATTTTTCTCTTGACTTCTTCCAGGTGGCTGCATTTAAAGCTGTTGAATCCAAAGGTTTTGATAATAACGAAGATGCTTGCAAAGCATTTTTAGAATCAGGTGCTGATATTGTTGTCGTTTGTTCTACAGATGAAAAATATCCTGAATTTGTACCTGAATTTACTAAAATGGTAAAAGAAGCAAAACCAAATGCTAAAGTTGTTGTGGCGGGTTACCCTAAAGAACATATCGAAGCATTTAAGCAAGCAGGCGTAGATGAATTCATACACGTTAAAGCTAATGCTTATGATATCACATTCAACTTGCAAAAAGAAACCGGTATCAGGAAATAGTTTCTGATAGACTTTTGTAAAAGAAAATAATTGAAATGGAGTTTGATAAAATGAAAACACCTGACTTTTCTAATATAAAATTTGAAGAAGCTTTCCCCGGACTTAGTAGGGAAGATTGGAAGCTTAAATTCGAAAAGGAAACAGGTAAGGACTATGCTGAGATGATTTCCAACTCTATGGAAAAAATCGACATTAATCCTATTTATACCTTAGATGATAATAAAGATTTAGCACACTTGCCTTTTACTGCAGGTATTGCTCCTAACTTGCGTGGCCCTTACCCTACTATGTATGTGGCTCGCCCTTGGACAGTTCGTCAGTATGCAGGTTTTTCTACTGCAGAAGAATCTAATGCATTCTACCGCAGGAACTTGGCTGCTGGCCAGAAAGGTTTGTCAGTTGCATTTGACTTAGCTACACACCGTGGCTATGACTCTGATCACCCACGCGTAGTAGGTGATGTAGGTAAAGCCGGTGTAGCTATTGATTCTATAATGGATACTAAAGTTTTGTTTGACGGTATTCCATTGGATAAAATATCTGTATCTATGACTATGAATGGTGCAGTGCTTCCTGTTATGGCTTTTTATATATCTTCTGCTTTGGAGCAGGGTGCCAAATTGGAACATCTATCAGGTACTATTCAAAATGATATCCTGAAAGAATATATGGTGCGTAATACTTACATCTACCCACCACAAATTTCTATGCAGATCATTGCTGACATATTTGAGTATACTTCTCAAAAAATGCCTAAATTTAATAGCATTTCTATTTCAGGTTATCACATGCAGGAAGCCGGTGCTACTGCTGATATTGAAATGGGATATACTTTGGCCGATGGTCTGGAATATTTGAGAACAGGTATTGCTGCCGGTATCGATGTAGACGCATTTGCGCCTCGCTTGTCCTTCTTCTGGGCAATCGGCATGAATTACTTCATGGAAATTGCAAAAATGCGTGCAGCACGTGTTCTTTGGGCTAAAATTGTTAATCAGTTTAATCCTAAAAATCCGAAATCTCTCGCATTGCGTACTCACTCTCAGACTTCAGGCTGGTCTCTTACTGAGCAAGATCCATATAACAACGTTGCTCGTACTTGTATCGAAGCAATGGGTGCTGCTTTGGGGCATACTCAGTCATTGCACACAAATGCTCTTGATGAAGCTATTGCGTTGCCGACTGATTTCTCTGCTCGTATTGCTCGTAACACTCAGATTTACTTGCAGGAAGAAACAAGCATCACTCGAGTTATTGACCCTTGGGGAGGCTCATACTATGTAGAAGCTCTTACTAATGAGCTAATCAAAAAAGGTTGGGCTCACATCCAGGAAGTAGAATCACTTGGTGGCATGGCTAAAGCTATTGAATCAGGTATCCCTAAAATGCGTATCGAAGAAGCAGCTGCTCGTAAACAAGCTAGAATTGACTCAGGTACTGAAATTATCACAGGTATTAACAAATACCGTATGGATAAAGAAGATCCTCTTGAAATTCTTGAAATCGACAATACTTCTGTTCGCTTATCACAAATCAAACGTTTGGAAGAGTTGCGTGCTAATCGTAATGACGACGATGTGCGTTACTGGCTTGATGCAATCACTAAAAGTGCTGAAACAGGTGAAGGTAATTTACTTGATCTTTCAGTCAAAGCAGCTCAAGCTCGTGCTTCACTTGGTGAAATCTCTTACGCAATTGAAAAAATATCCGGCAGACATCAAGCTGTTATTCGTTCTATCTCCGGTGTATACTCAAGCGAATATGCTGAGCAATCTGTGATAGACGAAGTAAGAGCTATGACTGATAAATTTGAAGAGCAAGAAGGTCGTCGTCCACGTATCATGATTGCAAAAATGGGACAGGACGGACACGATCGCGGTGCAAAAGTTGTTGCAACTGCTTATGCAGATTTAGGCTTTGACGTAGATATGGGACCATTGTTCCAAACTCCGGAAGAGTCAGCTAAGCAAGCAGTAGAAAACGACGTACACATCGTAGGTGTTTCTTCTTTGGCAGCAGGTCATAAGACTTTAGTTCCTCAACTTATCGAAGAGCTAAAGAAACTCGGACGTGATGACATTGTAGTTATCGCCGGTGGCGTAATTCCACAACAGGATTACGAATTCTTGTATAACTCAGGTTGTGCAGAGATTTTTGGACCTGGCACAGTTATCCCTGATGCAGCGGTAAAACTAATGAATATATTATTTGAAGCAGTTTCTGAATAAGATATTATTCTAGTTTTTATATTTAAGGCGAATCGTTTTCAATAGCGATTCGCTTTTTTTTTTCCACTTCCATAAAAATCAATAATTCCTACAATAATAATTCAATATTTGGGATTATATTAGTATCTAAGTTAAATGTGTAAATTGAAGTGAATTTATGATATATATAGTAGTTTTTGGGATTATAGTTTATTTGTTTAGGATTTATGTAATGCATTCCGGAGCATTGCAGCAGAGGAAGTTGTCTGATTTTGACGTTAATGTGGATTTAGATGACTTACCTTTTGTTTCTGTGATTATTCCTGCCAAAGATGAAGAACACAATATAGAAAGGGCTGTCAGATCAGTAGCAGAATGTGAGTATCCTGACGGCATGTACGAGATAATAGCCGTAAATGACAGATCCCTGGATAGCACCGGTGCTATTTTGGACAAATTAGCCTCAGAGATACCTAATTTAAAGGTCTTGCATAGGAAAGAGTCCGATGTAGAAAAAAATCTACTGGGAAAGCCAGGAGCGATACAATTTGCAGCTGATGTAGCCAAAGGTGAGTTCTTATTACTTACAGATGCAGATTGTAAAGTTCAAAAAAAATGGATTTCAACAATTGTCGGAGCATTTCGCAAATATTACGTAGATTTAATACCGTCTTTTACACATGTAGAAAGTAACTCGCTTTTTGACAAAATTCAAGCGGTTGAGTGGTTATATATGCATACAATGGCAAGTGCCGGCGTAAGTCATAAGAAAGTGCTAGGTGCATATGGAAATAATTTCAATATTCGTTCATCAATATTTAGAAAAATTGGTGGCTATCGTAACATAAAATTTTCAGTAACTGAAGATTTAGCATTAATGCAAGCAGTCGATGAGATTGGAGGGAAGATTATATATTTAAACAATTATAACTCATCTGTAATAACATATGGATGTAAAACCTTCACAGAATATATGAATCAAAAACATCGCTGGGCAGTAGGTGGTAAAGCTTTAGGGTATAAAGCTTCAATCTTTGTTTTTACTTCTTTGGCTATATGGATTTCATTATTAGTGTCCATTATCTCCGGTAACGTATTATGGATATTTGCTGTTTTGTTTACTAGACTCTATGGAGACTATTTAGTTGTTAATATATCAATAAGTTCTCAAAAAAAAGAAAATTTAAAACCCTTCGTACTTTTGTCATTAGCATTTTTTATGTCAATAGAACTCTTAATCCCTTGGACTTTGTTAAAACAGAATGTTATTTGGAAAAATCAGAGATTCTAAAAAAGAAATAAAGTAATGTTCTATTCTAATTGATTCAAAATAATTTTTAGAAACAAACCTTTGTATTATTTTTTACCTGACAGGAACACTCAATTTTACTATACAATATTTGTTAGTAAAATTAATGACATGGTTCAATATTTTATACCCAATGTAAGGTAAAATGTTATGGGAATTTTCAAAAAAACAGGCATTTCTATAAAAATAAGCTTGCCTTTTATTCTGGTTACAATTGCAATGTACTTTGCTTTGGATTATTATTTAATGCCTAAAGTTGAGGAGGTATTAATCCAAGATGTACAAGAATCATTAGTTGATGTAAGTAGTATTCCTATTTCGATGATAGAGAAAACTAAATCAAAAAATAAAGATGATGAAGATAAAATAGATAATGTATATCAAGATGTACTTAATAATTTGTCTGAAATATCATATCATACAGGCAATGGTATTTATGTTATCAATGATACAAAGATTATCTCTTCTCCTCAAAATGAATATACAGGACAGGAAGTTCTTAGTTACAAAGATGTGGATGGCATTGCTATCTTGGCAAAAATGGCGAATGATGTTAGAAATAATAAATCTATGTATACAAAATATACTATTGCTAAAGGTGACACCGTAGTCGAAAAAATTGCTTATGCACATCTTGATAAAGATTTGGGATGGGTTGTAATAGCTGATTATGATTTAGATTCTTACAACTCTAAGAGGGCTGGTCTTCATACTTTGTTACTCTTCTTTGTACTTGGTAGTATTATATTTTTGAACATAGCTTTGATATTTATTGGACGTATTTCCGTTGTTAATCCTCTGAAAAAACTTAAAAAAATGGCTGAGGATATAACAAGTGGTCAACTCGAAATAGATAGAGAAATCAAGGGTAACGATGAAGTTTCTGATGTGCAGCGAGCATTTGTTAAAGTTTCAGTTACACTAGACGAAATGAATCAACAAGTACAGGCACTTGTTCAGGCTTCTAAAATGGGAAAATTGGATTATAGAGCGAGTTCTGATAAACTGCAAGGTGCATATTCTGAAATCATAGACGGTATGAACCAAAGTGTTGATACTTTTATTCGACCTCTTAATCTTGCTGCTGAATATATAGATCGAATAAGTAAAGGTGACTTACCTCAGAAGATAGAAGATGAGTTCCGAGGAGACTTTGCAGAGATAATAAATAACATTAACACATGTATCGATTCAATTAATCGGTTAGTTTTAGATGCCAATACTCTAAATCATGTAGCTGAAGAAGGTAAATTAGACGTACGAGCAGATGAATCACTCCATAATGGCGATTATCGCAAAATTATCACAGGAATGAATAAGACTTTAGATAACGTAGTAGAACCATTTGAAACAGCAATTGACTTTATAGACAGAGCAAGTAGGGGTGATGAGTTACTTGAAGTAACTAAAGACTATAAAGGCATATATGGAGATTTAAAAACCAGGATTAATCGCCTACGAGAGGTGCTATACAAATTAGTATTTACAATGATGGATCAGTCAGAAGCAACTCTTAACGGTCGCTTAGATGTACGTGCAGATTTAACCGGATTAGAAGGCGAATGGTTAAATATTTTTGGGAACTTCAATAAGTCACTTGATGCAGTAATTGGCCCGCTAAACTTATCAGCCGAATATATAGACAGAATAAGTAAAGGGGACATACCACCTAAGATAGAAGATGACATGAAAGGTGATTTCAACGAAATTAAAAATAATCTGAATATGTGCATAGATTCCATCAACAAACTTGTATCAGATGCAAATGTACTGAACCAATCTGCAGAAGATGGCAAGTTGGATGTAAGAGCGGATGAGATGTTGCATAATGGCGATTATCGCAAAATTATCACAGGAATGAATAGGACTTTAGATAACGTAGTAGAGCCATTTGAAACAGCTATTGACTTTATTGACAGAGCAAGTAGGGGTGATGAGTTACTTGAAGTAACTAAAGACTATAAAGGCATATATGGAGATTTGAAAACAAGGATTAATCGCCTACGAGAGGTGCTATACAAATTAGTATTTACAATGATGGATCAGTCAGAAGCAACTCTTAACGGTCGCTTAGATGTACGCGCAGATTTAACCGGATTAGAAGGCGAATGGTTAAATATTTTTGGGAACTTCAATAAGTCACTTGATGCAGTAATTGGCCCGCTAAACTTATCAGCCGAATATATAGACAGAATAAGTAAAGGGGATATACCACCGAAGATAGAAGATGACATGAAAGGTGATTTCAACGAAATTAAAAATAATCTGAATATGTGCATAGACACATTAAATAATATGCACAATTCCTTGTTTACTACTATAAAACTTCAAAAATTGGGTACAACTAGTAGTAGATGTGATTTAACCGGAATGAGCGGAATCTATCGAGATTTGATGGGCGGCATTAACGAGGTATTAGATTCAGTCATACAACCTGTAGAAGAAGGCATCGCAATTATAATGGATTATGCAAAAGGTGACTTGACAAAAGAAATGCGAGCTCTTCCAGGAGCTCAAATATCTTTAACTAATGCTATAAATGGAGTTAGGACTAACTTATTGCAATTAGCCACAGATGTAAATTCTTTAGCAGATTCTATTAAAAATGGTGATTTAGAGTATCGTCCAGATGTGAATGGACTGGAAGGAGACTATCGCAAAATTATAGAAGGAATGAATCAGGCTGTTGACAATATGGCAGAACCATTTGAAATGGCGATAGACTTTATTTCCAGAGCCAGTAGAGGTGACGAACTAATAGAAATTACTAAAGATTACAAAGGGATTTATAACACTCTAAAATTTAATATTAATACTTTGCGTAGCATTTTATATAAACTGGTAATCACAATGGCTGAGCAGTCAGAAGCTACAGTGGAAGGCAAGCTAGATAAAAGAGCCGATGTGTCAGGTCTGCAAGGTGAATGGATTAATATCTTTGGTGGATTTAATAAATCATTAGATGCGATAATCGAGCCATTTGAGCTTGCAAAACACTTCATAGCACAAGTTAGTAAAGGCGAACGTCTTGAAAAAATTGCCGGTAACTACAAAGGCGAATATGCAATAATGATTCAAAATATCAATGTACTAACTGATATTATTACTTCTATTACTTCAGATGTTCAGCAGCAAATTAATTTTGCAGTAAAAGGCCAATTAGACGAACGAGTAGACATTCATAGATATCAAGGCTCTTGGCAAGTAGTAGTAGGAGGTGTAAACAGTACTTTAGATGCAATTATTACTCCCCTAAACGAATATGCAAACTGTATTTCAATTTTAGCTTCAGGGGACTTAACTGCTAGGATACACAGTAAATTTAACGGCGAATTTAATGATTTTGCGAATAATATCAATAGTTTGGCAGATTCTTTAGAAAATGTAATCCAAGATGTACATTCTGTCGTAGAGGCAGTAGCTTCCTCTTCAGATCAAATAAATGGCGAATCTGCAAATATTGCATCTAGTGCACAAGAGCAAAGTATGCAAACTGAAGAGGTAGCCAGTGCGGTGGAAGAAATGACAAGAACCGTAGCAGAAAATGCAAAAGCCTCCAACCGAGCTGCTCAAATAGCGGATAAATATGGTCAAGAAGCATTAAAAGGTGGAGAAATAGTTAGCGACACCGTGACAAAAATGAAAGATATAGCCGGAGTAGTAACTCAGTCTGCTAATAATATTCAGAAATTAGGCGAATCAAGTAAAGAAATTGGTAAAATTATTTCTGTTATTAATGAGATAGCAGACCAGACTAATCTATTAGCACTTAATGCGGCTATAGAAGCTGCAAGAGCGGGCGATCAAGGTAGAGGTTTTGCCGTGGTTGCTGATGAAGTAAGGAAACTTGCAGAAAGAACAACTGATGCTACTAAACAGATTGCAATAATGATACAAAGTATACAAGATGAAACAGGAAATGCTGTAAATATAATGGTGCAAGGCAATTCTGAAGTGAACTCAGGGATAGAGCTTGCTGATAAAGCCGGTTACGCACTTAAAGCTATTGTATCAAGCTCAGAGGATGTAATGTCTATGATAAATCAGATTGCAGCTGCTTCCGAAGAGCAATCTTCGACTACCGAGCAGATAGCTCAAAATATAGCTTCTATATCCACAGTGGCAGGCTCTACAGCAAAACAAATTACAGAAATTGCAATATTCTCAGAAAAAATGACTAAACAGACTGAAAAACTTATATCAGCTATAAATCATTTTAAAATACATAGAAATACTATGCAACAGGGATATGAGTTTGAGATAACACGTGAAGATATTCGTCATCGTCAAGGTGATATGGATGACAGTGGGCGAAAGTTACTCAATGGAAATAGATAAATAAAAAAAAGCATTGTGGTAGTTTGTACTTACCCCCATAAGTTAGAAAAAAACTTTTGGGGGTATTTCATTCTACAAAGCTTTTTTTTTCTTGCAATTTCGCTGCAAAGATTTAAATTTGTATAAAGAGTAATAATAGTCGGAGATAGAAATGGCTAAAAGTCATTCAGATATAAAAGAATTGGAAAAAGAGTTAGAGCTTTATAAAAATATTTTAGATAATCTCCCTGTAGGTTTACATGTGCAAGATGGAAGCGGAAAACCTATAATATCTAACAAACAGTATGATAAATTTAATAGCATGTCTAATGGTTTATTCCAAATAAATAGAATCGGTACTGACAATAAAGGTGAAGCGTTAGCGATTACTTGCACAAACGTATTCGACGTAGCAAACTTATATGCAGAAAATCTCCCTAAGTCAAAACCTAATCAAGGGAATGTTGAAATAAATGGTGTTTTAGAACATTTGGCTTTTATTCATTTAGAAACTATTTCTACTGATTTGAATATACTCCATTTTAGCAAAGGTGCCGAGCAGCTTTTTGGATTTAATGCTGAGTCTGTAACCGGTTATTCTATAAAAAAACTTGTTGACTATGATTATTTTGATAAGATAATGTCAATTGTTAAAAGCATCAAATCTTTGGGAGATAATTATAGTGGTGAAACCGAATTCAAGAAAAAAAATGGTTTAGTTTTTCAAGGTGTATATGAATGGTATCCAATTTTTGATGCAAAACAAAAACTCGAATCCTGCCTCGTAGTTATTTTAGATATTACAAATAGAATAGTAGCAGAAGCTGATATTAGGAATAGTGAGCTTAAATTCCGTTCCCTATTTGAAAATTCAATTGATCCTATGCTACTCCTGGATGGTTATAACATAAAAGACTGTAACTATGCTGCTCTTAAGCTATTTGAGACTACAGATAAAAAACAGATTATTGGCAGAAAACCCTCCGATTTATCTCCTGAATTTCAAAGTGATGGGGACTCATCTTACATGAAAATGCTCCGTATGGTAGAAGGAGCAGCTCAAAAAGGTGCTACAAGGTTTATCTGGGAGCATAAAAATCTAAAGGGAGAAATTATCCCTACTGAAGTATCACTTGCTGTGCTTTATATTGAAAATAGAAGAAATGTTTATGCTATAATTAGAGATATTAGAGATAGAATTGATGCGGATAGAAAAATTAGAGAGTCAGAAGAGAGAGTTAGAACTCTGACCAATCAACTTCCGGTTGGTATATACAGGACTAATCCTGAAGGTAAACTGTTTTACGCAAACCCTGCTTTGTTGGAAATATTAGGCTTTGAAAAGAATATAGACTTGAAAGAAATTAATGTTACTGATTTATATGTCAACCCTCATAAAAGGGAGTTGCATTTAAATGAACTTAGTAAAAGAGAATCAGTAGTTATTAGCGAATATGAGCTTATAAATAGTAAGAATCAAAAAATTATAATTAGAGATACCGGTAGCCCTATCAAAAATGCAGACGGAGAGCTAGACTATATAGATGGCATAATGGAAGACATCACCGAAAGGAAAAGAGCAGAGAATGCATTGCAAACCATCGTAGAAGGGACAGCTCGTAATACAGGTGTTAATTTCTTTTCCTCTTTTGTGTACTATCTTGCAGAAGTATTTGATGTCAGTGATACTTGTATTTATATAGTCGGTGATAACAAAAAACCAGGATATGTTTTAGCTTACTGGGGTGATAGACAGTTTTATGAAACCTTCGAAATAGATATCCATTTGCACGAAAAGTTTCTACCTTCTGTGTTTTATCATCAGGAAGACAGTCCGTTTCTTAATATTCCCAGAGCCAAAGGTAATAGTTATGTGAAGTATATACTCGGCATTCCTATTTTTGAAAATGGTAAGAAACTCAAAGGATTTGTACTTGCTATGGATAAGGAGAAACCGGAGCCTAAAAAAAGAAACGAGTTCATATTAGAAATCTTTGCTACTAGAGCTGCTGCTGAGATAGAACGTAAAAATATGGAAGACTACCTTAAAAATGCTAAAGAACAAGCAGAAGCAGCAAATAAAGCTAAGAGTTTGTTCCTAGCAAATATGAGCCACGAAATTCGCACTCCTATGAACGGGATAATTGGGATGACTGATTTGGTTCTAAAATCAGAGCTTACACCTGAGCAAAGAATTCACTTAAATCTTGTCAAAACTTCTGCCGATTCTTTATTGAACATCATCAATGATATTTTGGATTTATCTAAAATAGAATCAGGAAAGCTTTTACTGGACAGTTTGGAATTTGAACTAAATTCTACAATTGAAAAATCTGTTGATATGTTTGCTTTGAAAGCATACCGAAAATCAATAGAACTAACGTGCTTTATAGAACCTGATTTACCTATTTATTTGATAGGTGATCCTACCAGACTAAGACAAGTGTTAATAAATATTATAAGCAATGCTGTCAAATTTACTAGCACCGGTGAAATAAAAATCAAAGTTAGCAAAGAAAATTCAATTGACGAAAATCATATCCAAATTAAATTCAGTGTAGAAGATACAGGTATTGGCATATCCGAAGATAATCTGCAAAGAATATTTGATGATTTTGCACAGGCTGATGCATCCACCACGAGAGAGTATGGTGGCACCGGTTTAGGGCTGGCTATCTCGAAGCATTTGGTAGAGAAGATGGGCGGTTATATAAGTGTCTCCAGCACAGAGGGAGCTGGTAGCAAATTCCTATTTAGTTTACCTTTTGAAATTCAAATGGCAAATAACAAGCGTTATAGGGAAAATTTAGAGAAAAAGTCAGAAAATCTTAAGAATCTTAAAACACTTGTAGTAGATGATAATAGTACTAATCTACTCATTCTTGAAAATATGTTAGAATTTTATGGTTTAGATACAACTACTACAAATGACCCAATGGATGCTATAGATTTATATCATAGCGAGAATGCTAAAGGTAAACCTTATGAATTACTAATACTGGACTATATGATGCCAGGGTTAGATGGAGTTACTTTAGCCAAAAAATTAAAGAATATTGCGTATGCTAAGATAATTTTACTAAGTTCTTCCAATGGATTTGAAGAGTTAAATCCGAAAGAGAGAGAAGTCTTAGATGCTTATCTTGTAAAGCCAGTGAAGCAATCTCAACTATTGAATACAATAGAAAAGGCGTTAGGAGTAGAAAGCTATGAGGAAGTTGGAGACAAGACTTATAAAAGTGAATTATCTTATAATACCCCGGAAGAATTTATTATGCCGGAAAATTTGAATATTTTACTGGCAGAAGATAATATGGTTAATCAAATCTTGATTACAGATTTATGTGAGGTTAACGGTTGGGGAATTACCACTGTTGAAAATGGAAGAGATGCAGTAGAAGAGTGCAGAAAAGGCATATATGATATAATATTAATGGATATACAAATGCCTGAAATGGATGGAATAGAAGCCACTGAGCTCATTAGAAATGATAAGGAATACAGCCAAATACCAATTATTGCACTGACTGCCCATGCTTTAAAAGGGGATCGAGAAAAGTTCCTGGCAGCAGGGATGGATGACTACATATCCAAACCGGTTAGTGATAAACTACTATTTGCAGCTATAGAAAATCAGATACGTCTCAAAAAGAAAACAAAGGATAAAAGGGAATTTCCACCTGCTGACTTTACAAATCTATTGAAAGTACTGAAAGGAAATAGTAAAATAATAATAATAATGGTCGAAAGTTTCTTTGAAGAGCTTCCTTCGTTAGTGCAGGAAATGGAAGAAGGAATCAAGGCTGAAAATTATAAAAAGTTAGATTATGCTGCTCACAAATTAAAAGGAGCATTAGTAAATTTCGATGCTAAAGAAGCAGCCAGTTTAGCACTTGACTTGGAGCTCATGGGTAAGAATGAAAAGTTAGCAAATGCTGATGAGACATTAAATAAGTTAAGCTATGAGATGAATAGATTTCGAGAATATTTTAAAAAGATAAAGTGGTGAATTTTAGAGAAGAAAATTCTACAATGTTTAAATAAATAGTAAATAACAAAATAGTGTACAATGAAAAGAATACTAATAGTTGAAGATGAAAAATCTAATGCTCTTTTGCTTGAGCACATGCTTAAAAATGGAGGGTATCAAGCAGATTATTGCAGTAATGGAAGAGAGGCATTGCAAAAGCTAATTTTGAGTGACTACGATTTTCTACTTACAGATTGGATGATGCCTGTTATGGATGGTATCGAACTAATTACTGCTATAAGAGAAAGAATGCGTAAGATTCCTATTATCTTGATGATTACTCATTTAGACTCAGATGTAGCAAGAAACTATGCTCTTGACTCAGGCGCTGATGATTTTCTTACAAAACCAATAGTTCCAGAAATTCTATTTAAATGCTTAGACGAAGCGTTACTGAAAAAGCATCAGCCAGCACCTGATTTCCAGGCTGAAAATATTCAAATTTCTCGTGAAGTCAAACCACCTTTCGCAGGTATCGCAATTGCAGCAAGTACAGGAGGCCCTCCTGCCATCAAAGAACTATTCAAATCAATTGCAGAATACAAAAATGCAGCATTTTTTGCTGTTCAGCACGGACCTGAATGGATGTTTTCATCCTTTGTAGACAGATTAAATTCAGAATTGCCTTTGGATGTGATATTGTCTTCTGATAAAATGAAAATAGAGCCCGGAAAATTATATATTGCAAGGGGAGATGCGCATACCACTGTAACAAAACAGATGCAACTAAAAGTATATTTTGGAGAAAAAATAAACTTTGCAAGACCAGCTGCAGATCCTTTATTTAAATCTATGGTAGATTCCTTTGGCGAATATGCTGTTGGAGTAGTATTAACCGGTTTGGGTAGAGACGGAACAGAGGGAGCAGTGCAAATGCATAATGCAGGAGCACGGATATTTGCACAAGATCCTGAGCAGGCAGTAGCGCCTTCTATGCCAAAATCTCTCATCAATACTAACATAAATGTGGGAGTAATGTCTTTGCAAGAAATAGCTTTACATATAGATAATCAAATAAAAACAATAAGCAATGAATTATAAAAATCGCAAATGATGCTATAAAGCACTCTTTGGCATAATTTTTCCTTTCCATACAGTTGAGAAAAAAAGATAAAAAAAAAGATAAAAAATTTGAGACCTTTATTCTTTGGAGTGTCTCTCTTAGTAAGACCTTAATAATTTAGTTGCAAATGGGCTTGTAGCTAAGGTAAATAAGATATTTTAAATATAAATCTAGGTTCGATGTTATAGGATATAGGTTAAATAAAAAATAGAAAAGCATGTGTAAGAATAAAATGTTAATAATTTTTTGCAAAAAAGCGGTAAAAGCATTTGGCAAAAGCAGTTGATTTTTATATTTTACGCACTTAAATAACATCGGTTTTGGATTTTATAAATTAAATTGGTTAATAATATGCAAATCAAAGGTTCAAAAGTATTAATCTTAGGTGGCTTCGGCTTGGTTGGCTCAGCTATTTGCCGTAAACTTATGCAGTTCGAGCCTGCGGAATTGATTATATCTTCTCTCTTCAAACATGAAGCAGAAGGTGCTGTAGATACTTTGAGAAATGAATACCCAAAATGCGACCCTAATATGTTTGTAGCTAAATGGGGAAACATTTTTACGAGAACAGAGTGGAAAGACGATAACTTTAAAGAAGTACTTGATACAGATAATGGAAGGAAAGGATACATCGGTGACGTATTTGATGAATTAGGTCAAAAAATATTAGATGAGTCTGCTCTTTATACAATGGTTACCGAATCTAAGCCAGATATCGTAATTGACTGTATTAACACTGCTACAGCTATTGCATATATGGATATTTATAATACTGCTGTAAATACTATGAAATCAATCGAAAAAGGTGAGTTAGAAACATCTTGGGTTGAAAAAGTAATTGCCAGTACTTATATCCCTCAATTAATCAGACACGTACAAGTCCTTTACAAAGGTCTGGTAGACGCAAAAACCGAAATGTATTTCAAAGTTGGTACTTCAGGTACAGGCGGTATGGGCTTTAATATCCCTTACACTCACAGCGAAGAAAGACCATCAAGAGTATTGATGTCTAAAACTGCTGTTGCAGGTGCTCATACTCTTCTTCTTTTCTTGTTAGCAAGAACCCCTGACGGACCACTTGTAAAAGAAATTAAACCTGCAGCTACTATTGCATGGAAAAAAATTGCTTATGGCGAAATCAAAAAACGTGGTCAAGCAATTCCATTAGTAGACATGAAGCCTGAAAGTGCTAAAAAAGCAGAAGGTAAATTTATCTTTGACGATAAATCTGATATTATAGATTCAGGAGATGTATTTAAATCAGTTTATATTGATACTGGTGAAAATGGTATCTTCTCACACGGTGAGTTCCAGGCAATCTCTGCGTTAGGTCAAATGGAAATAGTTACTCCTGAGGAAATCGCTGAGTACTTAGTACACGAAATCAGAGGTGGCAACACAGGACGAGATGTAATTGCAGGCTTAGATGCTACTACATTAGGACCAAGTTACCGTGGTGGTGTTTTACAAAATGTAGCTGTAAATAAAATTGCAGATATGGAAAAAGAATATAATGTAGATAGTGTTGCATTCGAGTTGCTCGGACCTCCAAGATTATCTAAATTGTTATACGAATCATTTTTGATGAAAAAAATTGCAGGTAGCATGATTGGTTGCAAAGAAGTGACTGCAGAAGAATTCTCTGCTAAAGCTACTGAAATTATTAAAAATGACGATAAATTGAGACAGCAAATGTTATCTATTGGCTTAGTAATCCTAATGCCTGATGGACATCATTATTTGCGTGGCTCAGAAGTAAAAATTCCGGTTCGTAGAGGCGTAGACGAATTAGATCTTACTCCAGAAAACTTAGAAGCTTGGTGCTTTGAGGGCTGGATTGATTTAAGAGTTTCTAACTTCATCGGCTGGAAAGAGAGAATGGACAGAATTATCTCCGAAGCGGAATCTATTCCGGTTTCAGAAACAGGTTCAAGATATACTTATACAAGCGATTATTGGAATAACTTCAAAACTATTGATGAAGGTAAAATCGCAGGTTGGATATTTGAATACGAAGATAAAGGCTGGCGATTTAAACGCTAATATTATGTTAGAGGTTGATATAAATATTTATCATTCATTATTTTCAAGGAGCGCCTAATGAAAAGGTTTACTTTATTGCTCGCTCTGGCTTTGGGTCTCTTAGTTACCAGCAGCTACGCTGATGGTAAAAAAGATTCTAAAAAGGACGATGTCCTTAGGAAAAGTGCTTTTGCTGAACCTAACCCGTTCATCAATAATACTTCATTTCCAGAGCCATTCGAGGAAACTGCTCAACCGGTAAACGATGCCGCAGTTTCTACAGGTTATTACTATGTGGATAGTAATGATCCAATGCAATTTCCAAATGATCCGACAAGAACGGCATATTGGAAACCATCAATTGAGTTCTATGATACAACTCAAGCAACTACTTTATGGACAAAAATTATTGCCGGTCCAAGAATTTTACCTAAATCTTTTTGGGATCAAAATCCTGACCAAGGTTTAGCATTCTTTAGAAATCCTGCAATTCCTGCTTCACCTGGTCCAACTAAAAACTTTTGGTTAGATGGTGAAGTTAATGCAACTGACTCTGTTGATAATGCGTTTGCGGGACCTATGTCTATAGGTTTTCCGTTCTACTTTAACGGCGTTAGATTTGACTCATTCTATGTTTCTACAAATGGTGTAATAGCACTTACTAACCGTAGATACTATTATGATCAAGAAGGTAACAGAACTTTATTACCACAAACTACTAGTGCTTATGACAATATGTCTATGGATTGGTTCTTAGGTGATGCTGGCCAATCTCGCGAACGAACAGGTGCTGAAGCTGATGTTGATGGCGATGGCACTTTGGATGGTCCTGGTACCGGTGATACTCATGCAGATAATTTCGGTTATTTGTATTCAGTATGCGGTGGTAGTGAAGCTAATATGACAGGTGGTATTAGAAATCCTGCCCCTGGCGATTTGGAAGGTGCGATTCCTTTACAACACAAATCTGCTTTGATTGCTCCGTTCTGGGGTGACTTGCATTTGTCTCAGTGGAATCCTAACTTACAAATGGTTGATAACTATAGTAAAGTTTGGTACAGAAGATTTAATGATAATAGCAAGCTTGTTATTTATTATGTAAATGCAAACTTGAGAGGCCCTCTTCAAACACCAAATGGAAACATAAATCCAGCTGCCCCAACTAATGGCAGACCTGGTGATGCGAACTTTTTATCTGCAAATGCGCAGGTAGTTTTAAATCGTGTTGACTCTTCAGTTACATTTAACTATATTAAGTTCTCTGGTTATGGTCGAGTTAATAACTTTACAATCTTTGAAGCATCTCAAATGTATAGATTTAATACAGTTTCAGGTGTAAGAGGTTTTGCTCGTCACGTAAATTACCCTACCGGTGTAGAAGATACAGACCCTTACTATCCTTGGGGTGGTGAATATCTTCAGTTTACTCACTACTATGCAATGCACAATGGTGGTCACCCATCTGGTACTCCATTCCCAAGTACTAACTTAGCTGTAAGATTTAAACAATGGCAAAATACTCTAAGAGTAATTGACATTCAATATATGGCTAGAAAACTTGATGAAAATGCAAACTTAGATTTCACTGAAAGTATCTTGACCGGTAATGCTGCAAACTATGAGTTGTTAGCTGGTGAAGAAAGAATCGGTGCTATCCAACCTGTTTGTCTTATCCAAAACACTTCTAACCAAGTTCAAGGTCCTACAGGTGTAAACTTTGTACCTCAAGATATTGAATTTAGAACTCGTTTTGTAATCGTAAATGAAATTACTGCACAACCTATCTATAATAGAATTGTGCCTGTATCTCAAGAATGTTTAGCAATTCCTGATATCACTACAAACCCTTGTAATGGTCAAGAGTATGTAAAAGTTAGATTATCAGAAGTTGAAAATAACAATGGTAACTATGAAGCTGAAGCTATAGATTTTACTACTTCAGGTTATACCGGTATTCCTCCTTATGGATTTGTACAGGTATTCTTCCCACCATTTGAACCAAATGAATTCGAACCTGCAAACATTGGTAGATTGCGTGCTTATATCATCGCTGATCCATCAAATCCTGAAACAGGCGAATCATTAGGCGACGAATGGCCATTTGATGATACTACTAATGTTAACTTGTTCGTTATGAACAGATTGAAACAATTTGAAGATAACGTAAGTGATTTTAACCAGTCTGATAGAGGTCCAATTCCTTCTGTTTTGAAATGGGTTAATATTGATGCTCAAGTTGTACCTTCAGAATCAGTTACTCACCACCCACTTCCACCATTAGGCAGATTTAGATCTCAATGGGAATCTGATTGGTTAAGAAGTGACACTACTTCTATCATTTCTCCATGTGTGAAAATGAATAGAGTTTTGTTCTCTCAATCTGATCATCCTGCTGATGGCGATGGTTACAGTGGAGATCAGTTAAGATCATTCCCAATTGATATGAGAAACAGATATGATGCAGTATTGTCTCTATCTATCTCTCGTGTTGCTAATCCTGCAGATAAAACTTGGGATCGTGGATTTGGCGATGGTCAGCTTGTAGGTCCAGAACCACTTGCATTTGCTAACATGAATATGATGAGCTTATATACTAACGCTAGATCTGCATCTGCTGTGCCGGATGAAATCGTAGTAGAATTAGCACAACCTTCTCCTGATGGAATCAAGTATATTACTAATATTCCTGATGAAAAATGGAGAAACCACCCTCGTAGAGCTTGGGGACCAGACCCTGTTGATCCTGTTACCGATATGGCAGCATTGACTGTCTTTGGTGGCGGCGGTTATATGGTAGGTTTCTGGGAAAATGATAAAGATTCTTCTTTCTCTCTTCCTAACTTTGGCGAAGGTAAACCAAATGGTTTCAGACCTAAACCTTTCGATGATGGTTTTGATGAAGAATTCCAAAAATTCTTTGTTGCTATCCCTGATACATTTATCAATGCTCCTAACGAAGGTGCTAAAAACTTTAGATTTAGAATCAAAGTTAGAGCAACTAATGATAAAAAAGGTATGCTGTATATAAATGATGATGATGATGATTTCTTCGTTGATAACGTTACATTGTTATTCCCATCAGAACAAACTGATATTGAAGTTTCTTCTGTAAAAATTAAATGGCCTTATACAGTAGCTCCTGCTTCTCAGGCTACAGATATTCCTATTTGGGTTACTTTATCAAATAATACATCTGTAGTTGCGAAAGCATTTGAAGTACAGGTAGATATCTATAAAGGAAGAATTACTGATTTGAATCCAGATAACTTCTGGCCAACAGTAACTCCTGTATATTGTCGTAAGTTTCCTTTGGCTACTATGACTGCCGGTATTGAAACTGAAATCCCAATGCCAGGCTGGAATGCTCGCCAAACAGGTGATGGACAGTATACTATCAGAGCTATCTCTATTATGGAAGATGGTGACTTAAAACCAAATAACGATACTACTTTCACTTATGTGGATTTGAAATTTGGTAACGTATTTGCTTACGAACCAGAAAACTCTCAAAATGATGTAGAAACTAACGCATTTACCGGTTCTACAGGTAGAGGTCTTAACCTTTATGCTTCTAACACTGGTGGTATTGGTACTAATATGTATCAAAGTGGTTGGGATCCTGATCAAGATGCAGCTGGTGCTAATAGTGGTTCAGGTTCCGGTCAAATAGCTATGAAATTTGTATTAGATAATCAAGATACCCTTAGAGGTTTCCAAGCATTATTTGGTAGAAAAAATATGGCTCCTGACTATATTAGATTCTCTGCTTATAGAGATAATAATGACTTACCATCTGTTGAAATTAATGGTACACTACTTACTGCTCAACGTGGCATGCGTGACTTAGATCAATATGGTCAACCTGTTCAAGCTAATGATCCGGGTTGGGAATCTTATGGTACGTATCTTCTTGATAATCCTGTAATTTTGCCTCCGGGAACTTATTGGATTGCTATTGCTCAGTTAGGTGAAACTGGTCTTGAGCTTGGTGCTTCAAAAAGTAGAATGGGTATGCGTTCAGTATTTGTAACTGTAAACCAAATGCCTGGTCCTTTGGGTATCAACGCTTCTCATTTGATGTTAGATAAATCATTGAGAAAATACAGTGAAGATAATTTCTTGATTAATAACAATATTTTCGCTGCTGAAAATGTTGCTACTACTAATCAATGGTTTGCTGGCATGCCTACTTTTGGTAACCCAATGTATCCACACATGGGACACTTTGGTATGACTCCGGTTGATGGTTATACTCATACTCTTACTCGCGGTACTTGGATTCCTCTTTTGAGACCTTACTTTGGTAACAAATCTGAAACTCCTGGTAGCTTTGAAGAAGAATGTGATTTTGACAGTTCAAATCCTCCAGTTGAATATCGTGGTGACTTCAATGGTAAAGTTCGTAAAAATGCTATCGATTTAACTTGGTCTACTGCTTGGGAAGAAAACAACTCTGGTTTCTATGTAGAAAGAAGAGTTCCTGCATTAGGTTCTGAGTGGCATCAAGTAGGTTGGGTAGATGGTCAAGGTAATAAATCTTCAATTTCTGAATATGATTACAGTGACAACGATGTTACTTTCAATACTACATACGAATACAGATTAAGAAATGTTGACTTTAATGGTGTTCATAATTGTCCTAGCAATGATGTTGTAATTTTAACATATAATTATGGTGATGCTTCAGTAGCAAGTTTCCCTAATCCTGTTAAAGCTAATCTTGCAAATATCTCTTTCGTTTTACCACAAGATGGTGATGCAAAAGTTGAAATAATGGATCTTTATGGTAATACTGTTAAATCTTTCAATATTGATAATGCTGTACGCGGTATGAATAATGTTGAATGGAATACTAACGATAACAATAACATGCCTGTCGCTCAAGGTACTTATATCTTGAGAATGACTTCTGGTGACAAAGTTGTTTCCAGTAAAGTAAATGTTGTTAGATAATAATATCAAATTATGATATATTAGCTCCTCACTTCTAAAGTGAGGAGCTTTTTTTTAACTAATTTCAGAAGTTAGATATGGCTGAAACTATATTTTCAAAAATAATTGATAAGAGTTTGCCTGCTGATATTGTATATGAAACTGACGAAATAATAGCATTTCGAGATATTAGCCCACAAGCTCCAACTCATATTATCATCATTCCAAAAAAACAGATATCTACTGTTAATGATATTGAATTGGATGATGCTGCTTTAGTAGGTAAATTATTTGTAGCTGCTAAAGTCATTGCTAAATCAGAAGGACTTGCAGATGATGGATACCGTCTTGTCGTAAACTGTCAGGAAGGTGCAGGACAAACAGTCTTTCACTTGCATGTGCACCTAATAGGTGGGCGTTCTTTGCTTTGGCCTCCGGGTTGATGTATAATCGAACAATATGATAAACTAGAGATTCTCTTCAAAAAATGGGAGTCTCTTTTTTTTTGCGATATTGCAGTCAGAAACTATCAATCTGTTTCAAATGACAGTCATATTTAGTATTTTTGTCTTTTTACTATTGATAGAAAACCGATAAATGGATAATATAAGTATACTAAACGAAGCGAATAGAGTATTTGAAGAAGAAATACAAGCAATGGAAAAAGTAAAATCTTTTTTAAATATAGATTTTGCAGAAGCTGTTAATATGGTCGCCAATGCCCATAAAATTGTTGTTACAGGAGTTGGAAAATCTGGCAATATCGGAAATAAAATATCTGCTACTTTGTCTTCCATAGGAGTATCATCAGTATTTTTGCATCCTGTGGACGCTTTGCATGGTGATATCGGAATTGTTCAGGAAGGAGATGTAGCTATACTACTTTCTAAATCAGGAGGCACAGAAGAGTTAGTCAGATTTATACCTTATCTAAAAATGAGAAAAGCTAAGATAATAGCTATTGTAGGTAATATGGAATCTTACCTTGCCAGATCTGCTGATATTGCTTTAAATGCAACTGTTGAAAAAGAAGCATGCCCGTTTAATTTAGCACCTACTACCAGCACCACTGTTGCCCTAGCTCTTGGTGATGCTTTAGCTGTATCCGTTATGAAAGTCCGGGGCGTGACTCAGGAAGATTTTTCCCGTTTGCATCCATCCGGGCAAATTGGCAGAAATATTACACTTCAGGTAAAAGATGTTATGCATTCCAAAGAAAAGACTCCTAAAGTCCTTACTAATGCTTCTATGCGTGAGCTAATTTTAGAAATGAGCAATAAGGCTTTAGGTTGTGTCTGTATTTGTGATAAAAATGACGATTTATTAGGATTAGTAACTGATGGTGATATTCGTAGAATATTTCAAAATGTAAAGGACTTGGATTCTATTAATATTGAAGACCTTATGACTAAGTCTCCCGTAAAAGTATATGATACCAGTTACTTAGCTGAAGCACTGTCTCTAATGGAAAATAGAAAAAGTCAGATTAGCGTACTTCCTGTTACGGATGAGCATAATAAATGTATCGGAATAATTAGGATTCACGATATTATTAGTAGTGGCATATAAAAAGAAACGGAATCCTATTTAGATTCCGTTGCTTTTTTTAATAGTTTAGTCGGATCGTCAGAATTAATAGGAGAAGGCTGTATAAGCTTAGGTACATTCGATTTGTTTGAATTTCTTTTTATAACTTTATATCTTCTTCTTATAGAATCCTGAGCTTCCTTGTTAGCATTTTGAACATCAGATTTTGTAACTCTTACGTTTCTGACTACACTGCCTCTGCTCCCAAAAGGTTCTAGAAGTTTACCATTTCTTTTGAAAATGACTCCTCCTACATTCCCCTGGCTAATAGAGAAATAATCAAAAGCTTTCCACGTTTTTGTTTGACCTTTTTTTAGGGTTATTTCTTCCATCCTTTCTCCATCCATTTCTACACGCATCCAGCAGTCATCTGTAGCTTCAGCTTCTAAAGTAAGGCTATCCGGTTCTTCAAAGTAATTCAGCAATCCCTTATCCTCAGCACTAATTATTGTAGTGTCAATATCATTTGCTATTTGGTCTTGAATAATAGCAGTGGATTCCGTTTTCTGTCCTTCATCAAAGAACGTAAAATAGATAATTAGTATAAGAGCAATAAATATCGCACCTGCAGCGGAATAATTAATAATTTGAGTAGTGCTAATGTGTGGCTTATTTGCTTTTTTAAACATCGCAGCATAATCTGGGGTTTCAGTTTTTGGCTTTAGTTTTGATAAAGCAGTATTTTCATCATCGAAAGCAAGTTTGGCTTTATCAGCTTTAGTTGTTTTCTTTTTATACTTAGCTTTTTCAGCTTCTATTTCTGGATTTACTATATCAACAGAAGTCGGTTTCGATTCCTGTTTTTTGACCTGAGCTTTAGGCTTGTCATTAGATTTAACGTTAGACTCAGTATTTGTGGTGGTTTCAACATTAGAGTCTTCCATATCAGACAAAGGAAATTCTAAAAACTGAGATAAAGTTTTTAGAAACGATTTGACATAGATGGGTGACATGATTTGGAAGTTTCCAGCCTCCAAAGCTTCAATAATAAAAGGTCTTATTTTGGTTCTATCACTGACTTCTTTTATGCTCAGACCTTTTTTTTCTCTGTGTTGTTTTATGATATTTCCCGATGCTTTCATGACG
This sequence comes from Chlorobiota bacterium, assembly GCA_041596515.1. Taxonomy (GTDB): domain Bacteria; phylum Bacteroidota; class Ignavibacteria; order Kapaibacteriales; family UBA2268; genus JBFHIJ01. The sequence goes on from JBFHIJ010000006.1 coordinate 92,464, forward strand.
TTTTTTTTGTTAAATTGGTAGATGAACTTTTTCCTAAACTAACTATACTATATGTAAAACAAGAACTTATATCTTTAATATACAAATATCATACCAAAATACGAGTAGAAAATGTACAAAATATTCTTTTTTATAACGATACTATTATGTCTTAATATTCTAAGTTTAAATGCTCAACAAACTTCAATATCAAACACAAAGAATGACGAAACACTGTCTCAAATAAATGATAGTACAGATTATTTTACTCAAAAAGAATTCAAATATGCAAATATGCCCAGATATACTCTATTCGGCGACTTACCTAGAATAGATACAAAAATTAAGCCAGTAAATTTTGTAGGGTTCGGTGCTGTATACGCTACTTTTATGTATATGCAACACAAATGGCAGAGCGAAACAATCTGGAAAGAACAAACCAGCTTTAGGATAATGGAGGACGGAGAGTATGCTCTCTGGGCAGATAAAGCAGGGCACTTTTTTGGCACATATTACATGTCATACTTCATGAGCGAAGGTCTGTTGCAGTCAGGGCTGTCATGGGAAGCAGCTACTGTATGGGGAGGAGTGATGGGGTTAGCTTATAATACTTATGTAGAAATTCTTGATGGATATGGTAAAGATTGGGGCTTTTCTCCATCCGATTTTTACTGTGACATTGCCGGGGCTGCTTTTTTTATAGGACAGTATTATTCACCTTTTCTGCAAAATTTCACTCCCAAATTCTCTTATATGCCACCAAAATGGCATGGACAAAATGATAGAGTGCCACATGATATGTTTATAGATAACTATAGCTCGCATACTATGTGGCTATCAGTTAATGTACATAATTTATTGCCCAAATCTATGAAGTCATACTGGCCAAAATGGTTAGAGCTTTGTGTAGGGTATGCTGCAAGAAATCTTTACAGTCCCGGTTCTACCGAACCTTATGACCCTGAAAAGTCATTGCCTGTGAGCGATAAAGCATGGGGAGACAGAAGATTTATTATAGCTCTTGACTATAATTTAGTCCATCTGATACCAGATACTAATGCTTCATTTTGGAATTGGTTAAGGCAAAGTGCAAATTATTTAAAATTCCCTGCACCAGCTGTTTCTTTTGGAGATAGCGGAACAAAATACTTCTTGTTTTATCCTTTTGAGTTATAACTTTAATGATATTGCTTTTTTTAGTAAATTACATGTTTGTATGAAGAGAAAACAGAGGCAAAATTGACTTTTGAAACCGGAAAACATAAAGAATATATAGCTCCAAGTACAGATCCCCGAACTTTTAGCCCGGAAACTAAAAAGCTATCCTATAAGATGAGCCTGGTAATACCCGTTTATCACGAGGAAAAATTAATTGAGCAAAATCTAGAGTTTTATACTGATGAACTCAGAAATAAATACGGTTTCGAAATTATAGTTAGCGATGGTGGAAGTACAGATAAAACTGTGGAACTTGCCTGCAAGTATGCAGATAAAGTTGTAGTGCACTCAGAAGATAGAAGGCAAACGATAGCTGAAGGAAGAAATAAAGGTGCAGAAGCTGCTACTACTGATACTCTGGTATTTATAAACGGGGATTCTATACCTGTGGATTCAGAAAAGTTTTTCTCTAAGATAGAAGAGTGGAGGCAAGGCAAAGGCAAATATGCTAAAGCTGATGCTCTTGCTATTAGCGTTACCGGATTCCCTGATGAAATACTCTTTAAAGATAAAGTCTTTTATACGTTGCACAATGCCTATGTGAATTTTCTAAATAAAGTTGGGATGGGAATGGGCAGGGGCGAATGCCAGGTTATTAGAAAAGATATTTTTGATAAAGTAAACGGTTACAATAGCAATATTGTTGCCGGTGAAGATTTTGATTTATATCGGCGTATTGCCAAAATTTCAAAAATCAAATTTGCTAAAGATATTCAAGTTTACGAGTCACCTCGCAGATTCAGAAAATATGGATATATCAGAACTATTTTCTATTGGACTTTAAACTCTATCACCGTTATGTTTTTTAATAAGTCGGTCTCAAAAGAATGGGAAGCCGTTAGATAATTTGTGTTAAACTAGAATGGTTTGTGTTATGAATAAAGCTTTTGGTGTATGTCTTGGTGCTTCATCTGTTTCTTACTGTTTGATTGAAAAAAAAGGCAATAAAAATTTTAGAATAATTGATGCAGATAATTTAGCTCATAATGGTGATCCGAAGCAAACTCTACTTGAAATACTCAAATCTAAATATTCTAATGATATACCTATCTCTGCAACCGGCAGAAAATTTAGAAATATACTAAGCATCTCAAATATTTCCGAACCGGAAGCAACTGAAGTAGCTCTCCAAAATTACTTTACTCATAAATCTTTCGATGGTGTTGCATCCTTAGGCGGTGAGACGTTTATGGTCTATAGTTTAGACTCCTCAGGCCATATTTCAAACGTTCATACAAAAAACCAATGCGCATCAGGTACAGGCGAATTCTTCATGCAGCAGATAAAAAGAATGGATCTTTCCATAGATGAAACAATGGACATTAGTAAGGATAAAAATCCATTTCACGTTTCCGGCAGATGCTCTGTATTTTGTAAATCTGACTGCACTCACGCATTAAACAAAGGTATACCAAAAGGCGAAGTAGCTGCAGGCTTATGTAAGATGATAGCTGACAAAGCAGATGAGCTAATGTCAAAGCTAAACAGTGAGTCTATACTTATAGCAGGTGGCATCAGTCAAAATGATTCTGTGATAGACTATTTAAAAAAATCATATTCTGATTTATATATTCCGAATGAAGCTCCTTATTTCGAGGCTCTTGGTGCTGCTATTTATGCCTTAGAAAACAACTCTTCCTCATTAAAAGATTTTGATAAGGTTTATAATACCTCACACAGCTCTTTTGACTTTCTAGAGTCATTAGAATCATTCAAAGATAAAGTTACTTTTAATGACTCTAAAAGACAAAAATTCCAACCTAATAAAAACTATATTTTAGGTTTGGATGTTGGCTCTACTACCACTAAAGCTGTACTTATTGATACAGATAATAAAGAAATTACATCTTCAATCTATTTATATACTTCCGGTGATCCGATTCGTGCGGCAAGAGATTGTTATAAAACAATATTGAATGAAGTTGGAAATAAAGTAAATATAATTGGGCTGGGCGTGACCGGTTCGGGTAGACATATTGCAGGACTGCACGCCGGCACGGACGGTATAATAAATGAAATTATAGCTCACGCAAATGCTGCTGTTCATTTTGACAAAGAAGTAGATACTATCTTTGAAATTGGCGGACAGGATGCAAAATATACATATATAATAAATCAAGTGCCTGCTGATTATGCAATGAATGAAGCTTGCTCTGCAGGGACTGGATCTTTTATAGAGGAAGCAGCCTACGAAACTCTACGAATTAATGTTAAAGAAATACAAGATATTGCTTTTGCTGCTAAAAGACCTCCGAACTTCAGTGACCAGTGTGCTGCCTTTATCAGCTCGGATATTAAAACTGCACTGCAAGAAGGTATTAGTAAAGAAGATGTAGTCGCCGGATTGGTGTATTCTATTTGTATGAATTACGTAAATAGAGTAAAAGGTAACCGAAATATTGGTAATAAAATATTTATGCAAGGGGGTGTTTGCTATAATAAAGCAATTCCTGTTGCCATGGCGGCTTTGACTGGCGCAGATATTATTGTTCCACCAGATCCCGGACTAATGGGAGCATTCGGTGTAGCACTTGGTATAGCTGAAAGGATAGAACTTGGGATAATGCCCAAAAAAGTTTTTGATTTGCAAGCCTTATCACAAAGAGAAGTTAGCTACAAATCAAACTTTGTATGCAATGGTGGTAAAGAAAAATGTGATTTAAAATGTAGCATTGCTCGCATTGAAATAGAAGGTAAAATATATCCGTTTGGTGGTGCTTGTGACAAATATTACAATATGTCCGGTGAACGTTCTGATATTACTGAATTTGACTATGTTAAGTTGAGAAATGAACTTACTTACGAAACCTTTTGCCCAAAATCGGAATTAGAAAAAAACTCTCCGACCGTAGGTATTAATTTGAGCTTTCATACTCATTCTTTATTTCCTCTGTACTATAACTTTTTTACTAAACTGGGATTTAAAGTAGTTTTACCGGAGAAGTTACATCCGGAAGGTCAAGAGAGAGAAGCTACCTCATTTTGCTTTCCTGCTCAGCTGTCACTCGGGTACTTTAGAGAGTTGATAGATTTATCGCCTGATTATTACTTTATTCCTTCTATATTTGAAATGCAAGTAGAAGAAAGTGTATATCAACGTTTAGATTTCAACTGCACCTGCGTTTTCTTATCTGGTGAAACTTATTACTTAAAGCAAGCATTTAAAGATTTGGTTGACTTAGATAAAGTAATTGCTCCACATCTTAACTTTGCAAACGGAATAAACAAAGAAAAAGATAGATTTGTGGAATCTGCACTTAAAATGGGTGTGAAAGATAAAGCCAAAATAGAGCAGGCTTTTAGTGAATCTGTTAAAATTCAATATGAGTATCAAGCTGAAAAGCGAAAACTCGGTACTAAGTTTCTTGCTATGTTGGAAGAAGATCCCAACCGAACTGCAATCGTCCTTTTAGGCAGACCGTACAACGCATTTACAGATACTGCAAATAAAGGTATACCACGCAAGTTTGCTTCAAAAGGAGTGTACGTGGTGCCTTTTGACTTATTTGATTATCGTGATTTGCTGATAGAGGATAATATGTACTGGGAAGGTGGCAAGAAGATACTGAAAGCTGCAAGAATAGTACAACAGCATCCTCAGTTATTTGCTACTTATATTTCTAATTTTTCTTGTGGACCTGATTCGATGCTCCTAACGACGTTTAGAGAGATGATGGGTACAAAGCCTTCACTTACATTAGAACTCGACGGACACACCGCAGACGCCGGAATTAATACAAGAATTGATGCTGCTTTGGATGTTATTTCTAATTATCGCAAAATGCAGCAAAATCACATAGAAGTACAGGAAGATGACTTCCAAATTGCAGATGTTATACTAGGAGATAAGCAGTCCTGGTTTATTAGCAGTGACGGTAAGAAAATACCTTTGGAAAGTCCTGAAGTTGCGATTTTAATCCCTTCTATGGGTGACTTAGCTTCTGAGATGGTTGCAGCAGCTTTTCAGGCAATTGGATATAATGCTCATGCCTTGCCTGAAGCTACGCAGGAAGTTCTAAAATACGGACGCTCTGTGGCTAACGGAAAGGAATGCCTCCCAATAATCCTAATGGCGGGCGGAATGCTTGATTGGATAGATAACCACCTTAAAGATGAAAAATATGTTGCATTTTTCAATGTGCAGGGAGCTGGTAACTGCCGATTAGGTCAGTATCCGGTATTTATGCGTCACGTTATCAGAAGTAAAAAGTTAGAAAATGTAGCACAAGTTACCCTAATGAACGAAGATGGATTTGCCGGATTCGGGAGTGATTTCTCTAAAATTGCTATACAGGCAATTATAGTTAGTGATGTGTTAGATGATGTCCGCTCTGCAATAATGGCAAATGCGGTTGATCCTGATAAAGGTGTTGAAATATTTAATGAAGAGTATAACAAAGTAAAAGAAAAATTTATCAAAGATAAAAGTTCTCTTTATGCATCATTAGAGACTTTTTCAAAAATAATAAAAGAGAAAGTACCTGCTCGCATCCCTATCTATCACTCAAAATACATTGCTTTAGTAGGGGAGATATATGTCAGAAGAGATGGTTTTTCGCATAAGTGGCTTAACAAACAGTTTGCCAAAAAAGGCTTTGTTGTGAAAGATGCCTACATAAGCGAATGGGTATTCTATGTCGACTACCTTCTTAAAATCAATCTTTTAGAACCTGAGAAGTCAGTAAAGAAAAAATTTGAGAGATTTGTGCGTGAGTACTTTATGCGCGGTGCTGAGAAAAAAGTTAAGAAAATTCTCGAAAAATCAGGCTATTATCAGTATATGAAAACTGAAATAGCACCACTATTAGACCACAGTCAACATATCCTTCCTTTGGAATACAAAGGCGAGCCGGGCTTAACTTTAGGAGTGGCGCTGCATGAAACATTAGACAAATACTGCGGTGTTATAAATATTGGTCCGTTTGGCTGCATGCCTACCCGTTTCTCAGAGGCAATCACTGCTCCTGAAATGACAGTCGCCAAGAAGTTAGAAATTATGCAGAAACACAATCCGGGCTATAAAATGTCTGAAATGTTCAATGGAAATATGAACATTCCATTCCTTACTATAGAAACAGACGGCAACGTTTACCCACAGGTTATAGAAGCCCGCATTGAAACCTTTACATTGCAGGCAGAACGCACTGCCGAAATGATGAAACAAGCCGGTGTAAATGGATATGGGAAGTTGTAGGGGTGAATCTTTCTCTAATTTAATTTGGAATTATGAAATGGCAATAGAAAAACCTTACGAAGGTAGAGCTAAAGTTGAAGATACTTTACGAGCTATTAATATAGAAATCCCTGTAAAAAGAAATATGTTTGTTTTCCTGTTTCTATCTTTTTGGTTGTGTGCATGGCTTTTTGGAGAGTTAATGGTTCTTGTAATGCTACTTGCAACTGTAATGCATGTTTCCATTGACGGAATCGAAAATGTTGGATTATTATCTTTCGATTTTCTTTTTCTTTCAATCTGGTTCTTGGGGTGGACAGTCGGAGGGCTTTTTGCATTAAAAAACTGGCTTTGGCTGTTTAAAGGTAAGGAAATAATTCAACTCGATAGAGAAGAGCTAAGCATAGATACTAAGTTTTCTATGTTTTCACCAAAGAAATCATACTATACAAAAGAAATTAAAAATTTACAGATAAATCAGCAGTCAAACAGTTTCCCATTTTTTGGTGCCGTTTCAAATCTTAGTATGATTGGTTCAAAAAATTTTGGAGCCATTAAATTTGATTACGGTTTTAAAACTATTCATTTTGCTGCAGGATTAGATGAAGCTGAAGCACGATATATTCTTGAAAAAATAAACAACAAAGGTTTTATTAAAGAGAAGTAGTGCTACCCCAACTCTTCAATCTTTTCTCTATAAGCATCCGCATTATCCGGGTCTTCTAAGATAAGCTTTTCATAAGCGGCGATTGCCTCTTTAGTTCTGCCTTGGATAGCAAGCAGAGTAGCAATAGTCGGGCTAATAATTGTAGGAGGAGCATAATCTTCTATTTCGTCGCCGTAGTCAAGTTCTTCTATTTTGGGCATTGATAGATTTTTGATTTTATCAGCCAGCATGCTGAAGTTATCTTCTGCTCCGCTGCGATCTATGTCGTTATCATCCAGGTCTATGCTGTTTTCTTCCCAGTTATTACCCAGTGTAGAAGTAATTGCATTAACTGAAATACTGTCAGGAAATGCAGGATGAGTAGGTAAAATCTGCTCGGAATAATTACGTGATTTGACACTACTTTCAGCTTGCAAAGGCGAAGTCTTCAATCCGGGGATAAGACTTACATCTTTAGCTCTAATGGCAGAGACTGAATCATCAATAAGATATGACATTTTAGCATTTTTAGGAAGTTTAGATAAATCTACCTCTTCAGTTTTTGATGCTACTTGTTCTGCAGATTTAGTTTCAATAATTTGCGGATTTTCGGTTTGGTCTTCTATATCATCTACTTGAAGTTCATCCGAAATGCCTTCTAAATCTTCATCATATTCTAAATCGTCTAATTCAGAATTTACGTTGAACTCAGCAGATTTGGTTTCAATAACTTGAGGAGTTTCTGGCGCTTCCTCTTCGTCATCAAAGCTCAGTTCATCCGAAATGCCTTCTAAATCTTCATCATATTCTAAATCGTCTAATTCAGAATTCAAGTCGAACTCAGTGGGTTCTTCTTCAATAGCTTGTAGCGTATCAGACACTTCATTAATGTTTCCTATAGAATCGATTGAAGAAGTCATGTCATGAGTAATAATCTGTTGCTTTGTAGCATCTTCTGGTGTAGCTTCCGCTATGAAGGTATTAGTTTCTTCTATATCACCAATCAGATTGTCTAACTCAGCGGTCAAATTGTCACTTATATCATAAGTTAATTCAACCTCTTCCTGAGTATCTTTATCATAAAGTTCGTCGGCAATTTCGTCTAACAGAGTAGGGTCAAATTCACCCTCAATGATTATATTTTCTTCAGGTTCTACATTTAATTCAGAATTCTCTTCAGATGATATGTTCTGTTCATTTTCTGTAGATTCAGAATTGTCATCGTCAGAAGCGAATATAGCATCTATATCTTCAGGATTGATATCAAAATCATCCTCAGTATTTTCTTCTTCAGTCTTAGGGATTTCAATATCTTCTTCTGGTCTGACCTCTTCTGTATGGGAGTTAACTTCATCAATATCCGCTTCTTTAGAAGCTTCAAAGATAGTTTTATCTATATTTTCTTCTGCTTGTGATTCTGTTTTTTCAGACGATGGTTCTATTGTAAATTCAGGCTGTGCAATTTGAATTTTGGTTGTTTCTATGGCTTTATAGTTAGGTCGGAACTGCTCAACAGCAGCCAATTTTTCATTAGCTGTGTCGATTTCTCCTTTGATACGGTAAGCTTTGGCAAGTATACTTAAAGCAACAGGGTATTTTGGATAGACCAAAATACCCTTTTCGCATAACTCTATAGCATCATCGGTTTTACCCTCTGATAATAATTTTTCAGCTTCAACCGCAAATAATGGTGAAATGTCCGGCATAATTTCCTTTCTTCTTAATCTCTGCTACCACCTAAAAATCTTAGTAGGAACAAGAATAGATTTACAAAATCAAGGTATAATGTCAAAGCACCTAATATAGCACCTTTGGCAACCATTTCTTCTCCTTGCTCCTGAAGTAAGTACATTTCTTTGATTTTTTGAGTGTCATAAGCTGTAAGCCCTGAAAAAAGGACAACCCCCACAGCACTGATGAGAAAATCAAACGTACTACTTCCTACAAACATATTTACTACTAAAGCAATTATTAAGCCAAAAAGTGCCATATATAAAAATCGCCCCATAGCACTGAGGTCTTTTTTAGTCATAAATCCAAAAGCACTAAGCCCTGCAAATGCCCCGGCAGTTATAAAAAATGTATTAGAAAGACTGCTGGCAGAGTAAGCCATAAACAGCACCGAGAAAGTTACGCCGGTAAGAAAGGAGTATAGTAAAAACAGCATTTGCGCTGTAAATGCCGAAATTCTATTAATCATTTTTGATATGCCAATTACTAAACCGAATTGTGCAATAATCAAAAACAGCATAATAGTGCCATTTAGGTTATAAATAAAGTCAGAAGAATAAATGTAGTATGCAGTAATACCGGTTACTGCAAGCCCTGCCATCATCCAGCTATATACCTTAGACATATATGTTACCTGGGCTTCTTGAATAGCCTGGCTTTGTTCCTGTTGCAGATTAGCATGTTCGTTATACATATTGACCTCGCTAATATTTAATAAAATTTTGATGGTTATTTGAATATGTTGCTATTAATCAAGAAGATTACGACTTTCTTTCTATTACAAAATCAGCTAAGTCTATCATCGATTGCTTATATATAGAATCATCAAATATTGAAATAGCGTCTTTCGCTTTGTCTATATACTCCTGTGCTTTTTTTTCAGCGTAGTCAATTCCTCCAACGCTAACAACATAGTCGATTATCTCTTTTACTTCGTCTTTTGTAGCTTTCTTTTTTTTGATAGTTTTGATGATCTGTTTCACTTTACTTCTCTCTGATTGTTTAAACGCATAAAGTAGAGGTAAAGTTATCTTTTTTTCTTTAAGGTCATTGCCGACCGGTTTGCCGATAGCAAATTTCTTAGAAGTGTAGTCCATAATGTCATCTTTTATCTGAAACGCTATACCCAGGAACTCACCGTAATCTGCCATGGCTTGTCTTTCTTGCTCGTTAGCATTAGCACTAAAAGCACCAATCTCACAGCAAGAAGCCATGAGTGAGGCAGTTTTATCAGCAGTAATTCTGAAATATACATCTTCATCTACTTCCAGCGACCTGGCTTTTTCGATAGAAAGCAATTCTCCTTCGGAAATCCTTCTAACTGCTTTGGATACTATTCTCAAAAATTCAAATTCATCTTGATCTATAGCTGAAAGCAAACCTTTTGAAAGCAAGAAGTCTCCAACAAGTATTGCTATCTTATTATTCCACTCAGCATTAATAGAAGCCATGCCTCTACGCTCGTCAGATTTGTCTACTACATCATCGTGAATAAGAGTGGCAGTATGTAGGAGCTCTACCATAGCGCCGCCTGTGTAGGAGCGTTCGTTGATGCTACCACAAGTGCCAGCAGCAAGCAATACCAGAGTTGGTCTTATCTGCTTCCCTTTCTTCTGAGATAGGTATTTTATTATTAAGTCCAGCAGAGCTACATTAGTTTTCATAAGCTCTTTAAAGTGCTTATTAAATTCTCCAAGATGCTCTTTTACGGGGCTACTTATATCGCTTAAACTCATCTTATATCACTTCCGTTCGACTAAAGTATTAATTAATTTTAAATGCTTTAGGTTCTTAGACCTTTTAACTAAGCAATATAACATAAAAGGACGTAAATATAAAAACAATAAGATTTATTTTTCTTTATAAGAGAATTTAGATACAAAAATACTTATTTCATAAAGTACAAAAAGGGGGGCTGCAAATATCATCTGCGTTACAGGATCAGGTGTAGGTGTAATAACTGCTGCTAAAATCAATACAATCACAATAGCGTGTCGTCTGTATTTACGTAGGAATGCAGGTGTCACAAAACCCAATTTGGAAAGTACGTAAGTAATCATAGGTAGTTCGAAAAGTAAACCCGAGGCAAGAATAATCATAATAAAAAAACTCATATACTCGCTTACGTCTATCTGGTTTTCTATCTGATCAGAGCCAAAATGAGCTGCAAAGTTCATCATAGAAGGCAGCATAACATAGTATGCAAACGCAATGCCTACGAGGAAGCATACACTGGTAAATACAGTAATTCGCATTGCCCATTTTTTTTCTTTATTATATAATCCCGGCTCTATAAACTTCCAAAACTGATTAAGCATCATAGGAAAAGAGAGCACAAATCCGCCCATAATCACAACTTTGAAATATAGGAATGCCTGACCAAATGGTTTCAAGTTCTGTATTTTTAGCCCTTGTGAGGTAGCCGGATCCAGAACAATATAATTAATCAGGTCATTAGCGAAAAAAGCAGCAATAGAAACACCAACTATAAGCCACAGCAAAGCCTTGATTATACGCGAGCGTAACTCTTCCATGTGACCCAAAAAGCCAAGTTCTCTACCTTGTTCTTCTTTCTCTTTCATCTGCTATCCAAAATGTGCATAACGGGAAAACGAAATTTATAAAATTTTAGCTTAATATTTAAGAGATATGTTTTTTGGAATAGTATAAGATAGGTTATTATAAGACTACTTCACTAATAGAATTTGATAGTTAATACTAGCCAAATCTTCTTTAATTACTGGAGTTATGCTTTTTTACCAATATTTATCTTCCATTTCTTTGTTGTTTTACATTTAATCAGTATTTTATGCAACTAAAACATAGTAAAATACGTAAGATTAAACAGATATATAATTATGGGAGATAAAATATGAAAAAGATTACAATGCTATTGAGCCTGAGCTTAGCTTTTATTTTAACATTTTCTGCATGCGAAGGCCCTATGGGACCGTCCGGACCCAGAGGCTTAGACGGGATGGATGGAACGGGTGGAAATACAGGAATGAAAACTGTATTTTTTAATATGGCTATGCAAGACTGGACACCGACCGGAGATAAAGGCAGATGGTTTTATTCTTTACAAATGCCTGAAGTTACTCAAGATGTCGTAGATAACGGAGCTGTCCTTTGCTATAGACGTAATATTATAAATGGGATAGAGACATTTGAAGCTATGCCGGTAACGACATTGATAGAAGAAAATGGAGTACTTTTCTCAAACGAGATATGGTATTCGCACTACAATGGCTATATAGATTTTGACTGGTGGGATAGTCACCCGACTGAGCCATTATCACCGGGTTATGATATGTACTTCAAAATTGTAATTCTATATCCTATGTACGCATACAAATTGAAAAATGTAGATGTAAATGACTATCAGGCAGTATCTAAAGCTTTAGAGCTTGATAAATTATCACCGGATTTCCAAACTAAAATTGATTCTAAAGTGAAGTAAAAGTTGCAATAAGATAAAATATAAACATGTGCTGTTGTTAAATTATTGATAACAGCATTTTTTTTGCAATAAAATCAACAATAGTGGTCATTTTTTACACAATTACTTTTTTATTTCGGATTTTTATTTTAAATTATTTCCAAACATAACTGGAATTTAATTTGCTGTTTCTTAACATAGATGCCTGAAAACGAGTTATTCAAAGAAATAAGTTCCTTGAGAACTGAGCAAGTCAATCAACTTACTAAAGAGATTGATGAGCAAGGCACGATGAGCATACTCAGACTGATAAATCAGGAAGATCAGCGAGTAGCTTTGGCAGTAGAAGAAGAAATACCAAATATCGCGGAAGCAGTAGATAAAATTACAGAAGCATTTAGTTTAGGGGGCAGACTCTTTTATGTGGGTGCCGGCACAAGTGGCAGACTTGGCATACTCGATGCCTCGGAATGTCCACCTACATTCGGTACAGACCCACAGATGGTTCAGGGAATTATTGCCGGTGGAAAGCCTGCTGTCTTCCAAGCACAGGAAGGTGCTGAGGATTCTCCGGATGATGGTGCTAATGAGATAAGAGAGAGGTTTGTTGCTCCTCCTGATGTTGTCGTTGGGTTGGCTGCATCTGGGAGAACGCCTTTCGTAAAGGGGGCGTTGCAGGAAGCACTTAAAAGAGGTTGTTACACAGTTCTTATCACTACTGTATCTAATGAGCAGGCCCAAGGGCTTGGGGTGGTAGCAGATACTATGATTTGTCCCAATGTAGGTGCCGAGGTTGTTTCCGGTTCTACAAGAATGAAGTCAGGAACTGCTCAAAAATTAGTATTAAATATGCTTACTACTGCATCTATGATAAAGCTTGGAAAGACATACGGGAACGTAATGGTTGATTTGCAGCTTACTAATAAAAAGTTAGAAGAGCGAGCTAAAAAGACAATTATGAGTCTGACAGGTGTAAGTTATGATGAGGCTGCAAATTACTTAAATGCAGCAAAGGGGAATGTAAAAACTGCTTTGATTATGATAATTGGCGACTGCGACTATGATGCAGCAAAAGACGCAATATTAAAAGCCGATGGACATGTCAAACAAGCGATTAAATTACTAAATCACAAACCTACAACGTAGGGGAGAATAATGAGAAAGATTGCCGTTTTCATCTTTTTGACTTTTGCCGCCTGTAGTTTATATGCTCAACAAAGTAGCATACAGATGGCTTACAATGCTTTGCTAACAGAAAACTATTCTGCAGCTGTAAAATATTACACAGAAGCACTGCAAACTCAGTCAAGCTATGCACCTTCTTATCATGGAAGGGGACAAGCTTATTACTATCAGAATGACTACAAAAAAGCATTAAATGATTTTACTGTGGCTCTTAAAATAGATAGTAACTACTTTGAAGCTTACTTTTCACGTGCCCTATGTTATATTCAATTAGAAAAATATGCAAATGCAATACAAGATTTGACTGATGCATTGGGTAAACAAAACGATGTGCCTGAAGTCTACCATGCAAGAGCAAATGCTTATTACTATATGGAAGAAGACGATTTGGCTATAGCTGATTATACAAAAGCTATCGAATTGAAAAAAGATTTTGGTATGGCATATTACGGAAGAGCTGTAGTTTATCTTTATAAAGAAAATCACGAAGCAGCCTTGAAAGATTTGAAGCAATATCTTAAAATAAATGGCGACTCAGATGGCTTAGAGTCAGAAGCTAAAAGATTAATTGCAGAAATTCGCGAAAGAATGTAACCAATAACAATAATAGAACGTTTATAAACTACCTCAATATTATTATATTCAGGTAGTTTTTTTTTAGATATTTATTTACTCCCATTTGCTATCTAAAATAGGAAAACCAGCATGATAGAAATAAATAACTTACATAAAGCTTTTGGTGCAAAAAAAGTGCTAAAGGGGGTTAGCTTCGAAATACCTAATGGGCAAACTATGTGCATCATAGGAAAGTCCGGTTGTGGTAAAAGTGTATTATTGAAGCATATTGTAGGCTTGCTGGAACCTGATAGAGGTAGCGTCAAAGTAGACGGAATGGAAGTAAGTAATCTCAACAAAAAGCAATTATTTAATTTGAGAAGGAAAATGGGGTTTGTCTTCCAAGGTGCTGCCCTGTTTGATTCCTATACAGTATTTGAAAATGTGGTTATTGGTCTGTATGAACACGGAGAAAGAGATTTGCAACTCTTAGAGCCAAGAGCTCAAAGAGTACTCTCTGCGGTGGGTTTATTGCCGGATATAAGCGAATTGGAGACTGTGTCATTCCAAAATGAATGGGAAATATTAAAAAATAAGAAACCTTCTGATTTATCAGGTGGTATGCGTAAAAGAGTTGGTGTGGCTCGTGGCTTGGTAGGAGATCCCGAATATATATTTTATGATGAGCCGACGACAGGACTTGACCCTGTGACTTCTGAGCAAATTGATTTGTTGATAAAGGATTTGGCACAACAGTTTAAAGTAACTTCAATTGTTATCACTCATGATATGTTTTCTGTGGACAGAGTTGCCCATCAGGTTACTATGTTGCATGAAGGCTTAGTACAATTTCAGGGAGATGTTAATAATTTTAAAAATGCTAAAGATCCTATCGTTTCGGAATTTTTAGATAGATATTCTCAAACGGTATAAATATTTACGTACAATTTATTATTTATTTATAGCTCTTTATCACTAAAAACTATAAAGAGATTTTACAATGATAAAAAAACATGAAGTAAAGCAGATTGTCAACCTACCTTTGGCAGATGCATGGGATTATTTTTCTTCTCCCAGAAATCTGGAAGAAATTACCCCTGACTACTTGAAATTTAAAATTATCTCTGACTTGCCGGAAAAAATGTACCAAGGTATGATTATTCAATATACCGTTACTCCCTTGCTGGGCATTCCTCTGCACTGGGTAACTGAAATCACTCACGTGAAAGATAAAGAATATTTCGTAGACGAGCAGAGGTTTGGACCATATAAATTTTGGCATCACCAGCATCTATTTAAAGAGTTAGATTGTGGTAAGACAGAAATGACAGATATTGTGCATTATGGCGTACCTTTTGGATTACTTGGACGCATAGTGGCTCAGGGCATGGTTGATAAAAAAGTAAAAGAAATATTTGAGTTTAGAAAAAAAATATTAGATTGTAATTTTAAATTGTAAAACATCAAATTGTGTTTATTCACTTTTATATTAAGAAAATGAGATACTTTACTTTATTATTTGCACTTATAATATTTTACACTGCAGATGCAAAACTGTTTCCTGTTTTTGACGGAGATTATGTCTCTTACATCGATTCTACAGGAGAAGTAAAAATTAGAGGGGAATATTATCCTCTATTTGATAAATCTAAAATGACCATCAATGGAAAGGATTTAGCTAATATTACGTTCAGAGATAATGCGTTTTTTTCAGATGGTTTGGCGTTTGTAAGGCATCCTTATCGATTTTTTGGTTTGTTTACTGTGTGGAACGATTACTACTTTATAGACGAAAGTGGTAAAGTTATCTTAGAAGTGAATGAGCCTGATTTTTCTTCTTTTTCAAAAGGTTATAGCAGATTCTTAATCCAACAATCTCCTACACAGTATGGACTAATTGACACTGCCGGTAAAAGAGTATACGTAAAAGACACAATAGATACCAAAAAAGGCAGAGTCGAAATATTATTTTCGAGACTGTACTTTGTCACAGGGTTTCACGATGGCAAAGCATTAGCACTTTCTGCCGATACAGATGGAACTCCTTACACTTATATCAAAGAAGTAGATAAAGAGTTAGTTGTATGCAAAGAAAGATTTGAAGAAGCTGACGTATATTCTGAAGGTTTAGCCGGAGTTAAAATAGACGGTAAATGGGGATTTATGAACGAGGACTTTAGAGTTCAAATCTCACCCCAATTTGATTTTGTAAATCCTTTTCATAATGGGTTTGCCAAAGTAATGATTGGTAAGTTCTTCGGATTTATAAATAAAAAAGGCAAGATGGTAATTGATGCTAAATATGAAAAAACAGGCGAGATTAATGGAGGATATGTAAATGTCCTTTCCGGTGGATTATGGGGACTTTTAGATAGTAATGGTAACTGGAAAATAAGACCTAAGTACACTAGTCTTGGTGATTTTAAAAATGGTCTAATGGCTTTCGAGTCAGATGGTCAATATGGTTATCTAGATGAAAATAATAAAGTTATAATTCCTGCAGAATATGATTATGTTGAGGATTTTGACAGTGGGCTTGCCAAGGTATGGAAAGATAAAGAATTATATTATATAGACACTTCAGGCAAAAGAATATGGACTATTTTAGATGCTGATGATCATAATTCTGTCTTAGAGAATGTAAAAAGAAAGTCTTAATTACTAAAATAATAAACTCGGATTTGTCATTAGATATCATCATAGTGCTGTAAATGACCGTAGAATAAAGAAGCATGCTTACTTACCCTGTAAAAAAATATTATGTAACTGCTTATTGAACAAGGGGTTTCAACCCCTTTCCGTGCAATGGTTTTAGAGCTTTTCCATCTTTTCAAATGACTTTTTTGGGATAAAAAAAAGGCCACCATTTCTGGTAGCCTTTCAGTTTCGGTTTTGATATAAATATAATCATCATCTTGCTATATTAGAAACGCTTTCTTGCAAATGGGCTTGTTGTAGAAGCCATTCCCGTGTTATTTTCGTTAGATTGAACTTCTTTCTGCTTTCTTTTGAAAGCCGGTTCGTCATATTTCTTCAACTCATCATATCCACGTGGACTACTTGTCACCTTTGTTAGAGGAGGCGGTGTAGTCGCAACAGTGTCTAGGTGCTGAGCACCAAAGGTTGGTCTTGTAGGAGCAAAAATTGGAGGCTTAATTCTTTTTGAATTAGAATTGTCACTAAAATCTTTGTTTTTTCCCATAAGATTATTGGTGGTAGTTTCCTGAGTTTCTACCTTATTAAAGCCTGTGGCAACAACAGTAACCATTATCTCATCTTTCATATCCGGATTTTCTACAACACCATGAATTAAGTTAACATCTTCTCCGGCAGCTTCTTCTACGATAGAAACAGCTTCAGCTATTTCGAGCATGCCCATGTCAGATCCACCTGTGATATTCACGAGTACGCCTTTAGCACCTTGGATAGAAATACCATTAAGAAGAGGAGAGTTAAGTGCGTTATTAGTTGCTTCAGCAGCTCTGTTTTGACCGCTGGCAGTACCAATACCCATAAGAGCATCGCCCATACCTTTCATTACAGTTTTAACATCAGCAAAATCAACGTTTACAATACCATGGCATCCGATAATATCAGAAATTCCCTTTGTTGCATTATAAAGCACTTCGTCAACTTTCAAAAATGCATCTTGGAAGCTAGTGTTTTTATCAATTATTTCTAATAATCTCTGATTAGGAATAACAATCAAAGCGTCAACATATTGGCGTAACAGTTTTATACCTTCTTCAGCAAGTTTCATGCGTTTTTTGCCTTCCCAAGTGAAAGGAGTTGTGACGATACCAACTACTAAAGCATCCATTTCATTGCCTATTTTAGCAATAGTAGGAGCACCACCGGTTCCGGTACCACCACCCATGCCTGCAGTAACAAAAAGCATATCCGTTTTGTCTAAAACAGCTTTAATTTCTTCTTCGTTTTCTTCAACTGACTTTTGACCAATTTCCGGATTAGCACCTGCACCAAGACCTCTAGTTGTGTCTGCACCAATCTGAATTTTGATTTGAGCTAAATTATGATCTAAAGCTTGTTTGTCTGTGTTAGCTGCGATAAACTCTACACCTGAAAGACCTTTACTAATCATATTATTAATCGCATTACCTCCACCACCACCTACACCAATGACTTTAATTTGAGCGCCATCATTTGAAGGGGTATGAACGTCTATCATGATTTCTGCTGACATTTGCTGACCCTGTGATTTTTGTTACAACTATTTTATATTTATTATAATTCTTTCAAAAAATTAGTGATTTTATTGAGAATAGAAGGTTTTTCTTTTGCTTCTTTCTCATCAGATTCTTTTGGTTCTTCATCTGTAGAAGTTTGTACATCTTTAAGTCTAACGTCGGAAGTTGCTCCTTTGCCGTAATTATCTTGTAGACCGTATAATGAAAGTCCTACAGAAGTGGAGTATACAGGCGACTGTATCTCAGTGGCTAAGCCTGATAAATTAAGCTGCGAAGGCATACCTATTTTTACAGGCATTTGGAATATTTCGCGAGCCAAATCTTCTGTGCCTCTTAGTAATGTAGTGCCACCTGTAAGGACAATGCCAGCACCTAATTTGTTTTCAAAACCAGACTTTCTGATTTCAGCCAAAGCAAATTCAAATATTTCTTCCATTCGTGGCTGTATTATCTGACACAAGTAACTTTTATTTATTTCCATAGGAGCTCTTCCGCCTATGCCTGGGATCATAATCACTTCGTCCTTCATAATAGAAGGTAAATAAGTATGTCCATTTTCTCTTTTAAGCCTTTCTGCTTGAGCTACTATTACTCCTAAACCTTTCCTTACATCATCGGTTACCTGTCTGCCGGCTATGCCGAAAACAGAAGTATATCTGATAATATTTTCTTCAAAAATAGCAACGTCAGTAGTGCCACCACCAATGTCAATAAGTGCAACGCCTACTTCTTTTTCTTCTTCACTAAGTATAGCCGCACTACTTGCAATAGGTTCAAGTACTACATCAGTAACTTTTACGCCGCATCGTTCTACACATCTGTAAATATTTTGAATAGCTGTCACTAAGCCAGTTACGACGTGTACATTAGCTTCCATTCTAACACCGCTCATACCTACCGGGTCAGTAATTCCATCTTGTCCGTCAATAATATAGTCTTGAGGGATGACGTGTATAATTTTTCTTTCCGAAGGTATAGCAACCTTTTTAGTATCTTCGAGTAACCTTTCTACATCACTTCTTGATATCTCATGATTTTGATTAGACAGCCCAACTATGCCTCGCGTTTGGAAAGCTTCTATGTGGTCACCGGCTATTCCTACTACTGCTTCAATTATTTTAATACCAGCTTGCTGCTGAGCTTGGTCGATAACGCTTCTGATAGCTTTTACAGTCTTGTCTATATTTACAACTACACCTCTGTTTAAGCCTTCACTTTCAGCCACTCCAATTCCAAGGATATTCAAGCTACCATCTTGAGGAGAAGGGGCACCGATAAGACAACAGATTTTAGTAGTACCTATATCAATACCAACCGTAATCTTTGGATTGCTTTCATTGTCAATAACTACTTTTTCTTCACTCATGAGACAAAGTCCATCTATAAATTTTATTATTTTTGCAAAATTATCTAACTGTATATGATTCGATCATTCCAACGCAAATCAATATATTCTTTGACTTCTACACTATTGCTAAGGAGTCTGTTAAGCCAGAAAAAGTCCAATTTTTCTAATTGTGCATCTAAACCGTACACCGGTTCGACTATTATTTTGATGCGATCATTAGTCAAAAAGACTTCATAAGACTTCTCTTGGCTATTGTATCTGATTTCGTCTAAAATATGATAGTAATACCCATCTTTATAGGATTTTAATTTTTCAATTACATCTATTGCTTTTGTAATTTGATTAACTCTGTAATTTTCCTGAGCTTTTAAACTTGTATCAGCAATAGGGGAGAAGTTGAACCCGGAAACTAAAGGTACATCTTTGTAATATTCGCCGGGAGTTTTAAGCACTTTTCCATTATCACCAATGTATTCAAGTCTACCTTTTGCATTCAATCTGACTGCAGCAGGCTTGGCTTCACTGATAAAAATAACTATCGTTGATGAACCACTGGAAGAAATATCACATTTCTTTACAGCTGAAATACTATTCAGTGAAGTGGATATTCTTTTAAGTAGTTTTGGGGTTTGTTTAGTACCGATAATACTATCAGGTAGCACAGAACGTAAGTAGCCTTCACTCAGTGAATTAGCTCCGACAAATTCGATATTTTCGATTACCTGTTCAGATTGCCATTCACGAGCATAAATAACTAACAATGTTACACACAAAACTAATGCAATCAAACTGAATAAATTCAGTCTCTGCTTTGATTGAAAAAAGGATGCGTATGTCTGTGCAATATTATGTAGCCTATTTTTCATTTTCCCCCAATGAAAAAAGGATTGCAAAAATTCCGAAGACAAAATAATGCCTTCATGTCTGATATTTTGGTACGATTTTTTCTTCTAAAAGGGTGGGGTAATCCGAGCGAATTGTCCCCCGCCTTATGCTGCTTATTTTCCTCTTAAGTGCAAATGTAAAAGACTTTCCTTTAAATAGCAAGAAAAAAAATAAAATTAAATAAAAAAATCCTTAAGCATGTTTAATAGGAAACAAATTGCAAATTAAATAATGTAGATACTGTGAGTATTATTTAGATAAATCAAAGTTTCTAAACTCTATACAAACAGTAGATATACTGTATTAAAATAGGTAAAAATACTTAGAATAAAAAAGTATTTATACAAAGTAAAGAAAATATTTATAGTCCTTTGACAAAACCACCGTCAATAGGCAAATTTACACCTGAAATAAAAGATGAGTAATCTGAGGCTAAAAAGCCTGCGGCTGCTGCAAACTCCCAAGGCTCACCAAATCTGTTAGCAGGTATATCTGAAATCATTTTAGATTCTAATTCTTTATAACTAATGCCTTGCATTTTACTGTTATTTTCAATTAAGCTTTCTAATCGTTTGGTATTTGTCTGACCAGGGAGCAAATTATTTACAGTTATACCATATTGTGCTAATTCGTTAGATAATGTTTTTGCCCATGAGGACATAGCACCTCTGAGTGTATTAGATACTCCCAGATTTGGAATAGGTTGCATTACGCTTACTGAAATAATATTTATTATTCTTCCCCATTTTTTACTCTGCATATATGGAACGAAGTAACTAACTAAGTGTTGGGAAAAAAATAAATGTCTTTCGAAAGCTCTTAAAAAATCTTCAGGTGTAGAATTCTTAGCCAGACCGGGAGGAGGCCCTCCTGCGTTATTTACAAGAATATCTATATGTGTAATGTCTTCTTGTTTAATAATTTCTATTGATTTGTTATAATCTTGAAAATCAAGAGGAATATAAGAGTGACTATTAGGATATTCAGTATTTAGTCTATTGCAAATATTCTTTAATTTATTTTCGTTTCGGGCTGACAGTATACACTTAGCCCCCATCTCTGCAAACCGTTCGGCAACGGCTAAGCCTAAACCATCAGAGGCACCACAAATAAAAGCAGTTTTATTTTCAAGTCTAATGTTCATTGCAAATCCTATATCTAATAATACTTTATAAATATATAGAATAATATTGAGGCTACAAAAAATAAAAAATATCAAAAAAATGTTTTGCAAAAAAGATAATAAACCCTATATTTGTACTCGTTCTTTTGAGCGGATCGGAGGATTCGCATAATTGGTATTGCAGCGGTCTTGAAAACCGCCGGGTTTGCGCCTGTGGGGGTTCGAGTCCCTCATCCTCCGCTCAAAGAAATTGAAAATCTAATTCGCTTAAAAAATGTATACCAATTGGAGGATTCGCATAATTGGTATTGCAGCGGTCTTGAAAACCGCCGGGTTTGCGCCTGTGGGGGTTCGAGTCCCTCATCCTCCGCATAAAAGGAGTTTACTTATCAAAAGTAGACTCCTTTTTGCGTTTTAACAAAACCAAAAAAAAGAGCCACATAGTATATATGTAGCTCTTATATTTCAATATGTTATGCATATATCTATTTCTGATCTTCCGGTAACTTACAGCAATTATGAAGTCTTTTGTAAGCCCTTTTGTCTTTTGTTACTTTATCAGCGTCATATCCTGCGTCTGATATTTCGTTTCTGATATCATCTAAGCTGATTTTTTCATTGTCAAATTTGACAGTCGTTACTTTCTTTTCAAAATCTACATCTGCTGAAATTAAACCCTCTAATTTGTTGAGAGCAGTTTCTATAGTTGTTTTGCACATTTCACATTGCACAGAAGGAGTTTTTATCTCTGATTTAACCTCTTTTGCGGATAGGTTTGATAAAGACAGTAAAGCTACCGTAAGTGCAATAAAAGCAATTTTTATATTTTTGAATGATAACATTTTATTTCTCCATTATGTTTATTTAAAAATTAGTTTTGTGATTGGAATAGAATACCTCTCTATTCCTTTAGAGAAGAAATAAAATGAAGAAAATCATCCGCTACAGGAGGTGAAATGCCACTGTAATGCGCGGCTATTTTTTGTGTAATAAAAATATTGCTTAATTTAAAAATATTGAAATAATCTAAAGATATATTTTGACAGGAATCTATCGAAGTAAAATATTTTTCTATAGTCAGTGTTTCTATCAGTAACTTCAGAAAAGTTATTTTATGCTCGCAGCATTTGTCATTAGACAACTCTTTTCCTTGTTTTATACAACAGGACTTATTTACTTCTGAGCAGATAGAACATGAATTATTTTCTTGCCCTTCGAATATAGATATATCCACACTTCCTCTACTATGGCATATATGAGTGTATATATTGATCCCCATAGAAGAGGTGCATATACTTAGTATTAATACTAAAGCAGGTATTCTATTTCTAATTATATTAAGCATCTATTATATATTGAAATGACTAAGTAATTTAGTTGCATAAAGATACGTAATTAAAACTACTTTGTTGCTCTTTTAGCATCTTTATTCTTTATTCGTGCTATTGTCTTTTCGTTATTGAGTTCTCTTATAGCGTCGTATGCAATCCACCTGGCAGAGGTACTACTTTTGTGTTTTTCTAAAATAGAAATAGCAGCAAGAAGTGCCTGATCTCTCAAAAATAAGGACCGCTTACCCAACCCCCTTAAAGCCCAATTTATAGCTTTTTTGACCATATTCCTCTCATCATTAGCTTTATCAATAATATAATCAAAAAGATGTAGAAAATCTTTATCATCGTGCTTTTTGTAGTGCACTGCGATAACTGCTATCAGTGCGAAAGCAGCCCTTTTTACAAATTCTTCATCACTGCTCTGCCATTTTTCTATCAGAGTAAAAGAGTTTGGAGAGTATCGAGCATATCTCGTCATCAAATTGTCGCAAATATCCCAAGAGTCCATATCGCTTACCCATTTATCAAGAAGTTCATCGCTAATCAGCTTTTTATCTGCTAAGTGAGCAGCAAGCATCTTGCCTTCATGAATACCAGTATCCCAGATTTGAAGCGCTAAAGCGTGATTTGTACCAATGCTTTTTGCAATATCTTGAATTGTTTTAGCGGAAATGCCTAAAGTATTAGTTGGGTTAATGCCAAACTTAGCCATACCATCTACATTTTTGGTGTTTTGGTGTGATTCGAGAATTTCTATGAGCTTTTTTAGTTCCATAGTGTATTTATATTAGATAATGTCAGAATAAAATGTAACATTTGCAGTACAAAATACGTTTTTAATTTATCTCATCATAAATAAAAGACTCTATGCTTCAGGATAATATTAAATATAATGGGTTCCGTGTTATCATCAGTTTACTGGCGATACTACTGGTTGGAATTATGTGCTTTTCGTTTTATAGATCTATAAGTTCTGTAACCGATGAAAATGCCTTTGAAACATCGCCAAGAATTATGGTAAACCGAGAAATTGTAGCGGAGATTCGACATCAAAAAAGCGACACTACTTATGCCGATACTCTTTGGCGTGGAGATTTCGTAGGTATAATTAATGATTCTTTAGTTATGCAAAAGGAACAGTTTTTTTCATTGCTGAAAAATGCTATGAAAAAAGACACTGTCAAGTTTAGAGTGCTTAGTACTAGACCGAGCCTTTGGGTGAAGGATGTATATGTAGCTTCTAAAAACATAAACTTGAGTGATTTTGAATATCAAGAGTCTATTGTTATTGTTACAGGTGTGGCTCAAGATGGTGCATCTGACATAGCAGGAATGAGGCCGGGAGATATGATAGTCGCTATAGACGGTCAGACTTTTAGAGATGTTTATGAAGCAGATAGAATAGCCCGAACGGAAGGGAAAGACAGACCACTGACCTATACCATTTTAAGGAACGGTGAAAAAGTAGATATTACCGTAAATCTGGCAAGATACGGCATTTCTTTTAGTAGATTACTGTTCTTAATATCTGGAATGCTCACGATTATGCTTGGTTTTTACATTGGAATTAAAAGGCCTGAGTTGCGCTCTGCCAGATTAACCAGTATCGGACTCACTCTCATCGGATTCCTTATTTCCTTTGCAATAGATACATATCCGAAAAATTTTGATACATTTTCAGAAATTCTTGTTGCAATTTATCACATCAGTTTCTTCTTGGGTATTCCGGTATTTCTGCATAGTACATTCCACTTTCCCGATGAAAATAAAGTCTATACTTCCAAACCATGGGTTATATGGACATTGTATATTATTGGAACTTTAGGTTTTCTATTTTCAGTTGTTTGGTACTATCTAATAAAAGATATTCTTTATTATTATTTTGGTATTGGATTTGTTCTATTGCTTTTACTATTTGTTTTCTCTGTTAAGTTCTTTTACAGAGGTAGTGCTTCTAAAGAAGATGTTCGACGTGGTAAAGCAATTCGCTGGGCGATGAATTTTAGCCTAATTATAGTATTTATTGTGTCTTTTCTTTTTGCTACTGAAATTAGTTTATTCTTCTCATTAGACCCATCTGTCATTAAATTTTTCCAAATTGCTAAAACGTACTCTCCTTTGCTGTTTATTTTAATACCTCTGGCATACCTATATACAATAGGCAGATACCAATTGCTTGGCTTGAATATTAGAATAAGAAGGAACATTCAGTATTTCTTTATTATTGGACTTTGGAGACTCAGTCTTATTACTATTTTCATCTCCGGCTTATTGATTGCTTCCAAGCAGCATGTTATCTTACCCAATCTGCATTTTAACGGTTCCTCGTTAGAAGTCTTAAAGCATCCTTTGTCTAATGATTTGGATACGATTTATCAAAAAATACTTATAGCCGGTATGTCATTAGTGTTATTTATGATTCTTAGATATGTGGACAGACGTTTTAACATATTTATAGATACTAAATATTATAGGTATAAATTTGATTTTAGGAAACTTTCTGAGAAGTTTTCAGAGCTAATTCAAGATAATCATTCACTCAATGATTTATCTAAAGCTGTAGTACAAAAGCTGGGAATCTTTATAGGTCTCAAAAGCTGCGGAGTAATGTTTTTTAAAGATGGTAATAAAATAGGTGCTCAGAGTTATGACGGAGTTGAAACGGAAGAGTTAACCGAATTCTTCATAGCTGTAGGTGCACAAATTATTAAATCAGTTGAAAATTATACAGGAGCAATGCCTGTAGAATATCTGCCTGATAAGCTAAAAAGTGTCTTTGAGTCGTGTGACTTCAAATATATTTTCCCGATTTTAAACAAAGGGAACCTAATTGGGATTATTATTACCGGTGAAAAGCAAGCAGAAACCACATACCACGCAGATGATATGGAGCTGTTCTCGATTATATGTAATCAAGTATCAATAGCTGCTGAAAATGCCTTTTTGTATGAAGATTTGGCAAAAAGAGAAAGAATGAAACACGAATTGGATTTAGCTAGAAAAATCCAGCTTGCATCTCTGCCCCCTAATATTCCGGAATTTAGCAATTTGGATATTTCAGGAAAGTCCGTGCCTGCTCTCGAAGTTGGTGGTGACTTCTATGATTTCTTAAACGGAAAACCCGATAAGCTTACTATAGTTGTAGGAGATGTAAGTGGTAAAGGTACAAGTGCAGCACTGTACATGTCTAAAGCTCAAGGAATATTGAGAACTCTTAGTGAGTTTGATTTTACGCCTCAGGAGCTGTTTATCAAAACAAATACTCTGCTGTATAAATCTATGGAGAAAAACTCGTTCATCTCAGTTATAGGTGCCAAATTTGATATAAATAGTCATACGATATTGCTGTCTCGTGCCGGTCACTTGCCATTATATTTGTATAAAGCCAAAGATGGTTCTGTAGATAAACTGGTTCCAAAGGGTATTGTACTCGGCATAAGTAAGGAGAATCTTTTTGATCGTAACTTAGAGCAAGTAGAATTAGGCTTCGAAAAAGGTGATATTTTCTTGTTCGTTACAGATGGTGTCGTAGAAGCAAGGAATTATTCCGGCGATGAGTTTGACGGTGATAAGCTGCTTGAAATATTAAAGAATTACTCAAGATTGGATGCCAAAGGAATACGTGATACAATCATAAATGAAGTTGAAAAATTCGCAGGTTCTAATAGTCAATATGACGATATGACTGTTGTAGTTGTTAAGGTGAATTAGTGTGTTGTTTTCTAATTTAGAGATTACTCAAAATGAAGCTATCCCTTGTATTTTTAATGTTTTTTACAATAGTCTACGGCACTTTTGCTAATGAAGAATATAAGCAAATTGATAATGATGACATTGAAGCTTTATTTAAAATGTCTGGCCTTCAAGTCTTTAAATTCAAAGTAGATAGTTTGAAGAAGAAGCATACCATTGGAGTCTCTTTTGAAGAGTATATGGATGGTAAAATGATTTCTAATGGATCTTTTTTTTCAAATTTACCTAAACAAATATTAGATATGGATTTAGTAGTTGATTCCGGCGAAGATAAAATAGTGAAGTTCTTCATCAAGGAAACAACTGATTCTACTTTTGATATGAAATTATCTTTAGGCGGTCTATCTACGGAAGTTTCTTTTATAGTAGTTGGTTCTGACTCATTGGGTGTTTCAAACTGGTGGGAATTTGAATATGATAAATTGATAGCAGGTGAAAAGACACCTCTTTTAA
The DNA here is from genome assembly GCA_041596515.1 of Chlorobiota bacterium. Taxonomy (GTDB): domain Bacteria; phylum Bacteroidota; class Ignavibacteria; order Kapaibacteriales; family UBA2268; genus JBFHIJ01. Next base: position 119,494 of record JBFHIJ010000006.1, read on the forward strand.
TGAAATATGCAAATTCTAAAGAAGATACTTTACTGGACTGCCCTATGCACCGAGGAACAAAAACTCCTCAGGAATTTTTTAAATATTGCTATATTTTTTATATCACACTAAACGAAGATACGCAATCTAAATAATTGGTAGCTACATTTAAACATAGAGAATGCTGTTCAATTGAATACTAATAATTTAACAGAGAGACCTACCTCTAATCCAATAAATCAGGTCTGCGTTTTAATGTTTTTTGGTAGGCTTGTTCTTGTTGCCATTCTTTAATTAGTTTATGGTTACCACCAAGCAGCACCTCAGGAACTTTCATATCTCTATACTCAGCAGGTCTGGTATACTGAGGAGCTTCTAAAAGGCCATCCATGTATGAATCATCTAAAGCTGATTCGGCATCGCCTAAAACTCCCGGAAGAAGTCTGATTATAGAATCTACAAACACTAAAGCAGGGAGTTCACCACCTGATAATACAAAATCTCCAATAGATATTTCTCTGCTAATAAGAGCTTCTCTGATTCTTTGATCAATGCCTTTGTAATGGCCGGCAAGTATAATAATATTTTGCATCATAGAAAATTCGTTAGCGATAGTCTGAGTCAATCTTTCACCATCAGCGGTCATAAATACAATAGCATCATATTTCCTTTCTGATTGCAGCATTTCAATACATTTGAAAACAGGGTCGCACATAATAAGCATCCCGGCACCACCACCATAGGGATAATCATCAACAGCCTGATATTTACCTTCGGCATAGTCATGCAAGTTGTGAGTTACAATCTCAGCCATGCCTTTCTCTTGAGCAATTTTTAAGATGCTGGCATTAATAACAGAATCAAACATCGAAGGGACTGCGGAAATAATATCAATTCTATATTTATTCAACGACGTCATCCCTTTCTCCGTCAGCATTTAGCAAATCAAAAAGTCCGTCCATAGGTATTATACCTATCACTTGACTGTCGTTATCTATAAAGTCTATCACGTCTTCAATTAATGGTACAGGTAGTTTACCTTTTTCAGTCTGAACTAAGATTACATCGTTAGCAGGCATTTCCCAATAATCTATGACTCTGCCTATTTCGGTTTCATCATCTACATTTACTACAATAAAATCAAGCAATTCATCATCAAAATTATTTTTACGTTCAGTTTTAACAATGTCTTCCTGTGAGCAGAACACCCCTTGCTCTTTCAAAGTAAGAGCCAATTCTTTGGACGTAATGCCTTCGATGTCTAATATAGCACCTTTGGTATTTTTTTTCCAATGCTTTAAAGTGAAATTTTTACCAAAGTTTTCAGAATAGCCTATTTTAATAATAGCACCGGGCTTGATTTTTTCAACAGCAACAGGCACTTCACCTACGAAGATGCTACCTGCAGTTCCTTTTGTATTTACTATGGTTCCGATATATTTCATACTACAAAAATACTAAAAACAAAGGAGGAATACATCATAATATTACTACAAATCCAAAGCTGAATGTAAAATTGTTTGTATTAGAGCTTTCATAATCATAACTACTACTTCTGCTGAGATAATTAGTTTCAGTGCTGAAAGCATATCTGACACCTAACTCTATATAAGCACCACGACCATTAGGATTTTTAAAATCTAAAGGGATTAAGATGCCGCCACCTATACCATAAGCCAAAGAAGCAGCATCAGCAATAGAAGTGTTTTCAGATTCTCTATCTAACTCCTCATCAATTGCGCCTAAAAGTATAGAGGTCAAATGGGAATGCTCATCTATATATAACCAATTAAGTCCTATAAATGCTTCCATATAAGGCTGTAAAAATCCATCATTTGTGATGAATTTTACATTTGTCATGAGCTGGTCAAAGCCATATACAATGTTGTCTGATTTATTGCCACCAATATTTTTATAAGGATCATAAGTGTGGAAGTTCCAAAAGAAACCTACTGCTACATTTTGTCTATCTATAAACCAAGTAGCTGAGCTCGACACTCCATTGAATATGCTTGACGTATTCTTCCTAAATTCTCCCAATGGTGAAACCTGAGAGTAGCCAAAGCTAAACATAAAATATCGGTCGGCAGGTTCATAATATTCTACTTGCGAATAATCTTGATTGTTATCTGTTTTCTGATCTTCAATTACTTCCGGGTGCTGGGCAAATAGATTTACAGAGCTGAGTAGCAATAGAATATGGAGTAAAGTTTTAGTCATTCAATTAGCCTTTTTGTTTTTATTAAAGTAAACGCTAAAAAGAATAAAAATGTTTCAATGTGACGAATATTTGCTAAAAATCAACAATTCAAGGCATCATGAAACGTTTGAATAACTTATTCTTACATTGTCTAACAATTTAATAAAATATGATGATAAACCCGAATGAAGCTTTCGAAATAGAACTGTTCTTTCAGTACCTTAAGGATGAGGAGTCAGTTAGTCCCAGTTGGAGAAAATATTTCGAAGAACACAGAGATAGATTTGAATGTGGAAACAAAGAGCAAAATTTAGAGACAGCAGGCGTTAAAGAAGCTTCAATGCCTACAAAGGTTAAACCCAAAGTAGAGAATAGTATCCACGTAAGGAAGGATGAAGAGTTGGAAGAAATGCCAACTATTCCTTCTAAAATAGCTGCGAATATGGAGAGATCTCTTGCCATACCTACTGCAACTTCAGTGCGTACTATTCCGGTAAAAGCTTTGGACGAGAACAGAAGGGTAATAAATAAGTATTTGATACAAAACAAACGAAAGAAAATATCTTTTACTCATATTCTTGCGTGGGCTATTGTCAGAGCGATGGTAAAATTTCCTCAGATGAACGATGCCTTTATGTCTAAGGAAGATAAGTCGTACAGAATTAAGAAAAAACATATCAATATTGGCCTTGCCGTTGATATTACTAAGAAAGATGGCTCAAGATTGCTACTGGTTCCTAATATCAAAAAAGCAGAATCTTTGAATTTTGCAGAGTTTATTGATAAGTATGACGAACTGATTGATAAAGCCAGACATAATCGAATTAATATAGATGACCTGGAAGGAACTACTGTTTCTTTGACTAATCCGGGGATGATAGGGACTTCGCATTCTATCCCGAGATTAATGGAAGGGCAGGGGACAATTATCGCTACCGGTGCTATAGATTATCCTGTCGAATTTCAGGCTGTAAAACCAGAATTTATGACTTCCATGGCTGTGTCCAAAGTAGTTACTATTACTAATACTTATGATCATAGGATAATTCAAGGTGCTGAGTCCGCAGAATATTTAGCTTATATACATAAACTTCTTATCGGTGATAAGCAGTTTTATGATCAAATCTTTGCAGCCTTGCAGATTCCTTTCGAACCTGTAAGATGGGAAATTGATTATGATAGGAGACAGCAACACAGCAACGATCCGGAGCGAGAAAGAATTGAAAAAGGTGCTCATGTAATGCAGCTTATTAATGCGTATCGTGTTCGTGGTCACTTGCTTGCATCTGTTAACCCTCTTGGTTTGCAGTCCTATTACTATCCGGAGTTAGACCCTGCTTTTTATGGATTTACGATTTGGGACTTAGATAGAATCTTTCATGCAGATGACAGTTGGGACACCAATAATAAAGCTCTTAGGGATATTATTGAATTGCTCAGAGATTCATATTGCGATCCGATGGGTGTAGAGTTTATGCATATCTCTAATCCACAGGAAAAAACTTGGATTAAAGAACGAATAGAAGTAGAAAAAAACAGATTAGTTATCTCTAACGATGATAAAGTGCACGCTTTCCTTAAAATAGTAGAAGCTGAAGAGTTCGAAAATTTTCTGCATACTCGCTTCTTAGGGCATAAACGATTTTCTTTGGAAGGTGGTGAGTCGCTAATAGTGATGATTGATAAGCTATTTGAAAAGGCCGCAGATAATTCTCCGGAGCATATTGTGCTTGGTATGTCACACAGGGGTAGGCTAAACGTTCTCGTTAATAATATTGGTAAAGAAAAAGCAAAAATTTTCAATGAATTTGATGATGATGTTGATACAAGCACTTATCATGGTGCAGGTGATGTAAAGTATCACTTAGGTGCTAAAGGTAAATTTATCTCTAAGAAAGGTAATGAAATACCGGTTGTTTTATCTTCTAACCCTAGCCACTTAGAGCTTGTAGACCCAGTAATAGAAGGGATGGCAAGAGCAATAGATAATCAGCTTGGCGATGACGAACATAATGCAGCGTTACCAATTTTAATCCACGGTGATGCGGCATTTGCCGGTCAGGGATTAGTCGCTGAAACTCTTAACCTTTCTAAACTAAAAGGATATAAAACAGGCGGTACAGTCCACATTGTGGTAAATAATCAAATTGGGTTTACAACTAACGCAGAATCTGCAAGATCTTCTGTTTATGCCACTGATATTGGTAAAACTATCATGGCTCCTATTATTCATGTGAATGGAAATGATCCGGAAGCAGTAATCAAAGCCGCTGATTTAGCCTTTGAGTATAGAGATAAGTTCCACGGCGATGTTATTGTTGATATGATTTGTTATAGAAAGTATGGCCATAATGAAGCTGATGAACCGAGCTATACTCAACCTCTTTTGTATAAAAAAATCAACAAAATGAAACCGGTATCAAGCATATATGGTAAGCATTTAACAAAAGAGCAAATTGTGGATTCCGATAAAATTGAGTCTATCAAAAAAGAAGTAACAGCTGAGTTAGATGAAGCATTTAATAAACGAAAAGCCAAAGAGTTTGCTCAGAAGATAGCTTACAGAATGATTGACGGAACGGCTCTGCGACCTTATTTTACTGCTATTCAGGAAGATGATATTAAAGAGATTACTAAAGCTCTTACTACTTATCCTGAAGATTTCAACGCGAACCCTAAAGTTGTAAGTCTGTTGAAAAAAAGAAACAAAATGGTAAATGGTGATACTGCCGCTGTTGACTGGGCTATGGCTGAAGCTTTAGCATTCGGAAGCATCCTCAGCGAAGGTAGGCATATAAGATTTTCCGGACAAGACACCCGAAGAGGCACTTTTAGCCAGCGTCATGCTGTTTTGACCGATTTGATTACAGAAGATGAGTATATTCCTCTGGACAATATAAAGCAGGATCAAGGCAAACTGAGAATTTATGATAGCCCGCTTTCAGAAATGGGAGTGCTGGGATTTGAGTACGGGTACAGTATTATATCGCCTGAAACGTTGACTTTATGGGAGGCTCAGTTTGGAGATTTTGCAAACAACGCAATATCTATTGTAGACCAGTTCCTCGCTTGCTCTCAAGTTAAATGGGGCGAATCTGCATCTCTTGTGATGTTGCTACCTCACTCTTATGACGGGCAGGGCTCAGAGCACTCAAGTGCAAGATTAGAAAGATATTTGCAACTGTGTGCCCAGGAAAATATGATAGTTGCTAACTTATCTACTCCAGCTCAATATTTCCATATTTTACGCAGGCAAATGTTCATGGCACACAAATTGCCTCTGATATTAATGACTCCTAAGTCAATGCTGCGTCATCCGATGGCAGTATCTACTTTGGAAGATTTTACAAAAGGTGAGTTCCAGAATATTATAAACGATAGAATTACTGATAAATCAAAGATAAAACGCATACTAGTATGTAGTGGTAAATTATACTATGAGTTGCTAAAAGAGAGAATGGATAAAGAAATAGAGGATGTTGCTATACTTCGAATAGAACAGTTGTATCCTTTGGATCATGAGCAGTTTGAGTATATTTTAGGCGGTTATAGAAATGCAACAGAATTTTACTGGGTGCAAGAAGAGCCAAAAAATATGGGAGCATGGAATCATTTTCTAACTTCAATTTTAGAATATGACTATGCACCGAAATTTAATTATATAGGACGAAATGCAAGTGCCAGCACAGCTACAGGGTCTTATAAAATGCACATGATAGAGCAGAAATCAATTATTTCCAAAGCTTTTGCAAAATAAAGTATCTTATAAATACGTTTTGTAAGATATGTTAGAATATTCTCATATTTGAGCTTTGTTTTAAAGTATTTTTTTCGTAAAATAAGTAAACCTACGTGTACGAAATTAGAGACAAAAAAACTATATGTCAGTTATAGAAACCTTAATAGAAACCCAAGAGTTTGCGACACTACCTCCGGTAGCTACAAAAGTCTTGCAATTATTAGAAGATGACAATATCGATATTAGAGATATTTCAAAAGTTATAGAAACAGATGCTTCTTTAACTCTAAAATTGCTTAGAGTTGCAAATTCGCCTCTATATGCTACTAGAAACGAAGTAAATACTATACATCAGGCTATTATAACTCTCGGGCTTAATAGGCTGACTAATATAGTGCTTGGTGTCTCAATTTTTTCTAAGTTTTTGATGAGCTCCCAAAAGCAAATTGCAGACTTGATGAAACGCTTTTGGTGGCACGCTTCGTGCACTGGAATGGTCGCTAAATCACTTTCAACTAAAATCAATAAATTCTATAAAGAAAATGAGTTTATTGGTGGCTTATTGCATGATATCGGAAAGCTGGCTATGTTGCAGTTCGATCCGGTAAAATACCAGAAAGTAGTTGAACTTGTGCAAAATGAGCATATCACTGATATAGAAGCGGAAAACCGAGTTTTTACAGTTTCGCATGATCAGGTAGGGGCTGAAATAGCTAAACTATGGAAATTACCTTCGGAGCTTACTACAATTATTACGTATCATACTTTCCCGGAAAACAGTCCTAATCATCAGGAACTGGTTGCTGCAGTAAGACTTGCAGATGCTCTATGCGAAATTTGGGGTGCTGGATTTTACGAAGGTATCGATAAACTATCTGTAATTGATTCTACTCAGTGGAAAATATTAGTTGATAATAATGAAATTATGAAAGATATGGATGTTGAGATTTTTACTTTTGAGTTGGAAGAAGACTTTAAAAAATCCTCAATGTTCTTAAATATCTTAATTAACGAATCTAATTAAATCTTTGGTATATAGAATTTATAACAAAACGCAGGCTTTGTCCTGCGTTTTGTTTATCCTAGTGTGCCCAGCATGGGTATCAACTATAGGGTGGAAGTCCCAAGCGAGCCTTGATAGTGGGAATCGTTAGCTAAAGACAAGGGTGTCCATCGTGAGGTGGAATCTGAAGGAAGTCGGCGGCAAAACCTTGGTCTGACGA
>JBFHIJ010000007.1:0-116398 GCA_041596515.1 Chlorobiota bacterium
CGGGATCATTTAATATTAATCTGTTTTACGATATTACTAAGTTATTTTATATGATATTTTAGAACTTGTGATCCCGACAGGATTTGAACCTGTGGCCCTTTGATTAAAAGTCAAATGCTCTACCGGCTGAGCTACGGGATCGTCGCCTCATCAAGGGAATACAAACTTACGGACAATCTTCATAAATTCCAAACATTTTCTTATATTTTTTCTGAATTAATTATTTCTTGAACCTTATTTGCAATACCCGAAGCATCCAAACCTAATGATTCATAAAGCTGTTCCTGTGTTGCATGCTCTACAAATTTGTCAGGTATACCATGAATATTTAATGTTACATTTTGAATATTTTCTGTTACCATATATTCAGCTACGGCAGAACCAAAACCACCTTGCATCTGCCCATCTTCAACAGTTAGGATATGCCTATGGTTTGAACATAGCTCGTCAAGCAATAATTTGTCAATAGGCTTTACAAAACGGGCATTTACTACAGTTACTTTTATGCTTAAATCATTAAGAATTTTAGAAGCAGCGAGAGATTCTACCACTGTTTTGCCTACTGCAAGAATTGCAATATTATTTCCTTCTTCTAAAACTTCCCATTTGCCAAGATCTATAAACTTCATAGGAGTGGTATTTACTCCCATACCAATACCACGAGGGTACCTTATGGCTACCGGACCATTTGTATATTTAAAAACTGCTGAATATAATAGATCACGTAACTCCTGCTCATCTTTAGGAGCAGCTACTACCATATTTGGTATATGTCTCAAATACGCTAAATCAAATGTACCATGGTGAGTAGGGCCATCAGCTCCAACTAAGCCTCCTCTATCCAAAGCAAATATTACATGTAGTTTTTGAGTTGCAACATCATGAATAATATGATCATAAGCACGTTGTAAAAAAGTAGAATAAATAGCTACTACAGGTATAATACCTTCTGCAGCCATACCAGCAGCAAAAGTGACAGCATGACCTTCTGCAATGCCCACATCTATTACTTTGTCAGGATTATCTTCGCATAGTATATTTAGACCTGTTCCTTCAACCATAGCGGCTGAAACAGCTGTAACTTTCGAATTCATTTTGCAAAGCTCAACCATCGCATTGCCAAATATATCTGAGTATGATTGCAGTTTAGGAGCATCTAATTTCTTTAATGATTTTCCGGTTTCTCTATCGATTTTACCTATGGCATGCAAATAATGTGAATCTTTTTCTGCAGGAGCATATCCTTTCCCTTTTTGCGTAATAACATGCAAAAACACAGGCCCCTTAACGTCTCTAATCTGCTTAAGCAATCGAACAAGTTTTGTGATGTTGTGACCATTCACAGGCCCAAAGTATTTGAATCCCAGTGCTTCAAAAAGAACGCCGGGAGTGATAATAGCTTTTACACTATCCTCAAACCTCGCTGCATATTTACGCAGCCTATCGCCTAACTCATCCATTTTACCAGTCAAATTCCATACATTATCTCTGAAAGACTGAAAAGTCGATGATGCAAATAATTGATTAAAATAGTTAGAAAAAGCCGATACGTTAGGATCAATAGACATATTATTATCATTCATGATTACTAACATATCTCGTTTTTGAACTCCACAATTATTCATTGCTTCAAAAGCTAATCCACCTGTCATGGCACCGTCACCAATAACAGAAACTACTTTATAATCTTTATTTTGCATATCTCTGGCCGCTGCAAGTCCTAAACCAGCAGAAATACTAGTCGAAGCATGCCCTGCACCGAAACAATCATATTCACTTTCACTTCTTTTCAGAAATCCAGATAATCCACCTTTCTGCCTTATTGTATGCAACAAATCTCGTCGGCCGGTAAGTATTTTATGTGGATAACCTTGATGACCAACATCAAGGACTATCTTATCTTCAGGTGTGTTAAAGATATAATGCAGTGCAACAGTAAGTTCTACAACTCCAAGACCTGCACCAAAATGGCCTCCGGTTTTGGTAATCGTATCTATCATAAAATCCCGAACTTCAGAACAAACTTCCGATAGAGCATCTACCGGAAGTTTGCGTAAGTCTTTTGGAGATTCTATTTCATTCAAATATTTATATTTAGAGTTAAGCTCACTCATTTAGAATATCCTATTGTATTTATTTCTTAGGAGTTACAACATAAACCTGTACAGTTCTGGATAGTTGTCTACCAATCGGTGAATTATTATCAAACAATTCTACAGATTCACCTACTCCATATACTTCAAATTTAACATTTTTTACTTTGCTTTCTAAGAAATTCTTGACATTGTTAGCTCTTTGCAAGGATAGCTTTTTATTATAACCATCATTACCTAATTTATCAGTATAGCCATATATCTGAACAGTAGAGTTATAATTAATAGCCGGTACTACTTTATCTTCTAACATCTCTTTGTCAGATTCAGAAATATTTGGTGAGTCGAAGTCAAACACTACTAAACTATATTTTGAGATTGTTTTGTCTGGCATGTCTTCAGTTCTTTTTCTTGTGAAGGAATAATATTCCACAGGTATAGAACCGGAAGAAGATTTTACCATCCCATCATTATCGATGACTTCTAAAGTATAATCTAAAGGTACTTGAGCATCTGTCAAATCATTTGGCATTATATTCCACTGTATTGGTTGCGGAACGCCTGTACCTGACATTTGTTTTACTATTTTACCAGCTTGAAGAATTCTTAATTCCCAATTTTTAATACCTGCAGAAGACACAACAATTGGATTAAACTCTATTAACTGCGGAAATGCCACACGCTGTTTATCTTTGCTAAGTAGAATAGGTTCTAATAAATCATTATTAGTAGAGAAAAATTCAATTCTTCTATTTTCTTGGATACCATCAGGATTACCCAATGCAGATGGTTTTTCAGGTTTTTTACTTGCAGTTACTTCTAATCTATCAGGATTTATACCGTAATTAACGACTAAATAGTTTTTGGCAAATTCTGCTCTTTGCTTAGCAACTTGAATATCAACTTCATTTTTACCATCTAATGTACCATTGATACGCAAACGAGCTTGTTTGTTGGTTTGCATTCTTTTGCCAATTATATCCAAGGTATTATAGTTAATAGTTAAAGCATTTGCTTCCAACGCAGAAAATGTAAATTCGCCTGACCCCGATTGCGAAGCCATAGTCTGGAATCTTGTATCTGGTTTAGTTGCATTTTCACTACAGAAGACATACGGCAAAACAGGATATAACTCTTGATATTCAGTTTCTTCTACTGATACTTGATTCAGTTGTTTTTTGCTACCGTCTTTGTCATAATATGAAACATCATTAAACCCAACACTAAGCTCTCCTTTTTCCGGTTTATTTGGAGATTTGGTAGCTGAGCCACCAAAAGTCAGTGCTACTCCCACTCTAACTTGTGGCATAGACCATGAATCAAATTTATCATCTGAAGAAACTTTGGTCAGTGGTAATCTAAAAGATACTTCAGGTGAAAGTTCTATTCCATCACCAATTTCAATATCATATCCGGCACCTAAAGCTATTGCTAAACGCATAGATTTGCCTTCAATATCCTGCCCTTCTATATTATCAGGGTCTAAAGTAAGGCCATTTACAATGATGCCATCGTTATTTAAATCATAACTTGCTGAAATAGGGAAACTTAGTTCAAGACCACCTAACAAATATAAATTTTCTACAGGAATTAAGTCTGTGAACTTAACCATAGGAGAAATTTCTACATAATACAATGATGCATCTAACTCTCCGCTAAATTGAAGACCTCCCCCTAGATTACGATCATCTTTAAGTAATACACTTGCAGAATGAAATCCTAATCTGCCTGAAAAAATATAACCTTCAGCTATTTTATAGTCAATTAAACCACCAAGATGAATACCGAGACTAGTAGCATTTTCTTGAAACACATTATTAGTCGGAGTATTAACCCATGGCATGGCAGCATTATTTAAAGTAAAATCAGGGCTGTGCATATTAAAATTGACGCCACCAAATATGCCGAACTTTAATTCGTTTTCCTCTGCATGAAGCTTTGTTGTGCTCATACTTAAGAGCACAAAAGCAGTCAACACTGTTATCATTTTAGATGCTTTCATAATAATCTTCTTTTTTTGAAACATATTGTTAAAAAATGCGAAATAATCTATAAGATAGGTACGAGTAATAGTATATATTTGTTCAAACAAAATTTCAACATTTAGGAGTATAAAGAAATATGAGTAGGTTTATTGCAATATTTTTTATGTTCGCTCTATTTTTTCAATATAACAAATTATCTGCTGATGATGATATTAGATTCGGAATTAGAGCGGGATTATCTACTCCAAGTGACAAGTTGGCTGATGTGTATAATAAACAAGACGGTATCACTTTAAAAAATGACGCCAAGACTTATCTGGGCAACTTAAAAGACAATGGCATGAGTGCCGGATATTTTGTTGGAATGAGACTAAAAATATCTTTGTCTGATTATATTGATTTTTATGGAAGTCTCTCTTGGAATAAATTCCCTGAGCAAGAAATTGTTATCAAATCTGAGGAGCTGAATCTTGAGGCTACTCTAAAGCAGAGCACAAATGTAATCCCTGTGAATGCAGGTTTGCAGCTTTATCTCTTCAAGTCATTATTTGGAGTATACGGTTTAGGAGAAATAGGTTATAGTCACATAAATAGCTCTATTGATATACCAGTAGGTATCATTTCAGCAGACATTTCTAACTCCCCAGCTTATAGTAGAATTGGATTTGGATTAGGTGTCGGTGTTGACCTAAACTTAAAACTTTTAACATTGAATATAGAAGGTAAATATACTTATGCCAACTTAATTGGCAAAGAAGACAATGAACCTAAAAAGTCTTTTGTTCAACTTGGCTTAGGTGTATATTTTTAAAATTCTGCGAAGCTAATATCTTTTAACAAAAGGGACAATAATAAATTGCCCCTTTTTTTTGTGTATTATTATAATTTTTATTTAACCAAAGCATATCTTCACCATCATATCTTTTGTGTGGTAATCCAGTCTTATACTCATTTTAAATCTGTAATCAGCATTGGTATATTTTCGCAAACAACACCATATAGGATAGCCCTAAATTCTATTTTTTATGGTATCTTTATGAATGCTTAAGCAATCTGCTTGAGTTCACTCATTTTTCTATAAACTTTATCTACGACTAAAGCTATGATGTTTACTATTCTCAACATTATTCAATAATTGCATATAGCCATGTCTTGTATTCTTCAATTGTTTCAAGTTTAGAATCATTACCAAACTTAGGAATCATTAGATTATCCATAATATTATTAACACAATATAGTCAAAATATATTATTTGAACTCTTTGCGAGTGAATATATAATTTTCATATTAGAATATGCCAGTATTTTTTAACTTTGTAGATTATTGACTTTGAAAAAAATAGAATGACAGATAAACCTAAAATATGTGTAGATTTAGATGGAACACTCATCAAAACTGATATTCTCTTTGAGACAGCTCTACTGTTTCTAAAAGAGAATGTCTTAAATATCTTTCTTATGTTGGCATGGATTTTAAAAAGTAAAGCTACTCTAAAAAACAATCTTTCAAAAAGAGTACATATTAATGCTTCTTTGCTTCCTTATAACCAAGAATTACTACAATTTTTGCATAAAAATAAAAATGAATATGATTTGATTATGGCAACTGCTACAAATGGTATTATTGCAAAAAATATAGCAAAACATTTAGGTATATTTTCTGACGTGTTAGCTTCTGATGAAGAAACTAATCTCAAAGGAAATCAAAAGTTAGAAGTATTAGATCAGAGCTATGGAAAAGGTAATTATATTTACTGTGGTGATTCCAGTGCTGATTTACCTATTTTCTCTTCATCTATGAATTTTGTACTTGTAAATCCCTCTCGCTCAACTAAAGCAAAAGCATTGAAACTTAAGAACGCTATTTTGGTGATTGAAAATAAAAAATCTTTTTTTAAATCAATATTGAAACAAATTCGAGTCTATCAATGGATAAAAAATATACTCCTTTTTTTACCACCTCTTTTAGCACACGTAACAGACATTGATATATATCAACAAGCTATTCTGGCATTTGTTTCTTTTAGTTTTACAGCTTCATCCATTTATATTTTAAATGACCTTTTAGATTTAGAGTCAGATCGTGCTCATAAGAGAAAACGTTTTCGCCCAATAGCAGCCGGTAACATATCAATCCCTATTGCTGTTTTAACTTTCTTAATTCTCATTGTTAGCTCTGGTTTTATATCAATAGGATTCCTTCCTTTAGAATACTCTTTAGTACTTTTTCTATATTTTATCTCTAATTTATTATATTCTTTTAAACTCAAGCAAATATACCTAATCGATATTGTCATCTTGGCTTCTTTATATACGCTAAGGATTTATGCCGGTTCATTAGCAGTTACCGTTCCGGCATCCAAGTGGCTGCTTGCATTTTCTATGTTTATGTTTTTAAGTTTAGCATTTTTAAAAAGATATACTGAACTTTTAGATCTTAAAACGCATAATAAAGAAAAGGCAAAAGGAAGAGGTTACTCAGTAGATGATATATCTTTGGTCCAATCTTTTGGGACAGGTGCAGGATTATTATCTATTTTAGTGTATACTTTGTATATTGAAAGCAATTCAATAACTTTACTTTATAAAAGACCCGAATTCCTATATATAATAGCACCTCTTCTACTTATTTGGGTTAGCCGATTATGGTTTAAAGCAAATAGAGGTGAAATGCATGATGACCCAATCGTTTTTACTGCTAAAGACAAAATTAGTTATATTATTATTGGGTTGTCTTTTCTCTTAGCACTTGGAGCAACAGTATGATAGACAGTTATTTCTCTTGGGGTAGATACCCTAGGGTTGGACATAAAGACGTTAAAAAAATACTATGGAATGATCAATTTAATAAGATAGACTTTTCAGTAGAAAACAGTTTCTTGCCTTATGGATTAGGTAAAAGTTATGGGGATAGTTGCCTTAACGGCAATAACATTCTTATAGATTGTCGTGGTATAAACAGGATTTTAAGTTTTGATCCAGTGACAGGTATTATACGTTGCGAAGCTGGTATTACTTTGTCTGAAATTTTAGATTTTTCAGTACCACGCGGTTTCTTTTTAGCTGCTACACCAGGTACTAAGCATATCACTGTTGGTGGTGCTATTGCTAATGATGTTCACGGAAAGAATCATCATGTAGGTGGTACTTTCGGTGTGCATCTTATTGAATTTTCTTTACTTCGTAGCGATGGATCAACTCAAGTATGCTCAAAAATAGAAAACAAAGAACTATTTGCTGCAACGATTGGAGGCTTAGGACTTACCGGAATAATTACGGAAGCTACTTTTAAGTTAAAACCTTGCAAAAATGCTTTCTTCAAAATGGACGCTATAAAGTTTGACTCAATTGAAGAGTTCTTTGAAATAAATGAAGAATCAGAGGCTAATTTCGACTATACAGTTTCTTGGATAGATCCTAACCAACAACGGGGCATTTATAACAGAGGCAATCATTTAGATGAAGATACGGATATTAAACTTCCAACTCCAAAGTCTATCCCATTTCCATTCGATGCACCATTTATCAATCCGTTAACTGTGACCATGTTTAATAGTTTATATTATCACAAACAAAATAATAAAATTGAAAGTGATATTGTTCATTTTGACCCGTTTTTCTATCCTTTGGACGCATTTATAGACTGGAATAAAGCTTACGGAGAAGATGGTTTTTTACAATATCAGTTTGTGATACCATTTGATAATGGCCTGTCTAATATTAAAAATATTATGAAACAAATAGCTAAATCAGGTCTCTCTTCATTTTTGACAGTATTAAAAACTTTTGGTACAGTTAAGAGTCCTGGGATGCTTTCATTCCCTCGACCAGGAATAACTATGGCCATCGATTTTAGAATGACATCAAAAACTTTAAATATTTTGGAAAATCTTGACAAAATTGTTTCAGATTGCGGAGGTGTTTTATATCCTGCAAAAGATGCAAGAATGTCCGCCGATAATTTTAAATTATTTTACCCTCAGTGGGAAGAATTTACAAACTTTATAGATCCAAAATTTTCTTCTAGCTTTTGGCGAAGAGTAACAAGATAAATAACAATCATAAGATAAAAAGATGAAAAAAGTAGTTATCATAGGAGCCACTTCGGCTATAGCACACCAGACAGCAATACTATTTGCCAAGAAAAAATATAGTATTGCCTTGTGTGGAAGAAATTTATCCAGATTAGCAACAGTAAAAGCTGATATATATAACAGATTTAAAACTGAGTTATTAACAAAAGAATTTGATGTTTGCAACTTTGCTACCCAAGAAGTTGTTTTAAATTCGATTATATCTGAGCTTGGTGGTATCGACATTCTGCTGATTGCACATGGATCACTTCCAGACCAGTCAGATTCACAAAAAAGTACTGATAATATTATTGAAAATATGAATGTTAATGCAACTTCTGTCATGACTATATCTGGCATTATTGCAGAAAAAATGGAAAAACAAGCACATGGAACGATAGCCGTCATATCTTCAGTTGCAGGTGACAGAGGTAGACAAAGTAATTATATTTACGGTTCTGCCAAAGCTGCAATCAGCTCATACATGCAAGGTCTCAGAAACAGACTATACCATAAAGGTGTGCATGTTGTGACCATAAAACCAGGTTTTGTAGATACACCAATGACTTCTCATCTAGAGAAAAATTTTCTGTTTGCTCAGCCGGATTCAGTCGCTAAAGGTATCTTTGAAGCAATAGAATCTAAAAAAGATGTAGTTTATCTACCGGGTTTTTGGGCTTTTATTATGTGGATCGTAAAACACATACCGGAAACTATTTTCAAAAAAATGAAAATGTAAAACAAATAAGCGCAGTATATCTATGCCAATTCAAGTAGTCACTATAGATTTTTGGAATACCATTTTTGATTCTTATAATGGTGAAGTACGAAATAAATACAGACAAAGGTCTCTGATAGAAACAATTGATAAATTGGGATTAATGATAACACCTCAGCAGTTTACAGATGCAATGCAGGCAAGCTGGGAGTATTTCAATAGAATATGGAAAAATGATCATATTACACCTTCTCCACTAGAAACTGTAACTTTCTTTTGGAACTTTTTGAAACTTCCTGAAGATAATCCCTCTATTGCACATGTTGTTGAATGTTTTGCTAATTCTGTCTTGGAATATCCACCCAAACCAATGCCTCACTTAGTAGAAGCACTTACTGAACTTAAGAAAAAATATAAATTAGCTATTGTTTCTGACACAGGCTTTTCTCCTGGGATTGTACTTTCAGAACTACTTAAACGCTCTGATTTATACGACTACTTTGACGCATTTAGCTTTAGCAACGAGACTGGTGTTTCAAAGCCACATCCCAAAGCATTTAACACTATATTAGAACAATTGGATTGTAAACCTGAAAATGCAATACATATTGGCGACATTGAAGCAACTGATATAGTAGGAGCTAAAGCTTTGAATATGTATGCTATTCGATATACGGGCGACATTACTGAATTTGTTGCTAAAGAAAATCCACAAAATACCAAAGCAGATATAGAGTTAGATTCCTGGAGCAAAATACCTGACTATATTAATAGTCTAGACTAATATATTTCTTTTTCTCTGCTAATATATTCTTGTATTTAGCTAAATACATATTATATTTGTAGTTATATTATTGACAATAAACAAAATAGTGATATGAATTTAGATAAAAATAAAGTCTTACTACTGATGTCCGGCGGTATAGATTCTTCCGTTTCTGCCAAAGTCTTGTTGGACCAAGGTTACCAAGTAATTGGTATGACAATGGAACAACTTAATCTCACTAAAAAATACTTTACAGAAGAAGAACTTAATACAATGTGCGTAGATGCTGTAAAAGATGCAAAGAACGTCTGCGATAAACTCGGTATAACACATTATGCAATGGACTTTTCTGAGCAATTCAAGACAAATATCATTGACAATTTTGTCGAAGAATACATGTCCGGAAGAACTCCAAATCCATGTGCTAGATGCAATCCTATGATTAAATGGGATTTGTTCCTTAAAGAAGCGGACAAACTAGGATGTTATTACATTGCTACCGGACATTACTCTCGCATAAGATTTGATGAGAACTTAAAACGATATTTGCTCTTTAAAGGTATTGATGCTTCAAAGGATCAATCCTATGTAAAATGGGGATTAACTCAAGATCAGCTAGCGAGAACCTTATTTCCTCTTGGAGGAACTACTAAAGTAGAAAATAGGAAGTTTGCAAAAGAAATAAATCTTCCGGTCTTTAACAGTCCAGAATCGCAAGATATATGTTTCATTTCAGATTCTTATCATGATTTCTTAGAAAAAATTGAGCCTAAAACCAAAGAAGTTGGCGAAGGTCACATTGTATTTGGTGGCAAACCACTTGGCAAGCATAAAGGGTATCCATTTTATACAGTTGGCCAAAGAAAAGGACTTGGAGTATCTCATCCTGAACCACTTTACGTAAAGCATATAGATTCTAAACACAATGTTATTGAAGTAGTAACTAAAGACGGTATGGGTAATATGGGACTAATTGCAGAAGATGTCAATATGATCAAATATGAGAATCTAGATAAAGAGCAAATATTTTCTGTAAAAATTAGATATAATGACCGTGGACGCGATGCTTATTGCAAAATAGTTGATAACAAACTCCATGTAAGATTTTTAGAACCACGTGAAGCCATCACTCCCGGACAGTCAGTTGTTATGTTTGAAGGTAATGATGTTGTAGGTGGTGCTGTTATAGAAATAGCAGTAGATTAATCTGTTTAGAGATTAGAGCAAACATCACGAGACTGTAAACTAAACTCTGTCCATTAGAGTTATAATAATAAATCAAAGGACAGAGCCATGAACGAACAAGATTACAAATCGATTCAAGAGAAAGCGATTAAGCAATTTAAAGAGGGCAAATCACTATTAGGCAAAGATGGTGCATTTGCCCCTTTACTGCAGCAATTCTTAGAAGCAGTACTCGAAGCAGAAATGAGTGAGCATCTATCAGCCCCCAAGCCTCTGAGGAAGAATAAGCGAAATGGCAAAGATAAAAAAACGCTTAAAACAAATCATGGTCCTCTATAGATAAAAACTCCACAAGACCGCAATTCAACTCTCGAGCCACAGATAGTCAATAAGCGTGAAAGAGTGCTTTTAGACAGCCTAAGTAATAAAATAATAGCACTGATGCCAAAATACCAATCAGGTCAGATAAGACATCGAATATATCTGCATCTCTTCCCGGCACAAAGCTCTGGTGTATTTCATCGCTAAATGCAAAAAGAGAGGCTAACACAACTACGATAAATATTTGATATTTTTGTGTTTTATTGCCTAAGCTAACAATAACCGCTAATTGCATTAATATTCCATATAAAAAGTATGCAATAAAATGTATCAGTTTGTCACATCCCAAAATCCCCATCTCAGGTATAGGAAGTCTAGGCTGATTAGAAAGATAATAAATTAAAGCTGAATACAATAATATGGGAACTATCAGTATATATTTTATTTTGTTTGTCATTTGTATGAATATTGTATTGTTATTAAATAGAATTTTATTATTTTAATCTATTGTGAAATCACTTGACAGATTATTATGCTTATCAATTTAAAACTTACTTTTTTATTATCTACTATCTTTTTTGCCTTTCTAAGCAATTCAGAGCTTATTTCAGAAGAGGTATCAAAAGCAAAAGATACTCTACAAAGTGAAGAAGTAGTAGCTCCGATTAGATTTGGGATAATATATTCCCCTTTTCAGGTTTATCAACTCAGAAATAGTTTAGACGAAAAGCATGTTTGCGGAAGTGGTCTCAATCTTGCTTATAATGTCGATTATTATTTATCTACTACCTCATTTACCTCTTTAAATTTTGGAACTTTATATTATACTGATTTTATACATAATCATGATTTATATTTAGATACAAAAGCATCTCATCTCTACTTTGGTGATATTAGTTATTTTTTCACAAAAGATGTATTCCACCTCGGTTTAGGTATAGGACTAAGTTATCTCGATTATTATAGAGAATATGAGACTTATGTAAATGAGCAAATCAATGAATCTGATGAATATGAATACTACTTTTACCAATGTATCAATACTTCATTAGATATAACAATAAGATTCGGAGTTGAAATTAGCGGCATCTATAATATAGATTTTAGATATAGTTTTGCTATAAGCAATCTCAGAAATCAAGCATTAGATTTACAATCAAAGTCTATTTTTGGTTTAACTTTTGGCATTAAACTACCTTCAGTAAAAAAGAAAGCTAAATATTACAATGTAAAACAACTTGATAAAATGATACAATCTTCTATTTAGGATTTTAAAATGAAAACAATTTTCAACTATATTTTGTCACTTGCTCTGTTTGTATCATTTGCATCTAACTTGTTAGCACATAATGCAGATACAACGCTTCAAAATTTAGAAACAAATCCGAGTTATAGTAATACTCTCAGATATGGAGTGTCTTATTCAGCTTTAAATACATTGTTTTTTAGCAATGGACATTTAAAAGATAATCGCCAGGTTAGCCTTGCGAATATAGCTGCAAATATTGACTATTTTCTTTCAGAAGAATCTTATTTATCATTAAACTTCGGCTATAATTTCTATAGTTATTATACCGGAGGTGTTTATCTTCAATATGATGAGCATATAGATCATTTCTTTACTCAGATTCTTTATTCGCAGTATCTAAAAAAAGTTTTTTGGGGTATTGGACTAGGCTTTAGTTATACCTATCATATTTTTGAGTATGAAGATGAAGTATATCAATATATTCCCATGATTGGTGAAAGCGTGTATATTGGCAATGAATACTATCTTTTCGAGTCGAGGAATTCATCGATTGACTTGGGAATGCAAATAGGAACTGATTTAAGCAGATATTTTAATGTTGGATTGAATTTTAATATCGCGTTGCTTAATCTGAGAGATCAGACCAATGATTTTACCCAAAAAGCAACTATGGGTATCACCATTGGTCTAAAATTTCCCGGTTATAAATAATTGAATTTCTATATTGTATGCAATGTATTTACTAATACTTTGCAACTTGAGATAATATCACTAGCTGTCATAGTCATTTCAGAGTATTTTTCTTTAGTTAAATCACCTGCTACAGCGTGCATTAACGAACCTAAATATGCTGCTTGTGTTGACGGAATATTTTGTGATACCATCAGTCCACCAATTATTCCTGACAGAACATCTCCACTACCGGCTGTTGCCAAGCCCGGATTACCGCATTTGTTTATATAAGTATGTTTCCCGTCTGTTATGCATGTAGGATAATACTTGAGTAAAACCACTGCTTCAGTTTCTTTAGATAGCTCTTTAGCTTTGCCAATATAGTCGTATTCAATTTCAAATCTATCTGCTCCGGTTAAAGCCGAAAATTCACCTGTGTGCGGTGTAAGTATAGTATTTTTATTGAGTTTGTCTATATCAATTATTGCTTTTAGTGCATCGGCATCAATAAGTAATTTTTTTGTATCTTTATATTGTTTTATTATTTGTTTTACGTTACTTATTGTAACCGAATCATTGCCAAGTCCCGGACCGATTACAATTCCATCCGCCTTATCAAATAAGTGTTCTAAAGTATAAAGTTTAAAATCCAGATTAGAGAGATCTCTTTTATAAACTATTACTTCAGGTAAGATAGAAGCATGGGGATTGGGGGTTATCAGATGCACAAATCCGGCTCCTGAGCTAATAGCTGCATTTGCACTCAAGGCAGCAGCGCCTGACATATCTGCTGATCCTGCTATAATAATCAACCTACCGTAATCAAACTTTGAACTTATTTTTGTTCGATTGTCAAAATTAAGGAGGTCTAAATCACTTTCCTCAAGTAAAAAAGTATCACTTTTATCAGATACTTCAATCTCAGGAAATCCTAAAGAAACGGGTATTATTTCTCCACAATAATAAATACCATCCTGAATATGTAGTCCGATTTTAGAAGCAAACATGGTAATAGTAAAATCAGCAAAGAAGCATGACTGATGTGCTTTACCGGAATTAGCATTTAGTCCTGTTGGTATATCTATGGCTATTCTAATTTCTCCCGATTCGGAAAGTATGTCTAATACATCTATTACATTACCACGAAGGTTTTCGGAACCACCAATTCCAATCATTGCATCAATTATGCAATCAAATTCCATGCTTGGAAATATGTTTTTAAAACTCTCAACGTCATAAATCGGGAGGTCTAGTTTTTGGCATATTTTATAATTCTGTTTAGTTTCCGGTGACATTTTTTGTTCATCACCTACCAATAAGATATAAACATCAGCAATATTTGATAACTGTCTTGCTATGGCGAAACCATCACCTCCATTATTGCCCGATCCACAAAGAACTAATATGTCAGAAATATGATCATGAAATTTCTCATCACTCAGCAGGATAGATTTAATAATATTTGCTGAGTTGAGTGCAGCGTTTTCCATAAGAATAGCTGATGGAATTTCTAATTGATTTAATGCGTACTGATCAATTTCAGTCATCTGGTCTTGTGAAAGTAAATATTGCATAATTACACCTAAATTTAACTATATTTGTATATATCTAATATATATAAAATTTCAATAAGATAAATGCCCTCAGTGCTCAAAGATATAATTTCAAAGCTAAAACTCAACTATTCTTCTTATAGAATTGTTACACTTTTTGCTATAGTTCTATTTTCTTTTGCAAAGATAGCTTTAGACATCACTTTTTTTTCTATAAACGAAAACTTTTTTCTGACTTTCAATTTGTGGCATTATATATCTGAGATAGTACTTTTTGCATCATTTGTTTCTTACCAATTCACTTTAGCTCGTATCAATAGAAATCTGGAGCATAACCAGATAAGTATTATTTTTAATAAACGTCTGAAAGGACTATTATTCCATTTTGCTATCTATTGGACTTTTTCAGTACTTTTAGGTATTATTTCAGATTTAACCAGAGATCCTGATTTATCAATTCTGTTATTATATGATATAAAATTAGTCTACTCTATGATAGTGATTGGTAATCTTTGCAGATTTATTATTGACTGGATACTATATTTTAGAACTCCCAGCACAAAGAAATATCTGACTTTCATAGCGATTCATATTGTAATTGCCTCTTCTGGATTGTTCGTTATTGAGATGCTAAATACTTCAAGTTATGATACAATCAATCTTATCACAGGTTTATTTACAATAGTTTTAGTTATTTCTGTCTTCTCCATGCCAAGAAAGAATTCATGGATTGCTTCCCTCTCTTATAAGAAGAAATTATTGCTGATATTTTATATGCTGATGATTAGCTTCTTTATGATGTCAGATTTAACTTTAGAAATCCTTAACATGAGTTATGATCGTGATATTTTATATTTTAAAGCTCCTATATCATACAGTGTACTTAATATAATAAGCCTCAGCATTTTAGTATTTTTCTTAAGAATTATTCTTTCTACTCTGGCTGCTTGGCCTACTACAAAAATTGTTGCCAAAAAAAATATCGAACTTGAATCATTATCTACTTTAAATCGATTTGTGGTTGAAACTCTTAATAAATCGCCTGAAAAGATAATAATAACGGCTTCTCAAATAGCAAGGCAAATGACTAATGCTCATTCTGCCTGGACAGAAATATATAGTAAAGAGTTGCCAAAGCAAATTGCTTACTCTTTCAATATTTCGCAAAAAAATCTAACTTATATCCAAAACTATACACATTTTACTAAACATTTCTTTAACTGCCAAGACACAACCTTAATAGATTCGATTGCCGACAACGATTACCTCTACCCTATTTCTGATACTATTACTTATGCAAAATCTATGATTATTTTACCTTTGTATTCAGGTTTAGAGCGCTTAGGGACTTGCATATTACTAAAAGACACAGAATATGCATTTGAATCGGAAGATATTTCTATCCTCAACACATTGTCGCAAAATTTATCTATTGCTTTGCAAAATGCAAGCCTTATCCAAGACTCTATCCAAAAAGAGAAATATAAAAGTGAAATGCTTTTAGCCCAGAATATTCAGCGCAATTTATTGCCAAAAGAAGATTTAACTACAAACGAATTTTCCATATCTGCTTTCACTGAACCGGCTCAGGAAGTTGGAGGTGATTATTATGATTTGGTTTATTTGAGCGACAACACACCTTGCCTACTTATTGCAGATGTATCAGGAAAAGGGATTTCCGCAGCTATAATAATGTCTCAGATGAAAGGTGCTGTGCAAGCAATAAGCCCTCTGAGTGACTCAGTGGCTGACCTAATGAAAAAACTAAATAAAACACTTTTCGGCACTATTGGCAGAAAGAATTTTATTACAGTAGCAGGCTTATCTTTTAAACCTGATGGTACGATAAATTTTGTCCGTGCTGGGCACTCTCCTATTTTAGTAACTTCAGATGGCAAAACAAAAAAATATATGCCAAAAGGTCTTGGAATCGGTCTCACTGGCTCCTCTTTGTTTGATAAAAATTTGGACGAAGTAGAGTTGAAACTTAATTTTAACGACAACGTATTACTAATTACTGATGGAATAAATGAAGTCAGTAATGAAAAAAATCAACAGTTTGGATATAACCAACTTATTGAAATATTGGAATTTAAAAATTTAAATTCTGCTATTGAGATAAATAAACAAATTAAGTCTAAGATTGAAGCTTTTTCTGCAGATGATGCTCATATAGACGATATGACAGTAATAAGCTTAATTTATAGAAAAAATACCAATGTTTAGGATTTGGTATGATTTTTTATAACTCTTTTTAATATCAGCAAATAGTCTTGACAGATGTAAGGAAGAAAAAATGCCAGCTTCAAATAAATTCGGAATAACAAAAAAACAAGCTAACGGAATAGACTGTTTCTATTTAGAAGGATATTTGGATGCACATACAGCTCCCCAGCTAGAGTCTGCTTTCCAAGAAAGCATAGATGCCGGGAATTATAAGATATTAGTCAATTTTAGGGATTTGGATTATATTAGTAGTGCAGGGCTTGGAGTTTTTATGGCATTTATTGAAGATATACGAAACGAAAATGGTGACATTAAACTAACATCCATGCAAGATAAAGTATTTTCTGTTTTTGATTTACTTGGCTTCCCTATGTTGTTCGATATTGAAGTAAATGAAATTAATGCAATTGAAAAATTCTTATCTAAAAATAGCAATGACCTCAGTAAATAAACATATAGACAATATTTGTGTAAAAGCTAACTTTTCTGAGTTAGAAAAGATAAGGGAATTTGTGTTTTCTTATGCTGAAGATTATTATTTCTCCGAAGTAGACGCACAAAAGATTACCTTAGCTGTAGATGAAGCTTGCACAAATTTGATGCGTTATGCACATAACTGCAATTTCGACTTCTCAATTTGCATAGATATTTTTATTTCTGATAACGAATTCGTTGTCCAAATTATCGACGAAGGCGAACCTTTTGACCCTCTATCTGTTGAATCTCCAGACATGAAGAAATATTTTGCTGAATTCCGCAAAGGTGGGCTTGGCATACATATTATGCGTAGCGTAATGGACAATATCAAGTACCAGCCTTCTCAGCCTACAGAAAGAAAAAATATATTAAAGCTTACAAAATTCCTCCCAAATTCTTAACTTTGCAAAATAATTCTTATATTATTTCTTCACATACATCATTGTATATCTATAAGGAAAAACTATGAAGGGTCTTGTAATCGCTTTATCAGTGACTTTGTCATTCATTTTAGGATTTGTACCTAATATCAATAAATCTAAACCTCTGTGGTGGAAACTACTTACTATTGCTAGCATTACTTTAGCTATTATTCTTACCCTGTTGCCACCAATAGCCGGCAATTTTTCAGACTTAAAATTTGTTGCCGGACTTGAACAAGGAAAACATATTAATCTATTGGTAAGTTATGCTCAAAACTCAGCAGGTGAACTAATCTTTACTGATGACTTTGGCGAATCTTTCCCTATTAAGGACATAGAGGACTTCAATCTAAGTACGGGCAATAAATATGTTATCAACACTGCATTTGAAAATCAAGAATTCAAAGCAATTGAACTAATTTCTACAAATCCTTTTATGACTTATCCTTTTATACCTAGTTTAGAAGACAGGACTAAAATATTAAATTTCCACGTACCGATGGCTTGGATTGCGGTATTAGCATATTTGATATCAATGATATATGCTATCCAATATTTAAGAACTAAGGATTTGAAATATGATGTACCTCTTGCGGCGGCGGCTTCTTTAGGTACGCTGTTTGCCATATTAGCGACTGTAACAGGTATGCTCTGGGCTAAATTCAACTGGGGTAGCTTTTGGAACTGGGATCCAAGGCAAACGTCAATTCTAATATTACTCCTCATTTATGCGGCATTTTTTGCTTTGAGATCTTCTATTGATGTACCCGAATCAAAAGCAAGATTGAGTTCGGTATATTCCATACTTGCTTTTATTACAGTTCCTTTCTTAGTATTTATTTTGCCTCGCATGGCTACGGGGCTTCATCCTGGTTCTGCAGGCGATACAAATACTGGCCCTTTGGTTAGCTCTCAAAGTGGTATGTTAGATTCATCTATGCTTATTAGTTTTGGCTTAGCAATGTTTGGATTTTCGATGTTTTTCTTTTGGTTATTGAATTTACAAATAAGAATTATGAAAAATAAAGGAGAAATATAGATGCTCGACTTCCTACATGATAACTCTATCTTCGTGGTACTTGGTATCACTTTAATAATATGGACTGGCATTGTCGCTTACATGATGTCTTTAGATAAAAAGGTCAGAAAACTTGAAGACCTTAGCGAAGAGTAGACAACTAAAAACCGACTAACTTACAATTCTAAAGTTAGTCGGTTTTATATATTTTTTGTGAGAATGTTCTTAGTTGTGATAACTATAGATTGTCTTTTAGCATTTTAGTCAAAGATTTATCCATATCTTTATCATATCCTGAGTGTTTATAAAGAAGTTTGCCATCTTTATCTATTACTAATAGTGTAGGATAACCTTGAACATTTAGTAGCTTCGCAACATTATCACCGTTTACTAAAGTAGGGTAGCTTGCTTTTTTTTCTTTCAAAAATGCTTTTGGATCCGCTCCTTCAGGCTCTTTACAGCTAATCCCATAAACATGTATTTTATCACCCATTTCTTGATACACTGCTTCTATCTTAGGCATTGCAACTACACACCAGACACACCAAGTGCCCCAAAAGTCAAGGATAACAGGCTTACCTCGTAAACTTTCTAATGATACATGCTTGCCATCAGCATCTTTTAGATCCCAGTTAGGAACTATATCACCTTCTTTAAGTTCAACCGGTGTAATTTCTGCAGTTTTGCCAGTTTCGCCCTGTTTACTTTTTTCATATTCTGCAATATACTGGTCATAAGGTTTATAAGCTTTAGGAATTTCAAGTAAAAACTTTGCATCTTCAATATCATCAACTGTTTCTATATTTTTTACAATCATTTCTTCTTTTTGAACTAAGTGCTCTCCATTTTGAACAGTAGATGTTACAATTATGGGAAAACCAGATGCTTTAGATATAATTTGATTAGTATAAAAATCTAATCCAAGGTTCTCATCATAACTTTTTTTAGAAATATGATAAGCATCTTCATTGTTAACTGTGGTGTCATTTTCCCATTTAAAATCTTTGTATGCTGTACTTGTATCAACATTTACAGCAAAATCTTCTGTGCTGGCAAAAGGTAAAAAGTTTCTCAAAGTTTCTGCATGATTGCTCAGAGATCTGCTATATTCCTGCGGATTTTCAAAGGAATAGAACCACTTGTCCTTATGATTGACCACTACGTATTTACTGCCGTCAAAGGAAATTTGGGTGTCTCCCATATCTGAAAAGAATTTAAAGTCTTTTCCGTTGTCAGACATTTCTGCTAATAACTTTTCGTTATCTTTTTGTGCAGTAAGCTCAGAAAAACCATCTGTTGTAATTAGTTCCGCTTTAATAGCTTTTACATTTGCTCTTTTAGCAAACGCTTCTTTTACAACTTCTTTTACATTTGCCGGTCTGTTTGAATCTTGCTCAGAGCAAGCAACAAATGCTAAAATTAACAACAAAGAAGTGGTGATTTTTTTCATAAATTTCTCGACTAGGTATAAAAATATGTTATTTCTGATTTTCTCTTTTCGTAAATATTTCAGTATACTCTTTGTACTTCTCTTCATTGCCGGCAAGATGATATACTGCTGCGATATTTTTTAGAGTTTTAATTGCCATTTTTGAGTTTTTCCCCATTTTTTGCTCAAAAATGTTTAGTGCTTTTTGCATATAAGTCAATGAGTAATCATATTTATAAGTATTTGCTAAAATCGTAGCTAAGTTATTCATAATATAAGCAACTTCTACATCATCCTTTCCCAGATATGCTTGTTTAATCTGAAGCACTTTCAAATATATTCGCTCTGCAGATGCATAGTCACCCTTTTCTTGGTACATTGCAGCTAAATTATTAAATACTGTAGCTATTTTTATATCATTCGAATCGCTTATCGATTGAAGTTTTGTAGCAGACTTGACAAAATACTCTTCAGCTTTATCATATTTTTTTTGTTGGCGGTAAAAATCACCTATATTGTTGTATAAAACAGCAATAGGTTCATATTTATCACCGTGATTCTCTTTGTAAATTTTAGCGACAGAGAGCATAATGCTTTCAAATTTATCCAAACTATCCAGTTTAACATATATATCAGCAACTTGATGCAAATTATCAACCGTAGACTCGGAGTACTGACCATAATTTTTTACTTTTATCTCGATATTTTTTTCAATCAAAGACTTGGCAGCAATGAGAGAATCTTGCTTCATGTAAATATTTGAAAGATATTCTATCGGCAATATAAGTGATTGATGCTCTCCACCATAAGACATACCTCTTATTCTTAAGCAGTAGAGCAACAGCATCTTTGCCTGCTCAGATTCACCAAGTTCAATATTTAACATAGAGTAATTAAAATAAGTATCTGCAAGTGATAAATCTGTCTCTCCCAAAATAGCTTTTTTAATCCCGATAGATTGCTTAAATAGTTTCTCAGCTTCTTTATACTTACCTAAACCTGTTTTAGTTTTAGCCAGATTATCTAAAGTAGTTGCAGCTTCTCTGGTAGAATCCTTTTTATTATAGCTAAATATTTTTAAAGCGGCAGAAAAATGTGTTTCTGCTTTTGATAGTTCTTCTAAATTCAAAAAAGCTACTCCAGCCATATTATGCGAACTACCTGCTCTTAAATTCATTGCTCCATATTCATTTTCAGCAAATTGAGCAGCTTTTATCGCATTATTAGACGCTTCTAAATAATCACTTTTTTGGAGCGATTCTAAGGTTTTATTCATCGATATTTCCCAAGGGTCATCTTTAGACCACAGACTATTTGTAGCTATAATGGTCAAAAGGAGTAAAATTCTAATCAATTTATTCATCATTTATCCGTATGTGTGTTAAATTTACCATTGTCTCAACTATTTTGTTTGTTAATCTACAATTTTTTTTATTATATTATAGCATATTACTCTAAAACAATATGAAAGGTTCAAAAAATGAAAGCTAAATACATCATTACTGCCATAATAGCAATAGGATTTATAGCTCTTGCTTATTCTGCGTTTGATAGCAGTAAAATCGAATATACTGATTTTAGCTATGCTAAAAAAACAGGCAATACTGTACAAGTTACCGGATCGTGGGATAAATCACAGAATTATACTTATGACACCGAAACTAATACTTTTACTTTTGTTATGCAAGATGATAACGCAAATAAATCAAAAGTAGTTTTCAATGGAGCTAAACCAAATAATTTTGATATCGCTCCTATGGTAGTTATTAAAGGACAGTTCGAAGAAGGTATCTTCATGGCTTCAGAAATTTTAACTAAATGTCCTTCCAAGTACGAAGCAGGATTTGAAGATATCAAGAAAAACAGCAACATCTAACATTAAAGGAAAGGATTGCCTATGTTTGGCTCTATACTGATACATGGTCTTTTGGGACTATCAATTATTACAACTATTATGTATTTCCTATCATATAAAAAAGAGAACTTGGTCAAAACGGCGAGCTCTTTTTATCACATAATAACATTGGGTATGATTGCAGTTTCTGCATATTTACTCTATAACGTAATGACTCATAATTTCTCCTTTACTTACATCTGGAGATATTCTTCTACTGAGCTTCCCAAGTTCCTACTTGCAACAACATTTTACGCAGGTCAGGAAGGTTCGTTTGTATTATGGGCACTAATGCTATCTATTATTGGTAGTATACTGATACCTTATGTCAGAAAGCATAAATACGAAGCTCCTGTGATGAGCATATACTCTTTGATTCTTGTTTTTATCTTTTTGATAATGATAAACAAAAGTCCTTTTGAATATATCTGGGATTCGTTTCCCGGGCAAAACTTAGAAGTTGGATTTATGCCTGCTAATGGCAATGGACTAAATCCTATTTTGCAAAACTACTGGAATGTTATTCACCCTCCTATTTTATTCTTAGGTTTTTCTGCTATGTCAGTTCCTTTTGCATTTGCATTTGCAGGGTTGATTAAGCGTGATTATAATAATTGGATAAGAATTTCCATGCCATGGACTCTTTTTGCTACAGGCTTATTGTCATTAGGCATTATGCTTGGTGGTTTTTGGGCTTATGAAACTCTCGGCTGGGGTGGCTTTTGGGGATGGGATCCTGTAGAGAACGCATCTTTAATTCCACTGCTTACTGCAATCGCCTTAGTTCATACGATGCTTGTGCAAAAAAAGACAGGTGGTTTAATAAGGACTAATTTTTTACTTGCTATCATTGGTTTCATTTTGGTAGTATATTCTACTTTCCTAACACGTAGTGGTGTCCTTGGTGACTCTTCTGTTCACTCTTTTGGAGATCCGGGCCAACTTACTTATATATTGCTTCTTCTGTTCTTGGTATTTTTTGCTACTATTGGCTTGATTGCACTTTTAGCAAGATTTTCTGACATTAATAAGACTGCAAGTAAGTTAGATTTTCAACTTAGTTCTAAGGAATTTATGTTGTCATTAGGCTCACTTGTAATATTAGCTATTGCGGGCTTTGTATTAGTTGGTACCAGCTGGCCTATCATCCAAGAAATATTAGGTCAAAGTAAAACCGGTGTTGTCATTTCAATATACGATCAAGGCTCATTACCTTTGACTGCTATTGGTCTGCTCGTAATGGTATTTTCTATTTATTTGAATTGGAAAGTAACACCAAGCGAAATATTAGTCAAAAAAATGTGGATAAGTATCCTCTTAGCTGCAGTCTTTACTAATATTTTTATAATGCTTGGCTATAATGAGTTTAAACACATTGCATTAGGTTTTGCAGCTTTCTTCGCATTATTTACTAACTTGCAATATCTAATTAAAACTGCCAAAAAGTACCCAAGATTAATTGGATCTTATTTATCGCACTTTGGTTTTGCTTTACTAATTTTAGGAGTCATAGCTAGTGGTGGTTATTCTAAATCACAACATTTGACTTTGAAAGAAGGACAATCCAAAGACTTCAATGGATATACTTTCAAGTATATTGGTAAAAATCAGATAGAAAAAGAATTTAAAGACAGAGAAAAATTCCAATATTTAGTTGAAGTTTCTAAAGATGGCAGTACTGATGTTGCTAAACCAATTATTTATTACAGTGACTTTAACCAAAGACAACAGCCATTTTTAGAACCTGGCATTTTAGAGTCCTTTGCAAGTGATATCTATTTATCTCCTAATGTAGCCGACTACAAGTACGATATCCCTATCATATCTTTAGGCAAAGACGACGAAATCGAGCTTCCTCTGACCGATGGTCTTTTGATGCACGTTTTAGGATTTGATATGCAATCTATGATGTCCGACAATAGTGGAACAGGTACTTTACCTTTTGGTGCTATTTTGGAATTCAAAGATAGTACACATACGTTTATTGATACAATTTATAGCAATTTAGATCCTCAATCATTTGTTGGCGAACCTAATTGGAAAACTTTAGATAATTATGGTGCAGATATATCTTTGGTACAGTTTCTACCAAATATGCAAGAAATGGGTAAATCCAGCGTCGCTTTCATTTTGAAAGAGACCGGCAAAGAAATGCCTTCACCTGTAGAGTATTTTAGTTTTGAAGCATCTGTAAAGCCATTAATTAATCTTGTGTGGTTTGGTACTATTGCTATAGTTGCAGGATTTTTTATCGCAATAGGCAAGTATACTAAAGGTCGTGAAACTAATTTTGAATTAAATGAGTCAAAAGGCTCTGAAGCAAAATTATAAAACAATATTTTAAAATAAAAGACGTATATTGCTACAAAGCAATATATTATATTTAGGAGTTACTATGTTTTTTAAAAAGATAGCGATTGTTGTATTTGCGATGTCGTTTGCATTTTCAACAGCTTGCAGCAACGGCTCGGAAAAGTCTAATACGGAAACCAAAGATGTAGCTTCTGCTACTTTAAATGCAGAAGCACCAGCAACTGCTAAGTCTGTCTTTCAAATTAAGACTTCGACAATCGGAGATCAAGTTTTACCTGATTTTACTTGGGAAGAAAATGGTATAACTATAAAATTTTCTGATTACATAAAAGACAAAGTTGTATTTATCAACTTTTGGGGTACATGGTGCCCACCTTGTAGAGCTGAGATTCCTTATATTATTCAATTACAAAAAGAATTTAAGGATAAAGATTTTGTCGTGGTTGGTTTTGCTTTAGAAAGAAGCCCTGACGCATCTAATGTTCAAAAGTTTTCTGATGCTAAAGGTATTAATTACATTAATTTTATGGCTTCGAGAACTGACAAAACAGCAATGGAAATTGTTGGTCACTTTGGTCAAATTAATGCAGTACCAACTACTATGATTTTCAATAAAAAAGGCGAAAAAGTAGAAACAATAGTTGGTGGTAGAGATTATAAATCATTCAAAGCTTCAATTGAAAAAGCTATGTAATTATAAGTTTTTCCGATATTACTTTTTAAAGAGGAGCTGAGTCAGCTCCTCTTTTTTTTATAAAAGACTTATTAACAAAATACTTACAACAGAAGCTACAACTGAAAAGCCGGTAACACTAGATAGCATAAGTACACTCTCGCAATAATGCAGATAAGAATGCAAACCAATAGTAGCGAGTATTTGATCATCATACTCTGATTCAATTTCACCGAACCTATTACCATCTCGCCTGCCTTTCATTGTATAATTTTTACCGGATGAGATAGACCATTTTTTACAGAATATTGTTCCTTCTATATTTAAGGTATAATTTGAATCTTTATACCATATTTCTGCTCGGCTGAGCAGCCTATTGAATCTTACATCAGCCATACTACTACCACTATCAGTACTTAATGTTAGGCTTCTGCTAAGCAAACCATCAGACTTAAAGAAATAACTATTATACTCTGTTTCTAATATGCCTCGATAACGATTGGATAAGTGGAGCTTTATAGTAGTGTTATTACGGTTGACTATATCTACTGTTCTGGTTTTTGAATTATATTTCCAATCATATTTCATATTGTACTCCTAAAGTATTTTATATTAAATTTATCTATATTTTTTATACTTTACAAGTAATTGTTTTAAAGATTGCAAAAAAAACCACAGTCTATGTCATATAGCTGTGGTCTAAAAGAAATATATATAGATATAAGAATTAGAATCCCATACCGCCCATTCCTTGAGGCATGTCTTCAGGATTAATATATTTGATACCTTTAGGTGCATCAAACTTAGAAGACGGAATTGAGACGTCAGTTTTTATGCTGATAGCTTCTTCTGTCATAGTCATACCCATAGCCTTCACTTCAGATTTTAGAGATAAATTTCCCCAAACCCATATTTTAGCCATTCCATTTTGTACAGTCCATATTTCACAAGTCTTTCCTAAAACTTTACCAGTTTCATCTAACTTTTTACCACCCATCTGTTTTAACATCTCGCGACCAAATTCTCCAATATCTTTTTTCTCTTGAACCATCATTTTTAGGAGTTCATTTTCTGATTTAGACCCGGTTTTTTCCTTTATGTCTGCTGTAATAATATCAAAGCCATCTTGGATAACAACTTGATTTGTTTCTGAAGACATCCCCATGATTTTTACACTTGATTTTTTGTATTCCGCTTCTTTGAATCCATAATCTGAAATGTATATAGTTTTTGTACCTTTTTGCATTCCTGAAATCTTGTACTCTACAATTGCAGATTTAAATTTATACTTCTTAAATTTAGTAGTACCTGCAAAAACTATAGCAACTACCAAGAATAGCATTGAGATTTTAATAGCGGTTTTCATATTGATCCTGTTTCAAGTGTGTATAAATATTATACAAGCAACTTAACAAATTCGTTATTCATAATAAATATTTATTTAAGACTGATTTTAAATACAAAGAAAAGTTGCTCTTTTTCCGGTTGCAGGTAAAGGGCTGTACCTATTGGCAAACTAAAGCTATCACTAAGAGTTATACTTTTCTCCAGTGAAATTCCAATATTTACAAACGTCCACTTATTTTCTTTCACATCATAGGTTCTTGTTTTGCCGTTTGTCAAGCCGGTGTGCAGCTTAAACTTGTGTCCGTCAATATGGAATGGATAAGCCAGTTCAAAATAGATTGACTTATCCGGATCATTATGAAAGCAATGATCAAATAAGAACTCAATTGGAAATTGTTCCGGACCTTTATACTGCAAAGAAATATTATACCAGTGCCCACCACGGCTCAAAATACTATCTTTGTCGTTAACTTGCGTACCCTTGAAATCAAAGTATCCTCTTCCCTCGCACGGGTAGAAGAAATCTGTAAAGAATGGGGAAAAAGTACCATAATCAGTTTTTAGATTATATTTAAGTACTAAGTCAACCTCGTTAAATTTTACAATTTGATCATTATAATCGTATCCTGCAGAAAATGCCTGAGACCCCCAAAACTCAAATTCAAAGTCATACGCTTTAAGATTAATTTTGGGTTGAATAGCAGGAGAATCCCCAACATCCATTGCTCGCCAGTTATAAGCACTTACGAAATCAACAGAAGAGTTTACTTCTACAGCTATAAGATTAGAAAAAGAAATTACAAGGCAAATAATTACGGCAAGAATTCTTGTCATTTGCTCTTCTCGGAATTAATAGAGGAATACTCAAACAATTGGATGCAAATTACATCTTTAATCTATATTTTGCTCTTAACAAGATATTAAACCTTTGTAAACCATTTATCCCGAATTATTTAGAAAAATGACTAGGCATGTATATTGATAATATCCAGTTAATCTTGACCTTTATAGCGCACTAAAGCCTATAATACTTTATATTTTGTAGTTAAAGTTGTATATTAGCTTAAGTAAATAAACACTAAGGGAGAGAATAATGAAAAAGCTTCTCATTCTATCTTTTCTTGCTTTTTCTATTTTACTGTCAGGAAATGTATCTGCTAAAAAGCTCAAAGAGTCAGAAGTTCCTGCAATAGTTATTAAAAAGTTTAAAGAGCTTCACTCATCTGCCTATAAAATAGACTATAATCTTAAAGAAGAAAATGGCAAAGATATGTACAGAATCAGATTCGAAGAAGAACGATATGATTTTGAATATTTCTTTGAAAATGATGGAACATTATATCGTATGGATGGTGAAATTCCGACTGATGATCTACCTGAAAAAATCAAAAACATTGTAGAAAATAAATTTCCGGGCGAACAGATTATTGAAGTAGAACGGATTATTCGCAATTATGATGAAGCAGGTTTTCAAGTTAAGCTTATCAAAGGAAACAAAGAAACGAAAGTAGAATTTGATAACGAAAACAGAGTTGTTGAAATAAATATGAAATTCAAATATTAAGATATGCCCGAAGAGAAAATAAATATTGAAAATAATGTGCTTCAGTTTATCAAAGGCATTGGTCCTAAAAGAGCTGAAGCTTTTATAAAAGAAGGCATTTTAACCCCTTTAGACTTATTATTTTACTTCCCCCGTGCCTACATTGACAGAGCTGGCACTAAATCTCTTGCTCAGCTCGTAAATGAGCTAAAAAGCTTAAACAACTACACTGCTGAAAAGAATTTATATTTCAATTCCGAATACACTGTTGTAGCAAAAGTAATTTCTAAAGAAATTAGAGAATTTGGCAAAAATAGAAAAATGCTTTCTCTCACCCTTAGTGATAATTCTGGTGCTAGTGCAAAAATAGTATTTTGGAACAGCGTCAAATATTTTGATAAAATCTATCAAAGAGGCAATCTGCTTGCAGTCAGTGGCAAAGCAGAACTAGACAGGTATAACTTCCTTAGCTTCAACCACCCCGACATTGATCTTATTGACGAAGAAGACGCTTCTCTTTACTCACGTGGTGCTATTTTGCCTAAATACAAGCTATCTGACTCTTTGAGAAAAGCAGGCATTACAATGAAGCTTATGCGTCAAATAATTGCCGCCTGTTTAAAAAAATATGCCGGAAATATTATCGAGATATTCCCCCCTTCTATCTTTAGTGAGTTTGAATTCCCTCTTAAATCACAAGCAGTTTTCAATTTGCATTTCCCTAAAAATAAGGACTTATTGGAGCGCTCTAAACTTCGCATAAAATTTGAAGAATTGTTCCTTTTTCAACTGTTTTTAAATTTGAAAAAAGACAAACTAAAATCTATTGAAAAAGGAATAAAAGTCAAGCCCAAAAGCAGTTCTGCCAGAAATCTTTACGATGCACTTCCTTTTGAACTCACTCCTGATCAAAAAAAAGTACTTCGAGAAATAGCTAAAGACATGGAAAACGGCAACGCGATGAACCGTTTACTACAAGGAGATGTAGGCTCAGGTAAAACTATTGTTGCAATTTTCACAATGCTGATGGCTATAGATTCAGGATTGCAGGTAGCCTTTATGGCTCCCACAGAAATACTGGCAGAGCAACACTTTCATAGCTTAAATAATTTTCTTAAAGACTTAGAAATAAAGGTAGTTCAGTTAGTTGGTGGTCAAAAAGCAAGACTAAGAAGAGATGTACTTGAAAAAATAGAAATTGGGTATGCTAATATCATAGTTGGCACTCATGCATTATTCCAAAGCGATATAAATTACAATAAGTTAGGTCTTGTAATTATAGATGAACAACACAGATTTGGAGTAATGCAAAGAGCTGATTTAATAAAACTTGCAAAAAAGTCTTTTAACAATGATTCCATCACACCACATATTTTAGTAATGACTGCAACTCCTATACCTAGGACACTTACTATGACTGCTTATGGTGACTTGGATGTTTCGATAATCAAATCAAAACCCAAAAACAGAAAACCTATACTTACTAAAGTAGAATTTGAGAGCAATCACGATGCAGTTTTTGATTTTATAAGAAGCGAAATCAAGCAAGGCAGACAGGCTTTTATTGTTTTTCCTTTTGTAGAGAAATCTGAAAAAATAGAAGAAGTCAAATCAGCTACCGAGTATTATGAACCATTAAAAGCTGTTTTCCCTGACTTTAAATTGGGATTACTTCATGGCCAAATGTTGTGGTATGAAAAGGAAGAAGCTATGCAAAGTTTTCTAAATAAAGAATATGACATTCTGGTAGCTACTACAGTAATAGAAGTTGGAATAGATATACAAAATGCCAGCGTTATGGTAATAGAAAATGCAGAACGTTTTGGACTTTCTCAACTGCATCAGTTGCGCGGCAGAGTTGGAAGAGGTGCTAACCAATCATACTGCATACTGATGACAAAAGATAACTATAAGTTCCAACTAAATAAAAAAGAACAGGCAGACAATACAAAAACTGCTGCTATCATCAGATTAAAAACTATGGCAGAAACTACTGATGGCTTTAAAATATCTGAAGTTGATTTAAAATTGAGAGGACCCGGCGACATATTGGGAACAAAACAGGCGGGTCTCCCCGACTTTAAGTATGCCGATCTAGTCAGTGATGGTGACATAATGGAAATAGCAAAGAAAGAAGCACTTAAAATAATTTCTTCCGACCCACATCTAAGAAATCAAGATAATAGATTATTAAGAGCTGAGATGTCAAGAAATTACTTCTCTGATTCAAACTTTTTTGATATTGCATAAGGAAGTGAAATGGATAACTTTTGGGACGCAAAATTTAATACTGAAGAATTGATTTATGGTTCGGAGCCTAACGCATTTTTTAAAGCAACAATAGACTCTATGAAACCGGGTTCTTTGCTTTTGCCCGGAGAAGGTGAAGGTAGGAATGCAATATATGCTGCAAAGCAAGGTTGGACAGTTACTGCGCATGACGGAAGCAAAGTAGCAAAAGAAAAGGCTATGAGAATGGCTGAAATCCATGGTGTAAATATAAACTATATTGTAAGTGATATTTTAGACTTAAAACCATCTCAAGTATATGATGTTATTGGATTGATATATATACACTTACCTAATAGCATAAGAAGACTTGCACACCATAATATAATTAAATATTTAAAGCCCACAGGTACATTGTTTTTAGAGATGTTTTCTAAAAAGCAGATCGAACGAAATACCGGCGGACCTAAAAATATTGATATGTTATACTCTATAGAAGAACTAATCAATGACTTTAAAAGTATAAAGATAGTTTCCGTAGAAGAAACAGTAACAACTTTACAGGAAGGGCACCACCACAATGGCGAAGCGGATGTTATTCGTTTAATCGCTAGAAAATAATCCTAAAAGTCGATCCTACATTTTCTTCCGAACTAATTTCTATTCTCCCTTCGTGTTTTTCTATAAATTCCTGGCAAAGTATAAGTCCTAAACCAGTACCCTTCTCATCATTCGTACCATTTCTTGTTACGTTTTCGTCAATTTTAAAAAGTTTATCCATTTGTGATTTAGACATACCCACTCCGGTATCAATTACCTCAATAATCTTATTATCACCTTGTTTAAAAGCTTTTACAGTAACTTTACCTTCTTCCGGAGTAAACTTAAGTGCATTCGAAATAAAGTTTCTTATGACTGTATATAACATATTATAATCAGCATTTAAAGTTAAGGCATCTTCTAATTCAGCAATGAGAGTGATCTTTTTATTTTTTGCAATCTGTTTATTCAAATCAATCACACTTTTAATTATTAGATCAAGTGGCATTTCTTCTTTATTGCAAGGAATTTGACCAGTCTGCGTTCGTGCCCAAAAAAGTAAGTTTTCTAATAAATTGTATAAATTTGCAGAAGAGTCTTTCATTTCTTTTATAAATTCAGTGATTTCACGCAAAGACAAATCTTCAAAAGAGTCAGCAAGTAAAGTAGTCAACTGCTTAAATGCACCTAAAGGATTTTTCAAATCATGCGCGATAATAGAAAAGAATTTATCTTTAGTAGCATTTGATTCTTGTAGTTTTCTCTCTTTTTCCTTAAGTAATGCTTCCGCTTTGTGTCTTTCAATAATTTCCAGCTTTAAACTCTGATTCTTTTCATAAATAGACTTATTGATATTTTTTTCATGCTGAATGAAGCGAAAATACAACTGAAGTAATCTTACTAACTCTTGTTCTTTAAATGGCTTTGTAAGATAATCCATAGCTCCTACTTCAAAACCAGCTTCAATCAATTGCTTTTTAGGATCAGAACCAGTCATTAAAATAACTGGTATAGATGCAGTAAGCTCTTGCTGTTTCATAAGCCTTGCAGTTTTAAAGCCATCAATCTCAGGCATAAATATATCCATCAAAACTATATCTATTTTATGATTTCCCAAAAGTCTAATAGCATCCTTACTTGATGGTGCAGCATAGACTTTAGCAGTCATATTTCTTTTAATCATATCTGATATAGTTTTCAGTAATGTTGGTGAATCATCCACAATTAAAACAGTAAAATTTGAGTATTCCATTTTAAAAATTCCTTTCGTTTAATTGTAATTAATTTTGAGACTTTATCTCAATTATTACATATCTTTGTAGATTGTTTTTTTTCGGACTGATATAATGCGAGAAACTCTTAAAGCACCTTTGCAAAGATACATAGATCAAGAATTAAAAGAAATAGTTATCACCGGTGCTAGGGAAAATAATTTGAAAAATATCAATATTACAATCCCTAGAGATAAGTTAGTTGTAATTACTGGCTTATCCGGCTCGGGCAAGTCTAGCCTTGCTTTCGATACTTTATATGCAGAAGGTCAAAGACGTTATGTAGAATGCCTCTCGGCCTATGCACGCCAATACTTAGGCATGATGAAAAAGCCGGATGTTGATCGCATTGAAGGCTTATCTCCTGCTATATCTATCGAACAAAAAACAATTAGTCACAACCCTCGCTCTACTGTAGGTACAACTACAGAAATATACGATTATATACGACTTCTATTTGCAAAAATCGGCACACAGCACTGTACAGAATGCCACGTCCCTGTTGAGAAAAAAAGCCTTGACCAAATTGTATCAGAGATTTTTGTTGAATTTACAAACGAAAAGATTCAAATACTTACCCCCCTTGTCAAAGGTCGCAAAGGTCATTACCGTGAGTTCTTCGAGCAGCTTATGAAACAAGGCTTTACTAAAGTACGAATAGATGGAGAACTAACTGAATTAGTATCGGGCCTTAAAGTTAATCGCTATCAGATTCATAACATAGAACTTATAGTAGATCGATGTATCGTTGAACAATCTCAAATGAGTCGTATTACAGAAAGTATTGAGTTAGCTCTCCAAAAAGGCGATGGCACGATGATGTTGTTGGCAGGGACAAACAATACTGAAATACTGTTTAGTACTAATTATTCTTGCCCTTCATGTAGCAAAGCATACACTCAATTATCTCCATATAGATTTTCTTTTAACTCACCGTTTGGTGCCTGCCCCAAATGCAATGGTATTGGAGAGTTAATTGATTTTAGCAGAGATTTAGTAATCCCCGACAAATCACTATCTATTGCTGAAGGTGGTATAGCTATTTTAGGTAAAAAACGTGATATGTGGATATGGACTCAATTAAATGCTTTTGCTACTGATAATAATATAGACTTAGATAAACCTATTAAGAAGTTGAAAAAAGAAGACTTAAACTTAGTCTTATATGGTTCTGCTACTGAGATTAATGTAGAATATAATTTTTCTGGTACTAAAAAGATTAATTACAAACACAAATTTGCTGGAGTGCTTCCTACATTTAGATCTCAGTATGAAACTACAAACTCAGGACTTATAAAACGAAAAATTGAAGAATTTATGTCTTCTCAAGTTTGTGATGTTTGTAACGGAGGTCGTTTAAAATTAGAGAACTTAGCAGTTTTGATTGATAATCACTCAGTAGCTGATATTTCACAATATGATATTACTTCTTGCTTAGACTTTTTTACAGCACTCCCTGATAAGTTAAACAACAAAAAGAATACAATAGCAAAACTAATTTTAAAAGAAATAACTGAACGACTTAACTTCTTACAAGATGTTGGTTTAACTTACTTAAGTATTGGACGTTCAGTAAAAACTCTTTCAGGTGGTGAATCTCAAAGAATTCGCTTAGCTTCTCAAATAGGTTCTAAACTTGTAGGTATTATGTATATTCTTGATGAGCCGAGTATAGGCTTGCATCAACATGACAACTACAAGTTGATTCAGTCAC
Organism: Chlorobiota bacterium; assembly: GCA_041596515.1. GTDB lineage: Bacteria > Bacteroidota > Ignavibacteria > Kapaibacteriales > UBA2268 > JBFHIJ01. The sequence goes on from JBFHIJ010000007.1 coordinate 33,711, forward strand.
TTAAAGAATTGCGAGATTTAGGAAATACTGTTATAGTCGTGGAACATGATAAAGCTATGATTGAAGAAGCTGACCACCTCATAGATGTTGGACCCGGTGCAGGAATACATGGCGGAAATATTATAGTTTCTACGCCACCACCTAATATTAAATACCTGAATAAAGACACACTAGACTCTTCTTTCACTGCTCAGTATTTGACCGGCATTAAATCAATACCTACACCCAAATCAAGAAGAGAAGGCAATGGTAACTTCCTAGAGTTACAAGGAGCTACCGGAAATAATTTAAAAAATGTAGATTTAAAAATACCTCTTGGCACTTTTACTTGCGTAACAGGTATGAGTGGCTCAGGCAAATCATCTCTTATAAATGATACTTTGTATCCAATACTATCCAGACACTTTTACAGATCTACAAAGATTCCTCTAGCTTACAAGAGTATCAATGGCTTAGAGCATATTGATAAAGTTATTGAGATAGATCAAACACCTATAGGTAGGACTCCTCGTTCTAATCCTGCAACATATACAGGCTTATTTACATTGATTCGTGATTTCTTTGCATTACTTCCGGAATCTAAAATTAGAGGATATCGAGCAGGAAGGTTTTCTTTTAATGTAAAAGGAGGCAGATGCGAAGAATGTGAAGGTGCAGGGCTTAAAAAGATTGAGATGAACTTCTTGCCTGAAGTATATGTAGAGTGCGAGGCTTGTAATGGCAAAAGATATAATATGGAAACACTTTCAGTAACCTTTAAAAACAAATCTATTGCAGATGTGCTAGATATGACTGTAGAAGAGGGTACTACTTTCTTTAAAGATATTCCAAAAATCCACAATAAACTTCAAACATTGATGGATGTGGGATTGACTTACATTAAATTAGGTCAGCAAGCACCAACCCTTTCAGGCGGTGAGGCACAAAGAGTAAAATTGGCAACTGAGCTTTCCAAAAGAAGCACTGGTAAAACTCTATACCTCTTAGATGAACCTACAACAGGACTACATTTTGAAGATATAAATATACTTTTAAAACTAATACACAAATTAGTAGACAAAGGCAATACTGCAATAATAATAGAACATAATTTAGATGTTATCAAGTGTGCTGATAAAATTATTGATCTCGGACCCGAAGGAGGAAGGCACGGAGGCAAAATCATTGCACAGGGAACACCTGAGAAAATTGCAAAATCAAGAATTAGTCTCACAGGTAAGTATTTAAAAGACGAGTTATAATCATCTATTCTTAACAATAATTTTGATAGCAAACAGTGTATCATATTACAGAAATTATTAAGCTAGGAATATATTGAAAAAAGAAGTTACCAGATATTGCATTGTCAACTCAGCAGGCAATAATATTTTTGTTCGCCTTTCAGTAGACGAGGATCTTATGGCTGGAGCTGAATTTCGCCTTTTTCACAAGGGAACTAAGGAAGCTCTAACTTATTGGAAAATGGCTGCAGGCAACGGACAAACTGTAACTAAAGAAATTAAAATTGCCCCTGATAAACTAAACCATCTTATCCTCACTTGGCAAGTAATTTGCTGTTCACAAAATGTCAATACTTACGAAGGCAATATATCAATAGAAGTTATTCAAGATAGAAAAATCTGCAAAATGACTATACCTGCTTCATGGCATATAGATAACATACCTCCCTGCGCTATAAAGCGTTCTGTAGAATTCAGCGAAAGTTTTACGTTTCTATGCAAAGATTAACTCTTACAAATTACGAACATTTTTATTACATTTTCTCTGATTTTTGATATATTGTAATTTAGAGATTTGTTTATATTTGCAAAGATTGTTATGATTTATATTAACCGGAGTTAAGATGAATATTTTGGTATGTATATCAAGAGTACCGGACACAGCTACGAGAGTAGCAATTGGTGCAGACAAAAAAAATATTGATTCAAAAGGCGTTAAATATATAGTTAACCCTTATGATGAGTTTGCTATAGAAGAAGCTTTACAGTTAAAGCAAAAAAATGCTGGCACTGTAACAGCTCTTACAATAGGAACCGACCAAGCAGTAGACATATTGAGAACTGCATTGGCTATGGGTGTAGATAAAGCCATTTTAGTAAAAGGTGACACTACAAAAGATTCTAACTACATAGCTGAAAACCTTGCTAATATAGCAAAAGAAATCAACCCAGACCTTATACTAATGGGTAAACAAAGCGTTGATTTTGATTCCTTACAAATGCCTTCGATGTTAGCAGAAATGTTAGATATGCCATCTATTTCTGTTGTTTCTAAGCTGGATATAGACGGCGATAAGGTTACTGCCGAAAGAGATATCGAAGGTGGTAAAGAAATAGTAGAGACTACTCTCCCATGCATCATTAGTGCTCAGAAAGGCTTGAACGAACCTCGCTATCCTAAACTTCCGGATATTATGAAAGCTAAATCTAAACCTATCGAACAAAAAGATGCGGTTGAGACAGAGCAAAGAGTTAATATCCTGTCTATGGTATTGCCTGAAAAACAACGTGTTGGTAAAATATTAACTGACAGCGATGCAGATATTGCAGAATTGGTTCGTTTGTTACGCGAAGAAGCAAAAGTTATTTAATAGCGAAATAATGGGAGAAATATACATGAAAGTTTTAGTTTACTTAGAAGCTCAAGGAGCTGAACTCAAGAGAGTATCTTATGAGATGATTACAGCAGCTCGTACTATTTCAAATGAAGTTGTGGGTGTAATAGCAAATACTGATGATTCTGCTATTAAAACAGCCGGTGAATACGGCTTATCCAAAGTTGTTAAATTGGAAGACCCTTTTTATACTAATCACTCTTCATCTGCTCTTGCAGCCGGATTTGCTCAGGTAGCAGAAAAAGAGTCTTGCAATGTTGCTATTTTTCCTGCTAATGCAGCAGGCCTTGAGATAGCTCCCAGAGTATCTGTCAAATGCAAAGCAGGCTATATATCAGATGTCGTTGCTTTAGGCAATGATTTGGTTGCTAAAAAACCTGTTTACGCAGGAAAATCTATGATTCAAGTCAGCATTGACACTGATTTTAAAGTATTCTCTTTACGTCCTAATGTTTTCACTGCTGTGAAATCCAATGCAACGGATGTCGCATTAGAATCATTTGCTCCTACTTTGACTGCTAAAGATAAATCAGTCAAAGTAACAAAATTAGCTAAAAACGAAGGCAAATTAGACGTTTCAGAAGCAGACAGAATAGTTTCGGGTGGTCGTGGACTTAAAGAAGCTGTAAACTTTAAACTTATTGAAGATTTGGCAGACAAATTAGGTGCTGCAGTTGGTGCTTCTCGTGCAATAGTAGATGCAGGCTGGAGACCACATAACGAACAAGTTGGTCAAACTGGCAAAACAGTTTCTCCTACTTTGTATGTAGCATGTGCCATTTCCGGAGCAGTGCAACACTTAGCAGGTATGTCTAGCTCAAAAGTTATTGTTGCAATAAATAAAGATAAAGATGCTCCAATTTTCAAAGTAGCAGACTACGGTATAGTGGGCGATGTATTTGAGGTTTTACCAAAGTTAACTGAAAAATTAGGTTAAACTTTTATCTGCAATATTTATATTTGAATAAAGTCTTTGGAAACAGGAGCATTGCGATGCTCCTGTTTATTTTCTGTAACAAATGAAAAGTAGTAAACATGGATGATAAAGTACAAGTTGTAGTTTTAGGATTATCTGCAAGTCCGGCTAGTAATAACGCATACGCATTAATTTTGAAGGAATCAGAAGGCGACAGAAGATTACCTATTATCATTGGTGCTTTCGAAGCTCAGGCAATAGCCCTTGAAATGGAAGGAGTAGTACCACCACGACCTATGACTCATGATTTGTTAAAAAAAATTATTGAAGCATTTGGCGGAAGTTTGAGTGAAGTGCATATAAATGATTTAAAAGAAGGAACCTTCTTTGCTACTTTAAGATTTGAACTTATGGATTTGAGCATAGATGCTCGCCCGAGTGATGCGATAGCATTAGCTGTTCGTTTTAGTGCCCCTATTTTTGTAAATAGAGATATTTTAGAGGAAACTGGGCATTTACCTGACGGTGCAGAGGATTCCGAAAATGGTGATGATGATACATTAGAAGCTTCGGGTGTAGAATTTACCAAAGAGCCGGCAAAAAAGGAATCCCCATTAGAAGCTTTAAATAGTAAACTTGAAAAAGCTGTAGAAGATGAAGATTATGAAACTGCTGCAAAATATCGCGACGAAATAAAAAAACTTTTGGATAATCAATAAGTATCTATTATATTTGTACTCTCTTTTGGAGCCGGGGTAGCTCAGTTGGTTAGAGCATCGGAATCATAATCCGAGTGTCGGGGGTTCAAATCCCTCCCCCGGTACAATTAAAATATTGAAAGCTTTGCATTAGTTTGCAGAGCTTTTTTTTTGATTATATCCTTCTTTTTTTATAATTAAATATCCAAGAGATATTTTACTAAATTACATCTCTATAGTAATGATAAATATAAATATATATAAAGGAAAATAATGATGAAAAAAGCACTTCTCATGATTTTAGATGGCTGGGGCATCGGGGATAAATCTAAATCAGATGCTATTTATAATGGTGTCACTCCTTACTGGAATAGATTAGTTCAAAACTCCCCACATTCTCAACTTTTAACTAGTGGTGAAAATGTTGGCTTGCCTGATGGCCAGATGGGTAACTCTGAAGTTGGACATTTAAATATTGGTGCCGGTAGGATTATTTATCAGGATTTAGTAAAAATAAACAAAGCCATTCAAGATAAAACATTTTTTGAAAATACAGAACTTAAAGCTGCTTTTAACTACGCTAAAGAAAATGGCAAAAAAGTACATCTATTAGGACTGCTTTCTGATGGTGGTGTTCACTCTTCTAACGAACACTTGTATGCTTTATGTGACATGGCTCAATCTATGGAGTTTGAAGACCTATATATTCATGCACTTATGGATGGTAGGGATTGTGACCCCAAAAGTGGAATGGGCTTTATGGTTGAGCTTCAGACGCATTTAAAATCATCAGCTGGCACTATAGCTTCCGTATGTGGCAGATATTATACTATGGATAGGGATAAACGCTGGGATAGAGTAAAACTAGGCTATGAGTTGCTTGTTCATGGTGAAGGTGACAAATACTCAGATCCTGTAAAAGCTATTTCAAACTCTTATGCTAAAGATATAACTGATGAATTTATCAAACCTATTGTGATCTCTGACGAAAATGGTAAACCTACTGCAACATTAGAAAAGGACGACGTGGTAATTTGCTTCAATTTCCGTACTGATAGACTTAGAGAAATTAGCACAGTATTATCACAACAAGACATGTCTGATTTCGAAATGAAGGCTTTGGATTTATACTACGTCACAATGACTCGCTACGACGATACTTTTAAAAATGTCAAAATCGCTTATGATAAAGACAATGTATCGATGACTTTAGGTGAGGTAATCTCTAAAGCCGGCAAAAAGCAAATCAGAATTGCTGAAACTGAGAAATACGCACATGTGACATTTTTCTTTAGTGGTGGTCGTGAAAAAGAATTTGAAAACGAGAAGCGAATTCTGATTCCATCTCCGAAAGTAGCAACTTATGATTTGCAACCTGAAATGAGTGCATTCCTTGTCAGAGATGCTATTGTAGAAGAACTTAATAAACAAGAGACTGACTTTGTCTGTCTTAATTTTGCGAATGGCGATATGGTAGGTCATACAGGAATTATGCCTGCTATTTTAACAGCTGTTAACACTATTGATCAATGTTTGGAATCAGTAGTGGAAGCAGCAAAGTCAAATGGCTATTCTGTAGTAATTATTGCTGACCATGGAAACGCAGACCATGCTGTTAACCATGACGGTAGCCCAAACACGGCTCACTCGTTAAACCCAGTGCCTATAGTTGTCATAGATTCTAATGTTACAAAAGTTGAACCCGGAGTATTAGCAGATGTAGCTCCTACTATTCTAAGCATTATGGGATTAGAAATTCCAAAAGAAATGACAGGTAAGGTATTAGTCTAGAAATTAATATTTTGTATTGTTTCTAACTTTTTCTCTTCTGAGTCGTATAATCTAAAAACAATCATAATGTATAGATTTATGAAAAGATTATATTACATAAGTGCTGGCCTTGCTTTTAGTCTTTTATGGATATTATTAGTACTAAATTTAGTTGATGGTCAGAAGGAAGTTGAAATGGATGAATGGATGATTTTAGCAACCGGCTTCATCGGCTTATTTATGGCAGTTTCGATGAGTGTCGCTTTTGAGAAACTACAAAAAGTCCGAGTAAGAAATAATAGAAATTATTTAAAACGTAAATAATCATAAAGCATCGAAATAATTCTAATTAATTCGATGCTTTTTTTGATAGCCACATTCAAAATTATTGCCTATTCAACAATTATTTTCTGTCCAATAAATATATTACCGTTGCTTATCTTAATAAAATAAATACCACTCGCTAGATTTAAATCTAAGTTCAAACTTTGATGACCAGACTGCAATGTTTTTGCCAAGCCAAATACTTGTTTGCCTTCAACAGTATAAATCTCAAAGTTATATGTACCAGCATTTTTTAAAGTCATATTTACTATTGCACTAGAAGTAATAGGCATAGGAGAAATCGACTCTATAATAATATCGCTATTAAGGCTACCAAATATTCCTTTCTCTTCTACTCCGCTCAATGGCTCTTTAGCAAACATTAAGTTTACATTGCCATCATTACTTCTTCCATCACCCCATATGGGCATAAAGTAGGTATCTGTTATTATAATTTGGTTGTATTCGCCTATTCCGAAGTTATTATTCGTTTGACCAATTTTTGTAAAATCAGAAGGTAAATTTGTCACAGCTTTACTCTGATCAAAAGTAGACCCTCCGTCCTCTGAAAATGTATAATAGTAATGTGCATTGATATTATTAAAATCATCTCTTCTGTCATACCAAGCTATAGCATAAGTGCCATTAGGGCTTACCATATGAGCAGAGTAGAACTGATCTGAAGATAGATTATCTGTATTATCATTTAAAATAATAGGATCAGACCATGAACCACCACTATTTGTTGATTTTGAGAAATAAATATCTAAACCTGTATTCGTATTACTGTTGACACCTTTAGCAGTCCATGTAGCATACAAGAATCCGTCATATTCTCCACCGGATTTGTCGATAGCTATGTTAGGTGCAGGGTATAATCTTGAAAGTCCTGTCGGTTTGGATAAGCCTTGCTGTTCATCTATAGCAAGCTGCGTTGGGTCAGTGCCAAAGAAGTTAGATATTTTAGTTACTTTAGCGATAGATTGACCACCGTCTTTAGACACGGCGTGATACATAGCAGCCAGTCCGCCTGATTCTCCATAAAACATAATATGTACCCATCCACGGCTGTCTACATCCAAACTACCAAACTGCACAATCCCAATACCCAAAGGAGAAATTCTAATAGGTTCATAATTAAAGTTACGCTTACCTGCTTCTTTTGTAAACAGTTGCATAACATAACCTTCATTCTCATTAATTGTAACCAAAGATGCATATACGTTGTTTCTATATTGAAAGTTGCTCAAATCAGCAGCAAGCCATTGTTTATCATGAAATTTGGACATTACCGGCTGACCTCCGTTGAATGGAGTTGCACCTCTGGCATTACCTATAATTGGATCGTCATCAGCTTTAAAAGTAACTCCCCCATCAGTAGAATATGCCCAAAATACACCCCAATATACAGAATCTATTGTTCCGCCTTTTATCTCTCCATATAAATAAATCCAAGAAAAATATAGAGTTCCTTCTGCATCAAACGTAAACATAGGATCCCCACCACCCAATGGAAAACCATTATCACTTAAAGTAAATGTTTCAAACGAGCTTTCATTCCAACTTGCACCAGCATCTTTAGTATAAAAGACAGGGCAGGTTAGAGAGTTCATCGGATTGTTGGGATTCTGACGTATAGGACTTGCAACAATATTGTCTGAATTACTCGGATTTACGGCAGCATGCACCTCAGACTCTGGGTATGCTTTTTGCGATATTATGCCGGTTTCTAAGCTTTGAAGTTTTTCAGTATATTTCTTAGATTTGTTCTTTAAGTAATCCGTTGCCATCTCTTGGTTTTTTATAATATTATCAATCTGAGATGGCGTCAACCTCATTTTCTCATTCCTATGAAATTCTTTGAGTGCTTGTTTGCCGTCTATTTGAGCTGAAGCAGTAATAGCAAGCCCCAAACACATCGCTAAAACTAATACAAACATTCTTTTCATTTTTATACTCCTGTTAAAATAAAATTGTATTTAAGTAGTAAGTGTTTGAACATCACAATAAGTTGCATATATTTATATTACTGGCACGAAAATAGATTTATGTTACGATAGATAATCTCTATTAACCTTACTTTTTGTAAGTACTATAGAATATTTAGTCCTTATTTATATATTCATACTATATTCAATCATGAAAAATAAAGATATTTGGTGGATATTAGCCTTAACGATTATAACTATAATTGCTTGGCAGTTCAATGAAAGTAGAACTATTTTACTACCTTTTACTGTACTTGGTACATGGTTCCATGAGATGGCTCATGGATTTATGGCATTTGCTCTAGGTGCCAATTTCCACAGTTTAGAATTATTTCCGGACGGCTCGGGAATTGCAAGTTACAGTGGAAGTCTTTATCTTGGAAATCTCGGTAAAGCATTAGTTGCGGCAGCCGGTCCATTTGGCCCTACTATCGCAGCAAGTATATTCCTTGTATCATCAAAAAATAAGGACGCCACAAAAATATTATTATGGATTATCAGTGCTGTTCTCATGATTTCCGCTATAATCTGGATAAGATCTATGTACGGCCTGATTATCATCCCGGTTTTTTCCTTAGTCTTTGGATTTATAGCCTTAAAAGCTAAACAGAAAATACAAAAATTCAGTTTGCAGTTCCTTGCAGTGCAGGCAGCAGCAAGTGTATATTTAAGTATATCTTATCTGTTTTCTGAGCATGCAGAAATGGAAGTTGGACAATTTGCATCCGATACAGCAATAATTGCAGAAAACTTGTTCCTACCATACTGGGTATGGGGATTTTTGATACTACTTTTCTCTGTAGTTATGATAGGAGAAAGTTTGAAATATTTATCAAAGTAATTTACTTGAAAATAATTTTTAGTATAGAAAAATCATCTTCTAAATTAGAGCTTCCGTTAACATTTACTTGATGTCTATACAGCTCTTGTAGCTCATCTTTTCCTGCATCATTGTTTTCTTTTAAAAAGAGATGCAATGACTCCACGTCCCATGGGACTCTATCTGTTTTGAATACCTCGTAGGTACCATCAGAGAAAATATAAAGCTTAGCTCCTTTTTTAACTTCTACTTCTTCTTCTGCATATCCCATAATAGCTTCTGCACCTATTACATAATTCCTTGTGAAAAGACTTACAGCATCATCTGTACTATTAAGTAGCAATGCAGGTGGATGACCAGCTGAGGCGTATTTCATCTTGTGATTTTTTTTGTTATATACTCCATACCACATTGTAAAGTAAATATTATTGTGGTTCCTCATTTGGTATACTTGATTTAGATTAGAAATAACAGACTTAGGGCTGGTAAAATCTGTATCAGGTAGGATCTGACTTCTCAGATTATTTAACACAGAAACAGAATGCAATGCCGGACCTACTCCATGACCGCATACATCTAATAAATACATTGCAAGATTATCATCGTCAACCCAATGAAAACCAAAAGAATCACCACCTAATGTGGTTGCAGGAATAAACATCCAATCTGACTTTATTAAAGTATTATCAACTTTATTTGGCAAAAGTGATTCTATATATTCAGAAGCTATTCTTAAATCTTCTTCTAATGTATTTAAGAGAGTTTGCTTTTCGTTATTGATTGCAGAAAGTTGTTGATTAAGCTTTGTCATTTGAATTGCATGTAATTTACTTTCATCTCTGCTTCTTTTCAAATCTATATGAGTTTTAACTCTAACTAATAGCTCTTCTCGGTTGAAAGGTTTAGTTAGATAGTCTACACCACCAGTTCTAAATGCTTCTACGATATCTTCCGTTTCAGATTTGGCTGTTATAAAAATAATAGGAATGTCTGCAGTTGCCGGATTTTCTTTTATTCTGCGGCAAGCTTCAAAACCATCCATTTCAGGCATCATTATATCTAGAAGAATCAAATCAGGCTTATCTGATTTTAAAGATTCTAATGCCTCAAACCCATTGGATACTAACGATATTTCATAATCATTTTCTAATAGTATATTACCAATGACTTTAAGATTTTTTAAAATATCGTCTACGACTAAAATATATGGCTTAGTATTAATTTCGGTTTCTAACATAATAAAATATTGCACGACTGAATAAAATATCAAAATATATAACAAAAATACTAATATTTTCCTTATATTTTAGAATGTATTTAGTATCTAAATTTAAGGATAAACAATGCGAAATATCTATCTGCTAATAATAGCGTTATGTTTTTTAGACACGAGCTTTGCGTTCGCTCAAAAAAAAATCAAAGACAAAGATGATTTTGACAAAAGTGGGTTAAATATTATGTTCTATTACCAAGATCAATCTTATTCTTCCTTTTTTGATGGGGATGGGAATAAGTTTGGTCAAATAGATATTGATATAGAGAAAATCAGACAAAAAGTAGATAACGACTCGATCACTATTTTAAACCCAGCTAATTGGACATTTGATGTAAATAAAAAACGATTTGGTATTCATGTTGAATATTTCTTTGACAATAACAACATGATATATCTCACTATGCCGTTTGAAACAAATACTTTGAATCAACAAATCACATATTCACTCATTACAGAAGATGGTTTTAATCAAGATTTGGCAAAAAATGAATTCCCAGAGCAGTCTAAAAGTTTTATGTCTTACCTTGCTTTAGGTGGCGAATATTTTACTTATAACTCTTTCTTTTTTAATTCCATTTTAGGCGAGATCAGAATTCCCGGTGGCTCTCAAGACTATATTCCCGGCTCTGAGGTTATGCCGGAAACATATACAGGTGAAAATGGTATAGAAGCCATAAGATATGTACCACCATGGCCGGGTACTAATAAAGAGTTTTTAAGTGATGGAGCATTTGAATTACATTTAGGTACTTCAGTAGGCTTAAATTTTAAAAAGACGCAGGTTAAATCAACTTTCAAATATCTATTTAGAAGTGAAGAACTTTCAGATCAACTTTTTCACTCCACAGCCGTATTTATAAAAAGCATGGAGGAAGCCAGTTTGAAAATAGGATATAACTATTTTCATAGTGTAGATACTCCTCCTTCAGATTACTATTTTGATTATACAAAAACACCTATATACGATAGAACATTAAATGCTGACTTAGGTTTTCAAATTTATTTGAAACGGCTAATAATAGATTTAAATATGCAGATACCTATTTGGGGTACTTATTCTTTCTCTAATAGTGTATTTACAATGAAATTAGGATGGCACATATAGCGAATCCTATTCACATGTCTTATTATATTTGATTAAAATGCAACATTAAGTTGCATTTTTATTTTGTTTTTACAATTTATATATTATCTTTGCCGTCCATGTAGTTCGTATTGTCTTCAAATAGAGGTAAATAAATGAAACATAGATACTTATGTTTAATATAGTCTATGTTGCTTTTCGGGTATAAAGCAACTTCGACTATTTGTTATGTTTCACAATATGAGGTTACCCCCTTATGGGTATATCTAACACAAGTAAAAACAAGGCCGCAAAAGTTTATTATTTTTTAATTCCGGCTATACTTGTATCTCTACTTATAATCTCATTGCAGTTAATAGCACTTGCTGACGAAAGAGTCGAAATAAACTCTGAGTTAGTAGATAGCAGGGATGTCATCAGCAACGATGAAATATTACATCAGATAGACATCAGTAACGAACTTATTTACGACACGACAGGCATAGCTTCTCACTATGCTAAAAGATTTCACAAAAGGAAGACGGCTAATGGCGAAAGATTTAATATGTTTAAATTATCTGCTGCCCACAGAAATTTGCCATTTGGAACTATACTAAGAGTTACTAACTTAGAAACAAACAAAAAGGTACTTGTTAGAATAAATGACCGAGGCCCATTTGTCAGAAAAAGAATTTTAGATTTATCTTACGAATCAGCTAAATCTATAGAAGGCATGGGACTTCCTAAAGTAAAACTAGAAGGTTTTATTGATAAAAGATTTAAGATTAGAGACATTAAAGATTCTAGTCAAAATTATTATTATGCTTATTCTTACAACAAAGATTTGATGTGTATACCTGAGAATTTTGTTACCATCAGCGATACACTCAACAATTTTAATCAAGCAGTGGAAAAATATGACCAATTAGATGACGAAGACACTTTCTTATTTGTTCATGCAGGTAAAAAAGTAAAAAGACAAACTCGTAAATCTGATTCAATATACTTTATCGGTAAAATCGATAAAACAAAATTAGAGCAATTCAAACAAGAAATATTGATTGCCGGAATATAGCAAAAGAGAGGCATTGTATGTCTCTCTTTTTTCTTATATTTGTGTATCCATTTTTATTGCCTTAGTATTAATTTGTAATAAGTGGTTTATACTTGACTTAAAATCTTTTGTTCACATCCAAAGCTTTATTATCTTAGTAGTAATTGCAAAATCTATATTTAATATTAGGAGTTATTAAAGTGCGTAAATATCTTATTTATTTGCTCGTTCTTTTTGGTGGTGCTATCCTTACACAAAGTTTCCAATGTGCTTCCATGAATGTTTCTTCTGCAAAAAACCAAATTAAGCAAAAGAATTATACTAAAGCCATTGAGCTCTTGAACAAAGAGTTGAAGGTCAATCCAACCAGCGAAGCTGCTTTGGATTTGCTATACGAGGTTTATGACAAGACTAATCAAACTGAAAAACAACTTGACATTTTAGGTAAATGGGAAAAAGCAGCTAAAGAACCAAAAGATCAACAACAAGTATCACTGAAAAGATATCAACTTTGGGCTAAATGCTATTCCTCTACTATTAGCTATTATAATAAGGGCATTCAAGATAAGAAGTATTTAGATTCTGCTCTTTACTTCTCTGATATGGGAATCAAAACAAAGCCTAATAGCACTTTGCTGTATCCTATAAAAGGTACTATTTTAGAAAATATGAATAAACAAACTGAAGCTTTGAAAGTCTTTAAAGATTATGTAGAGCTTATTTCACCAAGATTAGACATCATGTCTTCTAAAAAATTATATATCGGTACTGAAAGATCCGAAATAATTAGTACTTTAGGTCAGCCAAAAGATACTAAAACTACTTTAAAACCAGGAAGTCAAGATTCTATAATAGTTGACGTTTTTGAAATTAATGGTAAAGAAGCATACCTTGGATTTGAAAAGAAATTTATGGACGATAAAGCATCCTTTTTCTCTTTTAAATACGACATGCCTGAAAATTGGTTAGAGCAAGAAAAATATGCAGCTGAGGAATTTGATATTTCTCCGTTAAGCAGATTAGCTGATATTAGTTTTAAAAGTGAAAATTTTGATGACGCAATTAAATATGCCCAAATGATGCAAAAAACAAATCCGAATGATGCTCAACTTAATAAATTTATCATCGCATGCTACCAAAGAGCAGGCAAAATTGACCAAGCTCTCGAAAAAATGAAATCTAGGATACAAGAAGATCCACAAGATTATCAAACAAGAACTCAATATGCTGATTTATTAGCTAACGAACAAAAAACTGAAGAAGCTATCTATCAATATAAACAAGCCCTCGCTGTTGAACCATCTTATGCGTTTGCTTTGAGAAACCTTGCCTCTTCATATAAAAATCTTGCTTCAAATCTTCAGAAGAAAGAAAATGAAAAGTACGATCAAGATTCAAAATATGAAAGAGATTTTACTGAAGTAAAAGAAGTGTTGACTCAATCCGCTGAGTCTTTTGAAGCTGCTTTAAATACTAAAGAGTTTAAAGGTGATCCTATCATAATAGCTGAATTAGTAAACATATATGACTACCAAGACAATAAAGCTAAACTCAAAGAATACTTGACTCAGCTGGAAGCTTTAGAAAGTACAATTACTGATGAAGCTGATAAACAAGCGTATTATTTGCAATTGGTAAGAATTTATAGTAATCTTAAAGAAACAGAAAAACTAAAAGCTATACAGGCAAAAATAAAATAATTTGTTTTTTGTTAATCACAAACTAAAAGAGAAATGACATGGCAGACAAAAAGAACAGCCCGGAACAAAAAGGTCAACAAATCAATATCGAGCTAAGCGGACCTGAAGCACAAGGAATTTATTCTAACTTAGCAATAATTTCACATTCAAATGCTGAATTTGTTATAGATTTTACTCGTATTTTACCGGGTGTACCTACTGCAAAAGTTCACTCCAGAATCATCATGACTCCGCAGCATGCCAAAATGATGTTTAAAGCTTTGGGTGAAAATCTTGCTAAATACGAAGGAGTTCACGGCGAAATAAAAGCAGACACTCCAAAAGTTGAAGATTTACCCGAATTTTCAGGTAAAACATCAAAAGTAAATTAGTTTGAAAATTTATTAAATTTTCTTACGTTACAAGGGGCATACAATGCCCCTTTTTTTATTTATTCGAGATTAGTATGTTTGCAGGAAATTATGTTCTTATTTTGCATACCCACCTTCCCTGGGTATTGAATCACGGGAATTGGCCTCACGGAGAAGATTGGATAACGGAGGCAGTTGCCGAATGCTACATCCCTCTGCTTAACGTTTTCAATGATTTAATTGCTAAGGGCATATTACCAAAAGTAACTCTTGATATTTCACCGGTTCTATGCGAACAGCTTGAACACCCGGATTTTAAAAACAAGTTTATCAAATATTGTGACGAAAAAATTGCGGATGCCAAAAAAGACAATCAAGATTTCAAATCATGGGGTTATGATCCTCATCATATCTATTTGAGTGAATACTGGCAAAACTGGTACTCTGAAAGAAAACATGATTTTATCTCCAAATACAATGCATCTATAGTAAAATCACTAAAAACTTTACAAGATGATGGTGCTATAGAAATTATGACTTGTGGGGCTACTCATGGATACTTTCCTCTTCTTGCAACTGAAGAAAGCATTCATCTGCAGGTGAAACTTGCTGTAGAAAATTACAGAAAGCATTTTGGAAGAGAACCACGTGGTATATGGCTACCAGAATGTGCATATCGTCCGAGCTACGAATGGAAATCTTTTATACCTGTGGCTCCTTATAATGAGAATAGACTTAGGCCAGGTGTTGAAAATATCATTTCACAGTACGGTATCAAATATTTTGTCACAGATCAGAAGTTATTAGAAGACTCTTACCCGGTGGGTAAGTATTTAGATGATCAAAACGAACATTTTATTTCTATCGACGACGAAGGTTTCCAGCATACTCCGTGGAGTTTTGACAGAGATCCTTTAAGAGTGTATGAAGTTAGTTCATCAGATGAAGTACAATATGGAACAGCTGCCATTTTCACAAGGCATAGAGATATATCTATGCAGGTATGGAGTGGAGAAGTAGGCTATCCCGGTCAGCCCGACTATTTAGATTTCCATAAAAAACAGTTAGGCTCCATGCTTAGGTACTGGCGAGTTACAGATAGTAAAGCTGATATGATGTACAAACAACTGTACCATCCTGACTGGACTGCTGAAAAAGTAGACTTACAAGCAAATCACTTTATCCATCATATAGAAAACACTCTGAACTTTTTTAAAAATAAGACCGGAATAGAAGGTGCTGTTTGCACTCCTTTTGATACAGAGCTGTTTGGTCATTGGTGGTTCGAAGGACCCGAGTTTTTAAGACATGTTTTAGAAGGGATATCTAAATCACCTTATGTAAATACTGCTACTGCTCACGAACAGTATATAAAAGAAAATGCAAAAGATGTTATTCACTTACCCGAAGGTTCTTGGGGTGAAAACAACACCCACGAAGTGTGGATGAATAAAGATACCAAATGGACTTGGGAGCAAATTTACAACAGTGAACTACGCTTCTCTAATTTGATTTCTAACTTAGAGATTGATGCTCTAAATAAATTAGAAGAAAGAATATTGAAACAAGCCCTAAGAGAATTATTACTTATGCAAGCAAGTGACTGGCAGTTCCTGATTCACACTAAAAGTGCTACCGATTACGCAGAGCAAAGATTTTTCTATCATAATTCTGATTTCAATAAATTGTGTTCGCTATTTGAGGAGTTTAAAAGTAGCAAAACTCTCTCTCCTACTGAACTTTCTTACCTGCTAAATGTAGAAAATAGAAATTCATTATTTGAAGAGCTCAATCTAAAATGGTGGACTAAATAATATTTATTTAAATTTGCCATTGCTCTTTTTGACAATTTTTGGAATCTAATGGTATCCTCTCATAAAATTTTAAAAAACATACTCTCTTTGTCTGTAGCTGAGGCTGCAAGCAAAGGGATTATGTTTATTACTACAGCATACTTAGCAAGGACACTGCTTGATAATAACTTTGGTATTATTGGCTTTTCTAACAGTGTAATTGTCTATTTCTTGATGATTGTAAACCTCGGATTTAATACACTTGGCACTCGTGAGGTAGCAAGTTCTAAAACTGAAACAGAAAGAAATCGCCTTGTTAATGGAATTTTGACAATAAGAACCCTATTGTCATTTTTTGCGGCTGTATGTGTTTTCATATTCCCGTTTTTACTTGATAAACCTGATGTTTATAAATATGCAATTTGGGCAACAGGCTTGACATTATTTTCTCAGGCAACTATGCTTGATTGGTATTATCAGGGCATAGAGAAGATGGAAGTCCTCGCTATCAGGCAGCTTGTTACCGGGCTGGTAAATTTAACCGGAGTAATGTTATTAGTTCATAGCCCTGATGATGTGATAATAGCACTTTTGATAAATAGCACAGCGGCATTGGTTAATGCTGTTTGGATGATATTATATTATACAAAAACCACAGGTAAAATTAAGATTTCTTTTGATATCCCGCTTTGGAAGAAACTCATTAAGCCGGCTCTACCTATCACTTTCTCAAATTTTTTTGTCACATTGCTCAATACTTTCAATATTCTGATATTAGGTATTTACTTTACTGATGCTTCACTTGCCGGACAGTACAACGCAGCTTTTAAAATAATGGTGTTTGCTATATTGCCTACAGCAATTATACAAGGTGCATTTTTTCCTGTTCTTTCTAAGTCTTACGGTACAGTAGATTTTATAAGAGTTGCTAAAAAGTATTCGGTACTGATTTTTATTACAGGTGCTATAGTCTCTGCAGGTTTTTATACTTTTGCTGATTTTATAATTTTAACTGCATTTTCCGCGGAGTATACCCTAGCTATTGACATCATGAAGATATTGATGCTGACTTCTTTCATAGTCTACGTCAACACTTCTCTGTCTCCCCAGCTTATTGCAATTAAAAAGGAGAAATCTATGATGTACGCTATGGGTATTGGGGCTATCATCAGTGTAGTGCTTAATATAATATTAATTCCAAAATATGGTGCGATTGGTGCCGCTTGGGTAACCGTTCTATCCGAATTAACGTTACTTATTGGTTTATCTATTGCATATTATGTAGCTATAAAGAAAATATTTCTATTAGATATGTTAAAAGCATTGGCTTTAGCTGTCATATCCTCTTATTTAGGATATTTCTTAAACACCTATGGAATGCATGAGATAATAGCAGGAATAATCAGTTTTGTTATTTTTCTTGGCTTAAATATCTTAACAAAAACATTTACTATTGCTGAAGTAAAAGGATATTTTATAAAATGAAATTTGATTACTTAATCGTTGGAGCCGGTTTTGCTGGCAGTGTTCTTGCAGAAAGACTAGCTACTAAGTTAGATAAAAAAGTTTTAGTTGTAGACAAAAGATTCCACATCGGCGGTAATTGTTATGATTATCCCAATGAACATGGAATTTTAATTCACAAATATGGTCCTCATATTTTCCATACTCAATCCAAAAAAGTATGGGACTATCTATCTGAGTTTACAGAATGGTACCCTTATTACCACCAAGTACTAGCTGACGTAGAAGGTACTAAAGTGCCTGTTCCGTTCAATTTTAATTCTATATATTCTGTTTTTCCCAATAACTATGCATCTAAACTTGAAAATCTTCTTTTAGACAAATATGGATATGGCATTAAAGTTCCTATTCTAAAATTGATGGGAAATGAGAATAAAGACTTAAAATTCCTTGCAGACTATATATATAAGCATGTCTTTGTGGGCTATACTATGAAACAATGGGGGCTTAAACCTGAAGAAATTGACTTTAGTGTTACAGCGAGAGTACCTGTATACACTAGCAGAGACAACAGATACTTCCAAGATGCCTATCAAGGCATACCTCGCCATGGATATACTAAGATATTTGAATCTATGCTTAGACATCCAAATATTCATATTCTACTAAAAACGGATTATAAAGACATTTTAGAAGATATTAAATTCGATAAATTGATTTATACAGGTGCACTTGATAATTTCTTTGACAAATTGCACGGAGAGCTTCCTTATCGTTCTCTAAATTTTGATTTGCAGACTTATGAAACAGGAAAATTCCAAGAAGTTGCCCAAGTAAATTATCCTAACACACAAGATTATACAAGAATCACTGAATTTGCTCATTTCTTGCCACCTAAGAGCTCTAAAACAACTGTTGCTTATGAGTATCCAACTCAGTATAAAGAAGGCTTAAACGACCCATACTACCCTATTCCGAATGAAGAAAATCATAAACGCTTCGAACTATATAAAAAAGAAGCAGAAAAACTTAAAAATACATTCTTTGTTGGTAGATTAGCTGAATATAAATATTATAATATGGATCAAATCGTCGGAGTCGCACTGATGGAGTTTGAGAAGAATCATTCACACTAAAAAAGGAGGCTAAATCAGCCTCCTTTTTTACAAATTCTTTCATACATATATGTATTTTAGTTTTACTATTTATCTATCAATTTGTGTGATATTAATAGTAATTGGAGACAAACTAATTAATTCTTCTCTTTTAATACCATTAATAGTAACCACACAAAGATAATCTCCCGAATCTACAAGATTACCTTCATCATTGTCTCTATCCCATATCAAACTCAATTTTCCTGACTTAGCATTACCGTTAAATAAAACTTTAACTTGCTGGCCGTCTTTAGATTGTATTGATACATTAACTTTGGACTCTTTTGTTAAAGTCTGCGAAATCTGATAATAATAATTCGATTCAGAATGCAAAGAGTAGCTTGGTGCACTTGGCATATCCATCACTTTTTTGACTGACAAATCTACAGAAATATTGTTTTGAGCAAAAACTGTAGAAAAGGACAAAAGAGAATATATAAGCAAGATTAAATATTTCATGTAAACTCCATATATTTTTAGTTGTAACAAATATATAAAGTTCGTATGTAAAAAACTTCAGTATTAATACTGATTTATAGTGGTTTATACTTTTTCAGTGTTAAATAGTTCTTTCCATCTAAGTATTTATAGCTAACTAAATCCATTAATTGCTTGACTAAAAAGAGTCCCAGTCCCCCTATTTCACGTTCTTCTGCATGCACCATCAAGTTTGGACTAACAGCTCCCAAAGGATTAAAAGGCACTGCATCATCAACTATTGTAATTTCCGTCGCAGAATCATCTATCTTAAAATATATATCAATATCGTGATTAGGTTTATTTTTAAACCCATACGTTACAATATTTGTAAATATTTCTTCTAATACTAAATTAATATTAAAAAACTGCTCTTTGAAAATAATACCCTTCTCAAGCATTGATTCCATTTCCAAATTTAGCTTTTCTATATCTTTAATGCTACTACTTAGCTGTATTTTATGTTCTTGAGTCATTTGTGAAATATTTATTGTATAAAGTGATTTTACAAAATATAAAATTTGTTCGTTTTAATATCAATATTTTTCTAATAAATATATCCCTATCGTTTCAAAAGCTTTTGTGTAGATTTCTTTACTTAATATCTTTCCAAACCAACCAAATAAAGTTATAAACTTAGTGAACATTTAACATACAACTTATTTGCTCTTTACCTTCCTTGTGTAAATTGAAACATTACTACTATTATTGGAGGTACAATGCAAATCTATATTAACGAATTATTGGAAAAGTTTGCATCTGATGCTTTACTGAAGCATCCTATAATAAAGTCCAAACCCATAATTAATTCGCTTAATGCCATGTTAAAACTGGACAAAGTCAATGCTTTTCTAAAAGAGCATAGCGATAAAAAAGATTTTGATTTTATTGACGCACTTTTACAACATCTGAATTTCAGTTACTTTATGTCTAACAAGCATAGAAATAATATACCTTCCGAAGGTAGGTTGGTCATAGTCGCAAATCATCCGTTAGGTGGCCTGGATGGCCTTGCTCTACTTAGGGCTATATCAGAGGTTAGAAAAGATGTAAAAATCGTAGCAAATCAAGTACTATCCGAAATACCCAATCTTGCAGACGTTCTACTGCCATATAATGTATTCTCTTTCTGTAATCAAAAAAATAATATACTCAGAATAGAAGCAGCTTTAGCTAACGAGGAAGCTGTTATCTTCTTCCCTGCAGGTGAAGTGTCACGATTGCAAACAAATGGAATCAAAGACAAAAAGTGGATGAAAGGTGCAGTTTCATTTGCCGCTAAAATGAAAGCTCCAGTGCTACCTATTTTTATAGAAGGCAGAAACTCAGCAGGCTTTTATACCAGTTCACTACTAAATAGACATTTTTCTACTTTTTTGCTACCCGGTGAACTGTTTAAGAGTAAAGATAAACATATCACTTTAAATATCGGCAATATAATTCCTGCAGACTCTTTCACCCATAGCGGATTGAATGAAAAAATACAATCTAAGCTTTTAAGAAAACATGTATACAGACTTGCTAAAAACAAACAGGATATTTTTAAAACAGAAAACACAATTATTCATCCTGTTTCCAGTAAAATACTTAAAAAAGAACTTACATCATCTATTTTACTTAGCCAGGCAGGTTCAGATAAATACATTTACTCAGTCAACTACTCCACAGCTAAAAACGTAGTAAAAGAAATTGCTCGTCTCAGAGAAATCACTTTTAGAAAAGTCGGCGAAGGAACCGGCAAATCCTTAGACTTTGATATATACGATAAATACTATAAACACATAGTATTATGGGATGATAAAGAGCTTGAAATAATAGGTTCTTATAGATTAGGTATTTGTAGTGAAATATTCAATCACTATGGTTCTGATGGACTTTATAATTCAGGTCAGTTTGATTTCAATAAATCATTTATACCTATTTTGAATAACTCTATTGAGTTAGGAAGAAGTTTTGTGCAGGAAAAATACTGGAAAACCAGAGCACTTGACTACTTGTGGCAAGGCATAGCAACTTTATTTCAGCAGTACCCTGAAGTTAGATATCTTTTTGGAGCTGTCAGCATAAGTGATTCTTACTCAGACATTGCTAAAGATATGATAGTATATTACTATAAAAAGTGGTACTCAGGATATTCCGGCATGGCACTGCCTTATAACCGCTTTAAAATATCTACTCAAAAGATGGAAGAACTTCACAATGTCTTTACCGGCAGAGATTATATCGAGGATTTACATATACTAAAACAAAGTCTTAAAAATTTAGGTCATTCGATACCTGTCCTATATAGAAAGTACACAGAACTTTGCGACTTTGGAGGAGTAAAGTTTATAGACTTTTCTATAGACGAAGAATTTAACAACTCGGTAGATGGCTTAATCGTAATAGATTTAAGCAAATTACGTTTATTAATTCGAGATAGATATTACAAACAGAAGAATACTGTTGTAAATAATTCAGATAAATTTGAAGCAAAATTTAAGGTATAGGAAGACTAATTGTAAAAGTAGTGCCTTTACCCAAGGTGCTACTTACATTAATAGTGCCTCCCTGATTTTCGATTAATTCTTTACATAACACGAGACCCAATCCTGTTCCTCTTTCGTTATTAGTGCCGAGAGTAGTATATTTTGTATCTATTTTAAATATTTTACTTATAGCTTCCTCAGTCATCCCAATTCCTGTATCAGATACAGACACTAAACAAATATTATCATTCACCTCAGCAGATAGTGTAATAGTACCGTTTAATTCTGTAAACTTAATAGCATTAGAAATGAGATTCCGTAAAATTGTATTTAGCATATTCGAATCTGCAAACACATAAGTATTCTCTAATACTGTATTTAATAATGTGATGTTTTTCTCTTTTGCATTTGCTTCAATAAGTGATAACACTTTAACTGAAATACTGGATAAATCAATGTTGATAGGATTATATTCAATTTTGCCCATCTGCGAACGTGACCATTCCAATAAATTTTCTAATAGTTCATAAAGTTGCTTTGCAGAACTATTCATAGAGTTAGATATTGTAATTATTTCTTCTTTATTCAACTCTTCATAATCTTCTATCAGCATAGATGTCAATCCAATAAAACCACTAAAAGGTCCTCTTAAATCATGTGCAATTATTGAGAAAAATTTATCTTTAGACTGAATAACTTGCTCTAATTCAAATCTATATCTATCTAACTTCTTGTTAGACTCCAATATTTTATCTTTCGATAATTTTAATTCTAAATGAGTTTTAATCCTACTTATCATTTCTACAGTGTTGAATGGTTTAGTTACATAATCAACCGCACCTGCCTGAAAACCTTCTACAATAGACTCAGTATCCGATCTTCCCGTAATAAATATTATCGGAATATGTTTAGTTTTATCCATACTTTTAAGTATCTGACAAGCTTCAAAACCACTCATCTCCGGCATCATTACGTCTAACAGAATCAAATCAGGCATAGCACTATTAGCCACTTCTATAGCTTGTTTGCCATTACTTGCAAATGTAATATCAAAGCCTTCATTATCAAGTATTGTACTAAGTACTTGCAAATTTCTCGGGATGTCATCTACTACTAAAACTAAAGCTTTTTTCTCTTCAATTATTCTTTTCATCAAATCTCTGTTTTATTGTTTCTACTAATTTTGGAAAGTTTGAAATATATTGAGGCATTTTTTCAAAATCAAAATCATCAAGACTACCTGTAAGTTCATTACAATATTGCATTAGCAATTCTGACTTATAATGGTTTGCAATATTTTTTAAAGCATTTAACCATTTTTTTATATCACTAATTTTTTTATTTCTATTTAAATTTTGCCATATATTTACCCCTTCTTGTAACCTAAGTAAGAAATCCTCTTCACTTTCCATTTTTGAAAACTCTAATTTATCCCAACTCATTTCTTTAGTTGGCATAGCATCAGTTTGTTCAATATGGCAATTATTCATTATTATCCTCAAGATATCATTTTGCTCTAATGGTTTGACAACGAAATCATCAAACCCAAATTTTAGAAATTCTTCAAGTGAATAGCTTACAGAAGCAGTTATTGCAATTATTACTAAATCCGGATAAGATTTTTTGAGTATTTCAGTAGCTTTAATACCTGTCATCTGTGGCATCTTTACATCCATAAATATTATATCAGGTATTTTGTTTTCACATCTCTCAATAGCTTCTAAACCTGACTTTGCTTCGAATACTTCACAATTCAACTGTTGTAATATTTCTATAAGTAGCTTTCTGTTTAAAAGAATATCATCAACAACCAGTACCTTAAGATTATTAGTAAAAAGCTTAGATATTTTGGCTTTAGGTAAATTGATGCTGGGAATACTGTTTTTATAATAATGAACATCTTTCAAAATCACTTTAAAGATAGAACCTTTTCTTGGTTCAGATTCTAGACTTATCGAACCATTCATTAGTTTGGCCAGCTTACTACTGATAGTAAGTCCAATTCCGGTGCCTTGCACTTGATTTGCTATATGCTCAGGTAATTGATAAAATAAATCAAAAATTGAGCTTTGTAATTTTTTTTCAATTCCAATGCCAGTATCGATGATTGATATCATTAAATCAATTGTTTCATCTGTTCTATTGCCTACTTCAAACAAGACTTTAACACTTCCTTTCATTGTAAACTTAATTGCATTGCCAATTAAGTTAAAAAGAATCTGCCTTAATCTGATTTCATCAGTAAGCAATACTTTCGGCAAATCTTCTGCAAATTCTACTATCAAATCAATATTTTTTCTATTCGCTTCGATACTAAATATTTTATAAATCTCTTTTGATAGTTTAGAACAACGTAGTTGCTCGCTTTTGATGTAAATTCTCCCTGCCTCAATTTTAGATAAATCTAAAAGATCGTTAAGAAGTATCATCAAATTGTTACCACTACTCTCTATAGCATCAAGGAACGTTCTTTGTTTGAGATCTATAATTTGATTTTTTAATACCTGTGTAAATCCAAGGATTGAATTCATTGGAGTTCTTATCTCATGACTCATGTTGGACAAAAACTCGTTTTTCGCTCTTGAAGCTTGCTCCGCTAAGTCTTTTTGCAACTCTAATTCTTTAACTGTTGAGCTAAGGTCACGCGTTTTCTTATCAAGTTCTTTGTTTATTTCAATCAGATCAGTATTATTTTGCGTCAATTTATTTTGTATATATTGAATTGTAGTAATGTCAGAGATTGCCCACACATAACCAAATATTGTATTATAAAAAAATTGAGGTCTGATAGAAAAATCGAAATATTTAGAATTTTTTAGTTCCAATAATTTTGAATGGATTTCCTTAGGATACTTCTCTGCTTGTAAGATAAAATTATTAAATGCGTCCGGATCCTCACAGCGTTTTTTCACCATATCTATTAAGTCATTTCTATTTTGATTTTCAAGACCTTCGGAAGATATTTCAAACAATTCCAAAAAAGTATTATTATACATACTAACTCTATTTGTACTATCAAAAGCAACTATTCCTTCTGAAATTGATTCAAACACAGAGCTAAGCAAAGAATTATTTGTTTCTAAAGCTCGTTCTGTTTTTTTAATTTGCGATATATCTTCTTTGAAAGCTATAAAACTGGTGATTTTACCATTTGAATCTTCTACAGGTGCAATAGAAGCAAACTCCCAGTATAGATGACCATTCTTCTTCTTATTGCAAAACTGACCATGCCATATTTTGCCTTTATCGAGAGTGTCCCACATTAATTGATATTCTTCGCCACTTGTATGTCCTGACTTTAAAAAAGCCGAAGTTTTTCCGGCAATTTCATCTAATTTATAGCCCGATAGATTTTCAAAATATGGATTTACATATTGAATATGTCCTTTATTGTCTGTTATCATAATTGAAACTGGACTTTGCTCAAAAACCTGAGTTAAAAGTAAAAGATCATTTTCAGATTTTTTTTGAGCAGTAATTTCAGTACTTATAGATATATATTTATATGGAAGGTCAATTTCATTAGAAGCAGGTATAATTGTTTTACTAAGCCATAACTCTTCTTTATTTTTTGACATAATCTTAAATAATCCTTGCCATACCCTTCCAGACTTGCAAGTTTGAATAATATCTCTATGAAACTGGTCAGAGTGATAACCAGCATCAATCATCCTATAATGCTTCCCAATAATTTCTCCAATAGAGTATCCAATCCTATCACAAAATATTTGATTTGCATATAAGTAATTTAAATCAGCATCATAATTTTCTACAAATATTGTACTATCTACGGCAAAATGTTGAAATTCAAGGTCTTTAAGTGTACTTAATAAAGCTTTTTCTTTATGTATCTGTAAATAATCAAGAAAAATAATATAAATCAAAAGCCGGTTACTATCTTCTAAAATCTTATATTTATATCTTAGTTTACGGGACTCACAAATACTTTCTGACAAATCAGTATTGATTAATATCAATTCTGTTGTTTTTAAAGGACATACACTGCAATTTTCAGAACCATCTCTATTTTGATTGTCGCATAAAAAAGTCTCTAAATCTAAAACACCTAATTCTTCAAAAAGTTTATTTTTTACAAGCACTTCTTTGGTATTATAGTCAATTAATACCGCAGGCAATGGAGTATTGTGAATCACAGGCGAAAAGGTTGATATAGTATAAGTATCTAGTATATTATTGATTATAACAGCAAGCAGTTCTAATTCTTTCAAAGTATATTCTTCAGAAGATAAATAGAACTGCCTATTGCTAAAATTGATAAGTGCTTTACTCACTGCAACAACATCTATTCTAATGTCATTATCT
The DNA here is from genome assembly GCA_041596515.1 of Chlorobiota bacterium. Taxonomy (GTDB): domain Bacteria; phylum Bacteroidota; class Ignavibacteria; order Kapaibacteriales; family UBA2268; genus JBFHIJ01. Next base: position 59,966 of record JBFHIJ010000007.1, read on the forward strand.
TCTAAAATATCTCCTAATTGAGCTTCAAAATGGAATAAATCAGAGTTTGTACGTTGCAACGTGTAAATTGAGTTTATTATCGTATGTAATTTAGTCATTATAGGATATCTAATTTGTGTTGATAGTAATTACTACTATTGGAATACAATAATATTTTATTTTCACTGTTATTTTGAGAAAATTTTAAGACCTATAATACCAGCTACAATAAGCATTATACAAATTATCCTTGCCACATCTCTTGACTCATCAAAAAGTATCATGCCTAACACTGCAGTTCCGACGGCACCAATTCCAGTCCATACGGCATAACCTGTACCAATAGGAATTTCTTTTAGTGCTATAGATAGCATATAAACACTTATTACCATACTTACTGCTGTAAGCACAGAAGGAACTAATTTAGTAAATCCATCAGAATACTTCAAACCAATAGCCCATCCTGTTTCAAATAAGCCTGCTACAATTAGAATTATCCAGTTCATTGTTTTTCCAAGTTATGTAAAAAAAAAGGTGTGTCTCTCTCGAAACACACCTCAAAATAAGGAAGTTATTGATTATAACAAACCACGTTTTTTAAGTAATGGTTCTACAATCGGTTCGCGACCACGGAATGCTTTATACATATCCATAGCATCTTCAGAACCACCTTTTTCTAATATATTTTTTCTATAAGATGTAGCTGTAGCATGATCAAACAGATTTGTTTCTTTAAATGCTTCGAAAGCATCAGAATCAAGTACTCCAGACCAAATGTAGCTATAATAGCCTGCTGAATAACCAACAGGATCTGCAAATATATGACGGAAATAAGTAGATCTGTAACGAACAACTATTTCATCAATCAAACCAAGTTTATCAAGAGCTTCTTTTTCAAATGTGTTACATTCAACAGCTTTAGGTTCAGTCCAAGTGTGCCAATCCATATCTAATAATGCAGCTGCCATGTACTCTGTAGTTACAAAGCCCATATTAAATTTGCCGGCGTCCTGGATTTTTTTGATTAATTCGTCAGGAATAACTTCGTCAGTTTCATAGTGTTTAGCATAAAGCTTCAACATTTCAGGTTCACCGCACCAGTTTTCCATGATTTGAGAAGGAAGCTCAACAAAGTCTCTGGAAACAGAAGTACCAGTAACAGAAGGATAATTACCTTTAGTAAGTAACCCGTGCAAAGCATGACCAAATTCATGGAATAAAGTAGTTACTTCTTCGAATGTAAGTAAAGATGGTTTATCACCGGCAGGCTTAGTAAAGTTACAAACATTACAGATTATTGGGGTTTTAAGCTCACCCATGTTAGTTCTTGATCTGTAAGCATTCATCCAAGCACCGCCTCTTTTGCTTGCTCTTGGGAAGTAATCTGTGTAAAGAATACCGATATGAGAACCATCAGCTTCTTTTACTTCAAATACTTCCACTTCAGGGTGGTAAACAGAAATATCATTGCGTTTTTCAAATGTAATACCCCAAAGTTTATTAGCAAGCGTAAATGCACCTTCTCTTACATTTTCCAATTTGAAGTAAGGTTTAAGCATTTCTTCGTCTAAGTCATATTTGGCTTTTTTTACTTTTTCAGCATAGTACCACCAGTCCCATGCAGCTAATTTGAAATTGCCACCTTCCGTATCAATAATTTTTTGCATTTCAGCTACTTCTTTTTTAGCATTAGCTACAGCAGGTTTCCAGATTTTATCAGCTAATTCGTAGAATTTAGCAGGAGCTTTAGCCATGTTTTCTTCTAAGATATAATCTGCGTGTGATTTAAAACCAAGAAGATGTGCTCTTTTTACTCTCAAATTAGCTATTTTTACAGCGTTTTCTTTATTATCTAATTCATCATTGTTATCACCCATGTGAGTGTATGCATTGAACATTTTTTCTCTTAATTCTCTTTTTGCAGAGTAAGTAAGGAAAGGAAGTAGAGATGGTTTTTGAATAGAGAATAACCATTTACCTTCTTGCCCATCAGACTTAGCCTCAGCGGCTGCAGCATCGATGACTGATTGAGGAAGACCTGCAAGATCTTCTTTATTATCGATTACCATTTTGAACTTGTTTGTTTCAGCTAAAACGTTGTTGCCAAATTGATTAGCTAAAGTACTGATCTCTACATCAATTTTTTTAAGTTCTTCTTTCTGAGCAGCGTCAAGTAAAGCACCATTACGAGTAAATGATTTATAATAATCTTCAAGTACTTTTGCTTGTTCTTTATTCAAACCAAGAGATTCGATATTATCATACAATTTTTTGATTCTTTGGAATAAAGCCTCATTCATGTTGATTTCACCGCTCAAAGTAGTAAGCTCTGGTAACATATCTTTAGTTACAGCGATGATTGTATCATTAGTATTGGCACCTTGTAGATTAAAGAATACATTAGAAACTCTATTCAATAATGTACCTGATTTTTCTAAAGCTACAATAGTATTTTCGAAAGTAGGTTCTTCTGTGTTTTCTACTATTGCTTTGATATCTGCTCTCTTTTCTTCAATCCCTTTGATAAAAGCAGGTCTGTAGTACTCATCAGAGATTTTAGTAAAATCAGGAGTACCAAAAGGAGTATTCCACTCTGAAAAGAATGGATTTTCGGTTGTAGCAACCTCTTCAACTTTTTCGGTTTTGTTACAAGCCATCATAAAAAGCCCCGCAGCAAATACCAATAAAAATAAGTTCTTCATTTGAGTATAGCATATATAGTTTAACAAACATTTTACTTAATTACTTAAGTTAAGCATAATCATTGAAATACAAAAGCACTATTAATCCACAAACTCACCGGTGAATATCAGATAAGTATGTTATATTAAAAATGATTATCATAAAGAAAGAGGTTACTCTATAAAAGAGCAACCCCCCATTTCAAAATACAACTAACTGAAATTAGTTTTTAACAGTAGTTGGTTCCATAATGATTTTTACTAAATGATCCATATTGATATATTTCTTAGCTGCATCTCTTACATCTTCAGCAGTTAAGTTTTTGATATATTTTTCGTAAGTCAAAACACCATCTACTGGCTCATCATTCAAATAAGCATTAGACAATGAACTTAACCAATATCTATTAGTTTCAATAGATCTTGTTCTTTCAGTAACTTGAGCTTTTTTAACTTTGTCAGTAGATTCTACTTCCAATTCTTTTTTAAGATTTTTAAGAAGCACTTCTGAAGCAGCTACCAATTCGTCTGTTCTTGAAGGTTCGCAAACGAAAGTAATGTTTATTTGATATTCCGGTTCAGGATATTTTTCAGTAGTTACCCAAATACCTGGAGAGTATACACCACCAAGCTTTTCTCTGATTTCTTGAGTAAACTTGATATCCATTACATCTTGCATGGAGCGAATGCGATGACGTGATTCCTGATTCCAGTCAAACTTACCATTTATAGCCATATAGACCATAGTTCTGTCTTCTTTCCCGTTTTTAAAACGTTTAGTGATTCTTTCTCTTGGAGCTTTAATTCCCATATCTCTCCAGTTTTCATTAGCAACTTTGCCAGGAAGTGAAGCAATGTATTTTACAAGCAAAGGCTTCAATTTTGCAATATCTACATTACCTACAAAGTAGAACGTAAAATCGCCGGCATTAGCAAATCTTTCTTTGTAGAATTGGATTGCTTTGTCATAGTCAACACTATTAATCATATCTACAGTTGGAGGAGTAGCTGTGTAGTGGTAACCGGCCATAGTAAGTTTCATAGTATCCTGGAAAGCACTCTGAGGGTTATTACTTCTTTGAGCAAGCATACCAGCAAATCTTTGTTGCATAGCTTGGAATATTTGGTCGTCTTTTCTTGTAGCAGTAAAGTATAAGTTTACTTCCTGAAGTAATGTTTCAAGATCTTTCTGAGAAGACTGTCCTCTAAATCCTTCACTTAAATCAGAAATAGTAGGAGCTACCTGTGCATTTTTACCGGCTAATACTTTTTGAAGATCCATAAGAGAGAATTCTCCAAGACCACCCATTGGTACAAATTGAGCTGCAGCAGAAGCTGTAAAATAATCCTCTTTAGAACTTAAAGAAGCTCCACCACGAGAGGTAGCAGCAAATAGGATTTCATCATCAGAATAGTTAGTAGGTTTAACTACTACTTTGGCACCATTAGATAAAGTTAATTCAGTAATGCCTACTTTTTCGTTTTGTGTAGTATTTACTATTGAACCAGGTTTTACTTTTCTGGTAAATAGCTGATCAGATACTTCTCTAGCTTCATAAGGAGTAAGTTTTTTCTTTTCAGAATTTTTGTATAAATTCAATACTTCTGATTCAGTAGGGAACTTGTTGCCTTCAACTAAAGAAAGAGTAATAACTGTATTATCATTTCTATAATATGATTTTGCAAGTTTATTAATTTCTTCTACAGTGATAGTAGGTAAAACTTCAGCTGCAAATCCATATTCCCATTCAATACCGGGCATAGCTTCGTGATCGATGAAATTACGAGTATATTCACCAACATAAGCTCTGTTTTGTGTAGCATTTCTTTCGTTGTAATAACTTTCATAATTAGATAGTATTTCATTTTTAACTGCTTTTAACTCAGATTCTGCGAACCCATGTTGGAATACTCTATGCACCTCATCTAATGCACCTTCTAATCCTTTCATAGATTTGCCACCTTCAGTTGTAGCAGTAATCATAAACATTGATTTATCGCCAAGATAATCAGTGTAGAAAGCACCACCACCAAGGAATGGAGCATCAGGTTTTTGAGTAACTTCAGTAAAGCGTGTACCCATCATAGAATTAAAGATTTGACGTTTCAAGCCTTCTCTATAATCATTAAAAGTTTTGCTTTCTTTTTTATCATGTTTAATATAAACAGATATGCGATCATTAGTTAGTTCAGGATCTGAAGCAATAGAAACTAATGTTTCTTTATGTCCAGGCACTTCATAAACTTTGTCAGGTCTAGGATTTTTTACAGGTTTAATTCTGCTGAAATATTTTTTTATTCTTTTTTCCATGTCAGCAACATCAAAATCACCAACAGCTACAACAGCCATCAAGTCTGACCTGTACCAATCTTTGTAAAATCTACGAATTACTTCATGATCGAAGTTAAGAATGATAGATGTATCACCAATTACATTTCTTTTGGCGTATTTAGAACCTTTGAATAATTTTGGGGCATGTTTATCATTTAAGCGCATGCCTGCGTTGTTTCTCTGGCGCCATTCATTTATAATTACACCACGTTCATCATCGATATCATCTCCCTCAAACAATACATTATGCCCCCAATCTTCTAAAATTTGGAATGCATTATCCAACAATTCAGGATTATTCATTGGGATTGGCAATTCGTACATTGTTTGATCGTAGCCTGTACTTGCATTTAAATCGGCACCAAATCTGACACCAGATTTCTGCAACACTTCAATCAATTCATTTTTAGGAAAGTTTTTTGTACCGTTAAAGCACATGTGTTCAGTAAAGTGAGCTAAACCATTTTGATCATCATCTTCATTTATAGCACCGGCACTGATTACGATGCGAAAATGAGCATTGTCTTCTGGTTTATGATTTTTTCTGATGTAATAGGTAATACCATTGTCAAGTTTACCAATCTTTACATCAGGATCTAAAGGTAATTTTTTTGACATATTAGATATGTCGACTTTTGGCGTATCTGCCTGACCCGCAGCAAAGCCAAAAAGCAGTAGTATCACTGCTAATCTCACAAAGTGTTTCATAATTTCTCCATTATGATATAAAAAGACCCAATTTATATTATTTACGAAATAAACCAATCTAAGTTTCAACACATTATGTTCTTGCAATAAAATATCCAATCTAATATTTACAGTTTCGTTTAAATGTAGTATATTCTTAAAAGAATAAACTATAGTTTAGATTACTATACAAAAATAAATAAAATTATGTTTACTGACGCAAATTTAAAAAAAGTTGTTTCCCAATCCCCTGTAGTAATGTTTGCCATTGATAACAATGGTATTTTCCAAATATCGCTTGGGAGAGGCTTGGAAGCATTAGGACTTGCTCAAAATGAAGTAGTAGGTCTGTCTGTATATGATGTATATAAAGATATGCCAAATGTTATTTCCCAAGTAAATGCAGCTTTGAGAGGTGAGACTAGCACATTAATCTTGGAATTAGGTTCTTCATTCTTCGAATCTACAATGTCTCCAAACATCGATGATTCAGGAGACCAAATTGGAATTATTGGTCTTGCAACCGACATTACATCTAAAATTAATATGCAACAAGAATTAGAGTATAAAAACGAACTCTACGATACTATCACCCAAGTATCCAAAGATGTAGTCTGGACGATGGATATTAATGGTAAATTTACGTATGTAAGCCCAAATGTTTTTCTAATTAGAGGTTTTACTTCCGAAGAAGTAATGAATCAGACTTTAGAAGAAGTTATTTTCCATGAAGATATCTCTATTATAATGAACGAGATAGAAAATGTAGGCAAAATGATAGCCGACAACAATACTTCTTCTATACCTACTAGCTTTGTAAGAATCAGACAACCACATAAATCCGGGGAATTAGTACATACAGATGTACAAGTTAATACCATTTTTGACAGTTATGGTAATTTTAAGTATTTTTTGGGTGTTACTAGAGATATATCAGAACATCTAAAATTGGAATTTGCTGAAAGAAAAGCAAATAAGAAATATGAGTTACTATACGAATTTGCTAATGACGGTATATTCTTTATGAGAAATATGGCATATTTTGATGTAAATAGAAAACTTTGCGACATGCTTGGTTACTCCAAAGAAGAATTTACAAATATGCATCCCCGTGACTTATCGCCTCCATTCCAACCGGATGGATCTAATTCTTTCGACAAAGCAAACGAATTAGTACAGAAAGCGATTGACGGAAATAACCAAACTTTTGAATGGGTTCATCTTGATAAATATAACAATGCAAAAACAATGCTTATTTCTCTTTCCATTGTTGAATTCGAAGGAGAAACTACTGTAATAGGGCTAATGCGCGACATATCGCAAGAAAAAGAGGTATTAGCTCAGCTGCAAAGCTCAGAGCAAAGATTAGCTTTAGCTATTGATGGTTCTAATGACGGCTTATGGGATTGGAATATGGTTACTAATGATTTGTTTTTATCAAATCGTTGGTGCGAAATACTTGGTTATGAAAAAAGTGAATTAGAACAAAACTACAATACTTTCACGTCTATGGTTCATCCGGAAGATAAAGGAAATATCACAACAACTCTGAGTAACTATATAGAAGGTAAAATACCAAAATACGATATCGAATTTAAAATGCTCCATAAGAATGGCGAATATATTCACATTCTAGCAAGAGGGAAAATTATTAAAAATGATAACAATGTACCAATACGTATGATTGGTACTCACACGGACATTACAAAAAGAAAAAGACTTCAGGAAGATATTGCCCTATTTTTTAGCAATAGCATAGAATTAGTTTCAATATCTAAAACAGATGGCTATATTATTACTCTAAACGAGATGTGGACTAAAGTTTTAGGCTGGTCAAAAGAAGAGCTTATGTCTAAGCCATTTATCAATTTTGTACACAAAGATGACATCTCTAAAACTACTGAAGTTATGAAAAATATATTCCTAGGGCATGATGTTTATGACTTTAGAAATAGATACTTATGTAAAGATGGAACGTACAAATGGCTATCCTGGCACTCAAAATATTTGAAAGAGCGTGACTTAATCTTTGCAAATGCAAGAGACATCACGAATCAAATAGAATCTGAAATATTATTACTTTCTCTAAATACTGATTTGGAAAATAGAGTAAAAGAGAGGACTGAAGAATTAGAAAAGGCATATCACAAATTGGAATCAGCTTTGTATGCTGAAAAAAAACTAACAGATATGCAAACAAAGTTTATTAATACTATCTCTCATGAGTATAAAACTCCCATAACATCAATCTCTACTTCTGCAGAAATTTTGAAATACTATTATAATAATCAAGATGCAGAGGCTATTAAAAATATAGATCGCATATTATCTTCAACTCAAGCTCTCACTAATTTAATAGAAAATGTTATTAATTATCAGAATATATTAGATGGCAAATATAAGCCTTTCTTAGTTCCTTTAGAAATCAATACTCTAATCAAAAAAATAGTTAATCAGTTCGAAATCATGAATTCCGGCAAGTTTATTTTTAAGTTCAATGCATTAGAAAATACTTTAAATTTACTTTCAGATAAAACAAGTATTTCACACATTGTAGGTGAATTTATTACAAATTCTATAAAATATTCTCCACTGCATACTGAAATAGTAATAGAAATAAAAGACTCTGTGAGACAATTGTATATCAGCGTAACTGATTCCGGAATAGGGATTAAACAAGAAGATATTGAGAATTTGTTTACTCCTTTTTATAAATCTGCTTCATCAATAGGATTAACTCCCGGATCAGGAATAGGGTTAGCTGTAGCTAAAAAATTAGCTGAGTATATAAATGCTCAAATTACTCTTGAAAGCAAACCCAACGTAGGTTCAACTTTTACTTTAATTCTAAATAAATATTAGTGTTTATATTATGATAAATGTTATTCCTATCATATTTCAAGATAAATGGCAGAAAATGTTGGATCTTATTTCTAATATTTTTTCTGTGCCTGTCGCTATTATTACTTTAAGCGCAGAAGATGATTATGCGGTATTTCTAAGTAATTTAAATGGGCAACACCCTTACAACCAAAAAGAGCTTCCAGCATTTGCTGGCAAAGCTTATAGTAAATATGTTATCGCTAATGAATCAGAGCTAGAAGTACCGAATGCTCGATTACTTCCTGAATGGGAAAATATTGAAGATTTAAAATTTAACATGATAAACTATTTAGGTTTTCCACTTTTTAAAAATGATAACTCTATGTTTGGCTCATTTTGTATTATGGATACTATGGAGCGGCAATATTCTGAAAGTCAAAAGATGATTCTGAAAAAGTTTATTGACATCATAGAGATAGATTTAGACATTATAGCTACTAAATCAGATTCAGAAAGCGAATTGAAAAACAAACGCCATATTGCATCAAAGCTTCGAAAAGCTATATATCGTTCTGACGTACTTTTAAATTTTGTAGCCAAACTTCATAATAAATATACTTCTACTCCAAGTGTCAGGCTAAAAAATCAAATAACTGATATAATAAATTTACTTGACAAGAAACCCATTGAAATAGCTTATCTGGATATTCAAAAATTATTTAGATATTTGATTCCAGAATATAATAAATCTAATATAATTCTAAGACTGGATAACATAGATTCAAGATTAGCAATTTCTACATCTCAAGCATTAAATCTAATAATAAGAACTTTAGTTTTGTTTGTCTTATTAAACGATATTAATACTTCTATTTTTACTGATATTACAGACAAAAATATCACTATAAACTTTTTAGTACGATTTTGTGAGTCATTTATAGAAGATTTTAATGAAAGTATAAAAGAAGCTTTGCTGAGTTTATCAGAAGAGTCTAATGGTAGTATTTCATTTGAATTTTTAGATGATGCCATATTTAAAATAGCAGTTAAAATGCCTATAATAGTGAATTGATTAGAAACTAAAAAACGCCGAGATGTTTACCCCGGCGTACAGTTTTATTAAAGTTTATGGTAGTCTACATGGTTTCCATAGTAATCTTAGAGTTTATAGCTCCTTTAACTTCTTCCATATACCATTGTGGAGTAGAAGTCGCACCACTTATACCTATCTTTGTAGCCCCTTCGAACCAATCCATTTCTATCTCTTCATGATTTTCAATAAAGTATGTTTTAGGATTTGCACCTTTACATACATGGTATAAACTTTTGCCGTTACTAGAGTTCCTGCCAGCCACAAACACAACCACGTCATTATCTTTTGCAAATTCCATCAAAGGCTCTTCCCTACCTGATACAAATCTACATATTGTATGCTTTGTAATCATATTGTCCGCTTCAATTTCACCACCATCTACTAATTCTTTAGTTTTATTTTCTAAAGTCTCCTTAATAGCGTAAAATGTAGGCTTATCCATGGTAGTTTGAGATAACAAAACCGTCTTTTTTGTAAAATCAACTTTTTCAAGGGCTTCCTCTACAGACTGAACTACTATTGAATCATTATTCGATACCCCTAATAACCCTTTTACTTCAGGATGTTGCGGTTTACCAAATATTACAATCTGGAATTCATTTTCATAAAATTTACGAACAGATTGCTGTAATGTCTGCACCAAAGGGCACGTCGCATCTATCAAATTGATTTTATTATCCTTCGCTCTTTGATAAGTAGAAGGTGGTTCGCCATGGGCTCTGATAATTACATTAGAATTTGCAGGTAATTTATCTAAATCATCATGCTCTATCGTCTGCAATCCCTTCTCTGATAGACGTTTTACTTCCATCGGGTTATGAATAATCTCACCTAATATATAAGTAGGTTGTTTATTATACTTTTCCAATGTCTCTTCAACTTTATCTATTGTGCGAACTACTCCCCAGCAAAAACCTGAAGAATTATCTATATTAATTTGCATAATATACTCTATTTTTAAGTATAACTAATAACATTTTTAGCTATAACGAATATTCAACAATAAAATTATTTGATAATTGCTTGTGCAAAATCAAAAATAACATCTACCTGAATATCTATAGTCATATTAGATGTATCTATCTCGATAGCATCATTTGCTTTTTTCAGAGGACTATGCTCTCTGGTACTATCATAATGATCTCTTTCAGATATTTGTTGTCGAATATCGTCCAAATTCACATCTATTCCTTTTGCAAGCATTTCATTAGTTCTTCTTTCTGCTCTTGCATCTATGGACGCAACAAGAAATATCTTTAACTCTGCATTGGGAAAAACAGTAGTACCGATATCTCTACCATCCATTACCACACCACCTTTATACCCAATTTGACGTTGCATAGCTACCATTTTTTCTCTAACGTAAGCCATAGCACTAACTGGTGATACTAATTTGGTAACCTCTGTTGTCCTTATCTCTTCGCTAACATCTTTTCCGTCAAGATATGTAAGTTGTCCATTACCTTCGTTTTTGAGCTCAACAGATATAGAATCTACAAGTTTTGAAGCATATTTTTCACTTATTTCCAAGCCACTTCTTATCCAGCCTAGAGTGACAGCACGGTACATCGCACCAGTATCTATGTATATGTAATTTAACTTTTCTGCTAATATTTTTGCAGTTGTTGTTTTTCCTGAGCCGGCAGGTCCGTCAAGAGCAATTATAATTTTTTTCATATTTAATCAAATAAGTTGAAAAAAGATTTTTGTACACTAACGTAATCAGACATATCAGACAGAAGCAAATCAGGATTATCTTCAGACAACTCATCTAAAGTATACTTGCCGGTCCCTACTGCTACTGATTTTATATTATTATACTTGGCACATTCTATATCACGTTTTGTATCTCCTATAATCAATGTATTTCGTGAATTAAATACATCAGAATTGAGATGCACGTTGGCTTTGCTTATTGCTATTGGAGGTAAATTATTTCTATTTTCGTGATCATCTCCAAAAGCACCAAATTTAAAATATTCTCCTAAATCATGTGCTTTTAGCTTCAAATATGCATTAGCCCGAAAATTGCCTGTGATTAGCCCAAGTTCAACATCATCTCTCTGTGACAATGATACTAATATCTCTTGTACTCCAGGTAGCAATTCAATATACTCCGGTGTCGAATAATTTTGGAACTTAGCAATGATTGCTTCCCATACCTCAGGTAGTTTCATGCTAAGACCATTGAAATCAATACCGTGATTTTCTGCCATTGTTCTAAGAATATAGAGGTCTGTTCTACCATTAAAATCAGGTAGATGAGTCTCGTCAAACTCTTTGTCGAATACTTCAGACATTAGCTCTATAAAAAGAGCTTTAGCTACTTGATGACGAAAATTAAGTATAGTACCATCTATGTCAAATAAAAATAAATATTTCATATAATTTGATTAAAATGGAACTTCATCACTAAAATCATCTTCGCCAATCACGTGTTCCGATAGGTTTGGCCCAACGGACGGAGTCTGTTGACCTTGGGAAGCCTGAGGAGTATAAGGGTTTCCACTTTGCGACCCCATGTTGCCAGATGGCAGGAGCACCATATTATTTACCATAACTTCTGTCATGTAACGGGTAACGCCATCTTTCTCATAAGATCTGGTTTTCAGTTTGCCTTCTAAGTAAACTTTATTTCCTTTTTTTAGATACTGTCCAGCTACTTCTGCAAGTCGGTTCCACATAACAATGTTATGCCAATCTGTAACTTCTTGCCATTGATCATTTTTGTCTTTATAACTCTCAGTAGTTGCGATTGAGAAGTTACACACAGTTTGCCCTGTAGGTGTAGTACGTAATTCAGGATCGCGACCTAAGTTACCAATAAGTGTAACTCTATTTAAACTTTTAGCCATTTTTCCCTCTCCTTTAGAATATTTATCAGTTCTAAAAGTAATATGATAATTATTATTGTAATCTAATAATAAATAAGTTGAAATCCATATCCAAAATATGAATCTTTTTTGTCATAAAACATACCATGCATACTTTTGCCTTCATAAAAGTATATGCCTGTAAAGATACCAAAATGATTTGAAATCTTAGTGATAAGTCCACCCTGAGCAGCATGAACTGCTGTAGCAATTCCATCTTGACCATTCAGTTTCAAATCATAGCCAATGTTAACATCAAAAATATCATTTAACCTTTTTTTCCAATCAATCCCAACCTGTGGAATAAATGTATTAATATCATCAGGTTGATATGAAAATACATAACAAAAACCAATATATGGTCTTATATTTTTATAATTCGCTGCTAAGACTATATCTAAGAATTCTCTGCTATAAACAAACGGAGCTTTAAAAAAAGTACTGTTATCCGAATATCCATCTACTAGATGTGATGAAATATGAGAAAGTCTTACTCTTCCTTCCAAAGTGACATCATCCGTCTTATACTGACAGGAGTAGTTTAAACCAAAAAAATAGTCAGATGTTTCAACCGGGAACTTGAATCTACCTTCAGATCTTAATCTTGTATATGTAAAAAAGTCTGCTCCGATAGCTGATATAAAGTTATTTGAGCTATCTTCCAAACCATATTTTACCATATCAAATGAAGCTCCTATATCCAGCCTCATGTTATCATCTTCTTCGTCATAAACAGCACCAATTCTGGGCTCAAAAGTATTAGCAGTCAGCGGACGAAAGAGTAAGTCTGAAGATTCTGCTTTATAGGTAAAAACTAAAAGCAAACATATAAAAAACTTTATCATTGATACATTCTCCCATAAAAAAAGCCGCTTAGCGGCTTTTAAGTAGTCTAAACATTTTTTTTACTATTATGCTTAATAGCCACTGTTCCCGGTAACAATAACACTAATTGTACGCATAAATATATAAAAATCAAGGAACATTGACCAATTACGAATATAATAAACATCCGTAAGATTTCGTTCCTCAAATGAGCTTGCATTTCGGTCTGTTACCTGCCATAATCCACTTATGCCAGGTTTAACTTTAAGTATCATTTCATCATGACCGTTCATCTTTTCTTTTTCCCATGGCATATATGCACGTGGCCCTATTAAGCTCATTTCGCCTTTTATTACGTTAATAAACTGAGGAAGTTCGTCTAAGCTAAATTTACGTAGGATTTTGCCTACTCTGGTAAGTCTAGGGTCATCCTTCAGTTTATGATATATATCATATTCACGCTTCATAGCTGGGTTTTTATCAAGCAAATCGCTTAGTCTTTGCTCTGCATCTATGTGCATAGTTCTAAATTTAACAATTTTGAATCGTGTATCGTCTTTGCCCATTCTTTCCTGCTTAAAGAAAATACTTCCTTTTGAATCCAACCAAATCAAGACAGAAATAAATAAAACCAAAGGCAAAACAGTAATACCTAATATACTGGAAATAAAAATATCAAAGAGTCTTTTAGCCATTAGTGCAGATTTTCTAAGTAACTTTTGCTGGACTTCTAAGCCTAAAATACCACCCAAATCTCTGGTAGAAACCCAAAGAGAAGACAAACCAAAAAGATTCGGAATTACAGTAACACGCGTAAAATAATTGGAATATTTTCTTATTATCTGCTCCTGTTTTTTACTATCGACTTTAGGCATCGCAATTATTGCATGATCTACTCTAAGTTTAGAAGATATTTCAGGAATAACATCTAAGCCCCCTATCACTGGAATTGAATCAATATAGCCCCATCGATCTATATCGTCATCCACAGCAACTACAGGTCGAAGACCGATATAGCTATGTTTTTTAAGAGAAGTGATTATAGTTTCTCCAGTTTTGCCGGCTCCAATAATAATTACGGGTATGCCCCACCAACTTTTACAAGCTAAAAACTTTCTTATTATTGAACGTCCGAATGGGAGTATAAAAAGAGAAGCACCCCATGACATGATAAACATAAATCTGGAGAACTCACCATCTTTTACTAAAAAGGTTAGGCCTGCTAACAAAGCATAGACTACCGAAATACTATATGTTATAGAACGAAGTTCATCTATTACATCTATTCCAAAGCCAGGATATAAGCCTTTAAGATAAAACGATATCGTAAACAGTGGAAGCACTAAAGAAATGACTGACGAGTAAAATCCCCAATCTGCTGATGCTGGCATCATTAAATCCCTTAGATATAAAGACGAAAACATTGCTAAGGCGATGCAAAGCAAGTCTACACTAATTAGAGTAGCAGATGCTGCCAATTTCCTCAAGAAAATACTTTTTCTCGGGATGCCTTTTACATCTTTAGATCTGAGTAGATCTGTTAATTGTTTGAGTGATAAAGTTTCCATTACATCATGTTAGGTAGTATAAAAAAATCTATAAGGACTCCACTATCGCTTTTATTAATAACAAGTTTATGCATTCAAGTCACAAGCTTATAATGCTAATACACCCCTTTAAGCAAAAAGTTTACCAAAAGGGGCATAAACCAATTTTTTCTGATTTTAACGATAAATTCCACGAGTTGATTTTTCAATAAAAGAGATACAATTAGCGACCTCCGGAATCAACTCTGGATTGTTGCTTTTATAGTTGGCTATGCCGTCTCTATTATTGAAACCTGAAAACAATAAAGTATCAAAGAAAGATTGTATTTTAACGATAGTATCATTTTCAAAGCCACGTCTACGCAATCCAACTTTATTAATACCTTCAACTTGAGGTGGTTTTCTACCTATTAGAGTGTATGGAGCAACGTCTTTTACCAATAATACATCTGCACCAATCATTGAGTGTGCACCTACTGTACAGAATTGATGAACTTTAGCAACACCACCTAATACTACCCAATCCTGAATCGTAACATGCCCGGCAAGTTGAACTAAGTTAGACATAATCACATGATCACCGACTACACAGTCATGCGCCACATGGCTATATGTCATCACTAAGCAGTCTGAGCCTACTTTAGTTATACCAGTGCTATCAGTGCCACGATTAATTGTAGCAAACTCTCTTACTACAGTTCTGTCACCTACATAAGCATAAGTAGATTCACCTTTGAACTTCAAATCCTGCGGTTCGGTAGCAATCACTGCTCCATTACAAATAACGCAATCTTTACCTATTCTGGAACCATTTGCCAGAACAACATTTGAACGTATTTCGGTATTATCACCTATGACCACATCATCGTTTATAATTGAAAAAGGGCCTATCGTGACATTGTCGCCAATAGTAGCTTTTCCGGAAACTATTGCAGTCGAATGAATTAATTCTCTCATAAATCACCATCAACTAATGCTACCTGAAACTCTGATTCGGCTGCTACATTGCCATCAACCATGGCAACACCTTGCATCCAATATGTATTAAATCTTTTATTTACCATTTTAACTTCCATAACTAATTGATCTCCCGGCAGTACAGGCTTTCTAAATTTAGCACTTTTTATTCCCATGAACAATGCTAATCTGCCGTTTAATTCTCCTACTTCCTGAAGTAAAAGCATACCTCCGACCTGTGCCATAGCTTCGCATATTAAAACACCGGGCATTACAGGTTTTTGTGGAAAGTGTCCGGGGAAGAATGGTTCATTTACACTTACATTCTTATAACCAATTATGGATTTTTCTGTCAAGTCTAAATGCGTTATCCTGTCTACTAATAGGAAAGGATACCTATGAGGTAAGAATTTTTTGATTTCATTAATGTCCATTACCACTTGTTTATTCTTTGTAGGCAAATATTTTTCTTTTTGCTTTTTATCTAAATATTTTTGTCTTATCAACTTTGAAAACTCATAATTGCTTGCATGACCTGGTCTAGCAGCAAGTATCTGTCCTTTTATTGGCACTCCTATAAGTGTCATATCTCCAATCATATCCAAAAGTTTATGCCTTGCAGGTTCGTTTTTGTATCTCAAAGGAGTATCATTTAATATGCCACTATCCCCTATTTTTGGAGCATCTTGAAGTTTAAAGATAGATTTAATATTATCCAACTCTGTCTCGTTCATTTCCTTATCGACGATAACAATCGCGCTATCTAAGCTTCCGCCTTTGATAAGGTCATTTTCCCTAAGCATCTCTACTTCTGTAAGGAAACAAAAAGTCCGAGCAGGAGCAAACTCTTTTACGAACTCTTTTTCTAAATCAAAAAGACCTGTATGCTGACTACCTAATGCAGGATTAAAATAATCTACCATAACTGTAACTCTATAGTTTTCATTAGGTAGAGCCACTATCTCAATGTGCTTTTCTTCGTTAGAAAACGAAATAGTCTCATCTATTTCAAAATATTCTCTCTCAGCATCAAGCTGCTTGATGCCTGCTTGAAGTAACGCCTCTACGTATGGCATAGAACTACCGTCCACTACAGGTGGCTCATTAGCAGAAAGCTCTATTAGACAATTATCTATTTTTAGACCTGCTAAAGCAGCTAAAACGTGCTCTACAGTATGCACTTTAACATCATCTATACCTAAAGTTGTACCTCTGGAAAGATCGACTACATAGTCAACCAATGCAGGGATTTCAACTTTTTCATCTAAATCTGTTCTTACGAATTTGTATCCATGATTTGCCGAAGCAGGATGGAAAGTAATTTTTGAAGTATTTCCGGTATGTAACCCAATTCCTTCGAATGACACTGACTGTGCGATAGTTGTTTGCTTTTCCATTAACTTACAGTGTTGTTTATAAAAAACCTAATTAATCTGCTTGTAGATTAATACGACCAACAAAAATAAGAATTATGTTCAACAATTCTAAATTTTTCTATCAACATAGCTTAAAAGTGCTGATTTTTGTTGAACTAAATCTTAAAACAGATTTCACAGTATATAAAAAGGCCGTTTGAACTAATCAAACAGCCTTAAACTAAATAGTATCTCAATGCTTAGTTTTTGTCAGCAAACTCTCTACCTGCTCTCAAGGCTGCAATATTAGCATTTACCACTTTTTCGCCTTTTTTGCCAAACAGTGTACCTAAAGATGCCTCTAAGGATTTCATGTCCATTCCCAATACTTTTGAAGCAGCCCCAAGTGTAACTATGTTAGCAGCTTTTGGCGTTCCCAAGTCTTTGGCAATTCTATCAGCATCCAAAGCAATTTTGTTAGGTTGACTATCTATAGATGATAATACATCTTCAATATTGGGATAGTTTGGTATATTTACAAAAGGAGTAGTATTTGTAATTACCCAGCCATCAGGTGCCAAATATGGTAAATATCTCAGAGCTTCCATTGGCTCTACAGCAATAATCAAATCTGCACGTCCCTCAGGAATCAAGTCAGAATTAATTGGTTTGTCTGATAAACGAAAATGAGACTGCACGTCTCCGCCTCTTTGGCTCATACCATGCACTTCTGCTTGTTTCAAGTATAAATTACTTTCTACAGCAGCATAACCAATAGTAGCAGCAATTGTTAAGATACCCTGACCACCAACACCGGCTAAAATTATATCTTTTTTCATATCTATATCAAAATATTAGTTACTAAAATTATTTAGATTTTTTTGCAGCACGTTTAGATTTAGTAAGAGTTACCAAACATTCGCGACGCGGAATAATCACAGAAACACCTTTGTATGCCAATTCATTTTTGATAATAGTAACGTTGGCATCATGTTCCTTTTTAACAGGATTAATCACATGCAAGTGTTCCTTTTCAACCCCCAGACCAAGACATATTTGTTCCAATCTTCCTAAGGCAGAAGATTTTTGACCACCTGTCATGCCGGTAGTTTCATTGTCTAAAATCATAATAGTAACAGGAGTTTTGTCATTGATACAATCAAGCAAACCAGTCATACCGGAATGCGTAAAAGTAGAGTCTCCTATGACACCAACTACAGGATGCATACCTGCATCTGAAGCTCCTTTTGCCATAGTAACAGAAGCACCCATGTCTACGCAAGAGTTTATTGCATTAAATGGTTCTAAGGCTCCAAGTGTATAACAACCGATATCAGACATTACTCTACCTGTGCCATGCTCTTCTAATGCTTCATTAAGTGCATTGTAAGAGAAGATATGAGGACAACCGTCACATAATTTTGGCGGACGAGGCATTACTATATCAGGAATTGGATTCCCTTTAGTTATTTCTTTACCTACTGCTTTAGCTACAAGGTTCGGATTTAATTCGCCATCTCTTGGCACTAAACCATCTAAACGACCTCTTACTTTGATACCTTTATTCAAGAAACCTCTTATCATTTCTTCAACGATTGGAGCACCTTCCTCAAATATATACATTTCGTCAACTTCTGCTGCCATTTTTTCGATCATAGCTTTTGGCAGTGGGTATTGAGTAATTTTTAGTACAGGATGAGGAACTTTGCCATCTTCAAAGTTTTCCATCAAATAATTATATGCAATACCAGTAGTTATAATACCAATTTTTTTATCATCAGCATCTATATATTTATTAAATCCACTGTTATCACTAGCTTCTTCAAAATAATTCTGGTTATCTAAGAGCAATTTATATCTTTTGCGAGCAATAGCCGGCAAAAGTACAAATTGTTTCAAATCATCAGGTAGTTTACATTCATTTTGTGTTACTTTGTCTCTAAGAGTTACATCTGCTCTAGAGTGAGCTAACCTTGTGGTTATTCTCATAAGTACAGGAGTTTCAAATTTTTCACTCAATTCGAAGCCATAGTGAGCCATGTCATAAGCTTCTTGCTGATTAGAAGGTTCTAAAACCGGCATCATAGCAAATTTCCCAAAAAATCGAGAGTCTTGCTCATTTTGCGAAGAGTGCATTGAAGGATCATCAGCAGATACAAAAACCAATCCACCGTTAGCACCTGTAACAGCTGAATTCATAAATGCATCAGCAGCAACGTTTAGACCTACGTGTTTCATACATACCATAGCTCTTTTGCCTGCATAAGACATGCCTATTGCAGCTTCCATTGCTGTTTTTTCATTTGAAGACCAAGCAGAACGAACACTGGTTTCGCGAGCTTGTTTAGATCTTTGCACATATTCTGTGATTTCAGTAGACGGAGTACCAGGGTAAGCATAAATACCGGAAATACCGGCATCTAACGCGCCTTGAGCAATCGCCTCATCACCTAATAACAATAACTTTTCCATTAATAGACCAATTTATCGTAGATAAAACAATTTATAAGTTCAACAAAATAAGAAAATTCGTTAAAGAATTGAATTTAAAGAAATTAATAGATAAAAAAAGTCACCCTTGTATAACAGAGGGTGACCTTTTAATATCAAGGTTGGTATTTGATATTTTACAATTAATCTTCTTCTTCTTGATCTTTTTTATATTTATCAATTAATGCAGATTGAACATCGCCGGGTACAGGTTGGTATTCATCATATTGGGCTACGAATGTACCTTTTGCCTGAGTCATAGAGCGAATAGCTGTAGCATATTTATCTAACTCTGCCTGTGGCATTTTAGCATTTACTACCTGGAATCTACCTTCAGTATCGATACCTAAAATCATACCACGACGAGAAGGTAAATCACTCATGATGTCACCTACATAATCTTCCGGAACTTTAATAGCTACATCATAAACAGGTTCTAATATTTTTGGATTAGCTTTCACAAAACCGGATTTAAATGCTTGAGCGCCTGCCATCTTAAATGCAGCTTCGTTAGAATCTACCGGGTGCATTTTACCATCATAAACATAAACTCTGATGTCTCTTACATAAGACCCTGTAAGTGGACCAATCTCCATTTTGTCCATTACACCTTTCATGATAGCAGGCAAGAAGCGTTGGTCAATTACACCACCAACGATACAGTTTACAAATTCTAACTTACCACCCCATTTAAGGTCATGTAAATCTTTGCCTCGTACAGTCAAATCACTTGCATATGGTGCATCTTCTGACCATGGTTCTATTCTCAAGTGCACTTCTGCAAACTGACCTGCACCACCAGATTGTTTTTTATGGCGGTAGTCAGAATTAATAGATTTTTGGATAGTTTCACGGTAAGGTACGCGAGGCTCTCCAAAAACAGATTCAACTTTATAACGTTTCTCAAGTCTATATTTTGCTTTTTGTAAATGCAATTCACCTTGGGCATGAAGGATAGTCTGACGCAACTCTTGAGAGTGCTCTACAGTAAACGAAGGGTCTTCTTTCATCAAAGAATGCAAACCTACACCCACTTTTTCTTCTTCACCTTTAACTTTAGGATAAACAGCAGTACGAATTTTTGGATTAGGGTATACGATAGGTGGATATTGAATATCTAACCCTTTTTCCGCAAATGTATCATTAACGTGTGCAGTTTTCAATTTTACTGTAGCAGCTAAATCACCTGCTTGTACTTCAGCAACATCTTTTCTATCTTTACCTTGAACAATAAATAACTGACCAAATCTTTCAGATTGATTTCGAGTATTATTATACATATCCATTGAAGATTTCAAAGTACCAGTCATAACTTTAAAGTAAGTCATATCACCTAATCTAGGATCTGCATATAATTTATACATGAAGATAGATGTTTTTGATTTTGGATCGTAAACTATCTCATCACCTTCTTTAGGCTGCACAGGTGGCATATCTAAAGGAGAAGGGAAGCTATTTACCATAAAGTTTAACATTGCTACCATGCCAATGTTATTTTTACTTGAAACGGCAAATATTGGCATTATTAAGCGATTTGTAATAGCTTTTCTAAGACCCATTTTGAATTCTTCATTGCTGAGTTCGCCAGTGTCGAGATATTTATTCATTAATTCTTCGTCTGTTTCAGCTACCGATTCCAATAACTCATTAAACAAATCATCAGCCTTATCTTTAAATTCATCAGGAATTTCAGATTCAGTCATATTGCCATCTTTAAAAGATATCATTTTCTTTTCAAATACATCAATAACCGAATTAAAATCAGGCCCTGTAGTTACAGGAAATTGTGTTGGTTTTATACTTTTACTGTATCTTGCTTGCAATTCAGAAACAATCGTATCAAAATCTATATTTTCAGCATCCAATTTATTAATAACAAAAGCAGTTGGTTTTTCTAATTTGTTCGCATACTGCCAAGCAAAGTCAGAGCCGACTTCAGCACCATGAGAACCATTGATAGTAATTAAAGCTACATCTGCAGCGTAAATTGATGAGTTCACTTCGCCGACATAATCGTCAAAACCTGGGTTATCTAAAATATTGATCTTCGTGTCTTTCCATTCTGCAAAAACGGGTGTACCGTATACAGAGTTACCTTTTTCATGTTCTAATTCTCTAAAGTCTGAAACTGTATTATCATCTTCTACTTTACCAATACGAGAAATCAGTCCTGTTTTAAATAAAATACACTCCGTCAAACTAGTTTTGCCGGAGCCTGCATGCCCCACCAAGGCAATGTTCCTAATGTTCTTTGATTCATAAACTTTCATTGCTCTTCTCCAAAGTTATGATATGTGTAGATAAATTCATTTGTTTAACTAAATATTGATTTTCCAAGCCCTAAGTTATACAATATTTCTCAAATAATAAAAATATTTTTGTGTTAAAATACATTTACTTCTTTTTATGTATATTTGTAATAAGATTAATCCAAAAATGGGAAAATGTGATGTATAGCTTGGATTTAAGCAATATTCTATCCATGAAAAAAACAACTTTATCTAATGGTTTAAAAGTTGTTATGGTCTATAAAAATATTCCGACCATTAGCTTAGCTCTCTCCTACCGAATCGGCTCGAAAAATGAGATTATGGGTCAAAGAGGCTTTGCGCATTTATTTGAACACATGATGTTCGAAGGCTCTAAAAACGTTCCTCATGGCAAATTCGACGAATTTTGTTCCATAGCAGGTGGCACTAATAATGCTTACACTACTTATGACTGGACATCATATACAATGACTCTGCCTGCTCACCAATTAGAATTGGCTCTCTGGTTAGAATCAGATAGATTGTTCAATTTCGAAGTAAGCGAAGAGTCTTTAGAAACTCAAAAAAATGTAGTTACTGAAGAAATCAGACAAGTTGTAGAAAACTATCCTTATAGCAAATGGAGAGAATTACTTGCCGAAAAAGCATTTTCTGCCTCTTCGGGTTACTCATGGGAAGTGCATGGTACCATAGAAGATGTGCAAGCTGCCACTTTGGACAAAGCTAATCAGTTCCATAAAAGTTATTACCAGCCTGACAATGCAGTATTAGTGTTAGTTGGTGATATCAATAATGCAACCTTGGAGTTAGTTAGGAAATATTTTGATAAAGAACTACCTTCTGATTATAAACAATTAGAAAGATTTTCCGGCAAACATGAAATCATTGGTAATACCAAAGCTACCTTTGTAGATAATGTGCCTCATCCTGCTGTATTTCTAAATTATCACTTAGAAGGTTTTGACTCGGATGAAGTTTTAAAAGCTGACTTACTCTCTAACATAATGGGTTATGGAAAAAGCTCCAGACTTTTTGAGGGCTTAGTTTATGAAGATCAGATTGCATCTTCTGTTGGTGCTTATGTGGATAAAAGAGAAGATTCTTCGCTTTTTACAATTTATGCAATAGCCAGTGAAAAAAACATCCAATCTGACGATATCAACTCACTTATAAAAGATGAAATAAAACACTTATTAATAAATGGAATTGATGCTGACGAACTTCAGAAAGCAAAAAATCAAATTATTTCTTCAATAGCCTATGAAATTCAATATTCGTATGGAATAGCAGATGTTGTATCAACAAACTCTCTTTTCTTCGATGATGATAGTAAGCTATTAAACATATTAGACAAGTATTCATCTTTTACAGATAAAGTATTGCTTGAACTGGGAGAAAAGATGTTTGATTTTGAAAATTCGGTGCGGATAGATGCTCTTCCAAAATATTAGTGAACTTATAAACTTGAAAAGAGTATTATCGTATTGAATTAATAGCTAATTTTGATGAGATTTATTAGCTTTGTACTTTATAATTAACTTCAGTACGTAAAATATGTTTTCAACTGTTAAAAATATCCATTTTGTTGGAATTGGCGGTATCGGAATGAGTGGTATTGCCGAAATCTTAATAAATCAGGGATTTTCCGTGTCTGGTTCCGATATGAACCAATCGCAGAATACTGATTATTTAGAAAATATTGGTGCCAAAATATTTATTGGACATTATCCGGAAAATATTAAAGATGCTGAAGTAGTAGTATACTCCAGTGCAGTCAAGGTTGCTCAAAATCCGGAAACTAAAGCAGCTTTAGAAAAAAAGATTCCGGTCATTCGAAGAGCCGAAATGTTAGCTGAAGTTTCCAGACTAAACTACAATATTTCGATTTCTGGCACCCATGGCAAAACCACTACCACCTCGATGATTGGTCTTATACTTATAGAAGCCGGAATCGATCCTACTGTTATTGTTGGTGGAAGATTAAAAGACCTCGGCGGAACAAATGCACGCTTAGGTCATGGGAAATGGACAGTTTTAGAAGCTGACGAGTACGATCGTTCTTTTTTACAGCTGACACCCACTCTTGCCATTGTAAACAATATGGAGTTAGAGCATTTAGATATTTACTCTGACTATGAAGATTTGAAGTCTACATTTGCAGAATTTGCAAATAAAGTGCCTTTCTACGGTAAAATTTGTCTCGGTTTAGATGATCCCGGCGTAAGAGATTTGTTACCACTATTAAACAAAAGATACACAACTTATGGGCTGTCTAAGCATTGTGACATTAGGGGCATCGACCTCAAACATAAAGGTAGGAGCTCTTCTTTTACTGTTGTTGAGCACGGTAAAGAGTTAGGCAATGTTACGATAAATATACCGGGAGAGCATAATATAAAAAATGCACTCGCTGCTATTTCTTCTGTAAGAGAGCTCAATATTGATTTTGAGGTGATTAGTAAAGCATTATCTCAGTTTAATGGCGTATTCCGCAGATTTGAAATTAAAGGCAAAAAGCAAGGTATAACAATTATTGATGACTATGCTCATCATCCTTCGGAAGTGTCTTCTACACTTAGAGCTGCAAGAGATGCATGGGAAAGAAGAGTAGTCTGCATTTTCCAGCCACATACTTACACTAGAACTCAAGCTCTAGCATCTGACTTTGGTAAATCTTTTGATGATGCTGATTTGCTTATAGTTACTGATGTATATGCTGCAAGAGAATTACCTATTGATGGAATTACAGGCAAAACTATAGCTGATGCAGCATCAAATGCAGGGCATAAAAATGTGCTTTATATGCCGAATTTTGATACATTATACCAAAATATTAAACCTATGCTTTTAGATGGCGATATTGTGCTGACAGTTGGTGCAGGTAATATCTGGAAAATATCTGACTTACTATATGCTAACTTATAGTTTTGATAATTAAGAATAATAACTAATTCGGAGTAGATAAAATGAACATCAAATCAGGTGTACTTAAATTAATATCCCTTTTGATACTAAGTACTTCAGTATGTTTTGCAGGTTTATCTGACAAAGTAGTTGCCACCGTTGGTAAGCAAAATATTACTTATGGAGAGTTGCAAAGAGCATATCAAAAAAATATAAATAGAAGCAGTGATAATCTTTCTGATTTGCCCAAAGATTCACTAATGAAATTTATAGATCTTTACATAGACTATAAACTTAAAATTTTAGATGCATTAGATAGAGGTTATGCTAAAGACCAATCTGTTATTGATGAAATAGCACAAAACAGAAGAGTGCTCGCTCAGTCATTTTACTATGACAAACATCTAACTCAAAAATACATTGATGAGATGTTACCTCGTAGAAAGCAGGAATTCAAAATTGCTATAGTTGTAGTTACTAAACCTACTATGGAAACTGCGAATACTACAAAAGAATCACAAAAACAGAAAGCTTTAGATGCTCTTGAAGAAATCAATAACGGTGCTGACTTCTCTGCTGTTGCTGAGAAATACTCCGAAGATGCAAATAACTCTCGCAAAGGTGGAATTCTACAAAACTACATCACCGGTGGTAAAATTCAAAAGCCCATCGAAGATGCTGTTTATTCAACTAAAGTAGGTAAAATCTATCCGGAACTAGTAGAGACTGACTATGGATACTTTATAATCAAAGTATTAGATAAACAAAAAAGAGAATTTGTAAAAGCATCACATATATTATTTAGAAATCCTCCTCAAAAAGGATTATCTGCAGAACAAAAAGACAGTATTAATAAAAGCAACATCAAAAAAGCAAACGAAACTCTTGCGAAACTAAAAAAAGGTGAAAGTTTCGAACGCCTTGCCGAATTGTATTCAGAAGACACATTCTCTGCTGCTCACGCCGGAAGTCTTACTAAGTATTATTCTCGTTCTACGGGTTTTGAAGACAATGGACGTGCTTTGTTACCGGAATTTGAAGAAGAAATGTTTAAGCTAAAAGATGGTGACATTTCCGGTATTGTTCATACAGATTATGGTTTGCATATCATCAAAAGAGATTCTACTAAGCAAGTTGATTTGGATGCAGACAAAGACTTACTCAAAAAATTCTATAAATCTCACCTTTACCAAGAAGACAAAGAACAATTAGACCACAAACTTATGCAAAAACATAGACTAATGGTTTATAAAGCAATAATTGAAAATGTACTGAAAAACACAGAAGACGGAAAAACTACACTGACTAAGGACTGGGATGCAAAAATCCCTGATAATCTGAAACAATTTGTAATGTACTCGCTTTTTGGTAAAGATTATACAGTGGCTTCATTCATAGAAACAGTTAACACAGATCCTCAGCTCCGAGGTACAGCTTTTGAATATAATGCATTTATTAAAGCGATTGAAAAAATGCACTACAACGAAGTATTTGATAAAGAAACTGCAAATATTGAAAATGAAGAACATGAGTTTGAAGCTCTTTATAAAGAATATAAAAATGGTATTTTGCTATTCAAGGTACAGGAAGAAGAAGTATGGAACAAAATGTCTTTTGACTCAACAGAAGCTAAAAAGTACCGGCAATCCAGAAAAAATGAGTTCTTGACTGATACTCTCTATGAAGTAAGCGAAATTTACATTATTGGAAAAGACTCTACTGCTGCCAAACTATATAAAACTCTTACCCCTGAAAACTTTAAACAAATTGCTTCAGAAAAAACTGAACGCCAAGGTATGCGAGAGAAAAGTGGCTTTGTAGGTGTAGTATCTTCAAAGAACAGCTTACTTCTCAGAAACCTTTTAGCCTCTGAAACGTTTGTAAAAGAAGGTACTATCACCAAACCTTTCCGCCACGAAGCTGGAAAGAGTATAGTTTATATTCAAAGAATAGTACTTCCTAGGATTAAAACTTTTGAAGAAGCTATCCCCAACTTCTCTTCTGACTATCAGGAACAAGTCCAACAACAACTTCTTGATACTTGGATTAAAAAATTAAAGAAAAAATACGATATTTCGGTTTCGGACAAAGCAATAAAAGAAATACTTAAAAATTCAAAATAACGGATAAAACATGGCACATTTTTGCAAAAGAATTTTAGTACTTTTTGTACTATTTTTATCTTTTTGGTCTTCTACAGGTCTTGCACAAACTCCTGAAGATGGGGATACTCTAGACAAAATAGCAGCTATAGTGGGAAATGAAATCATTATGCAATCTGAAGTCAAGACTCAGGTATTAATGATGGCTCAACAAAATCCTTCCATCGATTTAGAAGACAAAGAAATCTTTGATAAAGTTTTAGATGAACTTATAGCTCAGAAATTACTTATAACTAAAGCACTTGAGGATTCTGTTGTTGTAACCGATGACGAAGTTGAACAAAGATGGGACTATTTTCTTCAATCTGTAATTTCTCAGTATGGCTCTGAAAAAAGAGTTGAGCAGGTATATCAAATGTCTATAGGTAGTATTAAAAACGAATACTCTGACCAAATACGTAAAAGCCTTCTTGCTCAGAAACTAAGCCAACAGAAGTTTATGGATGTCAAAGTTACCCCAAGAGAAGTTGAGGAGTTTTATAATGAATATAAAGACTCTCTTCCACAGGTACCTGCCAAAATCGAAGTTTGTCATATTGTTAAAAATGTAACAGCTAGTAACAATGCTAAAGATGAAGCCCTTAAAAAGGCTAAACTTATCAGAGACTCTATACTTACAGGACAAGTTACTTTTGAAGATATGGCAATCAGACACAGTGATGACCCAGGTACAAAAGATGAAGGTGGTGATTTAGGTTGGTTTGATAAAGGTAAGTTAGTTCCTGAGTTCGAAAAGGCTGCTTTTCAGCTTCAAGAAGGTCAGATATCATTACCTATAGAAACTCCATTTGGGTATCATTTGATTCAAACTATCGAAAAGAAACCTGAGGCAATAAATACAAGACACATTCTAATAAAAATTGACGAATCTACTGATGATAGAGATGCTGCAATTCAATTCCTACAAGGATTGAAAAAAGAAGTTGTAGAAAATGGAAAAGATTTTGGAAAACTTGCTAAGCAATTCTCTGATGACAAAGATACTCGTGGATTTGGCGGCTTAATTGGTGCAGTTGGAATGGATGAACTACCTCCTACTTTAGCCTCAACTTTAAAAAATATGAAAGTTGGTGAAGTTTCTGATCCTGCTCCTTACATGGCAGATCCTTCTAAACAGGCTTATCACATTGTCCTTAAGAGAAAGGTAATTGATGCACATAAAGCTGATTTGCAAATTGATTTTAAGGAGTTGGAACAACGTGCTAAAATCAAAAAACAAATGGAAATGCAAGCCAAATGGATTCAGCAGTTGAAAAAAGAAATCTATTGGGAAAAGAAATAGATTAAAACTCGAATAAATCTGAGAAAT
Source organism: Chlorobiota bacterium (assembly GCA_041596515.1). Lineage (GTDB taxonomy): Bacteria > Bacteroidota > Ignavibacteria > Kapaibacteriales > UBA2268 > JBFHIJ01. Next base: position 88,253 of record JBFHIJ010000007.1, read on the forward strand.
AATCCCATTTTAAATATGTACTTACCCCCAAAAGTTATAAAATTCACTTTTGGGGGTTATTTATTTTCAATATATCAGTTGTAACTGCAGATGGATATCTAAGTAAATGAATCTTTAAAAGGCAATGTTAGTTGTTCTTTTTGCTTTTTCTATATTTTTATCTGCATTGATAATTTCACTAATGTTTTATCGGTTGCTTCATCATCATTATTTGTAGTTTCGACATCTAACAGTAGCATATTATAACTATCAAATGAGTAAGCTACACCACCTATAATTCTTCTGGAGATATCATCTGACTTATCGGTATTATGATCAAAATAGTCATATCTTCCCATTAAGGATATTTTATCTGTTAGCTTTAGCTCAGCAAAAACTGAAGCTCCGGCAAAATCTTCAGTCCGGAAGTCGCGAATAGTCAATGTATCTGACAAGATAGAAAAATTATCACCTTCCATATTTCCTTTGCCAAAAGTATATTGAGTAGTTAGCGTAAGCATTGAAGATTCGTAAGAAGCCATTATATAATGATTTTGCCAATCTGCAAAATCTTCAGCTTCTGATATTTCATAAGGTATAGGCGCATTACCTTCACCGTAAATTGTAGCATAAGTAAACTGCAGACCTGGAATCACAAATGGCAAAGGCCTCGCAGTTAGTCTACCTTGGAAAGCTACAGACTGATTTTGGTTAATTCCGTTATAGCCGGCTCCATTATATACTCCTAAAGCATAAGAACCATACAAGCCTGCATATTTTTTATTTTTTACTTTCTTTTTATACGTGTCAGGCATCTCACCGCCAAAATAACCAAACCATGTTAGACCTAAGTCTGCTGATTTGGATAATTTTGCACGCTCGGCATACATTTTTCCCTGCACTCTATATCTGTTTATAGCTTGCTCAAAATCTAAAAATGGCGTATGAACCATTCCAAATTCAAATTCGTTATCTGTAAAAACTGACCAATTTCCAATATCTAACGAGCCGTAAAAGTACTTAAAACGAAGCTCCAACCCGTCATCATCTTCATAAGTATCCACAGTCATCCTCATAGACAATATACCATAGGCTTGCTTTTTAAGAGTTAGATAGGCTCTATCCATATTGATCCCGGTATTCGTAAGTTCTCCGTTATCAATCTCAGTCTCAGCAGAAATAAATCCAAGCAAACCTATCTTAAGTTTGTCGTCTGTCTGCTCTTGTGTCTTGTTAACTTCTTCTGCTTGAGACCAAGTCAATAGCAATAAACTGAATAGAAGAATAAACTTCTTCATCCCATTCTCCAAAAATATTAAATAAGTTTTACCAATAACAACGTACAAAACTAATCCCGAATTGTTAAGATTGTATAAAGACTTAGTAAAGATTGTTAATATGTAGTAAGTTTAATCAATATTTCTTTATAGGTCTTTACACTATCTTTATAATTTCCTCTAATAATATATTTTCTCAATTATCAATATTGTCTTAAATTGCTTGATTGTATACATAACCTATTCGATATTATATGAGCAACAAAAATAATAATAGCATAAAGATAAATCGTGCTAGTCTACATAATCTTAAAGATGTTAGCGTAGAAATACCACATAATAGAATTACAGTTATCACCGGAGTTAGTGGCTCGGGCAAATCTACACTTGCTTTCGATACTTTATATGCAGAAGGTCAAAGAAGATTTGTAGAATCATTGTCTTCTTATGCAAGACAGTTCCTTGAAAGGATGGGTAAGCCTGATGTTGAATCTATAACAGGCCTCCCCCCTGCTATAGCTATCGAGCAGAGAGCACATTCCAGAAATCCTCGCTCTACAGTTGGTACAACCACGGAGCTGTATGATTATATCAGGTTGTTATTTGGCAGAGTTGGTAAAACTATCTGCAAACAGTGCGGTGACGTAATTAAAAAGGACACTCCGTCTTCTGTAATTAAGTCTTTGGCTAATTGGTCTGAAGGAGATAGACTATTTGTATGTTTTGAACCTAAAATCAATGGAACAAAAGCAAAAGAACTTGTAGAAAGATATAAAACTTTGGGCTTCTTCAGAGCTGTTAAATCAGGCTCTACAGAATTAATTGACTTAGAGAGCGAAGGCATACCTGATGACTTTGTAGATACAAAGTACTACTTTCTTGTAGATAGAATTGTCTTTAGTCAAGACGCTGAAAGCATTTCACGCCTTACAGATTCTATAGAGTCAGCATTTCACTATGGTGAGGGAAGAATTTGTATTATTAACATTACAAATGTAGTAGAGCATACATTTAGTTCTGTCTATGAATGCCCTGATTGTGATATTTTATATTTAGAGCCTGAACCTAAGCTATTTTCTTTCAATAATCCATATGGAGCATGCCCTAAATGTCAGGGGTTCGGTAGAACTATTGGTATAGATTCAGATTTAGTCATGCCGGATAAGTCGCTTACCATTAAGAAACACGCACTTCATCCTTTCAAAGGTGAAAAGTTCTCAAAACACGAAAAAGCTTTAATCAAAATTGCTAAAAAATATGATATACCAGTAGATATTCCTATAGTAAAAGTTCCTAAAGAAAAAATGGATATTATTTGGAATGGAGCTGAGGACTATATAGGACTCAAAGCATTTTTTAAACATTTAGAATCTAAAAGTTATAAAATGCACTATAGAGTAATGCTCAGCAAATACAGAGGCTACACTGAATGTACTGCTTGTGATGGTTCCAGATTAAGAACTTCTGCAAGGCAAGTGTTTGTTGCAGATAAAAACGTTACTGAGCTCATTAAAATGCCATTGGGGCAGCTTAGTGAGTTTTTTGATACAATCTCACTTGGCAACTACGAAGAGCAGGTCGCCGGGAAAGTGCTTATTGAAATTAAATGGCGTTTGCAACTATTAGTTGATATTGGTCTCGAATATCTAACTTTATCTCGGCTGACTCACACACTGTCAGGTGGCGAAGCTCAGAGAATAAATCTGACAACAGCCCTGGGCTCTTCACTTGTAGGGACATTATACGTTTTAGACGAGCCAAGCATAGGTATGCATCCACGAGACACAGACAGATTGATACATATCTTATACAAATTACGCGGTTTGGGCAACACTGTAGTTGTTGTAGAGCATGACCCTGACATTATACACCATGCAGATAAAATAATTGATATGGGGCCTAATGCAGGCGAATTTGGTGGAGAGGTTGTTTTCTCAGGTAATTTCGAGGAATTGGAACATGCAACTAATTCGCTGACAGCAGATTATTTTACAGGTAGAAAAAATATTGAAATACCTAAAGAACGCAGCAAAGGAAACAACGAGAGAATAGTAATTCATAATGCTCAGGAAAACAATCTGGAGATAGAACAAATTGAATTCCCTATGGGCTGCATTATATGCGTTACCGGCGTATCAGGATCCGGTAAAAGCACTTTGATACATGATATCCTATATGCAGGTATTAAAAAATACAAAGGTGGATATATGGGTCATACCGGTAGGTTTGAAAGAATCGTAGGTATGGAAAATATTGAAATGATTGAAATGGTTGATCAGTCTCCTATTGGAAAATCATCTCGCTCAACTCCTGCCACTTATACAAAGGTATTCGATGCAATAAGAGATACATTTGCTCAAACTCAGCTGTCTCGTCAGCTGGGCTATAAACCCGGGAATTTCTCATTTAACGTAGCCGGCGGAAGATGTGATGAATGTGAAGGTGAAGGTACTATTAAAGTAGATATGCAGTTCCTCCCTGACGTAACTTTAATTTGCGAAAGTTGCAAAGGTAGCAGATATAAAAAAGAAATTCAAAATATACTCTACAATGGAAAAACTATTATAGACGTTCTTAACATGACAGTAGATGAGGCTTTAGACTTCTTTGCTGATAAGACCAAAATAACGAAAAAGTTACAGATATTAACAGACGTTGGTCTTGGTTATTTGAGACTCGGGCAGCCGAGCACTCACCTCTCCGGAGGTGAAGCTCAAAGAATTAAATTAGCCGGGCATTTAGATGCCAAATCAAGTGGTAAAACCTTATTTATTTTTGACGAACCTACAACAGGTTTGCACCTTGATGATATTTCTAAGCTTATAACATCTTTTAGAAAGCTTACAGATACCAGACATTCGGTAGTTATAATTGAGCATAACCTGCACGTTATAGCATCTGCTGACCACATAATAGACTTAGGACCGGAGGCGGGCGAAGGCGGAGGTAAAATTATTTTTGAGGGGACTCCTGAAGAGATTATAAATTGTAAAAATTCATATACAGGAAAATACTTACGTGATTTTTTTGAAAAGGGTATATAAATTTTTGGATAAATTCAGTATTTGTATGGATTTTTTAATTTTTTTCAATATATTAGGTCTAGTTTAAAATGATACAAGTACATAATTCGTATAAGTATTTATATAATTGACTATATTTTGCATAAATAAGTTTAGACATAAATTTTGGGGTAGTTATGGCGAAGCCTTTTATCTTGGTTGTTGATGATAATAAAATAACAACTAAACTCTTGAGAAGATATTTGGAAGCAAACGGATATGAAGCACAAGAGGCTTATGACGGCGTAGATTGTTTGGAAAAAGTGAAAGAAAGACATCCTGATGCTGTTGTCTTAGATGTTATGATGCCGCGAATGGATGGATATGAAACTGTTCGTCATCTGAAAGAAGATGAAGCCACCAGACATATTCCGGTTGTTATTGTTACTGCACTTAACGACGTAGCAAATCAGTTAAAATCTATAGAAGCAGGTGCTGATGATTTTTTAAGTAAACCAATCGAAGAGAAACTCTTGATTGCTAAAGTTAGGCTTCTAAGCTCCCTTAATATACTTAACACAAAAGTTAATAAGTTCAGTGATATAGTTGACAAAGTAATCAAAGATGGAATTTCAGGCGATGCCGTTCAAACTTTAGTTAACGAAGCTGATTTAAATGACTAAGATTGTATTAGCATTATTTTTTGATAGAAAAAACCGTAGGCATTTGCTTTCGGTTTTTTGCTTTAAATGATATAACTTGGAAACTTTTATACTTCTTTGTTGTATATATGATATATCAATTCATTTACGGAGACACATATGAAAACAAAATATCTAATGATAATTGCAATGATTGGACTCATTGCAGTATCCGGTTGCAACACTTTGAAGCAAATTCAACAATCTATGACAAATCTTAAAAGATGCGAATTTAAACTCAAGGATGTAAATAATTTCCACGTTAATGGCATCGCATTGTCAAATAAAAAGTCTATAAAAGACTTTTCTATTACTGATGGTTTGAAACTAACAAATGCTTATGCTAAAAAATCTTTGCCTACTCAGTTTATTTTAAATGTTGAAGCTAAAAATCCAAATGATGGAACTGGTGGAACTAAACAGTCCTCTGCAACACTTACTTCATTTGATTGGACATTATACATTGATGATGTCCCTACCGTTTCAGGCAATATCGCAGAACCAATTGTTATACCCGGCACCGGACAGTCTGCGATTATTCCGTTAGCAATAGGTTTGGATTTATATGAGTTTTTTGGCAAACAAGGCTACGAGAGATTAGTAAATCTTGCGCTTGCTTTGGGCGGTGCAAACTCCTCCCCTGCTAAAATCACCTTAGATGCACGACCAACTATCACAACACCTATAGGTCCGATATCTTATCCCGGCAGAATTAAAATAGTAGAAAAGACTTGGAAATAATTATATAACGAGCTTGTTATCAGACTAGATAGCAAGCCTTTTTTTTAAATCTAACATACAGTTAAAAAACATATTAGCTTTTCATCCGTTAATTTTTCTTTATAACTATGAGTTAAACAACATGACACCGGTAATTATGGCGGGCGTTACTATCGTAAATTTAGCACTGATTTTTTACTCTGTAGCAATAATCACAGAGCAACGTAAAAAAATAGTAAATAACACTGTGCTTTATTTTATAACTATCGGAGTAGCCTTCGATATCATTGCTACTACGTTGATGATAATAGGCTCTGAAAACAGTCCATTTTCTCCTCATGGCATGTTAGGTTATTCCTCACTGACGGGTATGCTGATAGACGCTGTAATGATTTGGAAGCATAAACTCAAAAATGGTATAAATACCCGACCTGAAAAAGGTCTACACTTATTTTCAAGAGCCGCTTATATATGGTGGCTTATAGCTTATGTGACTGGTGCTGCTTTGGTAATGGGTAGTTAGCATACATCACACAAATTGATTAAACAATAAGTAGTTTAAAAAATAATATTGCTATGTTTTTATTTAATAGAACAATAGAATACTATCAATTGTTCTATTAAAACTATTTCTTACCTAACTTTTTATTCCACTTAATTTTTGATAGGTTTACTCACTGTCAACTTAATCCATTATTTGTAAAACCTATACTGATGAAATTAACAGGTATAAGCGGTCTAATGCTACACACAGACCTTGTTTGTGCCTTGGTCTTAAAGTTTTATTCTCCAGTTTCCTCATTCATTTCTTGATTCATAGCTTCCCCATCAAATTCCATGCTGTATACATATATATAGAATGCTATTGTTGCTACGCAATCATTCATTATTTTAGGGTCAATCTTGTCTGGCGTATCAGAAGGAGAGTGATGTTCTCTAAAATATAGATTATCTGAGTCAGGCCACACTCCCATGCCTGGTATTCCATAGGCCATCATAGGTCGTATATCAGTGCCACTGCCATGATCTAATATTTTAAAAGGTCCGGTGCGTTCTTTAAGTAATGATGCTATATTCTCAATTTTTATACGCATGGAATCTGGCCCTGTAAAACCTAATCTGGATGGTTTATATACTCCGGCATCAGATTCTAACATAAGAATATGAGGTTCGTTTTTATGCTTTTCTGCATATTGAACACCGCCCTGTCCTCCGGTTTCTTCTGCCCCCCACAGCACTGTTCTTATAGTATGATTTGGAATTAAATTCAGTTCTTTGAGCACTTTCATTGCAAACCACGTAGTTAGTACAGGCCCCATATCATCCTGTGCACCGCTACTCACATCCCATGAATCTATATGACCACCTATGGCAATTATGGATTTTGGATATTTTTGTCCTTTCAACTCCGCCATCGCGTTATAAGTATCAACATCATCAAGATTTTTACAATTCATAGTTATATGGAGAATTGATTTATCCCCTCTTTTCTGAATCCGTGAAAACATCAGAGCGTCTTCCATTGTGATAGCAGCAAGTGGTATCTTTGGAACTGTTCCGTTATATCGCATTATGCCTGTATGCGGTAATTGAAAGCCATAAGGACTCACAGATCGAACAAGAGCAGCTTTAGCTCCATATTTGGAAGCACTATCAGCAGCAAAAACACGGTACATCACATGCTGACTATAATTTTCAAACGGTACATCAAAAATCAATATCTTATCTTTAATATTTAGTGCATTAGGAGCAAGTTCATTCCAGTGATTCACTACAAAAACTTCGGAAGTAATCCCTCCATCGGGTGTAGCTTCAGAACCGCCTAAGCTAAGAAAGTTTAACTTCCTTTTATGAGGAGCTAATAGAACCAATGACTCCTCACCTCTCTCCCAATGTGGTACAGAAATAGGTTCTTTACAGACATTAACAAATCCATCCTTTTTGAACAATTCCACAGCTTTATCCAGAGCTTTTTCAAGCCCCTCTGAGCCAGAAAGACGATGACCATAAGTATCACAGAAATATGCCATTCGCTCCCAAGCAGTAGAATCCTGATGTGCTTTTTTATAGATTTTATCAAAGACATCCTTATATTTTTGGGCTAGTGGAACTTCAGCTTTTAGCGGAAGAGCAACAAGGATAAGCATAGCAAGTAAGTGTATTATTTTCATTTTGTGCCTGATAGTAGTAAAGTAAAGCACAAAATTAAGAAATTTAGGTATACAGTGTTCTATTTGTAGAATAAATATATTTTACACATGTCTATGACTTTATATCTTTAGATTAGACATTCAATTCCAAAGTATATTTACTAAACTGATGGGACTGATATACTGTTTGCAAAAGAGTAATAAATACTATAATTAATATCAGTATCTGCTGATGTTCTTTGTGTTTTTAAATCTTATATCGCAGATTGTAAAAAATGTAGATTGCTCAATACAAGGATTATTTGCACTATAATAAACTAGTAGATACCCTCATCATTAGCTGTGAACGCAATTGAATTACATTTCTTCAGTTTCATTTGCAACAAGTTCAAATTTCAGAGAATTGACTATTTTATTTATTCTTGGCTGTAGATTCCATATACCTAATGGAATTACGAAAATCCACTGCATGTCTTCAAAACATTCAGAAAACTTCATAGCTTCTTTTCGTTCTAAAGTTCTGATAGTTCTTGCATTATAGTAACTTACATAAGCTAAGCAAAACATTATAAACAATGTGGCAATCAAAAACGGAATAAAAATACCTAAAGAGGAGAAACTGGGCTCTAAAGATGCATTATTCATAAATGTTGCCCCAAACAGATTATGCAACAGGAAGGCTGAAATAATAAGACAGATTATCTTAAATACAAATGCAATTTTGAATACTCCTCTTTGGAATCGAAGCTCTTCCGGCAGCTTTTCGTGGAGATAAACTCCAACATTCCAATTCCAAACAAAAAATGGAATATAAACAGGCAAGGCAATAAATGGATATACTGAGAAAACTGTTGTTAGTCTAAAATTGAATAACAATATGGCTAAAGCAGCAATCATAATTACTACAGGTATTGCAAACAAAACGCTAAAAACCTGCATCGTTTTTGCTCGAAGCAAAAAAGGAATACTATTCATTATCTTCTCTTACTATTTTATTTATTCTTGGTTGCAAAAACCAGACTCCTACCGGCAGAAACCAAACTAAAATGAACTCTGCAATATAATTTTTAAACTTTGCTTTTTCCTGAGTCTCTGCAGTATATATAGAACGAGCTGTAAAAACGAACATATAAATAAAACCGATTAATAACATTAACATCAAGATTAACAAAATACCTGCTATTGGCAATATTTTTTCTGGTTCTACAGTCTCATTCAAAATTTGTGTTATTATATCAAATAGTCGAATCATTACAGCAAACACAGAAACATAAATCATAATAACCCCAATGATACTTATTTTGAATAAAATACTTTTGGGAGCTTTTTCTTCAGTAGTCTTTTTTAGTAACCCAATACCTACAGCCCAATACCATGTCAAATTAGATATAAGATAATACAAGGCAAAAGGTATCATCATTATTACATATTTTTGCAAATTTTCCGGCTCAATGTCAGATGGAATTATCATTAGTTGCAAAAAATATGGTACCGCAAATAAAACCAGAAACACTTGCCAGTGTTTAGCTTTTAGTACAAAATCAGTCATATTCTCTATTTATTTAAATCAGTATATTTAGATTGTTATTGTTTATAAATTACATCGTATAATGCTATTATCCAATAGATAATTTAGATATATTGACTAATCATAAAAAAAACCACTCCGGTCAGAGTGGTCTTTGTGCTGTAGTTGTATCGTTTTAGTTTAACAAAACTAAGTGATATCAATTAAGTCTAAATTCTATAGGAATGCTTATCCAGCAGGCACAAGGAGTGCCATTTTGAATAGCTGGGGTATAAGTAGATCTTTTGACTGCACTGATAGCTGCTTCGTTTAGTAATAAATTATCGGTATGATCCACTTTCACATTTCTAATAGTTCCATCCGCACCAACAAGTACGTTTAATAAAACTAATCCTTCAATACCGGCTTGTTTAGCTATTCTAGGATATACTATATTACTACTTATTTCAGAAATATCTACGTTTGGACCTTCTGACACTTCCCATTCTTCAAATATTTCCTGTTGAGTAGGAGTTGCATTAACATCAACTTTGAATTTCTCATGTTCTCTAAATACGACATCAATTGCTTCATCAATATCATCAACATCAGTGTCCCCAATTGTAGAAGATGATCTGCCAATTTGACCAACTGTAGCAATTTTTGAAGCATCAATTACCATATCCATATCAGGCATTGGCACAAAATTTCCAGCCACCGTTTGAGTTCCTTTTATAAATGTAGTTATAACATCAAAAGATATTGGAATTAAATCAATTGTTGTGTTATTATCAGTATTATAATCAATAAGTACTGTAGTCCCCGGAGTGTTTCGTATCGGTGCTTCTTTTTCAATAATACTTGTTGAAAGACTAGTAATGTATAAGCCTAAAGCAAAAGCAGACGTAAACAATCCAATAGTTATACCAAAAGAAGTAAGTGTCGCACGTTTCATGTAAGATTTAATTTCCTGCGCTCCGAAGAGTGTTTGAGTGGCGATGTTTTTCATTTGCTTCATCATAATAATTTGCCCCTTCTTAGAAATAGAGTTATAAGTTTCTCTTTATTGGTAGACACAGCCAATCTCAAAAAGGTTACATGCTTATTACAATTTTTTTTAGATTTTTATAATTTTTATAAAAGTCTATTCATTTGTACTTTTATAAATATCTTATTTATAGTCAGTTATAAAGAACATAAGAAAAGTATTTTATTTCTTTATTGCAAAATCAAACGAAGCTCAATAATCAAGTTTTATTTATCCTGACACCATTGTTCAAAAATTGGATTCCTTAGCGTATTTTAAGTATACGAATCCATCAGATGATGATAGTTTGAAAAGTTATAGAAACTCTTAAGTTGATTTGGAAAGTGAATTTCTAACTATACGGTAAAACTTCATAGTCCTGCCTTTGGATTGTAGATATTTTCTCTGGGATGGAGAAGTATTATTTAAATCGGATGATTGTGCACTCGACTGTAATTACTCAGCCTTGTTTCCTATAAGATTGAGTTAGAGATTAACAGTATCAATGTAATAGAGAATGTCGAGTGTTCTAAAAACTTAAGCTATATCTCAAAGTCTGAGATAAAATTTAGATAAATTTTGAACATTGCAATTGCGCAAAATTGGAGTCTCTTTTTAAATTAAGAAATAGCAACTTAATTCCAAATGCTTTGTCTGATAAATTTTAGGATCGCTTGTATTAAACTTCGCTCTTTAGCATTGTTTTCGTAAATTTGTAAAGAAATGATAATAACAGATGGCTTACCCCCATGTTTGTTATATAAATAACTCTTCTACGAAAACAAATAATCTAATTACCTATGAAATACATCCTTCTGCTAATTTCTTTATGTTTCGGGTTTGCTAACGCTAACGAAATTGATAGATATAATATCAAAGATGCTCGTGTGCTTTACATGAAGGCAACTAAAGATGAAGAGTTGCTTGATTCGGCAGTTTCTTATTTTGAAAAGTTAGCCAAGTCTGACACGTCTCTCGCAGGAGTCTCTATTACTTACATCGGCTCTTTGACTATGTGTAGAGCTGTCTTTACCGGTTGGCCACATAAGAAAATCAGTTGGGTAAATGCTTCACTTCCAATTATAGACCAGGGAGTTGTTTTGGATAGTTTAAGCATAGAGTCTCAATTTATTTATGGTTCTTCCTGCTACTTTTTGCCATTTTTATGGAACAGAAGCGATGGAGCCAAGGAAAAACTAATTTATGTAGCCCAGCAAATTGGCGAAGGAAAAGCTGATAAATATGGATATGAATGGGTTCATCAGGCGATTAAATTCATCTCAGTCAAAATAGACTTGGATGATAACGAGAAAATTTTAGTTGACTCTCTTGTCGATAAATATACTAAATTGGTATCTTTGGAAATTATACAACAAACGGACGAATTTTTAGCACCATGACAATATTTTCAGCAAACAACATAAGTAAAACTTACGGCGATAAACTACTTTTTGATAATGTTGCTTTCGGTATGGAAGAAGGTGATAGAGTCGGTATTATAGGTAAAAACGGTATTGGCAAAACTACTCTGATGAGAATCGTTGCCGGACTGGAAGATCAAGACAGCGGAGAAGTTACTTTTAACAATAATGTTACTTTTGAATTTTTAGATCAACTTCCGGAATTTGAATCAGAAGAAACTGTACTTGAAGCAGTGCTATCTTCTAATCCTTATCTTTACAAAGTCACTGAAGAATATAAAGATCTTTGTAACAGAAACAGACCCGAAGACGCTAAACGTATGGAAGAGCTTACCCATATACTTGATGAGAAAAACGCATGGCATTATGAAAATGAAGCAATGAAGGTGCTCACTGAACTTGGCATGACTGAGCTTCATAAGCCTGTAAAATATCTTTCAGGTGGCCTTAGGAAGCGAGTCGCATTAGCAAAAGCACTGCTCTCCAAGCCAAAATTATTGATCTTAGATGAGCCTACTAACCATTTAGATGCAGATTCGGTGCAGTGGCTTCAAGATAGACTATCAGCTTCAAATATTTCCCTTTTATTTGTAACCCATGATAGGTATTTTTTGGATGCAGTTTCTACTCGAATTGTGGAAATAAGCGAACAGAGAATATTTAACTATCCGGGCAATTACGAAAAGTACTTAGAGCAAAAAGAAATATATCTTCAGACGAGAGAATCTACTTTAGAGCATAATCTTTCCCGCCTAAGGACAGAACTGGTATGGTTGCAACGTGGTGCCAGAGCTCGTCGCTCTAAGCAAAAATCCAAAATAGACTGGATAGACGACTTAAAGAACAACTCTATCAGAGTAAAAGAAAAGAAAATTGAAATAGAGCTTGGTAACTCTTTTTTAAGTAGTAGAGTTATCGATGCTCATGACATTACTAAAACTCTTGGCAATCGTCTACTGTTTAATAAATTTACTTACATTGCAAAACCTAAAGACAGAATTGGTATCATTGGTCCTAACGGTTCCGGCAAGTCTACCTTGCTCAAAACTCTTTGTGGCATATTGCAACCAGATCAGGGCAATGTACTAATAGGTGCTTCTACTAAGTTTGGTTACTTCGAACAGGAAATTGAGAGTCTTAAGCCTACTCAAACTGTGTTAGGAACTATTCGTGAAGTGGCAGAATATATAAACGTTGGTGTCGGAAAAGACAGATATCTTACATGCAAAGACTTACTGGATAAATTTCTTTTCCCTCGCAAACAACAGGGAGCTTTAATTGAGACTCTTTCCGGCGGTGAGAAAAGAAGATTGGCATTAGTAAGAGTGCTAATGGCAAATCCAAATGTTCTGCTTTTTGATGAGCCGACAAATGATTTCGATTTAGAAACTTTAACAGCTTTAGAGGAATACTTAGATAACTTCCTTGGGGTGCTTATTATTGTTTCGCACGATAGATCTTTTCTGGATAGAACTGTGGAATTTATCTATGCTTTTGACGGTAAAGGCAATATCAAGCAATATCCGGGGAACTATTCTATTTATTTGGAAAAGAAAGAAGAAGAACTTCGCAAAGCAAAAGCTCTTAAGAAAGATGATACAAAAGAAAAGAATATCAATAAGCCCAAAAATACTTCTAAAAAGCTCCCATACATGGAGCAGAGGGAGTTTGACAGTTTAGAGAAAGATATACCTCAACTAGAAGAAAAGAAACAAGTGTTAGAAGAGTTATTGGCACAAGGTGCTTTAACTGACTATAAAGAATTAGAAGAGAAAGCAGCCGAACTTAAAAAACTGGAAGATACGATAGATGATGCCACGATGCGCTGGTTAGAGCTATCTGAAAAGCAGGAGCAATAAGAAGATGGTATTTATCTACAACTATATATTTTTACCTGTTATTTTGCTTTTAAGACCACTCCTTAAACTTGCATTGCCTAAGTTTAAGGAGAGAGAGTCAGCCGTAGAGTCATCACTACTATCACTTAAGAGCATAGACAAAAGCAAACAAACTATATGGTTTCATGCTGCTTCTATGGGAGAATTTGAGCAGGCAAAACCTGTGATTGAGCTAATCAAAAACGAAAGAAAGGATATCAATATTGTTTGTTCTTTCTTTTCTCCATCAGGTTATACTACTCAGAAAAAATATTCCTTTGCAGATGCAGTTTTCTACCTTCCTTTAGATACAAAATCGAACGTAGAATATTTGCTAAAAACTATTAAACCACAAGCAATAATACTAGTTCGTTACGAGATATGGCTCAATCTGCTAACAAAAGCTTTTAATAGCAATATTCCTCTTTATTTGATAGATGCCACTTTCCCATCAGGCTTGCTTGGCAAAATAAAAAGTTTTGTAAAAATAGCATTTACTAGGTTTGATAAGATTTATGCCGTCAATCAGGAAGAAACCTATAAATATATAAATGCAGGCATAAAGCATGTAGAAACGTTGCCAGATACAAGACTTGACAGAATTGCATGTAAAGTAGAAGAATCTAAAAAACATCCTTTGTTGGACAAATCTATATTCGCTGGACGAAAAGTACTTATAGCAGGTTCAACTTGGCAACCGGATGAAAAAATAATCTCTGAAGCAGCCAAAGTAATAGGTATAGATTTACTTTGCATCATATACGTACCGCACGAACCAACTAACAATCACTTAAAAGAATTGCAGGGCATTGTCCCTAACACAGTGTTACTTTCACAATTAATGCAGCTATCGATAGAAGACCAAACCTTAGCATTGTCTAATAATCATGTAATAGTTGATAGCATTGGGAAGCTACTAAGCTTATATGCTTTGGCAGACATTGCATACATAGGTGGAGCGTTTGGCGTGGGAGTGCACAGCGTTACAGAGCCGGCAGGGTACGCTGTTCCTCTAATTACCGGAAAAAACAACACCAACTCCCCCGATGCTCCAATATTAGAAAATTTAGGTGCTTTAACAAGCGTAGCATCTACAAACGAGCTTAGATTACATCTTGATTTACTTTTAAAGAACCCTTCAGAATATAAGAAAATCTCAAATCTATCTGGTGAATATGTAAATTCAGCTTTAGGATCCAGTCAAGTTATAGCGGATGAAGTGATTCGGAAATTGAACTAAGTAAAGTATCAATAAAAAAGCTGTCTTTGGAGGACAGCTTTAAATATTTTTTTAGTCTTCTGCTTGGTAAGAAATCTTAAAGTTTCGCTTGTTTTCGTCCTCAGGGTCGAACTCAATTTTAACTTTATACTTTGTATCAGGTAGTAAGCTGTGTGCTTTTTCTGCCCATTCTATAAGCTTTATGGCATCATCTGAAAACAAACAATCCTGTAAACCTATTTCACCTAACTCATCTTTTGACTTGATTCGATACAAATCTACATGATATATAGGCAAATCCTCATCATTTAGCTCGCCGGCGTACTGATTCATAATAGTAAATGTAGGTGAAGTCACGAGTTCATTTACACTAAAATACTCGCATATTCCCTTTATAAATTCAGTTTTACCGCTTCCCAAGTCACCATAAAATAATACCAAGTCTCCAGGTACTAAATCTTCAGCGAATTTTCTTCCGAGTTCTATTGTCTCTTTCTCTGAGAGCGTTGTATAGTTATTTACTTCCATATATTCAATATACGAAAAAAAAATAATATCCTAACATAAATTATCTAGGTTCTAACACAATTACAGGAATAATCATCTCTTCTAAAGAAATACCTCCATGCTGAAAACTGTCGCGATATTTATTCATATAGTGATGATAATCAGTAGGATACACAAAATAATAGTCTTCTTTAGCGATAATATTATTCACAGTAATTCCGTGAGCAGTTAATTTATACTTTCTAGGGTCAGAGATTTGCATAGCATGTCGCTTATCAGCTTTTACATTTTTACCAAATTTATATCGCAAATTAGTAGAAGTGTCTCTATCTCCAAGTACTTTAACGCCTCGCATGCAACGAATAGATCCATGATCAGTTGTAATAACGACCTTAGTATTAGGCTGCTTTGCTATAGTTTTTAACATGCCAAGGAATGAAGAATGTTGGAACCATGATTTGGTAAGCGAGCGATAAGCTGACTCATCAGGAGCAATTTCTTTTAATATTGCATAGTCAGAACGAGAGTGAGCAATCATATCCATTGCGTTAAGTACAACCACAGTAAACTGAGATTGCAATAGCTTTGGCATATCTTTTTCTATTTTTTTACCAAAATCAGTATCAAATATTTTAACAAAGTTGACTTTATTTTTTAGATTAAGTCTTTTCCTTTGCACCCATGCTTCCACCAAATCTTTTTCAAAAGCATTTTGCTTATGGTCTTCTGAGTTAGACTCAACATTCCAAAATTGAGGATAATGATGTTTTATCTCAGAAGGGAAAAGCCCTGCAAAAATTGCGTTCCTGGCATAAGGAGTAGCTGTAGGTAAAATAGAAGAATATAAATCAGTAGTCGAAGCAAAAGAAGATTTCAGAATTTCTTCTATCACTAACCACTGATCATAACGCATACAGTCAACAACAAAGAAAACAAGATTAGTATCAGGCTCATTGTTTAAAATAGGATAAATATAATTATCAAGTATGTCTGGAGAAAGAAGCGGATAATTTTCATCTTCGTACTCAATCCAATCTTTATAATTAGCTTCAACGAATTTAGAAAATTCTGCATTGCACTGTCGCCACTGGTCAGCAAGGGTTTGAGTCAAGCCGGAGTCCGGGTGCTTATCAAGTTCCATAGAGTAAGAAACAAGATTTTTATAAAGAGATTGCCATTCTGTCCAACTGAGAGGTCCAAGCATTTGACGGGAAATTTGATTAAATCCCTGTAAATAATCTCTAGTGAACTGTTCCTCTTCGATTCTATTCGCTTCTAAAAACTTTTTGCATGCCATCAATATCTGAGCAGGATTTACAGGTTTGGTCAGATAATCATCTATTTTTTTACCAATAGCATCTTCCATAACAGATTCAGCTTCGGATTTGGTTACCATGACAACGGGAGTATTTGGGTCTTTTTCTTTAATTTTAGGCAAAGCTTCTAAACCGCTGATACCAACCATCATTTCATCTAAAAAAATTAAATCATAATGCTTTTGAGCCACCATAGCTATTGCATCTTCTCCATTTGAAGCAGTTTCAACTTCATAGCCACGATTTCTAAGCAAAATGATATGCGGTTTCAGCCTATCTATTTCATCATCTATCCAGAGGATTTTCCCTTTAGCAAGACTCATATATCTAATACTCCGTTCTATGTGTAAGTGCAAGTAACAATAAACGCTAATTTTGAAAAAAAAACAACAGGATTTTATCCACTTATACCTCTTATACAGTTTAAACGCAAAAGAGTTTACATAATTTTTGAAATAGGTATAATTTTGTATATATGATAACTTAACATACAAATATCAGAAGAAAAAATAAATCCCGGTTTCTCTATTTATCGCTTCAATAATCATACTTTTTATTTCATTATATTTAGGAATAGCTTCTGCTTTTTCTGTTATAGTGTCAGATTCCATAAACTCAAGAAGTCGTTTCAAATTATAAGTTCCTATAATTTTCTCATCTTCATAATTATCTATTAAAACATTGCAAATCTTGTTAAAATCTAAAAATACTTCTTTCTCTAATACAAAATAAGCTTCGTCAGATATGGCTAATTCTATCAAATCATCAGTATTTGAATTATTATAGTCTAAATCTTCCTGTGCTCTTTTATTTAGTGGTACTGTAATAACTTTCAAACTAGATTCCTCTTAAAAGTGTATACTACTATTACGGCATAGTCGCAAAAGTGTTCTTATGTTTTTTGTTTCAGCAATATTATTATTTTGAATATGCAATTTATCCCCATAATAAAATGTTTTTCGCTTAAAATCGTAAATGTTGTATCGGAAAATATTAAATTGGTTTGGTAAATCTTTTACTTTATCAGACTTTTATCAAAGAAAATAATGATGCTTAATTGGAGATAGTTATATGAACGTCAGAACACAGGCGGAATACAACAGAATTGTTAAAATCAGGCAAAACAAGATATATCAAGAATTACTAAGCCAAGACCAATCTGTTATATTTGATGATCCGCTTGAAAATGATATGGTATTAAATATGGGCCCACAGCACCCGGCTACTCACGGAGTGTTGCGTGTTGTACTTAGACTTGATGGTGAACAGATTATCAAATGTGTACCCGAATTAGGTTATTTGCATAGAGGCTATGAAAAGTTAGCAGAAAACACTACTTATCACGAATTCATACCTCATACGGACAGGTTGGACTATATTGCTCCTCTTTCCAATAATACGGCTATTTCTCTTGCTATAGAAAATACTTTGGGCATAGAAGCTCCACCTCGTGCTCAATGGATTCGTACACTATTGTCTGAAATTGCTAGGATGTCTTCGCATCTTATGGCTATTGGCTCTACTTGTATGGATGTTGGTGCTTTGACTGTCTTGCTATGGTGCTTTACTGAAAGAGAAAAATTATATGATATAATTGAAGAAATAACCGGTGCCCGCTTTACAACCAGTTTTGGTAGGATTGGTGGTGTAGCTAATGACATTAGCGAAAAAGGGTTTGCGATGATTAAAGAGTGGGTTGAACAATTTCCTCAGCAGCTTGAAGATATTGGTAAGCTTGTTCATAGAAACAGGATTTTTATTGACCGTCTGGCAGGAGTAGGCATTTTACCGGCTGAAAAAGCTATTGCTATGGGAGCTACCGGACCTCTTCTTCGTGGTTCAGGAATAGCACGTGATCTTCGAATAGACAGACCTTATCTAATGTATGACAAAGTTGATTTTGATGTAATAACTCAGACAGAATGCGACACTTGGGCTAGGTATATGGTCAGATTTAAAGAAATGTCTGAATCTCTAAAAATTGTAAGACAATGTTTAGATAAAATTCCTGATGGTGAAGTACGACTTGGTGGTACTCACAAAGCTGTCCTTCCTAAAAAGAAAAATGTCTATACTAAAATGGAAGAACTTATAAATGACTTCATGCTTGTAAACTTTGGATCTGCTCCTGAGATAGGAGAGTCTTATACTTGTATCGAGTCTCCTAAGGGTGAGTTAGGATTCTATATAGTTTCTGATGGCACAGGACACCCATGGAAGATGAAAATTAGATCTCCATCGGCAGCTAACCTTCAACTTCTTCCTTATCTGGTAGAAGGTTCATTCCTGGCAGATGTCGTTGCAATCATAGGATCTATTGACCCAATTATGGGCGAAGCGGATAAATAACAAAAACTTATTTGTATTAAATCAAAACGCTGCTTATTTTTAAGTAGCGTTTTTTTTATAATTGTCAGAAAAGATGAATAGAGACCAAAAGCTACTACTGAAAAAAAATGGCACAATTTCAAAATGTGTTACAGAAAAAAGATTGGCTAAACTTGAGAAAGTCCTCACTAAAAGACAACCTAATGTTACATTAGTACTTGAAAACATTAACGACCGGCATAATGTTTCGGCAGTGATTCGCAGCTGTGATGCTGTTGGCATACTAAATATTTATTTAATCTATTACGGTAAACAGCCTGTACCTAAACTTGGCAATGCAAGCTCCGCTAGTGCTAAGAAATGGGTGGATTTGAAAATGTTTCACTCTGTGGACGAGTGTTTTGACGAACTAAGAGCCCAAGGTAAAAAGATTTACACTACTCATATGAGTCGCGATGCAAAATCACTTTATGATATGGATTTGACTGATGACATTGCTCTTGTTTTTGGCAATGAACACGTAGGTGTTTCTGATGAGGCTGTTGACAAAGCCGATGGAAACTTCCTTATTCCTCAAGTGGGAATGATTCAGAGTCTGAATATATCGGTAGCGTGTGCTGTTTCTTTATACGAAGTATTTCGCCAGAGGAACAATGCCGGCAAATATGACGTACTTCAAATGAGTCAGTTAGAGTATAAGGAAAGACTGGATGATTGGTTAAGCAGATAAAGTAAAAGTGAATCTTTAATAGATTTTTATGCTTTATTTTGTTGCTGAGTTGATTTAGATATTGACTCAGCGATTTTATAATTAGATATAAAGTGCTAATTCTGGCTTCAGCTATTTCTTACCTATTTTCTATATTTCTTTCTATTATTAATATATTTTCTATTCCTACCAAATTCAATAGGAAAATATGAAAAATCTAGAATAGAATTTCATACAATTTTTTCAAATTCAATTGCGTCCTTATATTTGTATGTTGTTTGTTTACAATATCTTAGGAGATATAGCATGTTAGCAAATATTAATTCATTAGAAGCAACTTATAATATCAGAGAAACCAATAAAGTATCTTCAGCAAAACATAACGAAAGAGCTGAAAAGGAAATGCCTGGAGTTAAAGATAACGAAAGAGCTGAAAATGAGTTATCTTCTTCAAATATGAGGCAAGATAAGCTTGAGATTTCTAATGCAGCTTCTGATAAATTTAATGCTTTGAAGTCCGCTCCTTTGCCTGGGACTAATTTTGAACCTAAAGCAGATCCTTCGCAGTTAGGCACCCCAAAGGGAGTGAAAGTAGACTCTAAGGCATAGAGATGTTTCTATTATATATAATTTAAATAGCGTAACCGAGAGCTAAATTAGCTCCCGGCTGTGCTATTATCTTGCTTTTTATTTAGCTAACTTAATCCATTTTATAAGTTCTTTAAACGACGGCTTTTTCCCAGTCATTAAAATACCAACTCTATAAACTCTAGCAGCTATCCATACAGTACCAAAGAACGTACCTATCATAGCAACCATAGAAATAGCTATTTCCCACATAGGCATTGAAGTTGCAAACATCCTTACAGGCATCAATATTGGTGAAAATAGCGGGAAGTGAGAAGCTACTACCGCAACTGTGCTTTCCGGGTTACTAATCATAGATGCTAAGAACATCATTGGCAATATAATTATCATAGTTACAGGCATCTGTAGTTGCTGTGCATCTTGCTCCTGATCTACTGCAGAACCTATAGCTGCATAAAGACTTGCAAATATAAAATAGCCTGTAATAAAGTAGAATAAGAAACCAAATATCATCCAGATATTAATATCCGGCATTGGAATTTGACCAAAAAGAACTTGTGCTTGCTGCATCTGTTCTGCGTCTACTCCTGACATTACGGTCTCTGACGGTGACAAGCCTATCATCAGAACAACTGATGACATGATTATCCAAAACATCACCTGAGTCAGCCCGGCAAGTCCTATCCCTACAATTTTACCAAACATTATATCAAATGGCTTCACTGACGAAGCAATAACTTCTATTATTCTGTTAGCTTTTTCATCTATTACTGCTCTTAGTACCATGCCACCATACATTAGCATAAGGAAGTAATTTGCAAATCCAAATATAAATCCAACAGCTGCTAATATTTCGTTATTGTCCTCCTCTACCTTACCCTCTTTACTAATTTTTTTAGTAATTATCTCAATACCTTTGCCGGCATCTTCCAAGGTCTGTAAATCTATACCTTCATTTTTAAGTCTTTCGCTACGGATAGTACTTTTCAATGTAGATTTTAGAGATTGAATAAAGCTTATACCACCTCCGCCTCCGGAAGTGTTGACTTCAACTTTACCTTCTTTTATAACATTTGATGGCATATAAATATAGCCGTCTATTTCCTGATTTTGTGTTTTCTCTTTAAGTTCGTCCAAATTATAAGGTGATTTGGAATATATAGCCGTGTCAGATTGAACTATATCATTGTACAAAATACCGGTTTCATCAAGTACATATATCTTTTTAGAAATATCATCTTCTGTCGCCATCATAATAAAAGTAGGAAGTATCATCAGAGCAGCCATTAGCACCGGTGCAATAAAAGTACCAATAAGAAAACCTTTTGACTTCAATTTGAGCATATACTCATGCGAAATTATAGTCATAATCTTTGAATTACTCATTGCTTCCCTCCTTTTTAGAGACTACTTCGATAAATATCTCGTGCAAGCTAGGCTCTTTAGTATCAAATTTGTAAATATCTACTTTTTCAACTAACTCTCTAATAAGTTTTGGAGGTGAAATGATTGACTTGTCGATAGCAATTTCCACAGTATTCTCAGTTTTATTTATTATGGACACTCCGGGAATCTTCTGGAAAACGGCAGAGGAACCATTAAACTCTATAAAAATATTATTTCTGCCAAAGCCTCTTTTTACTTCAGATACGTTACCGCTAAGGACAACTTGACCTTTATCAATAAGAAGCATTTCGTCGCACATCTGCTCCACCTGATGCATTACATGCGTAGACAAGATAATAGTCTTTCCTTGTTCCTTCAATTCTATTACGATTTTCTGAAGTAACTCTGTATTCACAGGATCAAAGCCGGAAAATGGTTCGTCAAGAATAATAAAATCAGGATCATGCATGATAGTAGAAATAAACTGCACTTTTTGTTGCATCCCTTTAGATAGCTCTTGAACTTTTTTACCTGCCCAGTCTGCTATATCCAAATGCGATAACCACATTTTGGCTCTCTTATTTGCTTCAGAATGGCTAAGACCTTTCAGCCTTCCAAAATAAATAAGTTGTTCTAATACTTTTACTTTTTTGTAGAGACCTCTTTCTTCTGGCAAATATCCTATATTATTCTGAAGCTCAGGATTCATTTGCTGATCAAAAAGTGTAATGCTACCACTATCAGGCATTAGGATATTTGTAATCATCCTAATCATAGTGGTCTTGCCTGCTCCATTTGGCCCAAGCAGACCAAAAATTTTACCTTGCGGCACATCGAAGCTTATGTCGTTATTGGCATAATAATCACCAAATTTTTTGATGATATTTCTTACCTCAAGAACATTCATGTAAGCTGACCTTAAAAATTATTATAAATATCGTTATATGTTCAATTTAGAAGTGTTACTTGGCTGATAGCAAGCAATTTCACTTCGCTGTACCATAGCATTTCTCAATCAAGAAATATATGATATTTTGTAGTAATTGTTGAATTAAATTCAATTAGAAATGGAATCAATTAGCCCATAAATTATCACTAATCAATATTACGTCTCAATTTTACCCAATCCTTAGTAATTACGAAACTAACCTAACATTGTTACACATAAGACATAATACAAAATATAATACAGATAGGATTATCAAGTTATAACATGAGTTAATGGTTATATCATAAATCGTAACACGAACGGATTATTAAGCCTATATTAATTGGAGAGATAGTATTTTATTTCTATCATGCTTTGCCTCGCTCAATATCATGGCTTAGATAGTCTCAGCAAGCTTAGAGTGTGCTAAGCTTGCTGAGTTAAAATTTATTTGTAGTAGTTAACAAATAACAGAATGCAAATGTACTTACTGTTGCTTATGAATAATTTCCATTTTTTCCTGAATATCTGCCCACTCATCCATTTTTTTATCCAATTCTTCTTTCATTTCACTGTGCTCTTTTTGCTTAGCTTGTGAAGTTTCCACATCATTAAAGAACTCAGAATCTGCAAAGAGTTCTTCTAAAACTGCCATTTTTTCTTCTAATACAGAAATTCGTTTTTCACAGGTTTCCAGCTCCTTCTTGATTTTATTTCTTTCTCGCTGAGCTGCCTTACGTTTTTCTCTTTGCTCCTGTGCGTTTCCTACGGATTCTTTTTCTTCCTTCTTAGTTTTGTCTTTCTTTTCCAAATCTTGAAGTGATGCTAACTGTTGGCTTTCTAAAAATAAATCTATATCGCCTTCGTAGGTTTTCAGTTTGTGATTTTTGAATTCTATAGTTCGTTCTGTAAGACCTCTGAGGAAATCTCTATCGTGCGAAACCACTATTAATGTACCTGTATAATTCATAAGTGCATTTTTCAATACATCTTTTGAAGTCATATCCAAGTGATTGGTAGGCTCATCCATGATTAGGAAGTTAACAGGTTGCAATAGCAGGCGTGCAAGTGAAAGTCTTGCCTTTTCTCCACCGGATAGCACTTTTACTTTTTTATAAACATCGTCACCACTGAATAGAAATGCTCCAAGTAGGTTTCTAATATTTTTTCGCATATCTCCAGTTGCCGCACTGTCAATTACGTCAAAAACTGCGGCATTTTCGTCTAACATTTGTGCCTGATGCTGACCGAAGTATCCTAATTCAATATTATTTCCGTAATTTAAAGTGCCATCATAGCTTTCAAACTTTCCAATTATCTTAGATAAAGTAGACTTACCTTCCCCATTTTTACCAACAAACGCTACTCTCTGGCCTCTCTCTATTTCAAAATTAATATTGGATAGTACAAGGTTGTCACCATAGCTTTTGGTTATATTTTTGCACTCTACAACTAATCTGCTAGAACGTGGTGGATTCGGAAATCGAAGTACTAGTTTTGAATTATCTTCATCTTCTATCTCTATCCTTTCTATTTTATCTAACATTTTTAGCTTTGACTGTGCTCTTGAGGCAAGAGACGCTTTGGATTTGAAGCGTTCTATAAATCTTTCCTGCTGAGCTATTTGCTTTTTCTGATTTGTGAAAGCTGCTACATCTTGCTCACGTTGAATAGATCTAAACTCTACAAATTGAGAATAAGGCATAGTGTTAGAATACATTTTTCCAAGAGATAGTTCCACAGTCCTGTTTGTAATATTGTCTAAGAACTGCCTATCGTGCGATACAAGAATTACTTCGCCGGGATAGTTTTTCAAAAAGTCCTCTACCCAACCAATAGATTCAATATCCAAGTGGTTAGTAGGTTCATCCAGTAATATACAACCCGGGCGCGCAAGTAGCAGTTTTGCAAGTTCTACTCGCATCTGCCAGCCACCACTAAATTCATTCATTGGCTTTTGGAGTTCTTCCTGAGTAAATCCAAGCCCCGTAAGCACTCGCTCCACCTCTGCTTCTACGGAGTGACCTCCCAAAATTCTTAAGTGGTCGTTATCTTCAGCCAATTGTTCTAACAGCAAGGCATATTCCTCTGACTCGTAATCTTCCCTATTCGAGATTTCATTTGTTATATCTTCTATGCGCTTTTCAATATTTTTTATTTCTGAAAGAGCATTCGCTGCCTCTTCAAAGATGGGCAGAGTAGAATCAGAAACTAACTCCTGAGGAAGATAACCTATTGTATAGTCATTAGGTTTGCTTATTGTACCTGTTCCCGGAGATAGTGCACCTGCAAATATTTTCAGTAATGTTGACTTTCCGGCACCATTTCTACCTATCAGTCCTATTCTATCATTATGCTGCACATTAAAGGAAATATTATCAAAAAGCTTTTTTCCGCTAAATTCTATAGAGAGATTTGCTATTGTAATCATTTAATTTACCAATTAGTCTATTCGTTTATTAAATTCGTCAAAGAAATGCAATTTTTCTGTTTTAAGATATGCTTTAAACTTCTCGCCGGGTTGCAACGCCCTCGTATTTTCTGTACGTAGGCATTTTAAGTTACCTATGCTATTAAAATATATTAGCTGCTCATGCCCTAAATATTCTATATTTTCTACAGTTAGCCCTATTGGAATAGTTCCATCTTGATAATCTAAAAAGATATCTTCCGGTCTCACACCCAAAGTCATTTTTTGTGATTTTTCGCTCAGTCTGATGTTTAGTGATTCTGGCAATTTAATCTCCAATCCACCACTTTCTTCAAATATCAATCCATTATCATGCAAGATTTCGCCATCGAAAAAGTTCATTTGCGGACTGCCTAAAAAGCCTGCTACAAACTTATTAGCAGGTTTATCATATAATTCCTGCGGAGGAGCTATCTGCTGCACTTCACCTTTGCTCATTACCACTAAACGGCTCCCCATAGTCATAGCTTCCACTTGGTCGTGAGTAACATAAATAGCTGTAGTTCCCAGTCGTTGATGCAAGCTTTGAATCTCCGAACGCATTTGCACTCTTAGCTTCGCATCCAAATTTGAAAGAGGTTCGTCGAACAGGAATAGCTTGGGATTGCGAATAATAGCACGACCAAGAGCTACACGCTGACGTTGGCCACCGGAGAGTTCCTTAGGCTTCCTATCTAAAAGAGCATCTAACTCCAAGGATAGGGCAACTTCATTCACGCGTTTCTTTATTTCTGATTTAGGTGTCTTGCGAACCTTAAGCGGAAAAGCAATATTTTCAAACACCGTTTTATGAGGATATAAAGCATAATTCTGGAAAACCATGCCTATATCTCTATTTTTGGGTTCAATATCATTTACACGTAGATCATCGAAGTATAAATCACCAGAGCTAATTTCTTCCAAGCCTGCAATCATGCGTAACATAGTAGACTTTCCGCATCCCGAAGGACCGACTAAGACTAGAAATTCGCCCTGCTCTATCTCAAAACTGGCATCACTGACAGCAGTTATGCCATTTGGATATACTTTTTTGATATTCTGTAATCTTATTTTACTCATATTTTCTGTTGATTATTTACATATCTACAAGTCTACAAATTGCAGTGTCGAAATGGCTGAGTGACTAAAAACAATCACAATCAATTCTATCGGCACAACAAACTAAATTCTTTGCACTTAAGCATTTTGCAAATTAATCATTTTCGAAGTGAAAATAAAGGGATAAGAAAAAGTGACTATATTGAAGACTAAATATCTCCCAAAAACATAACCGGGTTGTTAAAGCCAAAGCTGTAGGAAGAATGGCCTGTAAACATTTCAAAGAGCTATGATAATATACAAAAACCTCTCCAATTCTTTAGGAGGAGTTGGAGAGGTTTGAATTGAGATGTATTCTATTCCCTAATTATTTCAAAACTATTT
Source organism: Chlorobiota bacterium (assembly GCA_041596515.1). Classification (GTDB taxonomy): domain Bacteria; phylum Bacteroidota; class Ignavibacteria; order Kapaibacteriales; family UBA2268; genus JBFHIJ01. The sequence goes on from JBFHIJ010000007.1 coordinate 114,787, forward strand.
ATTATGTTTTGAAATGTTGTATCATCTGATGGAGTATAATGATATTTAGATATGGAACACTCTAAAGTCAAATCATTTTCAATCAGAAAAAAAGACCTATATTTAAAATAGTGACCTTCTCCCATTGCACTATCTATAACATAATAACTATACATTTCTCCAGTTTGACCTTCCAAAGAAATAGTATCTCTTAATAAGTTTTTTTGTAATTCAAACATATAGTTCTCAAACTTAAAGTCTCTATTCGTTATCGAATAGTAGTTTTCATTATTTGTACCGTAAGCCATAGTTGAAAAATACCATTCGTTATTTGCATATGAAGCAGATGCTAAACTACCATATTCACCTTCTCTTACACTAAATGTAGAATAAGGAATAAGATTATAATACCTAAATTTTATTTTAGCATTGCCAAATTCAAATGTAGCAGAGTTAGAGTCAGGCTTAAACAAAGTACAAGCATTCAAAAAAAGAATAGACAAAATTAGATAATACCTCATCATTTTTCCCTCCAAAGCTGATTCGCCAGTCTTTCATAAACTTCACATTCTTCAATATCACATAAATACCATAAATTAGACACACTAATAAAACTACATCTGATACAAAAGTTAGAATTACTAATAACCACTCCTATCTGATATTCCAGAGCTGTATAACCTTCTCTGCCAATATTGGTATTTGGTGAAAAAACTACTCTACTAATAGTTATATCTTCACTCAACAAAGCAGAATCAGAATTGTAATAGCTCTGTAGATCTTTTATTTTTTGTATTTCACTAGAATCAATAACGTCAAAATCTCTGATATAAATTCGATCAACAGCTATCTGATTTTGATTTAGTATAGAATCCAATTTACTAGGATACAAAATCATATTTTTTATCATCTCAACTTTGTCTTTTGGCAATTCTTTGTCAGGATAATAATGAGTCGAAGAACACGATACTAATACAATATTAATTATTACAAAGATAATAATTTTCATTTCTACTCCTTAAGGTTTCGACAATATTAAATAAACTGCAGCGCCTATTACGGAAAGAATAGATCCCCAAATAATAGCTGGGTCTGTCCTATAGAAAGAATTACGCTTTAGAGGTAAATATAAAATATTTCTGGCATGATTGGCACCTTCAATAGCAAAAGATTCTGCTTCGTCTTCGCTTAAATTACCATATGCTACGTTGCCTAGTCTCAGTCCATCCATTATATGTGTTGCTTCATGAGCCAAAACACCTGCCACTTTATATTTTATAGGATTTCCTGATATATCAGTATAGAATTCCAAATATTCTGCTGTTTTTTTATCGTAATCAGAAAAGTGATTTGTAAAATATTCCTCAGCAATAAAAAGATATGTTTGACCAGTAGAATTACTAATTCCACTAGCACCCCCTATACCTGTAACTCCCATCTTTTGAGCTTTTGCTTGCATTCCGGATCTTTGTGCTATTTGTCTTGCAGTCTCTACCTTTACTTTTACAGGCTGAGTATTGCCTCCTTCCCATAAATCATCAAAATATGAAGGATCTCCTTTATAAATATTTTCTATTGAAGAAGTAATTTTATCAGCATAAATAGATGATACACTACTTAAATCAAACATGCC
>JBFHIJ010000008.1:0-114425 GCA_041596515.1 Chlorobiota bacterium
ATATACTCATGGTAGGGATTATGAAAGAGAAGAAGAAATTAACCATGAACAACGGCAATTTAGTAGCCGACAATCAAAATGTTATGACTGCTGGTCCAAGAGGCCCTATGCTTTTACAAGACGTTTGGTATTTAGAAAAACTGGCTCACTTTGACAGAGAAGTTATCCCGGAAAGACGTATGCATGCGAAAGGCTCGGGAGCGTTTGGTACTTTTACTGTAACTCACGATATTTCAAAATACACCAAAGCAAATATTTTCTCAGAAGTTGGCAAAAAGACAGATCTATTCGTTAGATTTTCAACTGTTGCAGGTGAAAGAGGCGCTGCAGATGCTGAGAGAGACATTCGCGGTTTTGCTATCAAATTCTACACAGAAGAGGGAAACTGGGATTTAGTTGGAAACAATACTCCTGTATTTTTCCTAAAAGACCCTTTAAAATTTCCTGACTTGAACCACGCTGTTAAACGGGACCCAAAAACGAATCTAAGAAGTGCAACTAACAACTGGGATTTCTGGTCTAATTTACCTGAAGCACTTCATCAAGTTACAATTACGATGAGTGACAGAGGAATCCCTGCTTCTTATAGGCACATGAATGGTTACGGAAGCCACACCTTTAGTATGATAAATAAAGACAATGAAAGAATTTGGGTTAAGTTTCACCTAAAAACTCAGCAAGGTATCAAAAATCTGACTGATGCAGAAGCTGAAGCTATTGTCGGCAAATGCCGTGAAAGTCATCAAAGGGACTTACTCGATAGTATCGAACAAGGAGATTTCCCGAAATGGAATTTTAAAATTCAGGTGATGACTGAAGAGCAAGCGAAGAACTGCAAGTTTAATCCTTTTGATTTAACAAAGGTATGGTCTCACAAGGATTTTCCATTAATTGATGTAGGCGTATTAGAGCTAAATAAAAATCCAGATAACTATTTTGCGGATGTGGAGCAGGCAGCTTTTAATCCGGCGAATATAATACCCGGTATAGGCTTTTCACCGGATAAAATGCTTCAGGGAAGACTATTCTCTTATGGTGATGCCCAGCGTTACAGATTGGGAGTAAATCATCACTTGATACCTGTAAATAAGGCACGCTGCCCATTCCATAGCTATCACAGAGACGGGCAGATGAGAGTTGACGGAAATCATGGTGCGACTCTCGGGTATGAGCCAAACAGTTTTCAAGAGTGGCAAGATTCCCCAGAACATAAAGAAGCTCCTATGGAATTGCAAGGCGCAGCTTACCACTGGGATCACAGACAAGATGACGATGATTACTATACTCAACCCGGAAATTTATTCCGACTTATGACCCCAAAACAGCAAGAAGTCCTTTTTGGAAATACTGCTCGTAATATGGGTGATTCACCTGAGTTTATCAAAATTCGCCATATCAACAATTGCTTAAAAGCTGATAAAAAATATGGAGAAGGAGTCGCTTTAGCATTGGGAATTGACATTTGTAAATTGGAGCAATAACGAATTGATAATGTAGTAATATACTGTCAAGTAAAACTTATAATTATATACTTTTATAGCTATAGACTAATAATTCTGAAAATCACGTTTTCTCGATACTATAAAAAAGCCCTTGAGCAAAATATGTCCAAGGGCCTTTTAAATTTTTTTTCTATGTATTTGACTTATTTAGATACAATTATGATTTCAGTCCTTCTGTTTAGTCTTCTTCCAAACTTAGTCAAATTGCTGGCAATAGGCTTTCTTTCACCTTGCCCAACAGTTTTGATTCTATTTTTGGAAACTCCTTTATTTACAATATATTGTTTAACACTTTCTGCACGCTTTTTAGATAAATAATCATTAATTTCTAGCGAGCCTACGGAGTCTGTATGTCCTTCGACCACAATTGTAATATTTGGTTTGTCAATCATAAATTTAGCCATAATATCAAGCTCAGGAACATCAGATGGCAAAGAAGCATCATTTGTTTCATATAGCAGATTTTCAATTATAAGCTTTCTGCCTAACTCTACAATAGGAATTTTCCTTTTTACGAGTTTATTTGTTTTTTCATCATAAAATGCAATTTCTATTTCGTCAGGGATAGCTTCTTGATCAGATCTATAGTATATAGCAAATCTATTAGCAAGTTGATTAGAGAAGTTACTTAATATTCGAGAAAAGTCATTGTTGATATCATAATTATTCCCATTTGTACGTCTGGACATTCCCTTATATACTCTTAATTTATAAGGAGTAATAGAAAATAGTCTGATTTGTTTTTTTTGAAATAATTCGATAATGGATTCTTTAGTTTGGTTAGTAACACCATCCCCTTTTTGACCTTTTTCGTAAAAGTTGGCATCTGTGATTAAAACAGCAACTTTATCAGATGCTTGTCGGAATCTAATATTAGAAGCTGCTTCAAGACCTTCTAGTACATTTTCATCAGGATTGAGTCCACCTATACTTTTGATTGATTCTATCCATCTGATGAATTCGTCAACGTCAGCAGTAGGCTGATAAACTCTTTCCAAATCATCAGTAAATAAAACAAGTCCTAACCTCGCATCTATACCACTTGTTACTAAATTATCAGTAAATGATTTTACATGATCTTTAATTTTATGATAAACTTTATCCATAGTACCTGTACCGTCGAGTACAAATACAAAATCAACAGGAGACTCTTCAAGATTTTGAAGTTTTTCTACTTTATATACTTTCTTTTGTGTTCCACCTTCAAAGATAGACATTTGGTTAGCATGCAATTCATTCAAAGGTTCACCTTCTGAATTGTAGGCTTCTATGATAATTTTAATTTCCGGGAAATTAGATATATCTACACTTCGAGTGCTTATCTCTATATTGCCTTCTTCGTAAGAAATCTTAGCGTTTTCGATTTCTTCTCGCTTTTGCTCTAATGTGTCTATTTTGCTGACTAATGCTGCATTTAGAAAGGGGGGAGTGACTATCAGCAGTAGGCATAATAAGTACAATATGCGATTCATGTGCTTTTTAACCCTACTTTAATATATATAATATATTTATGGTAATAATAAAATGCCCCCCTGCTTTACATGATAATAGCAATGGGGGCATTAAATATGTTTCTTTGATTATATAGTAATTCTAAGTACAGGTGATATCATAAAGAAATCATCTACCTCATAAGGGCGAATATTTTCTTCGGATCTAAGTGATTTAGAATATTTACCTTCTAGATAGAACCAGTTTCCAAATAGAGGAATATAAACTCTGGTCATTAAAATTTGGTTTGATAACTGAACACTAGCACCAAATGGGTAAGCCGCTTGGTTTCTATATTCAATTTTCGCAAACATCCAATCGCCGAATGATTCAGGTTTATAAAATTTCAAACCTTCTACTTCTTTTGTAGTCAAATAATAATCTGTAGATTTACTCTCTGCATTTTTTTGACTATATAGACCGTATTCCTGAACTTCGTTGTAACTAACACCTAAGTCAAATCTGAAGTAGTTTTCAGGATCTTTAGGGTCAACCCACCAATGGTAGAAAGCAGAAACTCTTGCTGAAGAACCTAAAACAGCAGCTACTGCTTTAATTTCTTCTCCATTTCCTGAGTTTGGTCCAAACATTGGATTTCTGAGATTATCATAAAATCCATATGATGTAATATCAATTTTTTCTGTAGTCATTTTAGAAACAGGGAATTCGAAGTTAGCAGTCAGACCAGCTTCAGGATGGAAAGGCATGTGAAAATCCATACCTAATACCATTTTACCATTTGGTTCTGAGTTTAGTATACGTTTTTGCATCCAATCAACAACATTGCTAGTACCACTACCAGAATTAGCATCTTTTTCGATACTTGCCGGTATTTCTTTTCTTTTTATTCCTGAAGATATTTTATAAGCACCACCTAAGTATGCGTTTATCAAATAAGGAACTCTATCAGTAGTTCTTGTATCTTCATTAATATAAAGAGGTCTTTGCAATACTATGCTACCTTGGCCAGCTTGCCAAAAATGATAACCAATATCATCCACACCAATTTTTGATCTCAGCCAGAAACCAGTTTTACCTATTTTAATAGCTTGCTCAAATAGGGACAATGTAAATGCATGAGTTACATTAGAAGGTTGCAAGTAATTAATGATAGCACTTGTTTGAGAGCTACTTAAAGGAATTTCCTGAGGAATTTCGTTAAAGCAATAGTCTCTGGTAGCAAGATCGCCTCTTATACCACGATCTGCACCATTATAAATTAATTCGCCGGAAAGGAAGCCAACTAATATTTCAGTAAGCTGTACATCAATGTCATAAGCAGACATTGACTCTTTACCGCAAGTGATAGTGATGATTTCAAAAGGCTCATCATTAAAAGCTCTGGGAGCTGCTAATATTTCGATATTGTTCATATCCAAATTTTCTTTTGGGAACTGAGCATTTACGAATGATCTATAGATCTGGAACTGTAAATCTCTTTCACAAACCTTCCATCTGGGGAAGTACCCCTTTATTTCGGAGTCAATCGTAGTAAGAGAATCTATAATCGTCCCTTTGTCCGGAATCATCGTTTGAGCGTCAGCTTTCGAATACCCAAAGACAAATGCAGCTAATAACAAGAATAAGATATTTCTTTTCATGTGACTTCTTCTTTATTTCTTTGACTAATTCAACAACCATTTAATTAAAATACAAAGATAAATCTTGCCATTGGGATAAAGAGATTATCGTTTCCTTTTTCCCATGGTTTTTTAGAGTCTTTAAATGCTGCAAAGTATGATTTACCTTCCAATCTCAAAGCAAATAAATCTTTGATTATTGGAATGTGAATCCATGCGCTAGCATAAATAGATTCATCAAAGTATTGAGCCGTTACACCATAAGGTGTAGAAATGTTTTTCACCATAAAGTCCATTTTAGCAGATATACCGCCTATAGATTCTTTTCCAACTTCTTTGTAAACAGCTGTTTCAATATTTGTTTCAGGATCAGATTCCAATCTATCTGCCCATGTTTCTATTGTATACACTGTACCACCAAGCCCGAATCTCATTTGATAATCTTTATCAATAGCTAAACCGAATGTATAGTGAAGTGTTGCATTAGCTCTTACTAAATAATCATTGCCACTTTCGTCTTCAGGATTGACAAACATAACGTTGTCTAAATCCAATTTATCTTTATAGTCAGCTCTTTCAGCATCGCCGAAAACCCAACCAAAGCTTAGGTGGAACACGCCACTCTGAGGAATAACCTTGAAAGGAAAGTCCAAAGATCCGGCTAAACCAAGCCCACCGTAAGTAAACACTCTATCATAGTCAAGCATATCCTGACCTAATTTAGACCAACCACTTGTAGGAAGTATAGCACCGATTTTCATGTTTTCCCATAGTGCAGAAAATGTCATTCTTTCACTATACATAGAAGGCATGTTGATTTCATCTATACCATATTTCAATTCAAGTCCAAATTTTGGAAGGCTACTATTAGTTATGAAAGATAAAGTATCTACATAACCATCTTCGTAAGTGTAAGTCTCGATTTCATAGCGTTTCCAGCTGACTAAATCAGGAGAAACTACTATTTCATGATTTTTATTGTAATCTATTGGTTCTGCATTTGAAATTCTAACGAATTTTTGAACGTCAGAAGAAGATATGTCGCCTTCTCTTTCGATAAGTGAACGAGACACACCATACTGAGGATCAGTCCATTTTTTCATAGTACCGATGCCTTGTGCTTCACTTGTTCTTTTTTCTACGTTAGACTGCATAAAAGCATTTTCTAATAACTGATATAAGTTTTCTGCATTATATTTTTCAGGATCCAAATCATACTGAACCAATTCCGGCCAAGTATAGATGTTTTTACCTGATGCGTTATCCACGTTTTTCTTAATGTCAGTGTTGTCTTCCATTGAAACAATCATAGCAATGATTGTATTAGGAACAACCTGATCTCTATCAGCTTTTTTTGTAGTGATAACGTACGCTTCTCTCACGACTTGTTGAGAGCCCTTATTAGGGCTCAATATCTCAACAAGTGCATCAAAGTTTTTAGGTTGTTCACCGAAACGACCAATCAACTCTCTACGGATTTTAGTTTTAGTACTTCCAGAAAGCAGTAAGTTCCTAATAGTACTAACTACCTGAGGGTCAGTCTCAGCTATAATTTTATCGGCATCACCTACTGCAGCAGTAGTATTTTCTGCCTGTTCTTTATCTTTAATAATCTGTCTAACGTCTCTGACGTCTTTCAAAGAATAAACGTCAATTGTTGAAAAGCGATAGTTTTTGTACCTATTTAGAATACTTTCAAGTTTTACCCTGAATGATTCGTCGCCCTGTGCTTGAACAGTCAAAGGCATAATTATACTTAACATTAATAGGCTTAACAACAAACTCGATGCTTTCTTCATCATATTTATTTGCCCTTGCAATTTAAATTACTTACTAATTTTATAACTATTGATATACTATATCAATTATCTTCTTCTACGACCACCACGAGCACCACCTCTGGAATCCGGTTCCCAATCTATACGGATAGGAACAGTAACAGTATTTGGTTCAGAAGTTACGCTATTAATTGCGTTAGAAGCTGTAGCCCTTACTGTAACGTTGACAGTACCACGAACTTTAGTTTCGCCGGCAGGTAATTTACCTGACAATTCGAATTCCATTTCGTAAACACCGTCGCCTGTAGCATCAATAATAGGTTCAACAGCAATGCTGTAACCAGCCAATCCTTCAGCAATTTCTGCACTCAAAGGAGTAACCTGAACAATAGCCGGAGTACCGTTTTTATCACCTGACACAGGAGATGTAACTGTCATACCAGTAACACGTACTTTAATTTTACTTGAAGTACCACTTGGTTCAGCATTAACATTAGCATTAATAGAAGCTTCTTCCTGTTTCAAAACAAAAGATTTTTCAGGGAAGATATCAACTAAAGTACCAGTGTGTGGTTGCTCCCAAACTACTCTGAATTTAATTTCTTTAGCTTCAGGAGTATATTTGATATTATCATCCATAGTTACAGCCAATCCTTCGATAGCAGTAGCTTGAGTCTGAGCATCAGTAGAAACGTAGATTTTAAACTCTTCAGGCTTGATAGCACCGCCGGAAGTAGGCTCTACGTTAACAATCATTGAAAAGCCATAGTAAGTCATGAAATCAAGTTTTTGATTTAAATCTTTAAGAGAAGCAGGTGTTAGACCTGTTTCATATACATTGAGTGCTATATCACTTTCTGCAGGTTTGTTAGAACCATTAAGAGCGTGAGTAAGCTTCACGGTATAAGAACCTGCAGGAAGTTTTTTATTCAGTCTACCTTCATATCTTCTCTCTCCACCTTTAATAGGGGTAGAGCTAGTGTTAGCTGAATTTTCCACAGGAGTATAAGTCACATTAGCTACCTGAGAACCATTTTCGTCTACAACATACCCACTTACTTTGTTATTACCCTCACCTTGGTAAGGAGAAATACCAAACATAAATACAGGCTCAACAGCATCGAAAGATTCTACTTTTTTAGCTACGTTAATAATTGGATCTGCCATTTTAGGCTGTGGTTTGATAACACGAATATCAAATTCAATATAACCTTTGTTTTGGTCAAAGTGAACAGACATACCCGGTGCAATCAATTTTGCTATATAACCATATAATTTAATTTTAGATTGTATATCAGCAGCTTCCGCTTCTGAGCCAGCTTTATCAGTTGCAGCTCTTAAGCCTGCGTCAAATTTTTCTAAATCAGCTTCAACAGTTAAGATTTGAAGTTCCGGTAATACATATTTTTCAAGCTCAGATTTCAATGATTTGTGAACCTTACGCAATTCTTTTACGCTAAGCTGCACTGTACCAATATTTACAGTTGCGTCATCATCAAGCTCTTTACCTTGATATTCACCGCGAATACCTAAAATTTTATTTGTTTTAGAAGCGAATCTTAATTTGTACCATCCTTCTTTACTAGGAGGTTGAAATTGAACAACAAAAGCTCTTTTGTTTTTTTCTTTCTGCCCGTGACCTGCACGAATACTCATCTCGTGATTATAGTAATACACGCTATCAGCTTCTACATCTTTAGGCTGGAAAGTAGGTCCAATAATAACTTCATTTGATTTCGGATAGACAGGGATAAAATCTTCAGGTCTGATATTTGTCATATCAAGCTGATTAAAAGTAGCTTCATTATCCAATTCTAATTTTCTTAGTGATAGGAACTCCCAAGATGTGCCATCCTCGGAGGACACAGTCTGCCCCGGAGTAAACTCTTCAAAACTAGTAATTCCCTGAGCAAGTAAGTCCTTGTCGGAAGGAAAGTTCGGAGTAACACCCGGAGTGTTATCTGTGTTGTAAAACACTTGATATTCAAGTTCTTCTACGTTCGAAAGCTTAACCAAAGTTTTAATTCTCTGGAAGTATTCCTTTTCAGATTCTCCCTCTTTTCTTTTTACAGAAGCAGATACGTCCGTAACCCCTACCTCGACGATATACTTACGCCAAGATTTAATGTCTGTACCAAGTACGTCTTTAATATTCAGTCCATCGGGTGGGATAGTTATCTCATCTTGGGGACGCGTATTGATACCTTCGGTACCAGCGCCTGACTGAAGCTGAGAAAGTATAGACTGCACAATTCGCATAGTTTCCTTCTGCTTAAGTTGCAATCCCTCTTCTGCTTCATCACGTTCCACGATGATGATAAGCAATTCCAATACCACGGCTAAGTACAATACGAAGTATACTTTACCTGCACCGCCTGATCTTAACATAACAAATTACCTCCACATGGTGCTTGTTTTATTAAACTATAATTATTTTCTTAAATCTTTAGTAATTAGATGAAGCCTTTTTGAAATCTGTACGTATATGAGATTGTAGATAAAATATGCCTTCATTGAAGGCTCTTTACATCATCTTAACACGAATATATCACTTTTGACCATTCACTCTACAAATTATCTTAAATATAGCATTTAAACAAGCAATTTTTATTAATAATCCAAAATAATAACAAATAACATAGATATTACCCTAACGAGATTAAGACCTATCAATATCTCATTAATGCAACACTACTAATATTAATTATATCGTGTCTGTTGACCAATATACTGCTATCTTTTTTGGATAAAATATATTAACTTGCTAAATCTTTATGAAAAGCATTATAAAAGAGGTAGAAATTATTTCATCGGCTTCCGTGGTTTGTTTTGATTTTTGGGTATATCATCAGATGACTAATTATAATAAAATACGCAATTTTCAAATTAAATCATAATTATTTTTTTAATATCTGCAAACAATATAGCTATGAATATTGATTACAACAATACTTTACATGATTTGAACAGATTGCTAATGGAAGAAAAAAAACCTTCTAATGTGCTGTCTTCCTCTTTTGAGCAAAATCTTTTTGAGATTCCTGAAATTGCAGCTATGGTTGACTGCCCCCAAGACCCTGCATGGCATCCGGAAGGCGACGTATGGCAGCATACCCTTTTAGTGGTAGACAGAGCTGCTGAATTAAAACATAATCTAATTTCCGATAGTGATAAATCAGCTTTTATGCTTGGAGCTTTCTTTCATGATATCGGTAAGCCTCTGACTACCTTATATAAAGATAGTCGCTGGCGTTCACCAGCCCATGACATAAAAGGCTCAAAAACATGCAGAAACCTCCTAACTGTTGCAAATTTTCCTCCCTATATTATTGAACAAGCTTCGGCTTTTGTTGTCGAGCATTTAAAACCTATCAATCTATATAAGTATAGAGATTCTATTTCGGATACTGCAATCAGACGTCTCGCCAGGCGTATAGATATTGAACAACTTATTTATTTAGCCATGGCAGATCACTTTGGCAGAACCACGGATGATGCCTTAGCGAAAGAATTTCCAGCCGGTCCATGGCTGATTGAAAAACATAAAACTATAGCCAAATACGACAATAAACCCAAGCCTATTCTAAAAGGAAGATTCCTTACAAAATTTGGAGTCAAACCCGGCACCCTAATGGGTAAACTTATTTCAGATAGCCTAATTGCCCAAATTGACGGCAAAATTAAAACAACGGAAGATGCCAAAACATGGGCATATAATAGACTTATTGAAATTGGTTTTTTTTAAAAGCTACTGATATATTCAAACACTAAGCTTCTTCTGAAGCCAGTGGAATTTTTGTAATGCTCGAGCAAATCTCTGGCATGTAGCTCCACAGTTATACCATTGTAGATTGACCAACGAAGAGACATATTTAACATCCCTTTGTGCGACATTACTAATTTATTATACTCATCCATAGTTGGATTAAATTCAAAATTTAAAGAACCTTTGTTTCCAATAGATTGTTCCACGCCTAAATAAAAATTGGCGGATCTGTTATCAGCGGGTGGATCAAAAGAATAATTTATTCCTGCATGAAGTGCAATATTGCCTAAAGCCCAAGAATAGTTTTTACTGAACGCAAGGTATACCCCTGTAGAATGTGTCATAAATCTTTCTTCTTCTTTATAGTAAGATTCCCTACCTTGAGAATTTAGCCCAATAACTATTGCAGGCCAGCTAACTCTTTCATCTAATAGTCTCAATTTTAGCTGTATGCCGGGCATTTTTTGCCAGTCAACACTGCCCGTACCGACTACATTCGTACCACTGTAGCTAAACCCCATGTTAAAATTGTTAAATGGAGCCGCACTCAAAGCCACCAATACTCCACCTTCAGGATAGGTCTGCGTATAAATAGAAAAATCACCTTTTCTTAAAATTCCGGCAGTAGGCTGATCTATTATGTAGTTTGACTCGTAACTCGCTCCATCACCTGCTGCTCCTTGCCCGTACGCAATAGCAGACAAACCGGCAATTAAAGCTAAATAGCAAATAAAATATCGCATCTTTCCCCCATTTTATTGACAATTATTGCGATTGTTCTAAATTATCAAAAAAACTTGAAATTATTATGCCAATTCTATTGTTTTATCTCTTACCTTTTTTATATATTCTATATTATTTTGGTACAGTGTTAAATTTTTGAAATTTCTAAGGAATATAATCATGTTTTTGAGTAGAATACATTTACTTTTTATACTTATGATTGCTTTTGCAGGTTGTGGTGGAGTTAATTTTGATTCTGTAAAAGAAATTCCTCTTGCTCCGGATGTCACTATACACTCTTTAGGTAAAAATGCTAAAATTACAGTTACATGGTTATTCGAGGGCGATAAAAACAAAGAACTTTACAGAGCCGTTCGATCCTTAACTAAAGTTGAAGCTGCTATCGGAGAATGGGACGAAAGCAATATTAAAGAAGTTAAAATTATTAAGTCTTCTTTTTCGTTTGGTAAAGATGATAAAGAGCTTGTTTCGTTCTTTGCACAAACTAACTTACCAAAACCTGATAATTTTGTAGATAATTCTCCGGTTTATATAAAATTTACTGCGGGCGAAAAAGTCTATAAATTTATTACAACAGTAAAAGATGCAACACCTAATATTGAGAATAAACCCGAAGCACTTTCTTTGATACCTTATTTTGAGAAAGCTATTCGTGGTGTGAATATATATACTCTTGTTTTTAGAAAATTTGATGTAAAAGACGAGTACCACCCAGACGGAGAAAGATATAGAGTTCGTATCTACGACACTAAAGGTAGAAATGTTTGGGCTTCTGACTTTAACTCTGATTTTACTCAAGCGATAGAAAAAGTCAAACCTCAAGAGATAGGGGCCAATTTCTTATATAATCAATATTGGGACGGCAAAGACAACAATGGTGAAAAAGTAGAACCGGGAGTTTATGAAGTGAGAATAACTATTCCTGCTTTCCCTATACCATATCAAACTTCAGTATATTACCAATGGGGTAAATAATGTCCGAAAAAGAAGCAATGCAACTTGCCATTAGACTTGCTCTTAAAGGTAGCGGATATGTAAGTCCGAACCCAAGAGTAGGTGCTGTTATATTAGATAAAAACAACAAAGTAATATCAGAAGGCTGGCATCACGAATTTGGGGGCAATCATGCCGAAATAGATGCTATCAACCGTAGTGGAAACGAATCTTTTGAAGGTTGCACGATGGTAGTAAATCTAGAACCTTGCTCTCACCAAGGAAAAACTCCTCCATGTGCTTCGCAGCTAATCCAAAGGAAATTCTCTAAAGTAGTGATAGGAATGGAAGATCCGAACCCATTAGTTGCCGGAAGCGGCATACGTATGCTCAAGGAAGCCGGGATAGAAGTAGTTGTAGGAGTCATGAAAGAAGAAGCTAAGTGGATTAACAGATTTTTTACTAAACATATCACAACCGGCATGCCTTACGTTATTGCAAAAATGGCACAAACTTTAGACGGCTGCATTGCGACTAAACTTGGAAGTTCTAAGTGGATTAGCTGTGATGAAAGCAGAAAACGCTCGCATGCCCTCAGAGCCCAGGTTGATGGAATATTGATTGGTAGAAATACTGCCTCTACCGATAATCCTCAACTAACTGTCAGGAATGTGGAAGGAAGAAATCCTAAAAGGATTGTTTTCGATACCAAACTAAATTTACTGCTGGATTTAAATATATTCAAAGGTGATTTAAGAGAAAACACTGTCATCTGTTGTGCTAAAGATGCCAATCCTCGCAAAATAGAAACTTTGAAAATGGCAGGTCTTACTGTTTTAAAAATGGAAACGGATGAAAAAAATAAGATAGACTTAACTCTAGCTCTTAAATCATTAGCAGAAAACAGTGGTTTAACTTCTATTTTGTTAGAAGGAGGGGCTTCTATGTATTCATCATTCTTCGCCCAAGATTTGATAGACGAGTTTCATGTATTCATCTCACCAAAAGTTTTTGGAAACGGTATAAATACTTTTAACGATCTAAAAGTAAACTATGTAAATCAAGCAAAAGACTTTTCTATAAAAGCAGTGTCAAAATGTGGAGATGATATTCATATTATTGGTCTTAAAAAAGATATATAAATATCTACTTATGTTTTTCTTTAAAGGCTGTCTATATGTACTAAAGCTACCAATAGACAGTTTTTTTATAATTTTCTCTAATGATAAATCCGGGATAAAAGCAAGTCTCCACGGGCTAAGCGACGTGCGGAGCGTTAGTTTACCCTGAGCATGGCCGAAGGGGAGTAGAAATTTAGAGGATTTTAGGACGTTTGCCAATTAGCAAACGCTGCTACTCCACCCCGTGTTTTCTGGCGAAAACCCGACCCTCCCTTGTCATGGAGGGTGGAGATACTGGGGAATGGAGAGATATAGAGGATTTAGGCGCCTGAAAGGCTCAAAGATAATAGCAGATGGCAACGCTTTGGGAAAGGAACCCTCCCCGTGTTTTCGTTACCAAGACCAGGTTAAAACTTGTTACTTTCCGGCAACTCTATCCACTGATTAAATGCCAAAGCATTACTATCTCTCTCAGATACAATGGGATTATTTATACCCCAATCAATATTAAGTGTTTCATCATTCCAGCGTATATTGTTTTCTCCGTTTGGATTCCACACCGCTGTGCATTTATATTGCATTTCTGTCGCATCTTCCAATGCAACAAAGCCATTAGCAAATCCCGGAGGGACCCAAAGGATATAGTTGTTTTCTTTTGATATTTCAAATCCTTTCCATTTACCAAATGTTACAGAGTTTTTGCGTAAATCGGCTTCAACTACATAAGCTGCACCATTAGTTACTCTTATCAATTTTCCTTGGGGCTTGTCCCATTGGAAATGTAGCCCTCGTATAACATTTTTGGCTGAGCAAGAATGGTTGTCCTGGACAAATTGGACAGGAAGTCCTAACTCTTCAAATTGATCTGCTCTAAATGATTCCATAAAATATCCACGCTCGTCACTGTATACTTGTGCTTCGAAGAGTACTAAGCCGTTCATGCTTTTCTTTATCACTTTTAGTCCCATACCTTTACCTTATTATTCCTTTTTATCAATATCAATTGTACACTGATAATAGCGAATAGTTCGTTCCGTCAATTTGTGTTTTTGCTAATACGATAAACTAATTTTACTTGCCTTTACGATATATATTTAGCATATTTCGTATGTGTATACACAATAGGTAAAAATGCAGTGAAATTTTATTTTTTTCTTACTCTTATTTCTTTGATTTCAATTACTTATGATGAACTGTCTGAGGAGCATCAAGCGGCTTGGAACATTTATCGTGATAATTTAGACAGTGCAGAAACTTTGTTTAAGATTGCTCTAAGCGAATATAGAGACATACTTGACATAAGAAGAGAGTCTGTTGCTCTGATTGATCTTGCAAACTTGAAAAAAAACCAAGGCAATATACCGGAAAGGCTGAGATACCTGCATAAAGCAGAGCAGTTGGAAAAAAATATTAATGATTCCACTATAGCTTATACGTTATATAATAATTTATCTTCACAATATGACGAATTGGGTCAGACCGAAAAATCTTTAGATTATCTCAGGAAAGAGCAACAATATATTTCTGTAGATGATACTTCACGAATGATAATGCACCGTTTAGATATTTCAGAATTATATTTAAAGATAAATCAATTTGATAAAGCAAAAGCTAATATTGACTATGCTAATGCTATTGCTGCTTTTAATGAGAAAGAAGATGTATTTAATAAATATGGTCTGTACTATTATAAGAAACAGGAATACGATTCTGCTCTGATTTGTTTTGAGAAAGCAAGTACCATATATAATGTTCGGGAAAATAGGGGAAGCATAAACTCTACATTAAACTATTACTCTGCAAGGCAGGAAATCTATAAAGATGTATCTATTGCAACAGTGGACTCTTTGGAAATGATTGCGACTAAATATAACAAATTAAATCTTATGCCAAATTTACTATCACTTAAGGCACATGTGCTCAAAGATACTTCATATTTGCACGAAGCTCTACGCTTGGCCAAAAAATTAAAAAGATTTTCGATAGCTATCGGTTTACTTAAGGACTTAGCCTCACTACAATTAGAACTCAAACATTATGACAGTCACAAAGCTACAACTGAACTATATAATAAACTCAATGATTCTTTGACTAATGCCAATAACAAGATTATACGAGAAGCTTTGGATAGTTCCATTACTGACAATCACAAAAACACTGATAATAAAAAGAGTTATAAAATATATTATCTTATCACACTTTCATTGATATTCGTCATAATACTTTACATAGTATATAATAAATATTTGAAATCTAAAAAAGGATAATGTATATAGAAGACTAACAAAACGTTTTTAGTATGTGTATCCAAGACAGGTAAAAATGCAGTGATATTTTATTTTTTTCTTACTCTTATTTCTATGATTTCAATTACTTATGATGAGCTGTCTGATGAGCATCAAGCTGCTTGGAACATATATTATGAGGATATAGACAGTGCTGAAACTTTATTTAATATAGCTCTAAGAGAATACAGGGATGTTCTTGACATAAGAAGAGAGACCGTAGCCCTAATAGATCTTGCAACTATGAGCTATTCCCAAGGCAAAATAAAAGAAAGGCTGCGATACCTGCATAAGGCAGAGTTGTTAGTTGAAAGAATAAATGATTCTGCTATAACTTGTATATTATATGATGATTTATATTCCCAGTATGACGAATTGGGTCAGACCGAAAAATCTTTATATTATCTCCGTAAAGAACAACAATATGCATCTGTAAATGACACTGCACGAATGTTAAAGCTTCGTTTGGATATTTCAGAATTATATTTAAACATAAATCAATTTGATAAAGCAAAAGCTAATATTGACTATGCTGATGCTGTAGCTACTTTTTCAGAGAAAGAAGATGTATTTAATAATTATGGATTGTACTATTATACAAAACAGGAATACGATTCGGCTTTAATTTATTACGAAAAAGCAAGTTCGATATATACTGACTTGGAAAATAATGTAAACTTAACCTATCCATTGAACTATTATTCTGTAAGGCAGGAAATATATAAAGATGTATCTATTGCAACAGTAGACTCTTTGGAAATGATTGCGACTAAATATAACAAAGTAAACCTTATGCCATATTTACTATCACTTAAGGCACAAGTATTCAAAGATACTTTATATTTGCACGAGGCTTTACGTTTAGCAGAGAAAATGAAAAATATCTCTCTAACTATCGGTTTGCTTAAGGACTTAGCCTCACTACAATTAGAACTAAAACTTTATGCCAATCATAAAGCTACCACTGAGCTATATAATAAACTCAATGATTCTTTGGCTAATGCCAATAACAAGATTATTCGAGAAGCTTTGGATAGCGCAAATACTGATAATAACAAAAACGCTGGCAATAAGAAGAGTTATAAAATATATTATCTTATCATACTTTCATTACTAATAGTCCTAATACTTTACATTGTGTATAAGAATATTTTGAAAACTAAAAAAGGATAATGTTTATGGAAGCCCCACAAAACGTTCAGTTTGACGTGTCTACTGGTATTATGACTTGGGACACTGTAGAAGGTGCTGATAGTTATGAAATTAAAATCTCTAATTCAGAAGTAGGCCCTTGGGAACCGTTTGGCACTACAACTGCTACAAGTTACTCTTTTGTTAATGCACCTATGTCAGAGGGTTACGCTATTATAGATGGGAAACGCGATCCGAATAATGGACCTTGGTCGGAGCCTCCACAAAAATGGGAACGCCCGGTTAAATATGAGTAGAATTTTTTATCTTAGGCTGTCTTTTGGCAGCCTCTAATTTATCTAAGGGAAGATACTTATGAAAAGACTATTGTATTTGTTGTTGATAGTATTAAGTTCTTCTATCGCAATGCCCCGGGATCTCGCTTCTGTTCTACTTGAAAGAAGAGATTATGGTCTGCAATGCCCTATTTCATCAGATATTCCCACATATAAAGCCTCCGAGCTAAATTTTAACAATCTTGGAGAAACTGACAATTCCGCAATATTTAATGATTTTATAAATTCTGTAGATTCTCCCGTTATGTTGCTGTTTGAACCCGGCACTTACTTGTTTTATTCTCCGCTGCATTTGAAATCCGATATTATTATATCAGGATATGATTCGCAGCAATCAAATTTAATTTTTGATTTTTCCGGCACTGCAAAGTCATGCATCAATATAAACGGCACTGCGGAAAGCAATTATAGCCCCCTTAGCGAACCTCCTAAACGCAATACAAAATATTTAATCTCTAAAGATATACCTGATTTACAATCGATGGATTTTATAGAGCTTCGTCAGCAGAATGGGGCATGGGACACTAATCCTGCGGACTGGGCGAAACACTCTGTAGGGCAGTACCTCACTATTGACCATTGCAACAAAGATACAATATTTACTAAGGAAAAAATATTATTAGATTACGATTCTGGTCTAAATCCTGAATACAGAAGAGTTTTCCCAATCCAAAATGTAGTAATTCAATATCTTAAGCTGGAGCGCATAGATAATCCCGAGGTTGGTTCTGCATATAATATAAACTTATCCAAAGCTTATAACTGCGCAATAAGAGGAGTGGAGAGTGCCAAATCAGTCTGCAGTCATGTAATGATTACCGGCAGTAAGAACATAGAAGTAACAGGCAGTTATTTTCATGATGCTTTTGCTTATGACGGCAGTGGCACCAGAGGCTACGGAGTTACTCTAAACGACCATACATCTGACTGCAAGGTCGAAAATAATATTTTTAGGCATCTTCGTCACGCCATGGTTTGTAAGCATGGTGCTAATGGCAATGCTATTGCTTACAATTACGCTCTGGAGACTAACAGATCCGAGCCAATATCTGATTTTTCCGGTGACATCCAGCTGCATGGACACTATTCGTACGCAAATCTAATAGAGTCGAACATAGTTCAAAACATCTGGATAGATGATTATTGGGGGCCATCAGGGCCATACAATACTTTTCTGAGAAACAGAACGGAACTATATGGATTTTTTAATACTTCCGCAGACACTGACTCACTTCTGATAATAGCAAATGAAATTAGTGGCAAATCATTTACTCAGGGCTTGTTTAATATACAAGGCGAGGGTCATTTCATAACATACAATAACATAAAAGGCAATTTAGATAACGACGACTTTTCTGCAGACAGTTTACCAATTTCTATGATTTATTATACTACACCTGACTTTTGGGACATTACTGATGATTTCCCTTCTATCGGCTATCCAAATAGCATAAATGACTTTACAATTCCAGCCAAAAACAGATATATAAGCTTAGAAAAGAAGACAGTTGGAGAATATATACCTACCGGCATTACGGGTGAAGCAACGACAAACACTTTTGATCTGCAAACTGCGCTACACAAAGATCCAAATAAAAAAATTGCACTTTACAACTATGCAGGCGAACTTATCTATGCAGGTTTGTGCAAAGACTTACACTTATCGAACCTAAATTTATTACTCTTCTTTATAGAGCTTGAAGATAAGTACTATAAGGGATATAATTATCTAGCAAAATAGCGGAAAGATAGACAAGTGTGATTTATGAGGAAAAGGAAACTCTAAATATGTAATAAGATGATATTGGGTAATCTTTAAATTCGCTATGAAACAGTTTATTAAGGTGTATTCTAGTCTGGTTTCAGATATAGGGCAAGTTATTGATAAGTAAATATTAAAGACGCAATAAAATGTATATAAGACATTAAATAATCCCAAAAATGTCACTTGAAAAGATGGAAAAGCTCTAAAGTCAGTAAATGGCAAGGGATTGAAACCCCTTGTTCAATAGGCAATTACGTAACATTTTCTTACAGAGGAAGTGAGCATTCTCCATTGGTTCTACGGTCATTTACAGCACTAAGATGACATCTAATGACATAGCCCGGATAATCAATACTCCGTATTACATGATGATATTATTTTTTTTGTATATTTATGCTCTACAAAAACAAACTATTAAAAGCTAAAATAAATACAATTTTACTTTATGAGCTTTTTAATTGAATGTTTGATACCTGCGGAGAGTTGATCTGTATAGTGCGATTGAAGCAAAAAAGACATTTCATTTTTCAGATCCGGATGTTTCTCCATAATTTTAACTATCAACCTTAAAGCATTAATACGCACCGAACCCTGTTTCGAAATATCTTCCCATATATTTACACAACAGTCAAAGATTATCCCTTCTAAATCTTCCGGAAGATCCATTTTTCTCAGTATAGTCAAAAACTCTCGTTTCTGACTATCGCGTACAGCCGGTAACATTTCTACTATGGTGCTTATGTGAGGGATAATTCGAGAATCATTTTTCTTGATATAGTCACGTAGCAGCCACGCTGCACGCCAAGAATAGGGTTGTTTATCCAAGAAAGACAGCGTTATAAGCTCATCCAAATCATCCGGATTAGTCTTAAGATAATCTATCATATCCGCTTTATATCCATGCGTCAATATATATTCTAATCTCGTTTCAGACATAGCAAAGCTTATTATTTAGTCATTAAGATTATATGTTATCTTATAAGATATAATTACCAAGACAGTTAGTTTGACAAGCCTAATGAACATATTTAATTTCAAATACATAGGATATTTTTATTTTTTTGAATATGGAGAATCCGATAAAAAGTTCAAATAATTGGACAAATCTATTTCAAAACCATTCTCTGAAATAAACGTTTTTATTATTTCTCTTTCTTGATTATGTTGCCTTCTTTGATAAATATTAGGGTTCTGATTTATTACTTTGATTAACTCTTCTGCTTTCTCTTTATCAAAATATTCTAGACTTGGTTTTACTAAATTAGAGAAAAGCATATCTGATAAATTGAAAT
Source organism: Chlorobiota bacterium (assembly GCA_041596515.1). Taxonomy (GTDB): domain Bacteria; phylum Bacteroidota; class Ignavibacteria; order Kapaibacteriales; family UBA2268; genus JBFHIJ01. Next base: position 19,745 of record JBFHIJ010000008.1, read on the forward strand.
CATTAGAGATATCAAAGATGTTAATAACGTGAGTACATGCTTCTTTCGAGTATCCTTTAAGGACAGCTCTTTTTACAGCATGATACATTCCGTAGAAACTGAAATATATTAATATCTCAAACGAAGATTTATTTTTTAGTAAATCTTTAAATTTAACAGTTATTTTATTTAAATGATCTAAGATTTCAGGAGTTAAAATGGTAAGGAAGCAAAAATCGTCGAAATTTTCTTCTACATGCTTTAAAAGCATAGATTTTGAAGCAAAATTTAAAATATCGTCGTGATATAACTCCGGAAATTCTTCCACTAAATACATTAGCAATCTAACATTTTCAATTGACAACATCTGATTATATTTCTGTTTATCTAACTCAATTCTCTCGATCAGTAAATCATACTTTTCTTGAAGAAGATTTACTAATACAGAGAAGTTGTAGTCACGATTTTCTATACATTCTTCGGAATTTACTTTAAATACTAATTTCCACAAAGATTCAAAGACACGAATTAGTTCCTTATTTTTAAGTCTTGATAAATATTTTTCATTAACAAAATGGATAGTTTCATCCCTCCCCCTTGCTTCTTTTGAGAATCTGTGAATATCAGAAAGTAATTCGTCAAAAATACTTTTTTTTGTTAAGTATGGTGGCTTAGACAATATACTGTCTACCATATTTCTTATTAAACAAGTTGCTGTTTCTTGATTGATTTCACTCAGTTGAAATGATTCACTAATAATAGGATGTGCACTAGCATTTCTCATTGATTTTAGATAGATTAGATGTTGTAGCTCTACTTTATTTAACAGTGAAGTTTTTGTCGAAATTTCATCAATAAGAGTTTTTTCCCACGAGGGATTGGTAGGATTATTCTCTTGTTCTTTTTTGACTTTCTCTAAGATTTTTGATGCATCTTGATCATTGTAAACTTCTACCATTTCCTTTAACTTTAATATCAAATCAGTAAGAACTACAATATATAATACTACCGTGCAAGCTCTATAGCATCCGCTATTGTACGAGGCAATTACCTCTTCAAAATAAGATTTAGTATCTGGAGAATAAATATACTTTGCTGATGCTTGGATAGAGTATTGCTTCATAAAAAATATCGTTAATTAAAAGAATAAATATACATTATATTAAAATATATAACAACCATAATTGTACCTTTCAACAAGATTAGTGATGCTCTTTATTGCATTTATCAAATATGACCTACAAAACAACTTTAATGCTATAGATAAAAATGAGAGTTTTGAAACAATTTTTATCGTAAAAAAAATAGAATTGACAATAAAATAAACTATAAACCGAATTACTAAAAGAACATATTGTTTATTTACATATTGTTAAAGGATATTATTATGACAAAAGGTTGCAAATGGAATCATTCACAAGCTCAAAATGCAGCTAATACTATTAATGCAGTTTTAGTAAAATATGGACTAGAAGATTCTTTAACTATTGATAGTTCAAAGTTAATTGTCCCAGGAGAAAGACATATTTTTAGGATTAAACCATTACAGTTGAAAAAAAAATATGGAAATATTGAACTTGGAATACCCAAGCCTTTAAAGACTATAGAGAACAAAGATGAAGAATATTATCTTGTAAATACTATTAGATTGGGGGATACTATAATAAATGATAGTAATTTAGAGGAAAAATATCATTTTAGTGAAGCAGACATTATTGTGCTATTGGAATCTCAGAACGGCTTATTTGGATACTATGAAATGTGAACAAATTAAGTTTCTATAATATCATGCAACTATCTATGTGCTATTCTTATATAGCTATTATTACATACTTGAAAGAAGAAAAATATAAAAACACCCTAAAAATCACTTCTTCTGAAATTAGAAGTAGTAAAATATGATTTTACGATTGGTTTAATTTTGGTTTGAAAACTGTCTAAACTTCCAGCCTGCCTAGTAGTATAAGGGCTGACAAAGAGTATCGATCATTTGCAGAACAAAGTAGCATTCTCCATTGTTCTGCTTATACCCTACTTCTGCCAAAACGAAGGAGCTAGCAAAATTATAACGGTGTAAACTTCCAGCCTGCCTAGTAGCATAAGGACTGATCATTCAAGCGGGCTCGGCATCGTTTTTTAGTTACTATAACTGTACATAGCAAGATATGATGAGATGTAAAAACATAAAATGAGCTTATTCCTCTTTTAGACATGTACATCCTCCCCAAAAGAATTATGCAATGTATTTCGCCAAGACTTCCCTAAATTAATCAGAAAAAATTTTTGTTTTATCCCAATTTTTATAAATTGCTTCTTTACTACAGTAATTGGCTACTAAAAGCGAAAATTAGGTACATGACATATTTATACAAATACCTTTCTGCAAAGCTTTTAACTCGATTTATAATATCGAGGTCGATTAATACGCCCAAAAACAGATCAAGTAAAATCACCCAGTTTATGCATTACGCAACAGATGCACCGGTTTAAGTCCAGATTCACAATATTTTTATTTAATTTGAACACTTGACAAACGAAATTTCATTAGATTGGATTTTCAAATTTTGTATTTTTGGTAAGTTGCTATAAAAAGAAATTTTCCAAACTATTATATATTTTTTTTAAACAATTCTCGGAGAAATACCATGACTAAAGACTTTTTGAAAGTGACCGACTTTTCTCGCCAGGAAATAATCGATACTATCGATTTGGCGATTGATATGAAAAAAGACAAAGCTAAATATGCAGATGCTCTTAAAGGCAAAACTCTTGCTTTGATATTCGAAAAACCATCTCTTCGCACAAGAGCTTCTTTCGATATCGGTATCCAGCAGTTGGGCGGTTACTCTCTTTATCTTTCTCCTAACGAAATTAGCTTAGGCAAACGCGAATCTGTAGAAGATATCGGACGTGTACTTGGTCGCATGGCTGATGGTATCATGATTCGTACATTTGCTCACTCTATCGTAGACAGAATGGCGGCTTGCACTAAAATTCCTATCATTAATGGTCTTACTGACTACACTCACCCATGCCAAGCTATGGCTGATTTCATGACTATCAAAGAAATCAAAGGTTCTTTTGATGGTTTGAAATTGACTTATGTTGGTGACGGTAATAACGTAGCACACTCTTTGATGTTCGCAGGTGCTCGCTTAGGTGTAGATGTAACTGTAAACTGCCCTGTTGGTTTCGAACCAAACTTGATTGCTTTCCAGGAAGCTCAAGAAGCGGCTAAAGAAACAGGTGCTAAAATCGTAGTAGAACACGATCCTGTAAAAGCTGTAACAGGCGCAGATATCGTTTATACTGACGTTTGGGCATCTATGGGTCAGGAAGCAGAAGCTGCAGAACGTAAAAAAATCTTTATGCCTTACCAAGTTAATGCTGAACTATTCAGCAATGCTAATAAAGATGCTATGTTCTTACATTGCTTGCCTGCTCACCGTGGCGAAGAAGTATGCTCTGATGTAATCGACACAGACGCTTCTCATGTATTCCAAGAAGCAGAAAACAGATTGCACGCACAGAAAGCAGTAATGTATCAATTAATGAAATAAGGTGGCTTAGTGTCAAAAAAAGCTTTAATAGCTGTAGGTGGTAATTCCTTGATTCGTGCCGGTGAACGCGGCACGATCGAGGAACAACTCGGCAATGCGAGAGCCACATCTAAAACTATCTGCAAGATGGTAGAAATGGGCTGGCAAGTAGTAGTAACTCATGGCAATGGCCCACAGGCAGGTGCAGCACTTCTTCGTAGCGAAAGAGCTGCAGGCGAAGTGTACACTCACACTTTGGACATGTGCGTAGCTACTACTCAAAGCGAAATAGGCTACATCATGCAGAGAGCTATGGAAGGTGAATTACGCAAACTTGGTTTAAAAAACCTTGTAACAGTAATTCCTACTATGTGCGCAGTTGATCCTAACGATCCTGCATTTCAAAATCCGTCTAAACCAATTGGACCGTTTTACACTAGAGAAGTAGCGGAAGAAAAGAAAAAAAGTCTTGGCTGGGACATCATTGAAGATGCTTCTCGTGGTTATAGAAGGGTAGTTCCTTCTCCTCAGCCCAAGGAAATATTACAATTAGAAGTTATCAAGAAAAATATCGAAATGGATATTTTGACGGTAGCTCTTGGTGGCGGTGGTATCCCTGTAGTCAAACAAGAAAATGGTGAAATAGTAGGCTCAGAAGCAGTAATCGATAAAGACAGATCTTCTGCTTTGCTTGCTTATGATTTAGGTGTAGATGTTTTTATCATTAGCACTGATGCCGATGCTGCATATTTAGACTTCAAAAAGCCTACTATGCGTAGTATTTCTCATGCAACTGTTGCTGAAATGGAACAATATATTAAAGAAGGGCATTTCGCACCGGGCTCTATGCTTCCTAAGATTGAGTCTGCTGTCAAGTTTGTGAAAAATGGCGGCAAAAAAGCTATCATTACTTCTTACGAATACTTGATGGACGCTCTGGAAGGTAAAGCCGGTACGCATATCACTGCGTAGTTTATTAAAAATGCTCAGTTTAAAATCAGAATATGTTGCTTTAGAGTAAGATAGAAATGCTAAAGAATGCTTAGACCTTTTAGCAATATTGGAACTCTTCAATATAATCTACATTGGAAGAGAGATAAAAACTACTTATTCCAAAAACAACTATTTTGGATAAAATTATTCGGTTTTTTTCGTAGATATTTTAAAATATTTATATTTTATTGCTACTTAATACGTTTAATTTATAAAATTTGAGCTTGATAATTTAAAATATATAGGCGGTTGCTCATGTTTAAACATATTGTAGAATCTCAGCAGTTTTCAGTTCCAAGAATAATGGAACTATTCGACCGTGCTCATGAAATGGAACGCATCTTAAAACGAGGCGGCACTAAGGATTACTCTGATAAAATCCTTGCTACTCTTTTTTACAGACCTTCAACTCGTACTCGCTTTTCTTTCGAAGCCGCTATGTACCGATTAGGCGGAAAAGTTCTTTCAACTGAGCAGGCGATGAGCTTCTCTTCTGAAATAGACGGAGAAAGCTTGGAAGATACTATTCAAATTATCGGTAATTATTGCGACAGTATTGTGCTTCGCCATCATGAAGACGGTGGTGCAAAGCGTGCGGCAGCAGTTTCTTCTGTGCCTATAATTAATGCCGGCGACGGTTCCGGTGGTCAGCACCCAACGCAGGCTTTGCTTGAGTTATTTACAATCTATAACGAATGCAAAACACTTGACGGGCTTTCTGTTGCATTTATAGGTGCTTTGGATAATGGCCGTACTGTTCGCTCTTTGGCTTATTTACTAAGTAAATTTGAAAGAGTTAAGTTGTATTTTATTGCTCCTCAGGAGCTACAGATTAAGCAAGATATATTAGAGCATCTCGACGAAAGAGGTGTTTGGTACAAGCTTGCAAATACTACAGAAGAAATAATCGAAAAAGTTGACGTTGTTTACCAAACAAGAATCAATAGAGAAAGATTAGCTCAGAAAGACATGGATCTTTCAGTATTTAATATAGATAAGACTGTTCTGCAAAGAATGAAATATGATTCTATCATCATGCACCCGCTCCCACGCTCAGTGGAAATTAGCCCTGAAGTGGATAGCGATCCGCGTGCTGCATATTTCAGACAAAGCACTAACGGTCTCTTAATTAGAATGGCATTGCTTTCAATGCTTTTCGACAACATGTAATTCAATATTTATTTCACACTCTATATAAAAAGGTATAAATTACTATGAAAACTCAAGAATATATCGACATAGAAAATAAGTATGGTGCGCATAACTACCATCCATTAGACGTAGTTGTTACTAAAGCTGAAGGCATCTGGGTTACTGATGTTGAAGGTAATAGATATTTAGATTGCTTAGCTGCTTACTCTGCAGTTAACCAAGGTCACTGCCACCCTGAAATCAAAAAAGCATTTTTAGCTCAAGTTGAAAATGTAACTTTAACTAGCCGTGCCTTCCGTAACGATCAATTACCTTTACTTTATAAAAAATTGAATAAAATGACTGGTTACGGCATGTTCTTACCTATGAACTCCGGTGCTGAAGCTGTTGAATCTGCTATCAAAGTTGCTCGTCGTTGGGCTTATGATGTAAAAGGCTTGAAACAAGACACTGCTGAAATAGTTGTTGCTTCAGGTAACTTCCACGGTAGAACTACTACTATCGTTGGTTTCTCTGATGACCCATCTTCTTACGCTGGTTTTGGTCCTTATGACAAAAAAGCATTCCCAATGCACGAATATGGTAATTTAGAAGACCTTAAAACTAAAATTACTCCTAACACTTGCGCTGTGATGGTAGAACCTATCCAAGGCGAAGGTGGTGTGGTTATCCCTCCTGACGGTTACCTAAAAGGTATCGCAGAAATCTGTAAAGCTAATAACATCTTATTTATCTGTGACGAAATTCAAGCTGGTCTTGGTAGAAGTGGTAAACTTTTCTCTCACTACTACGAAGAAGTACGCCCTGACATCGTAATCGTAGGTAAAGCACTTTCCGGTGGTTTCTATCCTGTATCTGGTATCTTAGCTGACGAACCTATTATGGGCGTTATCAAACCGGGTGAACATGGTTCTACTTTTGGTGGTAACCCATTAGGTGCAGCTGTTGCAATCAAAGCATTGGAAGTAATCGAAGACGAAAAATTAGTTGAAAAATCTTTCGAACTTGGTAACTACTTCGTTGAGCAATTGAAAGCTATTGATAGCCCACATATCACAGAAGTACGTGGTCGCGGTCTTTGGATTGGTTTCGTATTAGACACTAAAGCTCGTCCTTATTGCGAAAAATTGATGCAAGAAGGTATTCTTTGCAAAGAAACACACGAAAATATTATCCGTTTTGCTCCTCCTCTTGTAATTACAAAAGAAGAAATCGATTGGGCAATGGAAAGAATTACTAAAGTAGTTAAAGAATTAGACTAATTCTATTTATCTTCTTATGTATATATAAAACTTCCGCTTGTAAATGCACAGGCGGAAGTTTTTTTATAGTTACAAAATTATAGAACACCTTGAGGAAGACTTGGTGCATAGTGAGAAATGCCGAAGGAATAATACTAATATCTTTGAGTCTTTCAGGCTCTGAAATCCTCTATATCTCTACTTCACTTCGGGCTATGCTCTGGGTAAGCTACACTCAGCACATCGGTTTGTCCGGGGAGACTTGTTCTTATTATACTTTCATTGCCATCTCCACCCTCCTGACAAGGAGGGTCGGGTTTTCCAAAGGAAAAGCCGAGGAGATTCTTTTTGTTATTTCCACTATTTTTACCACTTACTTACTCTACAGCAAATCCAATAGTTCTCTTTTCGCTGCCGTTATCAATTACTAAATAGTAGATACCGGTATTGAGGTCTTCCACGTTTATTCGCTTTGTGGCGATTGCTTCATTTGGGTCGTAGTCGAAGCTGTTGTCTAAAGTTTTTATTAGTTCACCTGAGTAATTGTATATTTTAAAGTTTGCTTTATCTTTTGTACTTGGACGCAAGTAAAAGCAAACTTTAGTGTATGAACTAGCTGGGTTCGGTGCAGCTCCGAGCGTAATAATGCTTGGCATACCTTCAATTACATCTGTCTCGCCAAATGGATCAAAGCATATCACACCTGTATAATAAGATTTTGAATGGTCTCCGTCAGGGTAATAATTGACTCCAAACCATAATTTTCCATCTTTGCAGGCAGGTAAATGTAGTCCCGTTAATACATAATATGTAGTGTCACTTAATTCAATTTTTGTAAATTCAGTTTCATTATCTTTCCTGTAGTATATTGAATATTTAACTGACAATCCGCCTAAATGCTCTTTGTATGTCACGACACGAAAATCATAACCATATTTATTTCCTGTTGAGGCATACAAGCAATATGGATATTTATCTATGTTGCTCTGCTCTTTTTCTATAATGCTTGGTATCTTGCTTAACTCTTCTTCTAAAGCTATTAGTTTTGTATCCATATCAAAGGAATAAATCTTCATATTCATTCCTCCTAATAAGATTTTACTGCCTGATTGAAAAGCAGAGGTTACTTCACCAAAATCAGGATCAAGTGCATGAATAGAATCTAACATAAAATAGTTGTCATATCCGTTATCATCAAATCGTGCAACTGTACGTGGATATTCTGTAAGATACCAATACGAATCCCGATATGCTGTAAAACATGTAAAATCTAAATAAGGGAAACCTCCGGTATTCTTAAATTCTTTCAACTCTATTGAAAAATCAGAAGAGTTAAAAATATAGAACCCTCTATAAATTATATTGGAATTCTCTTTAAATTCCATAATATGTAATATCCAAATATCGTTCCCCATGTATTCTATGCGTTTAAGGATGGGCTTTGATAAGTCTTTGATTAGGGTATCTATTTTATAGATAGAATCGTTCCTGACAAATAAGATTTCATTTTCATACCGAGTAATATAGGCATTTTCACTAAACTCAGTAAATGGTGTTTTAGCATCTGCAAAGCCTTTCCCGGTATCCAATACATTATATTTATAAGAGACCTGCCCATCGCTAAGCTCAGTAATTGGAAATATTGTATCTTTACTTATAGGCCGTACCCAGTTGCAGTATGAAGTTTCTATATAGATATTACCTAAAGAGTCATAATCAACATCACCTATATAGGGCATTTTTGTTCTTTCACCTAAAATAAGAGGCGTCCCCCACTGTCCTGCAAAAAGATATGCTGATGAAATAAATAGCAATAAAGTATATCTGATTAGCGTTTTCATTTGTATATGTCCTTTGTTGTTTTCAATAAGAGAATTATATTGGGCTTTTAAAAAAAGGAGTTTGTCTCAAAAGTCTATCTAAATAATCAGATGGTATTTATTAGTACCAATATTATATTCAATGCCATGAGTATAATTTATTTTAATGCTTTTGAGACAAACCCTGCTTATATTATTCTGCACCGCATCGAACAATACATTCTATCTCAATTGAATATCCAGGTTCAGGTCTATGTATTATAGAATCCGGGCATTCATCATTAACATCTAAATTTCTTCCAACAAAATTTGAATGTGATTCTAACTCACCTGTATCCGGATTATTTTTCCAGCAGATTTGATACTGGCTTTCGCAAAATGATTGCTCACTACATTTTTTGTTACCATAAAAAGCTTTGGGCGTTACACTTCCATCTGGGTTTACTGTATTTAGAGTGTACAAATATACTAAGTCTTTTGAGCTACAACTTGCTGTTTCTAGGCTTACGACGAGAAATCCATTATGGCAAAGTGCAGGTGACTTATTAACTCTTCCAAGAGCATTCAGAACCATTTGTTTTACATAAGCTCCATACAAGTCCCAGTACCCGTCATTGAAAATATCTCTTACTTCATCCAAATCACATGGTTCATCAGTAACTACAAAGAGAATATCTTTAACTTTAAATTCTACTAAGTTGCCAAATGAATCATCAAACTTAAAGCAGTATTCTATATAAACATCAGCACATAAGATATGATCAACAAGAAGTTTTCCTCCGTAAATATATCCATCGTCGCAATCTTCTGAGCCTTGCGCATTAGCATTGTAATTTGGGATTGCCAAAAGAATACTTAGTAGCAATGCGAATAGATATGTGTTTTTTTCATCTGTTAGTTCCACCTATTTTTTGATTTTATTATACTGTCGCTATTATTAATACAACAAATCGTGTGCACGTGATTTATATTTATAGCTAATGACAAATTAGCTATTATGATTTATATATGCAAGTTTTATTTTTTTTTTTGCATTTTCTATTTATATATTATATATACTTGCTATATTCAGTAAGGAGTCAAGACTTTCTGCTTAATTTTAGTTTTATTGTGTTTTAATTGCTAATTCGCTCAAAAAAAGATAAATTGCAACTATTCTTCGGGGCGGGGTGAAATTCCCCACCGGCGGTCACAGTCCGCGACTCTCTTTATTATTGTATAAAGAGACTGAATCGGTGAAATTCCGATACCGACGGTTACAGTCCGGATGGAAGAAGGATGAAACTCTACGAATTACGTATATTTTACTTTTGCATTGCTGCATTAGTATCACTGCGGACTTTATGCTTCATTCCTTTTCGTAACCCATCATCCGAATATTATTTGCCATAATATTATCTATATATATCCGGAAATTGATGATGACTTCTTTAATGAAATTTGGTGCTGACCACAAAGAACGAATTGAAAATGCAATCCAATCTCTGAAAATGGGAAAGGGGATTTTACTTGTTGATGATGAAAACAGAGAAAACGAGGGAGATATTATATTTCCTGCGGCAAATATGAATGAAAAAGATATGGCTCTGATGATCAGGGAGTGCAGCGGTATAGTCTGCTTATGCCTTACTGATGAAAAATGTCAGTCCTTAGGTCTTCCCCCTATGGTGCAGTGCAATGAAAGCCAAAATCAGACAGCCTTTACTATATCTATAGAAGCCAGAAACGGAGTTACTACAGGCGTTTCTGCCGCTGACAGGCTTACGACCATTCGCTCAGCTATAACAGAAAATGCAAAGCCGGAAGATTTAGTTCACCCGGGACATGTTTTTCCACTCAGAGCAAAAAATGATGGTGTATTTGAAAGAAGAGGTCACACCGAAGGCAGCATAGACTTAGTTAGATTAGCAGAATTAGGCGACACAGCTGTGCTTTGCGAACTAACTAACGAAGACGGCACGATGGCAAGATTACCAGAGATTATCACATTTGCAGATAAACATGACATGCCGGTAGTAACTATAGAAGATATTTATCAGTATCGCAAAGATATGGAACAGAGGTAAAATATGTATTCAGAATTAATAGCACAAGCAAAGTCAATCTGTAAAGGTGAAACTAATTTTATAGCTAATGCAGCAAATATTTCAGCTCTAATATACGAAAAGTTTGAAGGTATAAACTGGATAGGCTTCTATATGCACACCAATGGAGAACTTCTATTAGGTCCTTTTCAGGGAAAAGTTGCTTGCATCCATATTCCTATCGGGAAAGGTGTATGCGGCACATCTGCAGAGAAGTTAGAAACTTTGGTAGTTCCAAATGTACATGAATTTGAAGGGCATATAGCCTGCGATTCGGCATCAAACTCTGAAATAGTCGTTCCTCTTGCTAAGTATGGCAAGCTCTATGGCGTATTAGACTGCGACAGTCCAAAATTCAATAGATTCAGCGAAGAAGAAACAAGACTTTTTACTGTAATTTGCGATATAATAACAGGTGAAAGTAATATGGAGGCTCTTGCCGGCTATTACAATATAGATTAGATTGTTCCCTGGAAGGGCTTTACAAAAGTATATCATTAACTACAATAGAAACCAATCAAGTAATTGAAACAGTGCCAAGGCGCAATCGAAGTGTATTCACTAATTCTGAAAGTAACATACACAAAACATTGCGTCTCTACACTTATAATCATCCACATGCAAACATCTCTATTTTTGCATTTATGTCCATTAAGCTACAAGATTGGGCAAATCTGTGTTTTTATTTCAATTCACACCAAAAAAAAACACTCTAATCTTTCAATCAGAGTGCTCTTTTAAATATATTCGTCTTAAATATTATTTAAGAGGAGTTTTAATCAATACTTGGATAGTACGGTTGTACAAACGACCTTCAGGTAATTCATTTGGATAAAGAGGAGACTCTTCACCTACACCTGTAGTATTAAGCTCACCGACTTTTTTAGTTTTGCTTTTTATACCTGTAGATACGGTATTGGCACGTTTTTCAGAAAGTCTCTTATTGTGTTTTTCAAGACCAACTACGTCAGTGTGACCAATTACAGTAACTTTAGATTCAGGAGTTACACGGCTATATACATAATCTTTCAAAATTCTTTCGTTTAATGGACCGGCATCAAATCTGTTGAATGGAAACAGAATCAAAGAATACTTTTCATCTGTTGAGTCAGCACCTTGAGAAATAATACGGTCACGAGAGGAAACTTGTTTTACAGGAATTACAATCGGATCTGATTTACATTCGGCACCGGATTTTGTAGTTACGATAAGCTGAGCAGTAAAGGCTACTTCGTCTTCAGGATATTCCATGTCAGCATTTTGCCAGTTCCACATGTAATTACCTTCGGTAGTGCCAATATCAGTGAAAGTATTCCATGCTTTACCGTCACGAGTAACTTCCAACCTTCTTTCTGCCACGATAGCATCTTCGATACCATTTTCAAGTTTAAAGTTCATGAACTCAGGTTGAGGGAAAGTTTTAGGATCAGTTTCAAACACAGGTTTTTTAACTTCCCATTCGTCAGTAAGAAGCTCAACGCGTCTGTTTTCTTGATCAGCCAAACCTCTATCTTCTTTTACGCGAGTTTTAGAAGCATTAGGAGAGAGGTTAGTAAATTCTAACTTCATTCTGTCTTCGCTAATTCCCCAAACGTCTCTCAGATAGTTATAAACTAATGTAGCACGGTTTTTAGATAATTCTTTATTGCCTTTTTCTTTAGGAGATTTGTCGTCATTAGTACCCAATACAGTAATTTTTGCTTCTGGGTGCATATTTAAACGGAAACCATAAATATTCAAAATATGATAGTATTTATCTAAAGTCGCACCAGGGATAGTTGTATCACTAAACATTGAGATTTGCGATTTAGTTAAAGTTTTATATCTACTTGGAAGCTCTGCGCTGCCTTCGTCAAAGAAGACGTAGTTAAGAAGCGGATATAAATCCCAAGAAAGAACTTCAGACATTACAAGACCGCGCCAGTTAGCAAACTCAGGTTGAGTAGCTTTAATTTGAGCGATATAAGCAGACTCATCTATAATAGATTCTACAACCGGTCTTTGACCTAAAGTAACTTTGGTAGGATAAGTGTCAACTACTTCACCCGCTTTAGTCTGATCTTGAGTCATAGAAGGTTTTTCAACTCTTTGTACGATTGTTTTAGAACCATATTTAGGATGAGTAGCAGTGATTTCATAATCAATATATTTAATAGAATCTCTAGGGTCACCAAATGCTTCGTTAACAACAATCATAGAAAATTCGGAATGAGTTTCGTTCAAGCTGTCTTTGAATATTTTACCAGTAATTGGGTTTTTAACAGAAATAAGAGCAGGAATAAATTCATCAGAACATTCATCTGCAACAGTACCAGTCAAAGACACATTTCTAAAGAAAGATGGAACAAATGCCATATAGTTATCATAAGCGCCTTGGAAGCCTTTTACATCTTCTCTGTCAGAAGTAAAATAAATGATGTCGCCTGAAGCAGGCATTGTAATAAATCTATCTTCGCCTTCAGAGTTAATCGGTTCGCCTAAGTTTCTTGGAGTTGACCACTTTTTAGAAACAGGATCCCACTTAGTCATGTAGAAATCTCTTCCGCCTTTAGTGTCTTCTCTACCATCTGAAACAAAGAACAAAGTTTGATTATCTGCAGCTATAAACGGTGCTTCATCTGATTCATCAGTATTTAGTTCCGCCATAAATTTAGCCGGAAGCCATTCTTCCATATCAAAATCATAATCTGAGTACCATAAATCAGTATATTCTTGTTTATCTTCTTCCGCAGGTCTAGGCCTGTTAGAAGCAAAATACAAGCGAGATTGATCAGGAGCTATTGAAGGCATAGTTTCAGAATATTTAGTATTAATATTTTTACCAAGATTAACCGGACGAGTCCATTTATCGCCTTCGATTCTTGACATATATATATCAAGATAGCCTAATCCATCAGATCTTAGTGCAGCTGTGAAGAACAAAGTCTGGCCATCCGCTGCAATTGAAGCAACACCTTCATTGAAACCCGTATTAACACCTTGGTTTCCATATTCAGAATTTGGATCAATATTATAAGGTTCAGCAAAAATAGTGTCATTTCTGTGCTTTTTATTTACAGCCCAAAAATCATGGCTGGGTTCGTCTTTATCAGATACAAAAGGAGTAGATCCCTTCCTGTCAGATACGAAATAGAGTGTCTTTCCATCCGCACTAATAGTTGGTGCATAGTCAAACCTGTCACTATTTACAGTTGCACCTAAGTTTATAATTCTAATATTTTTATTAGAAAATATATCGCCGGTCTCTTCTTCACCTTGAGTATTATCTAAAGTAATACAAAAGATATTGGAATTAGATGTAGAATTTTTGGCAGCAGTGGCATTGTTGCTTTGCAAGCCAAATAGAGCAATCAAAAGAATTGCAAAAACGGAGTTTGTAAATAAACCTCGCATAAGTTCCTACCCATTTTGTTTTTAATGTTAAATTATTATATATGATTATTATAAACATTTTAATGGGAATAAGCATAAGGAATTGCTAAAAAAGCATAATACTCTTAGTACAAGATTTTATAAAGAAAGATATCATAAAATGAATTGAGTAACAAATTCCCTATCAAACACCCCTAAATCAATAAATGTAAAATTTTACATCTAGCAAATTATAAACTGATTGACATAATTTACATAAATATTTTCAGTAAAAAAAACAAATAGTAAAATTATCCCAAAGAATTGTTGCAATGAAGAAGTGCAAGCGATTGACACTTGCACTTTATGCTTAATTAATTTATATAATAACTGCTTAATAGGCAAGTATTTTATTAAAACTCATCTTTTTATCTACTTCTATCTTTAAGTGCAATTCTCAATTCAAAATTTATTTTCCAATTATTTACTTTAGAAGCATCTCCGTTAGAACTTATTTCTGTAAATGGTAAATAGTATTCAAAAACTGGAGATAGGTAGATGTTTCTCGACAAATGAAAATCAAATCCCAATGCAGTGGACATAAAAAACTGCAATTTATTGATTCCTATTATTTCTCCATCTTCTACTGTAGCATTTACTGCTTCGATTGTATATTCCATACCCGCAACAGAAATGCTCTGGTTATCAAGCATCTTGTCATGTTTTATATTATTATTCAGAATATAGGAAATAGGCATACCAATTCTAAAAAACATAAAATTCCAAGGATACATTTTTACATACGGAGCCGCTGTTATTGCATTTAGAGTAAACTTGCCATCGTGAGAAAATACTACAGGCAACTCAGTCCCCGTGTCCTCGTCAATTTTTATTTCTGTCTCCTGGAATTTAGAGCTAAAGCTGAAATCATTATAAACAGCCAGGCCTCCTATTCTTATACCTTTCAGGAATTCATACTCATAAAGCATACCTACAGAAAAAGAGAATCCGGCACCTCCCTTGAATTGGCATTCAGGGCACTGTACATACTGCTCTCCACTTTGAAATGTTTGACCTAAGCCTAAGATAAAACCATAATCTCTTTGATTACTTGTATTTTCAAGAGTCAATGGAGAAAGTCTCACATCAACATCTTTTCTATCTTGCCCAAACAATATTCCGCTAAATAATAAAAAAGATAGTACGATAGACAATAAACGCATAATTATTTCCGTTAAGTAATTACTATTATTTTATATAAAAACACTATATTCCATTCAAAATATTTTACATTTGAAATCCTATTTATAAATATACAAATAACTTCTAAAATGGTTACAACTAACGAGCAAAATATTTCACCAACTAATTTAAAAAAGACTGCCAGGTATAAAGCAGTTAAGATTTTAAATAGATACGAACGTAGTGATGCTTATATTGATAAACTTTTGAATAATGAACTACGTAGTGGTGGATTAGAGTCAAGGGACAAGGCATTACTGACGGAACTGGTTAACGGTATCGTTCGTTGGAAAGCTAAATTAGACTGGATTCTAATAGGCTTTTACCACGGTGAGTATCAAAAGTGTCTAAATATTATAAAGAATGCCATGCGGGTTGGTCTTTATCAAATTTTATTTATGGATCGAATTCCAATACCGGCGGCTATCTTCGAATCTGTTGAAATTGTGAAGCAAATACAAGGTGAGAAAACTGCTGCTATTGTCAATGGAGTACTAAGAAATATTGCCAGAAATATCCATAATATAAGATATCCCAAAATAGAGGATGATGAAACTTATTATTATGCTATACTTCACTCTCACCAAAAATGGATGGTAAAAAGGTGGATGGAGCGTTTTGGTGCTGAAGAAACTGAAAAACTTCTTGAGAGAAACAATGAACGTCCTCCTGTATCGGTTAGAGTGAATAAAATCAAGGCTAACGTTGATGACATAAAAGAACTTTTCGATGTGCACGAACTCAGTTATGAAATAGTTCCGGATTTAGATTGTTCAATCTATGTCTATAACACCAAATTTGATATTACTTCTACTGATTTATATAACACAGGCAAGATTTCTATACAAGATCCGAGTGCAACTCTTGCTTCTATGCTGACTGGAGCTAAGCCCGGAGATTTTGTTTATGACTTATGTGCTGCACCGGGTGGAAAGTCTTTCTACATAGCGGAAATGATGCAAAATCAGGGAAAGATTATTGCTTGCGATAAGTATGAATCTAAACTGCATATTATCAATAAAGGAAAAGAACGCTTAGGTTTTGATATTATCGAAGCCTTAGAAGCTGATGCTGAAACTTATACCTCAGATGAAAAAGCTGATGTAGTTATCTGCGATGCACCTTGCTCAGGTTTTGGTATCATTTCCAAGAAGCCTGATATCAAATGGTCTCGAGACCTCGATGAACTGAAAAAAATTGTTAATCTCCAAAAATCAATCTTAAATAACGCAGCTAATTTAGTAAAGCCGGGGGGAGCTCTTGTGTATTCGACTTGCACTATAGAGCCGGAAGAAAATACCGAAGTGGCAACTTGGTTTTTAGAATCTCATCCTGAATTTGAGCTTGATCCTGCAGAAAAGTATATCTCCGAAAGATACTGCAAGGATGGAATGCTTCAGACTTATCCGCATATACATGGAATCGACGGTGCTTTCGGTGTGCGATTTATAAAGAAGAGCTAATATAATATACTATTTCACCCTTAATTCAATTTATTCTGTAAGGATTAGATTTAGGATTGAGGGTGTTGTTTAATATTTTAAAGTCTTTAGTACCTCATATTTAAACGTATTGAATAAACCTCCCCATTCTAATTGAATAGATATGCTATTGCCTCTTATGCCGGTATATTCCGGAAGATTGTAGCTCATTAGGTTGTATTTAAAAGCTATTCCTAAAAATGAATCTATGTAGTAGTGGTATCTGTAACGAAGACCAAAGTTTATATTAAAGCTAGACTCTGCTACTTGGATATCCTCCTCTTCCTCCTCAACAATGGCTCCAAAACCATCATATCCTAAGCCTGCGACTATTGCCAATGCTTGGCTTTTAGTAACAATTACTGAACGTGCAAAATCTAAGCCTATATATCCGCCGACATAGTTTGCTAAATCATATCTAACATTAGTTCCTGAAGCTAAGTAATTATTCGAAAGGTCTACAAATCTTAGTAAAAATGTAAATTGAAGTCCCCATTCATAACTTTGTCCGCCAATAGCAAAACCTAACTCTGCATGCTTTCCCAGCTTTGAAAGTTGACCTGTCGGTATCCAAATGCCGGTGATTAGTGACGTTTGTAATTCTCCTTCAGCCAGCACCTGATTAATTATATAACTAGCTTCTCTATTAATTTCTAAGTCGCTGTTGTTATTATCTTTTAAGTACTTGTAAAAATCGAAGTCTAAGTCCGAATATAATTTGCAAAACATCCATTCCGTACTTGTGCTATCATATTGTGAAACTAGTTTTTGAGCTATTTTGTTTATCAGTGAATCAAATGCTTTATCAAGTGGAATATAATCAAAAAACAAATTATTATCTCGCAGTTCAGGAGAATCTTCAGTTAATTCCCTCAATCTCTTTATGTTTTTTGCTCGCTCTTTATATGCTTTGACATAATAATATGATAGATTATAACCACCGAAATAATTTAACCATGCGAAGTTGTTTTCATATAAGTCCAATATCAAAAAAGCACGCATTACAGGTTCAGTATACCCGCACTGATCTTCCCAGTAGTTAAGTAATATACGGGCAGAATCCAGTTTATTTTCGTTCCAATACTCTACAAATAAATCCGAATTGGCCCACGATTGCTCTTCACATTGTACTACATAGTCAATTTCATCAGGAAGATTTGCATCAAGATTACTTTTAGGTATAAAGCAAAGCAAAACTATAATTATTAAAAATACTGTTCTCATCGTTGATTTCCAGAAAGTGTCCAGCTGTATTGTAACTGAATTGTTATATAGTTCCCAGTTAGGTTGATTATATCTTCTTGCGTATAATCAGTCAGATTGTATTTGAAAGATAAACTATAGAAATTATATTTATAGTTATTTCCTAAGTTATCTTTACAGAAATATCTCAGTTCGCAGCCAAGACTATAGTTGTAAGTATTTATATAATATTCCTCTGACCCTTTGCCACCAATTCCTATTATCTTTAATGCTGCGCCCGAATTCCAAAATACCCCTATTCCATATATATTAGTTATTTCTGAAGCAAATTCCAAACCCAAATTTGTTGAAGTCATTTTGGGTTCTTTTATATCCTTTGTAATTTCAGGGGGATTCAGATTCGGCAAATGTTCATATCCCATAATCTCTTCGGTGAATCTTACCTCTACAGGGGCAATCTCCAGCAGCCCCTTTAAAACAATTCCATACCCGTTACCTATTTGGCTGAGACTTCCCATATTAAACTCACTTGCCAAGCCTAAGCTAAGATTCATGTTAGAATAGCTTACTCGTCTATCTCTTTGACAATCAATTTTTAATTTCATCTTTTTTGATAAATCGTTCATCCCTGACCATATAGTATAAAATTCTACATCTCCATTAGCATATAGCTTGCACAAAGCCCACCCAAGTGACTCTTTGGGATAATTCTCCAATAGCTGCTTCGCCTTGGAAGAAACTGTTATATCAAAGACACCTCCTACAACCACTCCATTAATTGTAGTGTCTGTGGTTATCGACTGCTCTGCCCGCTCTTTTTCAATTCGATTCCGTTTCCTGTATTCTATTGCATAAGAAGACAAAGAGCTATGGGTAGGTGTAGTGAGATAATATTTCCCTTCAATAACAGTTCCGCACATTAAATCTATGATGATTTTTGCTCTGATGAGAGGCTCACTTACTCCGAACTCTTCCTCCCATTTATTCAATATTTTGTAGGCAGCTTTTGGTCTATTACCTGTAAAGATCTTTGCAACTTCTTCTGCATACATATTTGCATCTACTGGGTTTGATGCGGAGGAAACAATACTAAAAAGAAAAATACAAATCAATATACTTAGGGCTTTAACAATCTTTCTCATAAACTATTCTCAATATTATTTAGTTGTTTTGCTATTCTACCAATACAATTAGTACTATTGTATAACACATTAATCAATAAAAAGGATACAAATATAAATTCACTTAGGTTAAAATATTAGTGAACAGTATTCATTTTACAAAAGTTTAATTATTGAGAACAAATATATTGATTTTTTACACGTAATTTTAGACTTGTTTGTAGCTAATGAGTTTCTATAGTTTACTTAGATAAGCAACAGATCTGTTGTGTCTGATTGCTATAGCAAAGCGATGGATTGCTACAGCAATTTTAAGAAAAGAACATAGTAATCTAAAGATATTTTAGGATGAGTTAGTATTTAGTTTGGTCTTTAAAAAATACACAGCCATTTTTTTCAGGCAAGGCGATATGAGGAGCAAATTTACCCTTATGAAAAGTGCAACAACTACAGTGGTTAAAACGTTAGTTGAAATGAAGCCGGTTGCACGCGCACCTATATCATAGACTGAGTCGAAAAGCACCCTGCTTTTAATAAAGATATTTATGACAAATATTATTTATCTTACAATTAAGTAGATTATACGAACTTGAAAAGTTTGATAATGCGAGGTTTAGGGATAATTCTTAAATTGACTCTTCCGTGGGCTATCGGCATTGTTTTTACAAATATAAATATTATTTTATGCCCTTCTTATTTGCGACATAAGTAAAAGTTATATCCCGAATTTAATAGACTCATACATATACATAAATCATTATAAAATATTATGCAAAATAAAACACTAAATATAGCAGTAGTCGGCGCTACCGGCTTAGTCGGCAGAACAATGCTGAAAGTATTAGAAGAACGCAATTTCCCTTTTTCAGAGCTTAAACTTCTTGCTTCTGTACGATCTGTCGGAACGAAAATTCAAGCATTTAGAAAAGAGTATATTGTAGAAGAGCTAACAGATAATTCTTTTGAAAATATAGATATAGCTCTGTTTTCAGCAGGTGGAGGCACTTCACTTCAGTTTGCTCCGGCAGCTGTTAAGGCAGGCTGCATAGTTATTGATAACAGCAGTGCGTGGCGCATGGATAGCGAAGTTCCGCTAATTGTGCCGGAGGTCAATCCAGAAGATATAAAACTACATAAAGGAATTATAGCAAATCCAAACTGTTCTACTATACAGCTGATGCCTGTATTAGACGTACTTCACAAGAGATACACGCTTAAACGTGTCATCTGCTCTACCTACCAGTCTATTTCAGGTGCCGGACAGGCAGGAGTAGATAGGCTCCTCGGCGAATTGGAAGGTAATAAGTACGACAGTAAGCACCAGATTGCTTTTAATACAATGTTTCATGCTGTGTCTACAAGTGATGAGAACACGAGCGAAGAAGAGCTAAAGATGGTCAATGAGACTCGCAAAATATTGCACATTGATAATTTGCCTGTTTCTTATACTTGTGTTCGCCTACCAATTTTAGGAGGTCATGCAGAATCTGTCAATATCGAGTTGGAAAATGAGATAAATATAGAAGATATTCGCAAGCTCTTAGATAATGCTGATGGCATTGAAGTAGCTGATAACTTAAAACAAGAAGTCTATCCCACACCGCAGAGCGTAAACGGTAAAGATAATATTTTTATAGGTAGAATCAGGAGAGACCTATCAGCAAGGAATGCCTGCAATCTCTGGGTTGTAGCAGACAATATCCGAAAAGGAGCTGCCACAAATGCAGTGCAAATAGCTCTAAAACTTATTGAATTGGATAATCTTAACACTAATAGAGCACACCAATGAAATATGTCATTCTAATGATTTTATCCTGTTTTGCTTCAAGTACAGCCAAAGATATTCCAAACTTCTACCTTGGTGGTGGTAATGAGATATCTTTAGCTATTAATCCAAATAATCCTAACAATGTCGTTGTCGGAGCTAACTTAAAACAGCTTTGGTATACTACAAATTCCGGGGAATCATGGACATCTTCTGCTATATCTTCTAAATATGGTGTATGGGGCGATCCTGCTTTGGAATTTGATGCGGATGGGAATGTTTATTATGCCCATCTTTCCAATTCGGAGTTTTGGTTAGACCGGATAGTTGTGCAAAAAAGTACTAATGGAGGCGAATCATGGACCACTGACAAAGGATTAGGCTTTAATGAGGAAACTCAGCACGATAAAGAGTGGATTGTTACAGACATGACAAGCTCTTCTCCATACTTTGGAGACTTATATACTACTTGGACGGAGTTTGATTTGTACGGCAGTGACAACGCAGAAGATAGTACTCGCATTCTATTTTCAAGAAGTGCTACTTCGGGTGATTTTTGGTCTGACCCTATTGTTGTCTCTGATAGTTCGGGGAATTGTATAGATGATGATGAGACTGTAGAAGGTGCTGTCCCATGCACAGGACCGGACGGAGAAGTTTACATTAGCTGGGCAGGGCCGCTAGGGATAATGTTTGATAAATCCACTGATGGCGGATATTCATTTGGAAAGGATATTTTTGTAACTGAGCATATTGGTGGTTGGGTATATGATATACCAAATTATAAACGCTGTAACGGCTTGCCTGTAACGGCTTGCGATATTTCAAATTCCATATATAAAGGTAGAATATACATATTATATTCAGCTCAGATTAGCGAAACTAATACGAATGTTTATCTTGTGAGTTCGGATGACAAAGGTAAAACATGGAGCGAGTCGATAGATATTACAGACGTAATCGGGGATAGTCATCAATTCATGTCATGGATGGATGTAGATCCTATTACGGGCTACATATATGCTGCTTATTATGACAATCGAAATTATCCTGACAATAGCCAAAGTGATATATATCTGGCTATATCTAAGGACGGAGGTGATACTTTTGAGAATGTAAAGCTAAACCAGTACCCGATAGTTCCTCATAAAGAGGTGTTCCTCGGAGATTATTTAGGAATCGATGCTTATGATGGTAATGTCTGGGTGGCATGGACATATAGAGGCAGTAATACAGATGCCTCAGCGATAGCAGCCTACTATTCAGATATAGATATTTCTGTAAATGAAGACATATTTGACAACTCACTAAAACTCTCACCAAACCCTGCGAATTCAATTTCAAACTTAGAATTTACCTTGGAGCAGCAGTCATTTGTAAGACTTTATATTGAAAATTTGCAAGGCGTAATAGTAGATACTCCCATACAAGAAGAAATGGCAAAAGGAAATCATCAATTCACTTATGATATCGGTAAACTCTCAAGCGGAGTCTACTTTTATCGCTTAGACATAGGTCATAAAACAATAAGACAGAGGTGCTGCGTAGTTAGGTAAAAAATATATTTTCATTTGCTAAATATAAATTCTATTATTATCATATATTTACTTATGTTTACAAGATATACTATTTGTCGTATTTTCTTGTGAGTATAGATATGAAAAAGCGCTACTTTACTTTTATAGCTTGTCTATTTACATTTGCTATATTTATAGCATCTTGTGGGGATTCGGATTCTACGGGTCCAAAAGTTGTACCTACTGAACCTGATATTTCGGAAACAATTCTGCAAGAGCTATCAAAAGAATATTCGGGCACTGACTTGGATTTTACTTTTGAGAACGGCGTTATTGTTACTCTGGCAAATGCTGATAACACAGAAGCAGCCAAAGATAACATTACTATCAGAATTATGGATGAAGAGCAATACTTTAACACAGAAAATGATATTGTAATCGACTTTTCAAAAACCTCTTCGGCTTATACTTTTAATTTCAAATTTGCTATAGCTCCTGAGTTACCTTTGGAGGATATTTCTATTATTGAATATTTACCTTCCGAATCTACAGAAGAGTTGCAGGCGAAAGAGCTTCTGTTTAATTATAACAATACTACCGGAGAAATAACAGGACAGTTCAAGTACGAAGGCAGCATAAGTGGTGGAAAAGGAGCTTTCACTAACGCAGGCGATAAGTACACAAGAATTGTTATTTCTTACGCTAACAGGATGAAATTGGCCGAAGGCGACGAAGAAATAGTACTCCAAATGCCATATTATGAGCAGCCGGGTGCTTCTTGCTGGGCTACATGTGCTGAAATGTTTAGCCATGCTTATGCTCAACCAAAAGATAATTACTACACTAATAAAATTACAGATTTTGTTAAATATATCGGTCATACCACACTAAACGATGGTATAGGACTTTGGGACTTCAAAAGAAACCTTCCAAAAGCAATCAATATGTATGGCAAAACTACAACTTTAGTATCAACTTTCGTTTCTAAAACAAATCTGTTGAAGGAAGTAATTGCTAAACTTAAAGAGAATAAGCCTCTGATCATGAACTTAACTTATCCGAACGTAGGCAGACACGCAATAGTAGTAGTAGGTTATAAAATAGAGCAAGTTTCACTTGCTAAAATCGCAGTTAAGCTCCTTATTCATAATCCGCAGAATATCAGCGGCGAGTCAATGAATAAGTGGGTAGACTTCGGCTGGCTTATGAAAGAAAAATCTTTTACAGAAGCTTATCAAATCCTTTACTCAACAAGTGCTGTGCCTAATCGCACCCCTGTGACCGTGGGTATGCCAATAGATAATGCCTTGGGAGAATTGAAGTGCGTAGTAGAGTCTAAAGGCAAACAGTACAGCTTAGGTTTAAACTATGACCAAACAAATGACAACGCATATACTTGGGCATTTCCTAATGGGAATCAGTGCAAGGTACTTCCTGACACAAGTTCCAAGTTTTCTTTTAATTTGCCGGTTTATAATGCAAGTGCTACAGACAGAGAAATAAATTATACAATCAAAATGACTAACAATAACACAGGTAAAACTATTGAAGAAATCAAAGGAACTCATATCGCAAAATTGGGGAACTCTTCTTTTTCCGGTGAGCTTCCTATCAATTTTTACGGTGGCACTGAGGCAGTAAAGGGCACAATTTCTATTGAAATCGAAGATAAATCTAACTATACATTTTTAGATGGTTTTAGGGTTGATTTTCAAATAGATAGAACAAATCTCATTGTGCTTCCATACTTCTCACTTGACTACGTAGACGTGCTCGACGAAAATGGGAACGTTGCGGATGACGTAGATATTGCCATAAGCGATTTGCCTCTTAAACGCAGCGGTCTAAGCTACACCGGAGACCGGACTCGGTCTTTCAGCAATGCTTGGGGAGATTCAGTTTTAGCTACTGAAAGATTAGAATTTGCTTATGACAATGCAGATAAACCTACTGTATTCAATTATGTAAACGTAAAAGTTACATACTCAAATGCAATTACCGGCGTTTTACAAGAAAGCTATGATATCAGATTTTCCAACGTGCCTGCAAAATTAGCCAGAGAAGATATTAAAGGCTGGTATTCGGTGAAAGGAGATGATGTCTGTGGTAATATCGACTATTTGGATGTAAGAGGTTATAACAATTATAAATGCTCCTCTACTTCAGGTATGACGATTAACTTTAGAGGTTTTTGATATCTCTTACCGTTTTTATAAAAAAATAGAGATACATTTAGCGATGTATCTCTATTTTTTTTACTTTGAAATTTCATCTATGATATCTATTCTGCACTAGCAGCAAGTTGACGTTGTTTCAACTCATTATCTAAGAAGAACAAACCACCGGCAGAGTCGCCTGCAAGTTTAATTCTATCTACGATTTCGCTAACAGTAGCTTCTTCTTCTACTTGCTCAGTGATAAACCATTGAAGTAAAATAGTTGTAGCGTGGTCACCTTCTCTGGCAGCTAAATCAGCTAATTTATTTATAGATTCGGTAATAGACTGTTCGTGATTATATGATGCTTCGAAGCCATCTAATGGCGAATCCCATTTTGAAGCCGGTGCATCCATCGAACCAATTTGTACACTTCCACCTCTATCTAACAAATAATCAAAAAATTTCAGCGCATGAGTCATTTCTTCCTGAGCTTGTAATCTCATCCAATGAGCAAAACCATTTAGATTAATAGAATGAAAATATGCTGCAATAGAAAGGTATAAATTCGAAGAAAACATTTCTTTTGCTATTTGCTGATTAATAGCATCCTGCATGACTTTTTTAATCATATTAATTCCCGTACTTTAATATCAAACAAAACCGATATGTAAGAAACGATATTTTTAGTATATTATTTTATATAATGTAAACAATATAATACTTGACTTGGGGTTAGACAGTGAAATACTCTTTGATAATATTCAACATAGGATTTCTTGCACTATACATATACAGAATATCGGCCATTAGAAAGCATTTAGGGAATATGATTCTGGAAATAGCTCCGGCTGATAAAAAATTTAAATGGTTGTATTTATCAGTTCTTTTAGTAGCTCTAATATTTTTTCTATATGGCATGGGCAGATACTTCATTTTTACCGATACAGTAGAAGGACTTATCAATCATTTGTTCAAATCTTCTATGTTTGTTTTGATTGCAATGCTAACTAAACAATTAGGGCCATTATTGGTTGGCGAGAAAGGAATATTTGGTGGCAGTTGGCACGTTATCCAATGGGAAACTGTAACTAACTATTCAGTCGTGGAAGAGGAAGAAGATGCGTTTAAGTTTACGCTGACTGTTACTGATGAAACAGAGCCTATTGCTTATAGAGTTAACAAAGAGAACACTGATAAACTGTTAGAAATATTTGAACAAAAAATAGAACCAAAAGAAAATGATACCAAAATTTAAGATTAAGAAGAACAAAAAGAATAAACCGGACTTTGACTTTTCTCAAAGAAGTAAAGACTTTATTCTAATGGCGTGCACTGCAGAGCTTTTCCTGTTTGCCGTCTTTTATATTACGATTAATATATTTGGTCCCGGTGACATAGCTGCGATAGCTGCATCCAATCTGAAGCTGGCTATATTAATCTTTACAATTAATCTTCTTCAAATGCCGGTACTTCTTATTATATACTTAAATCACAACTATTCCTTAGAGACACATACACTAAAGTCAAAGCATATTCGGGGGGCTTTAATCCTACTACTTAATGCTCTTTTTATGCCTTATTACTGGTATAAGTTTATTTACCAGAGAAATAAAGGAATGGGCAAGTATGCAAAAAAACAACAATAAATCCTGATTATGCCATTAGCAACAAGCATATATCTCAAAATAATGCAACTTCGGAAGGTCACTTAGAAAGATGAAATAGTCAGAGTACTCTGTACGCAGCCCTAAGATGATATATAGACAAACCCGGACTTGATATTTTATAATACCGGAATTGATATAGAAAATATAGGTAAGGACTGAGCCGTTTCCTGTTCGCTTTCTTGCTTGTTTTCTGTGTTTAGTTCTAATATTATCAAGCCTGACAAAGTGCCTATCAACGCCCCGAAAGTAGTATCTGAATACCAATGTTTATCAAAGTATATTCTAGACATGGTAGTCATTAGAGCCAATCCGTAACTTACATAATAAGCCACCGGAGTATTTATCCGATGAGCTATAATAGTGGCAGTAGTAAATGCAGCACTCGAATGCCCGGAAGGGAAAGACATAAAGTCATCAGAAAATGACCACAAGGTAAATTCATTGTGCCCCAGATTATTATAAGGCCTCGCTCTTCCAAAAAGAGATTTAAGCGAAAAAGTAACTGCCACATTTAAAAGATAAGCCTCGCCGAGGTATAGCCCTGTATTTTGGATTGATTTTTCGTCCGCAGCCATGCCTCCCAGATACAAACCTGCAATCAGTGGCAATGTAACATACGGTTCGCCGATTTGATTAGTAACTCCAAATATTATATCTGCAGTCGGGCTTTTAGCCGAGCGTACAAAATCTCGCATGGTATTGTCTAAAAGATAAGCCAAAGGGACCGCAGCAGTCCCTGCAATAAGTTTGCTATTTTGTGCAGGAAAGTAAGACTGGGCTTTTGCTTGCGAAGCCATCACTAACAAAAGCATAATCAATATATATTTAGATTTTATGTGCATAACAAAACATAGCTATAAAGTGAGTAAGTTCTATAAATCGTATTTTTGCTGTGCAAATTGTATATCATAAAGTTTCTTATATAAGCCATTCTCAGCCAATAGCTCTGCATGAGTGCCACGCTCTACGATTTGGCTTTTATCGAAAACAAGAATCAAATCACAATTCACAATAGTCGAAAGTCTATGTGCAACTATAATAGCAGTCCTATCTTCCAGGTTTTTATTGATAGCTTCCTGCACTATTTTTTCTGATTCAGAATCTAAAGCAGAAGTTGCTTCGTCGAATACTAATATTTCAGGATTTCTGACAAGGGCTCGGGCTATTGCAAGCCTTTGTCTTTCTCCGCCCGACAAATTAGTGCCTCTATCACCGATATTAGTTTCAAATCCATTTTGTGTAGTTGAAATATAGTTATATGCATTAGCATCCTTTGAGGCTTCGGTTACTTCCTCTATGGAAGCTTCCGGCTTGCCAAACCGGATATTCCCTGCGATTGTGTCATTAAAGAGTATAGTCTCTTGAGAAACTATCCCAAAAAGAGCTCTGAAATCATTAGTATCTAAATCTTTAATTTCTGTACCATCAATTGTGATACTACCCGAGGCAGGATCGTAAAATCTAATAAGCATATCCAGCATGGTGGACTTTCCTGAGCCACTTGGCCCAACAAATGCCACTTTTTTACCTTTTTCTATATCAAACGTAACATCTTGCAATACAGGGATATCAGCATAAGCAAAAGATAAGTTATTTACCGAAATTTTATCTTTAAAGCTGGAAATCTTTTGAGTGCCACTAACTACACTTGACTTAGCGTCAAGCACATTAAATATCCTACCGGCAGACACAATGCCACGCTGGAACTTAGAAATTGTATCTATCACAGTTGTGATTGGAGACATGATACTAAATAGAGAAATTAGGAATAACCATAAATCATCGAAAGTAAGTTGATTATCACTTATCGCAATGCCACCAACAAAGAGCACAACGCATAAAGCCGCTATTGCAAATACTTCATTGATAGCCGGGATGATAGTAATTATCTTTTTATGTTTGATAGATGATGTTAGAAATTTACCGGTGTTTTCCTCAAAGGCATTAGAAGCTTTTTTTTCTGCACTATATGCTTTTAGAACTCTTATTCCCGAAATAGATTCCTGCAAAGTAGAAGTAAAGTCAGAAATAGCATTCTGCATTCTGGCTGCATATCTTCTTAAAAACTGCATTGCATATTTAATGATAAGAATACTAACTATACTTGTAGAAAAAGCAATAAGAGTTAGCTTTACAGAAATTGCAAGCAGCAATGCAAGGAAAAATACAATTTGAGTAAATTCACGAATCAAAATATTAATAGAGGATACCGTAGTAGTATTCAATATAGATATATCGTTATTAACTATGGTAATAAGCTCGCCTTCTTTGCGTTTCCCAAAAAAATCAAGAGATAGATTAATAAGGTGAGCAAAAACTATATCTCTAACATGTTTTATAAAGCCCTCTTCTAGCTTCATAGCAGCTAAAGAACCCAGATATTTAAAGATATTTTTTACGATAAAGAGGACTATAATGAGAATGCTCAGATTCAAAAGCGTAGATTCTATGCTGTTAGGATTTTGAACTAAATGAAGAATCGTTCCGTTAAATGATTCTTTCAGACCTTCTAACCATATTTTTATATCTCCAAAGAATCCTGGCTCTGTGACAACCTTAGTTACCTCTTCAACTTCTGCTTGAGGATTTAAAATATTAATCAAAGGTTTTATAATTGCAATAGAGATTGCACTAAAGATAGAAAAGATAATATTCAAAAAAAGCGAAAGTATCATAATACCGTAAAATGGCTTGGCAAACTCATTAATCCTTGCGAAAAAACCTTCAGGCAAGTCATAGTTTTCTTTATTCTTCTTCTTACTCAACTTTGTTCTCTACTTGTTTATTACAAAAGTAACAATATACTAAAAATAGAAAAGATATAGATATTTGATATACTGGAATAGTATTTAAATCCGTATTACTAATCCATATATTTACGAATAATGGGTAGCATTTGTTCCGCAGCAAGTATTATTACTAAAAATATATTACTATATATTTCGTTTATAGGTCAAATTTCCGTTGGAGGTGGGGCAAAACATACTGCTCCTGAGAGAAAACTCTTAGAACCTGATCCGGGTAAT
Source organism: Chlorobiota bacterium (assembly GCA_041596515.1). GTDB lineage: Bacteria > Bacteroidota > Ignavibacteria > Kapaibacteriales > UBA2268 > JBFHIJ01. The sequence continues at coordinate 49,085 of JBFHIJ010000008.1, forward strand.
ACCGGCGTAGGGAATACGGAAAGCACTTCTACTTTTTTTGGTGCTTTGCTCTCTCTTTTTATCCCCAATTGGAAAATCTTTTGTAAAACTTTTTTAGAAGGATTTTTCCATGCTTAAAAATATGTTTATTGCCATTGCTGCATTAAGCTGCTTTTCTTTAAGCCTTTTTGCTCAAACAAATACAGAAGAAGACTCTCTGAAAACTGTACAACTACCAAGTATTACAGTTACGTCTACTCGTGCGGTAGAAGGCATTACTCCTGTTGCTTTTTCGGAAATAACAAGGCAGGAAATAGAAATGCTACACACTGTTTCTGATCTCCCAATGTTTATGAATGCTATGCCTTCTGTACATACTTACTCCCAATCCGGTAACGGCGTTGGATACTCTAACCTTTCTATGCGTGGCTTTGACCAGCGTAGAATTGCCGTACTAATTAACGGCATACCGCAAAATGACCCCGAAGATCATAATGTATATTGGATTGACTTTCCGGACATTCAGTCTAATTTAGAAAACATACAGGTGCAGCGTGGTGCCGGCATGATGAACTACGGAGCGGCTGCAATTGGTGGCAGCATAAATCTTGTTACTTCTAACTTCGTCAATAACCCGGGTATAAGATTATATTCCGGTATAGGTTATCAGCAATACGGAAGTGAATATAAAGAGAACATGCAAAGCTTGAGTAAATTTTCTATGGAAGCCTCGTCAGGTTTGGTAGATAACAAATATGCTTTCTATGGCCGCCTTTCAAGAATTAACTCCGAAGGCTACAGAAATCACTCCGAAGCTACACTTAACAGCTTTTTCCTAAGTGCCGCCAGATTTGACAAGAATCTGACTACACAGATAAATATTTTTGGTGGACCATTGACTGATGCACTCGTTTATCAAGGCATCCCAAAAGCTCATATTCAAGACAAAGATTTGAGGCTCAAAAACTACAGCTGGTGGAATTATGACTCCACAGGTAAAGAAGTGCAATGGCCTTCAGAAAGAAGCAAGCACGACAATGAAGGCTTTTCTCAGCCTCACTATGAGCTGCTAAACGACTGGCAAATATCTGATAATCTTTCTTTGAAGTCTTCCTTGTTCCTGTATACAGGGAATGGTTACTTTGACGAACTTAGCACTTGGATGGATGACCAGTCCTATTTCAACTTTAGCAAAGCCAATGGGTATGAAAATGCAGAAGTGCCACGCAACCCAATTGTTCGCTGGTATGTAGGCAACAAGCATGGTGGCTGGATTCCTCGTTTAATATGGAATCACGGAGACCATCAGTTTACTGTAGGAGCTGAAGCAAGAAGGCACCGATCTAATCACTGGTTGAAAATAGTCTTTGCAGAAAACTTACCGGAAGGCTTTGACAAAGATTATAAAGTATATGAATATAACGGAATAAGAGACATTATGTCTGTCTTTTTCCGCGAGCAGTACAAAGCAGCTGATGATTTGCTGATAAGTGCAGAAGCTCAATTCGTATATAATAAATATGCTATAGAAAATGAAAAATTTGGTGGAATCTATACTACATATTTAGATAAAAATGGCAATCAGGTTGGCAATGGCGACAAACTTTTTGACGTCAACTATTTCTTTGTGAACCCTCGAATGGGAGCAACTTGGAACTTAGATGAAAATAACACTGTTTTTGGTTCAGTGTCATACACGACTCGCGAACCACGTATGAAGAATCTGTACGATGCTTCCTCTTCTAACACTGGGAACAGTCCACTATTTGAAGCAAAAGTTAAAGATGGTGAAGTTTACTATGACTTTGAAAACCCTCTGGTAAAACCTGAAAAGATGTTAGACTTAGAAGCAGGTTGGTCATTTAGGAATACCAATTTTCACTTCAGCGTGAATGGTTACTGGATGGAGTATTTTGACGAACTTGTAAAAACAGGAGAATTAGACATATTCGGGCTACCGGTAGATGGGAATGCACCAAGAACCCGCCACGCCGGACTGGAGCTTCAGGCTTCATATCTATGGGAACAAGGCATCCCCGGGAGTATAAAGCCTTATGCTAATATGACTATTTCTAAAAATGAGATATTAGAATGGGACTACATTGTAACAGATTCTATTAGAACCTCTTTAGAAGGTAACGATATAGCAGGGTTTCCCAGCTTTATGGCTAACTTTGGTTTCATCTACGAATATAAGAACCTTTATTTGAATCTATCCGGAAAATTCCTCGGAGCCTCTAAGACAGATAATTATGGTGATATGCTCACAACAGACGAAGTAATAATGGATGATTTAAAGAATCGCTATGAGTATTACACCGATAATACTTTAGATGCTTTTACAGTTTTTAATCTGGATATAGCTTATACATTTAAAGATATATTTGGTGCAAAAAGCTTTAAAATACACACTCAGGTAATCAACCTATTCAATAAACTATATGCTGCAGGTGCAGAGGGTAGATTTTTCTTCCCCGCAGCCGAAAGGAGTGTATTTATTGGTTTTGAATTAGGAATATAATATTTCGAACAAGGGGCGTACTGCTCGGTGCGTCTCTTTTTTTTTAGACACAGCTAAATATTGAGATTCGCATAAACCCAAAAATGCCATTTGAAAAAATGAAAATAGCTCTAAAGTCTCTAAATGGCAAGTGGTTGAAACCCCTTGTTCAATCGGCAATTACGTAATATTTTCTTACAGAGAAAGTAAGTCTGCTCTTCGGTTCTACGGTCATTTACAGCACTATAATGACATCTACTGACAAATCCGGGATTATTGTTTTAAATTAAATTTATATTTAGTATTTTTAGATTTAAATATTAACACATTATCTGGATTGTTAAATGAATCGTTCTTATACTTTAAAACCAAACACCGCCATTGCTAAAATTGCAATGTCTATTCTTGCAATTTTAGCAATCTTGTATCTGGTAAAGATTCTGTTTTTGTATTTAGACTTGCAGGTTTTCGAGCAAATTGCTAATGATGAAATAGTCGGGATGGAAGATATTGATAATATGGATTCCCGTAATATGTTACTCATCTATGCAACAATAATTGTTTTTATATGTAGTATCCTCTCTTTTATAGCATGGTTCTATCGAGCTTATAAAAATTTACATAAAATAAAAAGTCCTCTTGGTTATAAGCCAGGCTGGGCAATAGGCGTCTGGTTTGTGCCCATCCTTAATTTATTCGGACCTTATAATATTATGCAAGAGCTTTATGACGAAGCAAAGAAGTTCCTTATAAAAAAGGAACATTCTTATGCTGATAAAATAAAAACGAATATTATAGTTGTATGGTGGGTGTTATTGCTTTTGTCATACGTTCTTTATAAGGTGTCTGATATTTTGTATAAAGATGCAGTAGAATTGGAAGTAATAAAAGATACTAACTCGATTTATATGTTAGCAAGTTCTTTTATGTTAATCTCTGCGTTACTGGCTATAAAAGTAATTTGGGACTATATGAAAGCAGAAGAGATTATACTTAAAGTAGCTGATGAAACAGATCTTATTAGGATTAGAAAAATCAGGCGTCCGAAATATAGTCAAGATGATTCCGCTTTGGATGCTTAAATAAAATATTATTTAAAGTCCCGGATATATTTCGGGACTTTCAAATCTCCCATCTTCTAAAAGTATATAAATCAAAAACTTCCTTTCTTTTATTTAATTGATAAAAGCCTTTTTTTTAAGTACATTTGTAGACTTTTTGGCATATTACTACTGAAATATATAGATGAATAATAAATTTGATATAATTGTCGTTGGTGGCGGGCATGCAGGCATCGAAGCTTGCTATGTGGCCTCTAAAATGGGCATGCAAACTGCGCTTCTTACTATGGATCTTTCTACCATGGGCAAGCCCAGCTGTAACCCGAACATCGGCGGCAGTGCTAAGGGACACTTAGTCAAAGAAATTGACGCACTCGGCGGAGCTCAGGGTATTTTAGCAGATCAAGCTGGTTTGCAATTCAAAATGCTGAATATTTCCAAAGGCCCGGCAGTGTGGTCTCCGCGTGCGCAAATAGATAAAGACCTTTACCCGCTCTATACTTACGACCTACTTCGCAGACAGCAGAATCTCACTCTTATTAAAGGGGAAGCTGCGGAAGTGCTTATAGAAAAAGATCAAGTTACAGGACTGATTACTGCAAACGGAGAAACTCTACACGCTCAGGCGGTGATTTTATGTGCGGGAACTTTCCTGAAAGGCGTGATGTTTACCGGAAGAGAAAAAGTATTTGGTGGCAGAAGAGGCGAACCGGCTGCAGATAAAATCTCAGAGATGCTTGCGTCTTATGGATTTGAAGTTGGCAGATTAAAAACGGGAACGCCTCCGCGTGTGCTGAATACATCCATTGATTATTCAAAAGTGGCAAAAGAATATGGCGATCCGGATCCAAAGCCATTTTCTATTCACACACCACGTGTGAAAAACACAATGATTTGCTACTCTACTGCAACTCATGCACTAACTCATGAAATACTGAGAACAGGTTTTGCAGATTCTCCTATGTTTGGTGGAGATATAGAAGGCACAGGGCCAAGATACTGCCCTTCGATAGAAGACAAAATTAATAGATTTGCCCACAGAGATTCGCATAAAATCCTATTAGAACCGGAAGGCTTAAATACAAATTCTGTTTACGTAAACGGATATTCAACTTCCTTAGCAGCTGATGTGCAGCTAAAAGGCTTGCGCTCAATTCCCGGACTGGAAAATTGCGAAATGATACTGCCGGGATACGCTATAGAATATGATTTCTTCTTCCCGTATCAGCTAAGATTTACGATGGAAACTAAACCTGTTTCAGGCTTGTACTTTGCTGGACAGATCAACGGGACTTCCGGTTATGAAGAAGCAGCAGCACAGGGGCTAATCGCAGGTGTAAACGCTGCATTGAAAATACAGGGCAGACCTGAATTTAAGTTAAAGCGTTCGGAAGCTTACATCGGCGTTCTTATTGATGATCTTATCAATAAAAATACGGAAGAACCATACAGACTATTTACTTCTCTTGCTGAATACAGATTGCTGTTGCGTCAGGATAACGCGCGTACTCGGCTATCTAAATATGGTCATGATTTCGGTCTTGTTTCCGACTTCCTGCATGAAAGACAGCAGACATTTGACCAACAAGTGGAAGATGGTTTTGCACATATTAAAAATGTAAAGCTCAAGCAGGAGATTATCAATCCTTATTTGGAAAGCATAGGTGAAAGCCTTGTAAACAAGACAGTATCACTCTATGAAATGACAAAGAGAAGCAAAGTATTGCTAAAAGACATAATGGAAATGGCAGAAGACGAGGCAGATATTTTCACTCGCATGAAGAGCAAGGAAGAGATAACTAAATCAATACAGATTGAAATAAAATACGAAGGTTATATCCAAAGACAGAAAAAAGAAGTGGAATATTTCCTTAAAAATGAAGATAAACGAATACCCGAAAGCTTTGATTATGACAAGGTAAACTCACTATCCACAGAAGCACGTGAAAAGCTGAATAAAATACGCCCCCATTCACTAGGTCAGGCTTCCAGAATAGCCGGAGTGTCAGCCGCAGACGTTTCTATTATTTCACTTTACTTGAAATAAGTAGGTGTATAAAATTTACAACAATGTGGTTTATATTGTAACCAATGTGCTAATATATTTTAGTCCTGCGATTAACGTCAAAATGTGGATAAATAAAATGCAATGCTTCAAACTATTCAATAGTCTATATTTATAAAGAAAAATAAAAAAAGTGCCAAGTTGATATTTCAAATTGGCACGTACATTGTAATAAGTATCATACTCGATAAAAGCTCCATTTTTATATGCCTGTTTTAATGGAGCTTACTACCCCCGGGGGTCACGCAAGTGACTCCCGCTTTTTTATATTAAGCAAAGCTTATGCCAAACCAATATATGTTTGTAATATATTGATATATATTGTCTTACGAAATTTATTCATGTCTCTGATAAGACCATCTAGCACAAACACTTCTTCGGTTTTATGTTCGCGTAGAGAAAATTCATGAATTTTCTCTCCAAATAAAAAACGTCCTTTAAAGATGCAGCATGGATTCACATCAAACTAAAATGTACCAATCAATTCTACCGATCTCAATATATTATATTTAATATTTTTCAATATATTGAAATTTTTATTAACTTGTAAGAGTATAGCTTTAACAATAGAACTGTATAAGAAGGCAGGATTTGAACAAAATATTATACATAATTGCAGGATTGATTTTATTTGCAGCTTGCAAAGACAAAGTATGGATGCCAGTGGATACAAAAAGAATAGATTCAACTAAGATATTCCTTTCTGCTGCAGGCAGAAGTACTGATTCTATTTTTTTGCAAACAAATTTGTCTGATGGCTATTATGTACGACTTTCTGTATATAGAGACACTTCAAATAAGTTAATTCAAGCTAAAACTTTATATAAAGCAGATAAAGCTCTAAAAATTCTTAATAAGATTGGATTAAACCACCATCCTAATGGACTTGGGTATGTAGCTGATGAATTCCCGGAATCATTCCTATATGTAAATTCCTTTGGCTCGAACCAGTGTTATATTAAGCTATTCAGAAAATCTGATGGGAAAGAGCTACTAAGAGGAGTTTGTGTAGATTCAGATGAGAAAGAAAAAGTTGTTGTATATATGACCAATTCTTTCTCTGATTCTGTTATTATCTATGATATGAAATATAATAGGCAGACTGCTGTAACGGATTTTGCAAGATATTTATCTGAGGCAAAACCAGCTACCGGAATGAATAATTACATACGCATAGATTCGATTTCAAATGAGGATATAACATTAACGCTTGAAAGACCTGAAATGTATATAAGAAAGAAATATAAGAGGAAGTAATTTCATGCTGAAAATATCAATACTCATACCCTTTATTCTGTCCTTATATGGATGTAATCAGAAGCCTATTCTTACTAATGAAGAAGTAGATATAGATTCAACATATATTTATCTGGCACAAAATGATATGGACGGTTATGCTTTCGATAGTGTTCTTACAGATGGTTTTTGGCTGAAATATAAAGCTTATCGAGATACTACCGGAGATCTGCTTCACTCACTCACACTGATGAAGGAAGAGAGCCCGGTAAAAATTCTCAATGAAACAAGTTTTAGTCATCTGCATAAAAATCTTGGCTATACAGGAGCAGATTTTGACAGCACTTTTGTTTTAGTACATTCTTTTGGCTCAGGCAATCCCCATTATATAGAAATGATCGAAAAGAAAACAGGGGAGCAATTATTTGAAGGGATTTGGTTAGATGCTGATGAACAAGAGCAGGTATTGGTGTATATGACTAATACAGATTCGGATTCTATTTTTGTTTTAGATAACAGGAATGATACCACTATGGTGACAACTTATTTTACAGAAATATATGCAGATGTTCTCCCTTCTAAGTTGTGGGCAGACGTAAGAATAGATACAGTTACAAGCGAGTTTATCAGATTAGAATTAAATGATCGTAACTCCCATATAAAGCAAACTTTTAAGAGGAAGTAGATTGGCTTTAAAGTTTAACCTCTATGGATATTTAACTTATGAATATTAAAATTTTAATTCTTATATGTTTTGTTATCTGTGCCATAGGCTGCACAGAAGAATATAAATGGGATCCTGTAGAGATTTATTTCTATAATATGGATCATGATCAAATGTATATCAGATCAAATAAAATTAAAGACGGAATATTATATCAGCAATTTATGATTAGCAATTGTTATGGTTCACATGACTTTGAATATGTAACAAACTTTACTAATACAGATTATATCCCTAAAAAAGACATTAGTGTATTGAAGTTTAGCCCGGATCTTTCTCAGGACACAGTAATATATCCTGGTTTTAATAGAGATCAATGTTGTTTTTTCGCTGAAATTGCGATGCCCAATATACCTCTTACTACAAGGTATCTATCTGAAAAAACTTATTCAATAAATGACAAAGAGTTAAAAATAAAACTTGTTGAATTCAATGAGAATTACGAAGACACATTGAGAGATTATAAATTTGGAGTTACTCGTGCTTATTTGCTCGAAGATTATGGATTTATAGCCTTCGGAATTCCTGAAGAATTGCATTACATTGTGTATAAAGTAGAGAACTCAAAGATTCCAATTTCTGATTTAAGGGATCTTGTTCGAAATATTGACAGGGATTTTTGTAATGGTGAAAGTTCTTGTGTGCAAGAAGAAATTGCAGGGTACTAAATCACATTTTATTTAAAGAAAATTACTATGCAAATCCTAATAAAAGAAAAAAAACAGTTCCGTTATCTGCCAATTGGCTTTGGTCTGATACTATTTTTTTGCTATAAGCCCGCTGGTATTTGCAGTTGTGGGTGGATATATTGTAGATTATTTTAGCCTGGGAGGAACTGATAATTTTGCTGCCTTAGGTTGGTGCGTAATTTTAACTGTCCCTTTAGCGGCTCTTATGCTGATAATCTTTATTGGAATTGTAATACATGACTTTGTTTTATTAAGAAGAAAAGGGAAGTTGAATAAATAATATGAAAATAGATACTTCCAGATTGGTCGACTATAAAGTGCCCTATTGGTACGAAGACCATATTATAGCTACTGAGGATAGCAGATATACCATAATAGCTTATAATATTACAGAATGCAGAATGGGCTCGTATTCAGCACAACTTGGAATAATCTCAAATGATACAAACGAGTTAATTCTAAATACTGCTATGCCATATATTAATTATACGTTGGATAATCCGATCGTTTATTTACAATCCTTAGCTTGCATAGCATTTAGTATATATGCTTTTAAAATAGGTAGTAAGAAATCAAGCAGACCATCCGTTATTTTAGATATGGAAAAAAGAATGTTCTGTATCATAAATGTTTTTGTTTCCTTCTATTACGAAATAAAGGAACATTGTCTTGAGACTAGAGAAATTATATTCACAATCCGAGATTCTTGTGAAAGAGAAACTAAAAATCTTCAAGTTGAAAAAAGTATTATTGTGAATCTAGATTCGCAAAAATGGTATGATCTTGAACAGTTTGAATTTGCTTTTGAATTATTTCATAAACAATAATAAGTATCATGAAAAGAAAAACTAAAATATTGGTCTTAATTGGCGCTGCTCTATCAATCTATTTGCTTATATGGAGTTTCAAGAATTTTAATTGGAATAAAGACCACGAAATTGGTGATAAAATAGACAGTTTAAATAGTGTTTATGTTTATTACAATGGCGGTGTTGATAATGTTACAGAACGTAACACGGGTGAAGATGGCTATAATATAGGCTTGAAATATCAATGTGTGGAGTTTGTTAAGCGCTATTATTACGAGCAATATAATCACAAAATGCCGGATAGCTATGGTCATGCTAAAAGCTTTTTTGATGAGAAATTTGCTGACTCTACATTAAACACAACTAGAAATCTAATACAATTTACAAATCCAGGTAGAAGCAAACCTTGCATTGGTGACTTAATTGTTTTTGGTGGTACGGTATTCAATCGGTATGGCCATGTAGCAATAATCTCTGATGTCACGGACAAACAAATAGAAATCATTCAGCAAAATCCGGGACCTTTCGCACCATCAAGGGTATCATTTGGTTTAGATAGTACAGGTGGTAAATGGAAAGTAAAAGATAAGGAAGCTTTAGGATGGCTTCGCAAGACTAAATAGTAATATTTGTAAGGAAAATAAAAATGTCAACTCTTGTTTTTAAAGTGATTGTTTTAGTCGCTGTTCTATCAATTATAATTTATCTTCGTTATAAGCCCAAACTACAACCTCAAACAGTCAGCAAATGGGAACTAGAGCTCAAGAATGCAAAGTTAGATAAGAAGATATACAATCAAACGAGGGAAGAGGACAAGTACGCACTAATTTCTTTGTATTGTTGCAAACTTAATTGGCTCGAAAATTACGACGAAAAAGCGATACAAAACTTTCCGGTGGTGTTGAAGAATTTTTATTTAGTTCATACACTAATGGGTGAAGTAAACAACGGAGGATTCCTACAGTTTTTTGTAAACTCATCCGGCTTTTTTGCAGAAGAAACAGTAGAGGCACTGGATTTAATAGGCGCAAATTACACTAAGTTGCTTTTGGAGCAAGCGCTGCAAATAATTGAGAAATATACAGAAAACCATGAATCCTTGAGAGGTAAGATAAACACTTTGAAGATGCACGAAATCTTCAAAATGTCAGATTTAGAATTCAATGAAGAAATGGAAGAAGAGTTGAAAAAACTGGATCATAAATTCTATGAAGATAAAGATCCTCTCTATAAACTTAATGTTGCTTACTTTGATAAAAACCAGGCTGAAGTCTGGGCAGCAATAAATAAAGGAAACTAATCATGCTAAAGCAAATAATACTACTATTTTTTATGTTTTTAATGTATAATTCGACATACTCACAGGATGCAACAAAATCCTGGAACGAGGGCAAACTCACTTGGAATGATTTTAAAGCTAAATCCGGAGAGCCTAATTCAACTCAGCTAAGTTATTTCTTAGGTTATGAGGAAGACGACGAAGAATATGGAGATACCTCCGTTACCAGAAATCTTGCAAAAGCATACATCGATAGATACCGTTCGTGGGCTGACCCAAATCTAAAAACAGAACAATACCTTAGATATAATCAAGTAATTTATGACATTATCGAGGTCTATAGAAGAAGCTTGCAATTTAAATTTGACCATGTTGCAAATTCTGATGCGTGTGAGTATATCCTGAGAAGTTACTCCGGCGAACTAAATGAAGAATTGCAGCAATATAAACAAGAATCTAATAGCGGAGCTAATTTAGATATCATTGAGAAATGGGAAAGAAAAATCGCTGATTCATTATCTGCAAACATATATAGATTACCTGAAATAAGAGAAAGCCAATTTGCTTACTATGGCTCCTTGGGTTTATCTACAGGCTTTCTTTCCGGTAGCTTATCTGATAAAATAAGCCCTTCATTTGCTTTTTCAGTAGGTAGTGGTTGTGTCTATGATGATTATACACTAGCATTCTGGCTTATTAATCACCATTCATGGTCCGAATCGAGCGATATTCCTACGGAATCAAAGCAAGTCAAAAAGATGACAGAAATATTTATTTCAACCGTCTACCTAAGCTACAATGTATATAAAAGAAAAGAAGTGAAAATTGCACCCCTTTTAGGTCTAGGAATCATAGAGTCTAATGGAGCAACCACCCAAAGAGATTACACCCCTGTTCTGGGTATAAGCATGGATTACAGATATGGGACAAGCATAAATCTCGCTAATGAGGATTTCCTATTTAGCAGAAAATCAAAGAATGATTACGACATCACTGCTAAACTTTTCATAACTCACACAAGTTTAAGTCCGGAAAGGAAGGGATTCTCTATTAATCTTACCTTAAGCTGGGCACTTACAGCAGGATTTATAGATGTGCTATAGGTAAAGATATGTCAATATGAATTTACAACTTCGGTAAAATTTTCGGCAAATGGAATGCGTACTGAGCAAATTACATTACCCCAAAAATGTCATTTGAAAGAATGAAATTGCATTAAAGTCATTGGCATGGCAAGGGGCTAAAACCCCTTTGTTCAATATGCAATTACGTAATATTTTCTTACAAAGGAAATAAGCCTGCTCATTGGTTCTACGGTGATTTACAGCACTATGATGACATCTAATTACTAAACCGGAATATACACAAGAAGTAATAAATTGAGATATTCATATTCAATATTGCATTGTAGCATCCTAAGCAGAGGATAGTAATACTAATTCATTATTTCAATTTTCACTGTAGCCACACCGTCGGCTATCATACCTATTTGCCTTGCTGCTGCTCTGGACAGATCAAGCACTCTGCCCCTGACAAACGGCCCTCGGTCATTTACTTTTACAATCACCGACTGACCTGTAGAAGTATTTGTAACTTTTAGCATCGTGCCAAAAGGCAAGGTTTTGTGAGCACACGTAAATTTGTGATTGTCGAATATTTCACCATTAGAGGTCTTTCTGCCATTGAATTTATCATGGTAAAACGAAGCAATTCCGGTAAAAGACTTGCCTGTAGGAGTAAAATCACCATCCCCTTCAGATTGTTCATAAGTATCAGCACTTCCGCCTCCTGTATCAGCAAAACGAATATTTGGAGACATAGAGGAGCAATTGACCATAAAAGCAAGAGCAAAAGTAACTGCGATATAGAGTGCAAAACGCTTCATATTATTTCTCAATATTTATACATTTCCACTAATAAAAAGCATTTTATGTGCCAATTTTGCTTGCAGCTCTATGTGCATGATATAAAAGAAGATAGAATTTGCACAATCAAGCATACGTAATTCTTAAATTACTTTATTTAGGAACGTAATTATTTACGCTGCAACAATAAACAATTAGAATATCATAACTTAGGACGTTTTTTCTATATTTCTACTATTATGACATTATGTTTATTTGATGGTACCATAAGATTGCTTAGATTTGTAGATATCGTTCTTCACATAGAGTATTTTAATATATGTCAACGTTTAAAGTGACCGGGTTGTCGCCCGAGATACTTAGAGGTATCGAAGATTTGGGCTTTGAAACTCCCACGCCGATCCAAGAAAAAGTAATACCTGCCGCTCTTGCCACAGATAATGATATCATAGGCTTAGCCCAGACAGGTACAGGAAAAACCGCCGCATTTGGCTTACCTATTTTGGAGCAAATTGATTTATCAAATAATACAACTCAAGCATTAATTCTATCACCAACCAGAGAGCTTTGTATACAGATTGCTAAAGATATTGAGCAATTCAGTAAGTATATGAAAGGTCTTTACGTTGTGCCTGTTTATGGTGGTGCACGAATTGATACGCAAATTAGAGCCCTTAAAAGAGGAGCTCACATCGTAGTAGCTACTCCGGGTAGAATGTTCGATATGATTCAGCGTAAAGCTGCTGACGTATCCCACATTCGTACTGTTGTATTAGATGAAGCTGATGAAATGCTAAACATGGGATTCCGTGATGAGTTAGACGGAATTTTGGAAGGAACTCCAAAAGAAAAGAGAACTTTCCTTTTCTCTGCAACTATGCCTAAAGAAGTAGCCAGAATCGCCAAACATTACATGGACGAGCCGGTCGAAATTACTGTGGGGCAGCAAAACTCGGGTGCTGATAATGTCAGACATATATATTACCAAGTTAGAGAGAAAGATAGATATTCTGCATTAAAACGCATAGCAGACTATAACCCTGATATATATGGCATCGTCTTTTGCCGTACAAGAAACGAAACTAAAGACATTGCAGATAAGTTAATTAAAGATGGCTACAGTGCTGACGCTTTGCACGGTGATTTATCACAGGTACAAAGGGATTATGTAATGAACCATTTTCGTAGTCGCTCTTTGCAGATGCTTGTTGCTACTGACGTGGCAGCTCGTGGCATCGACGTTAGCGACATTACTCACGTTATTAACTATAACTTACCTGAAGATTTGGAAGTCTACACTCACAGAAGTGGAAGAACAGGTCGTGCCGATAAGTCAGGCGTATCTATTGCGATAGTTAATTATAGAGAAAAACGCAAACTTCAAGATTTGGAAAGAAGCACTCGCAAAAAGTTTGAAAAAGTATTTGTACCTTCAGGTATTCAAATTTGCGAAAAGCAACTATTCAATCTTATAGATAGAATGGAAAACGTAGTAGTAGACGAAAAGCAAATAGCTCAATTTATGGATGCTGTAAACTTAAAATTAGAATCTCTTCCTAAAGAGGACATAATTAAACGTTTCGTATCTTTAGAGTTTAACCGCTTTTTAGAATATTATAAAAATGCTCCTGATCTTAACGAAAAAGAAGATAGAAGAGACAGAAACGACAGAAACGACAGAGGCGATAGAGGTGGACGTGGTAGAGACAGAGATCGCGGTGGCGACAGACGTTTCGATGGCGACCGCAGAGATCGCGGTGGAAGACGCGGAGGAAGATCCGGTTTCACTCGTTTCTTTATCAACATTGGTAAAAAAGACAGTATTGAGCCTAAAAATATTATTGGTATGATTAATGACCACGCTCAAGATAGGGATATCAATGTTGGAGACATCGACATTAAAGATAGCTTCTCTTTCTTTGAAGTAGGTAAAAACCATACAGATAAGATATTAGACTCGCTCAAAGATCAAAAGTATAAAGGCAGACAAATTCGTGTAGAAGTTGCCGAAGAATCTGATCGTCCTAAAAGTAGTAGAGGCGGCGACAGAGACCGCAGAGGCGGCGACAGAGATCGCAGAGGTGGAGATAGAGATCGCAGAGGCGGAGACAGAGACCGCAGAAGTAGCGATAGAGATCGTGGCAGAAGCGACGACAGACGTAGAGGATAAGTAAACATCCTATAGATATATAAAAAAGACGTTCATCAGATGAGCGTCTTTTTTTTTATCTCAAATACAAACTTCGTGTCAATATTTTATCAGAATAACTGAAATATTTTGTGAAGTTAAATAGCCCGTTCCGTAGCGGAAAAAAATATATTTCCCAACATTGATACTTGCTAATTTCTACTTTATAGTCCGCAAATTTTCTTATTTTGTGAAATTGTTGAAATTATAATAAATGATATATGCCTAAATTTACTGCCGAATTGCTCGATTACGCACACAGCCTCAAAAATATAGATATAAATCTGAAGGATCGCAAGACAATCCGTGGACTTAGTATTGATGCAGAAGAGACTCAGGACATTGACGATACTATCTGGGTTGTAAAAAATGGAGATACTTACATCTGCGATATTTCGATTGCTGATACTGCTTCCCTTATTCAAGCAGATTCTCCTATTTTTGAAATTGCTTCCAAGAATATAGTAACTAAGTATCTAAGAAATTATTCTATACCTATGATCCCAAATGTTTTGTCTAAAGACCTACTTAGTCTTCAATGTAATAGTTCTCGCCCGGCTATCAATTTCCATATAGAGCTTGATGCTTTGCTAAATGTTGTGCATTTTGAAATATCAGAAAGAAAAATAAGAAATGCAGCAAAGCTTAGCTACGAAAAAGTGGCTCGCATGCTCTTAGATAACAGCGACGATAGCCAAACCCTTGAAGTGCTGCTTAACGCCTATGAACTTGCACTAAAGCTTAGCACAAAACGCAGACTTATGGGGGCGCTTGCTTATTTTGATGAAGCAAAAGGAATCTACACTGATGAAGAAGGAAACATTAAGTCTTTTGCCAATAAAGATATTGCGCTTGCTTATCTGATTGTACAGGAAATGATGGTGCTTGCCAACTCTGAAACTGCAAAGTACTTCGCAGAGAAGGATATACCTTTTGTGTTTAGAAATCACACTGTAAAGGGTAATATTCCTGATAGGGAGGAGGTGCACTCTCAGTTAGTTAATGCTCTTCAAAATAAGTCCATGTTTAGCTCTTTTGTGAGTAGAATGAGTATATGGCAGAATCGTGCCCAATATGAGGTTTCTTTAAAAGGGCACTATGCACTCAATCTTCCTGCCTATGCTCACGTTACTTCTCCTCTTAGGCGTTTTGCAGATATGATAAATCACGTAATTATCAAAGCTCATCTACAAGGCAAAGAGCTACCGATAAGTGTAGAACATCTAAACGAATACTGCCAAAATATCAATCAGTTCATGCTTAAACAGCAAGAAGATAAGCATGAACATTTCAAAAAGATGGCTCAGACTCAAATAAGTGAAAACCTATTATCCTATGATAGTAATGCTCTCGCAGATATGGATGCTAAGGAATTTAAAATTATAATAAAAAATCTGAGAGAGGCTCATAATATAAAGTCCCGTCTTATAGATGAAATCCAAAGAAGAGTTGAGCAAGCGAGCCTTGCAGCTATCGATATTTATTATATCCTATTCGAATCTCGTTGGCTTGATAATAAGACGGATTTTAAAACTTTGCTATTCGAATCTATTCCTACAAGACAGGGACTGAGCACTGAGATTCTTACTCTTCTCCAAGGTCAGGGTAAAATAGTAGGCTATGACGATGTAACTGGTGAAGATGGTATATTCTTTACAAATTATACAGTCATAGAAACAAATGAAGGCAAATTCCTTACAAGCGGAAGTATTGAAAAAGACCATAGTAAAAAAGAAGTTTTAAATAGATCACGAACAAGCTCGCTGCTTGCCTATCTGAAAGATGAAGCAATAGAGACAGAAAAACCTGAAAAAAATATCGAAAAACACCCTATACCTGCGGCTCCTATAAAAGTGCCTAAAATCACTAAACAACAATCATCTAAATTTAGCAATCCAATTGGCTTAATACAGGAAATAATTGCCAAACGAAACGATATTGGCTTTGGTGGATATGAATTCCTAACCATAAGCGATAATCCTCCTCTATTCCGCTGTACTTTAGAGATACACTATAATGGCGAAGTAATAAGGTATAAAGGCGAAGGCTCTAATAAAAAAGATGCCAAGTTTGAAGCTGCACATCAGGCAGCAGAGGAATTTGAACAGTATAAAGTCTCTAAAGAAGACTCTAAACTAGATCAACTCAGAGCGATGATTGATGCCGGTTTGGCTCTCAGTGCGGTTAACTTTATCTGTATATTACAAAAAGTAGCAATGCCCACATATACTATTGAAGAATTGGCGCAAGTGCCTACTCCGCAATTCTCCTGCAACGCGTATCTAAAGCTAAAGGACAGAGAGTTTTATATACATAATCTTGCATCAGGGAAAAAGGAAGCAAAGATTTTAGTAGCTGAAGAGTTACTTAGAGAGATCCTCAGAGACTTCCCTGAAGTGCTTGGAGAGGATAACCCCTAATATAAACAATTGATATTTAGCTATAAAATACAAGGAGAATACACGTGGCAAAATATAAAAATATGCTCAGTCTGCTTACAGAATGTGAAGTAGGCATCAGCGATATTCAGCAGGAATTTGACGAGTATCAAAATTTACATTTTGAAGCAAAAAGCCCTGAATTTTTCTGCCTTGAACTAAATGGTGAAGCGGGCGAGCTTGCAAATGTAGAAAAGAAACATTGGAAAGGCAAGCATGTCGAGCATGACAGATTTGAAGATGAAGCTGCTGATGTCTTTATAGCACTCATGAACTACTGCAACGCACGCAATATAGACTTAGGAATTGCAGTATCCCAAAAGCTCAAAAAAATAGAGGCTAAAAGACTACAATTAGAAGAAAACGGAGAGAAGTATTAATCCAAAAATGTCATTTGAAAAGATGGAAAAGCTCTAAAGTCATTGAATGGCAAGGGGTTGAAACCCCTTGTTCAATAAGCAATTTCGTAATATTTTCTTACAAAGAAGTAAGCATGCTCATTGGTTCTACGGTCATTTACAGCACTATGATGACATCTAATGACAAACCCGGGTAATCTATTCTCATACCTACTTATTACAAAAGCTACTTATACAAAGAGATATTTGGCTTATTGTAGACTCAAGGGGTAAACGAATAAATCCTTATAACTTTATCAGCTATAAGGATTTACAATTTTCTTTCTGTGGTCGGGGACGGAATTGAACCGCCGACACGAGGATTTTCAGTCCTCTGCTCTACCAACTGAGCTACCTGACCAACGCTATTAGGAATACAAATATAAGAGTATTTATTTAAAATGCAAAAATATATTTCTAAGATTGGGTAATTATGTTATATTCCATAACAAGTTAATGGGTTATACGATTATTCCAATATTCGACCTATTAAAATTTCCCTTGCCATATTATGTCGCTGACTTTGCAATAAGTAAGTCTTTTTATCCTCATTGACATATATGAGTTGTAAATTATACTGATTTCTGCTTATTTGCATATAATAATTAAATCAATTGAATAATAAATGATATAGGTATTGAAACTCATGGCTAGAGATACTAAAAAGGTAGCTGAAGCTCCACAAAATGATAAAATGAAGGCTATAGAATTTGCTATTGAGCAAATCGAAAAAGCTCATGGGAAAGGTTCAATTATGAAACTTAGCCAAAAGAGAGTGGCTGATGTTGCGGCCATTTCCACTGGTTGTATTTCACTTGATGCTGCTATTGGCGTAGGCGGAGTGCCACGTGGAAGAATAATTGAAATTTATGGCCCCGAATCTTCCGGTAAAACGACTGTATGTCTGCACATTATTGCAGAAGCTCAAAAAAGTGGCGGTATGGCTGCATTTGTGGACACCGAGCACGCTTTGGATGTAAACTATGCTGAAAGGCTTGGCTTAGATGTTGACAATTTACTCCTCTCACAGCCGGAATTTGGCGAACAGGCTTTAGAAATTGTAGAGACTTTAGTTCGTAGTAATGCTATTGATGTAGTAGTTATCGATTCCGTTGCTGCTCTGACTCCTAGAGTAGAGATTGAAGGCGATATGGGTGACGCTCAGATGGGTTCACAAGCTAGACTGATGTCTCAAGCAATGAGAAAGTTAAACGCCGCTATAGGCAAATCCAATACTACTGTTATCTTTACCAATCAATTGCGCTCTAAAATTGGTGTGATGTATGGGAATCCTGAAACTACTACCGGTGGTAACGCACTTAAATTCTACGCATCCGTTCGCATAGACGTACGCAGAAAGGAAATCATAAAAGATGGTTCCGATATGATTGGCAATAGAGTAAAAGCAAAAATCGTAAAAAATAAAGTCGCCCCACCTTTCAAAGAAGTAGAATTTGATATCATGTATAATGAAGGTATCTCTAAAATTGGTGACATGATTGACGTAGGTACGGAGCACGGAGTAATAACCAAAAGTGGCTCGTGGTACACATACAAATCTGAAAGAGTGCAAGGCAGAGACGGATTACGCAAGATCATGGTTGAAAACCCTGATATCTTTGCACAATTAGAACATGACGTTAAAATTGCTTTAAAGATTACACCGCCTGACCCTGAAGTTGAAACTCCTGCACCGGGTGAAGCTACAGCATAATATACCCTTACTATTTCAAAGCGATTAAGTAGAAGCGTATCTCTTAATCGCTTTTATCTTTTACCAGAGATCCCTAATACAAACCCTGAGTTTGTGGCAAAAAGAAACTAACTTAATATTCAAATACTGTAAAGCCGTAATGCTTTACGACTCTTCTATCAACTTGATTTATGCTGAGATTCAGGCCATGTTACAATTAGTTAGATGGAATTTGTCATTTAAAAAGATGAATATTGCTCTAAAGTGATTGAGTCATTTACAGCACTTTGATGACAGCTAATTATAAATCCGGGTTTATCCGACGATGAAATCATATAAAAAAAGCACACCTTTTATGCAAAGATGTGCCTTGTAGTATAAAATCCTCTATCTAAGTATAGCTTATTAAAATTTGACTTCTTCTATACCCATGTTTTTCAAGATAAAACCGTAGATGTCTGCAGATTGTTCCAAACGTTTTGAAACAGGAGTGCCTGCACCATGTCCGGCATTTGTTTCAATGCGAATCAATACAGGATTATTACCTGCTTGCTTAGCCTGAAGATTTGCAATAAATTTGAATGAGTGCGCAGGAACAACTCTATCGTCATGATCGCCTGTAGTAACCAGTGTTGCCGGGTAGGACGCACCTTCTTTTACGTTATGCACAGGGGAGTATTTATAAATGTACTCGAACATTTCTTTTGAGTCTTCAGAAGTTCCATAGTCATAAGCCCAACCTGCACCGGAAGTGAAGGTATGGTACCTAAGCATATCTAATACACCTACTTCAGGGATTGCCACTTTCATTAGGTCAGGGCGCTGAGTCATAACTGCACCCACAAGCAAGCCTCCATTAGAGCCTCCCTCAATAGCTAAGTATTCGTTAGTGCAGTAATTATTAGAGATAAGATACTCGCCTGCAGCTATGAAATCGTCAAATACGTTTTGTTTATTCATTTTAGTGCCGGCGTTGTGCCAATCCTGACCATATTCACCGCCACCACGAATATTTGCTACTGCATAAACGCCACCCATTTCCATCCATACAGCTCTTGTCACACTAAATCTTGGAGTAAGGCTTGCACTAAACCCGCCATAACCGTAAAGTAGCGTAGGATTTTTACCATTTAGCTCTATACCTTTTTTGTATGTGATAATCATAGGGATTTTAGTGCCGTCTTTAGATTTATAGAATATCTGTTTGGATTCGTATTTATCACTATCAAATTTAATATCCGGCTTCCAATATACTTCAGATTCTCCAGATTTTGGATTATAAGCAAAAATGCTACTAGGAGTTTTATAATCAGTGAAAGAATAATATAAAGTTTCCTGTTTTTCTTTACCGCCAAAACCGCCTACAGAGCCAACACCCGGCAAAGCTACTTCTCTTACAAGATTGCCGTCGTAGTCATATTGTAAAACTTGCGAAATAGCATCTTTCATATATAAAGCAAAGAAATAACCTGAGCCTGTAGTCGGTGAAAGTACGTTTTCAGTTTCAGGAATGAAGTCTTTCCAGTTATCAGGAGTAGGGTTTGAAGCATCCACAGTAACAACTTTTGTATTCGGAGCATTTAAGTTCGTCGATAAGTAAAGTTTGGAGCCAACTGTTTCCATTACTTGATTGTCTGAGTCAAAATTATCAACTACAGTTACAAGTTCAGAATTAGGCTTTGTCAAATCTTTCATATAAAGCTCGTTACCAGTAGTAGAGTTTGCTGCAGAGATAAATAAGAATCTCTGATCATCAGACACATAAGCACCGCAATATCTTCTTTTCTTTGCGGAGTCATTGCCAAAGATTACTTTATCTTCAGTCTGAGGAGTACCTAATTTGTGGTAATAAACTTTGTGCTGGTCAGTTTTAGCAGAAAGTTCGCTTCCTTTTGGTTTGTCATAGCTTGAGTAATAAAAGCCTTCATTGCCTTTCCAGGCAATACCGCTAAATTTTACATCAACCAATGTATCGCCAATCATTTCTTTTGTATCAGCTTTGATTACGATAACTTTTCGCCAGTCACTGCCACCCTCTGAGATAGAATAAGCAGCCATTTTGCCGTTATCAGAAAAGCTCATACCTGCCAAAGAAGTTGTACCATCTGCCGCGAAAGTATTAGGATCTAAAAACACTTCCGGCTGAGCATCACCTTTTTGCGAATAAAGTACGCTGTGATTTTGCAACCCGTCGTTTTTATAGAAGTACTTTACGCCACCTTCTTCGAAAGGAGCACTAAGCTTTTCATAGTTCCATAGTTCTTCTAATCTGTTTTTGATTTTACTTCTGATGCCTATATTTTTCAAATAAGCAAAAGTAAATTCATTTTGTTTTTTCACCCATGCCTCAGTTTCAGGGCTTCTGTCATCTTCTAACCAGCGGTAAGGATCAGACACTTTCTCACCGAAGTAATCATCTACTACTTCGACTTTTTTAGTTTCAGGATAAGTAAGCTTTTCGCTATCATCCTTTTTCGCTTTGGAGCATGCGCCTAACGCCATTGCTGCCAATAGTAAATACACTGATAATTTCATAGGACCCAATAAATATGTAATTCAACAATATAATTTTTACGTATTAGATAGGATTTTGTTTCTTATAACGCATAGCAGAGCATAACTACAGCTAAGTAGCATATCTTTTAAGGGGGCATAAGAAGATATTTGAGACAATATACAAAAAATATCAATTACTTATACATTTTAGGCAGATTTTTATAATATAACTTTTCTATCTTGATATATTAATTTATTTTGCCATTTACTATTAGAGCATGTTTAAGAACAAGAGCAGGATTATTTCAATGAGTAAAAAGATATTTCCTATAATTGCTTTTATATTGCCGTTTATTGTATATATGATAACTATTGTGCCAGGGATTACTTTCACTGATAGCGGTGAGTTAATGGGAGCGGCTTCCACTTTTGGTATTCCTCATCCAACTGGCTACCCTTTATTCTTATTAATAGCAAAGATATGGTCACTTATTCCGCTTCCGATAGAAGCTCCATTGCAGTTTAATATTCTTTCGGCTATATGTGTAGCTCTTTCATCTGTGGTATTCTACTTTAGTGCAACAACTATACTACTCTATCTTA
This sequence comes from Chlorobiota bacterium, assembly GCA_041596515.1. GTDB lineage: Bacteria > Bacteroidota > Ignavibacteria > Kapaibacteriales > UBA2268 > JBFHIJ01. The sequence continues at coordinate 71,108 of JBFHIJ010000008.1, forward strand.
AAGCAAACAAAAATCTAAATATTAGTGATAAGGCTTTGCCATTAGTAAGCTTTGTATTTGCACTCATTTATTCATTCACTGGCACTATTTGGAACGAAGCCCTGGCTTTTGAGGTATATCCGCTTCAAAATCTCATGATTAATCTGGTTATTTTATTGGCTATGAAAGCTGTTTTAAGTGATTATAATATCAAGAAATATATGGCTGTTACCTTTGCACTGGGGCTTGCTTTTGCAAACCACATGACAAGCATACTAATGGTACCTGCTCTTCTTTTCATATTTTTTAAAAGACCCAATAGCAAATTTGGGGCAGTGGCATCTGCCAAATCAATGCTATTTATATTCCTTCCTTTGATTTTTGGAGCGGCTATATATGCAATATTGCCTATCAGAAGCAGTATGTCTCCTGAATTTGATTGGGGCAGAGTTTCACGTGGTTTTGATAAGTTCTGGTATCATGTTTCAGGAAAGCAATACCAAGTATGGATGTTTTCGGGAGTGGGTGCATTTAAAGAAAATCTGGGAGAGTTTTTTGCAAAGCTCCTCAAAGAATATGCTTATATAGGATTTATCCCTACACTTTTAGGCTTTTGGTTTGCTAAGAAATCGTCCAAAACTTTAATTGTATTTTTCACAATATTAGCTCTTACTTGCATTTTATATGCTTCAAACTATGACATCCATGATATTGATGCTTATTACAGTCTGGCGTATGTTGCATTCGCGTTTATAGGCCTGTTTTCTATACCGTATCTGCTTACAATGATAAAAAGCAATAATGCTGTCTATACTTTATTGATTATACCAGCGCTTATGCTTGGTTTGAACTATTCCGCAAATGACCGTAGCGGTGAGATATTTGTACCTGAATATACTAATAACTTAGTCAATAACTTAGAGCAGAACGCTATTATTATATCTTCGCAATGGGATTACTGGTGCTCTGCTTTTTGGTATATGCAAAAAGTAGAGGGAGTTAGACCTGATCTTATACTAATAGAAAAAGAACTGCTAAGAAGGACTTGGTATTTAAAGCAACTACAGAGATGGTACCCAAAAGAAATGGCTAAACATAAAGCAGAGTTTGATTCATTTTTAGAACAGCTTGAGTTATTTGAATCAGGAAAAGCCTACAACCCTCGTCAGATTCAAAACAGGTTTGAAGCACTTTTGCGCAGCTTTATTGATAAGCATATAGACGAGCGTCCTATATATATAACTGCTGATATAATGCAAACGGAACCATACTTAGGTCAGGACTTAGAAAAGATACCGCAGGGATTTGCTTTAAGGTTAGAGCAAAAACATCAGCCATATTCCGTGAGTGATAAAACCATTGATATAAGCAAAATAGTAGCTAATGCATCAAAATCACCCGAACATCTGGAGCAAGGAATCAAGCAAAGCGCCGCGGTGCAGCTTGTGTATCTTGCCAGATATGCAGCTTTGCAAAATGATGACGTAACTGCAAAATCTGCTTACTCAAAAGCTTTACAACTTATTCCCAATGACAATGGAATAAAAAATGAGCTGCAAAAGCTGAAATAACGAAACTGTTTACTTACTTTTATCGTATAATTAAACAACAATTATACGATTATGAGGTTCATTATGAAATCCAAAATTTTATTTTTATTGCTTCCGATCGCTTTGATGCTTACTTCTTGCTTGAGTAGTGGGTATTATTTTTTTAGTTATCGCGAACCTGGTACACCGATTAAGATTTATAAGAAAGTTTGCGTTTTTGCTGATGTGTCTGACCCATTTGCCAAGCAAGAGTTAGAGCTGATTGTTGGTAAGACTCTATACGAAACAGGAATGAACGCAATTCCGGCTTACAGCTTGATGCCACCAACAAGAGATTATTCCAACGACGAGATTCATGAAATCTTGACTAACAATGGATTTGATGGATTTATCAAAATCAGTTTAGACAATGTCGAAGAGAAAGTTGGCTATGTACCTGCTACAAGTACCTCAAGAACTATTGTCAAAGAGGAAGTAGTTAAGGATAAAAAGCGAGCAAACTACTCCAGTCGCGATAGTAAGAAAAAAGACCAAAAAGCTAGTTACTCAAACAGAGGCAACAAGAAAAAAATTACTACTGAAGAAACTATAGTAACTAACACCCCTGGGTATCAGTATAGCTATTTTGCAGGAAATTTGACAGTTAACCTAATTGATATCCAAACATCACAAATTGCTTTTGTTCAAAATATTCACTCCGGAGGCAGCAATCCTCAGTTTAAAGTTAATTATTTAGCTTACGAAGACGTCCAATATGATATAGCTGAAACAATAGTAAGAGGTTTGCAGAAGGAAGGCTTTCTACCAAGAGAGCAGTAATGAATATTAACTATAAATTTAGATTGATAGTTGAAAACTTTTTACATTTATGGGCATTATTATTTAGGAGATATGCTTTTATAGACGTATATTTTAGATGGAGTGTCTCTCCAAATTGAAAAAATAGAATTGAGGGTGATTGCACAAGCAATTGCCCTTTTTTTATATATGTGATAGCTGTACATAACAAACAATATAAACTTGGGTTCAAAGAGTTGTCGATATTTTGAAGTTTCTAATTTATAGATACGATCTTGTCTTAAGAGCAACATGTTGTTGTATTTATTATTTAGGTGAAACAAATATTTTTTCTACTCGTTAATCATATAAAATATGGAGTAATTTTTATATGATACATCTATTTATTGTTGGAGTAACTTTATTTATGGCATTTTCTGCTTGCAGTACTATCGGCGTAAACCATGATGAGATTACCCTTCGGAGGTTAGAACAATCGCCTCACTACAGAGATGGCAAGTTTCACAACTTACTTGAAACGCCTACTTTGGTTTCTTCCGTTTGGGAAGTCAGCAAAGACGCAATATTTAATAAATCTGACAGAGCGACTCCCCAATATATTCCTGAGTATGAGAGTTTATCAAGAGAGGAGTTAGATAGCTTACCTAATGACAAAAACTATGCTATATGGTTAGGGCACTCTTCTGTACTTCTCAAAGTGCAGGGAAATTATATACTAACTGACCCGATTTTTAGTTCCCGACCATCTCCGGTACAGTTTGCAGGGACTAAGCGATTTCATCCGACTCCTATTTCTGCTAAAGATTTGCCTGAGTTAGACATTGTTCTTATTTCACATGATCACTACGATCATCTTGACAGATCTACTATAGAAGAAATAAAAGATAAAACTAAACGATTTATCACACCACTTGCCGTTGGTGAGTATCTTAAAGCTTGGGGCGTTTCTGATAGTAAGATATCCGAACTGGACTGGTGGGAAGATGTAAAAGAGTCTGGCTTTACAATCACTGCAACACCTGCAAGGCACGGTTCCGGCAGAGGACTTACTAATAGATATTCTACTCTATGGTCTGGTTTTGCGGTGCATCACACCCAATTTGACTTCTACTATACAGGTGACACAGGTATGATGCCTATCTTCAAAGAAATTGGAGACAAGCTTGGCCCATTTGATTTGACATTAGTCCAACTTGGAGCTTATGGTGATAACTGGCCTTTGATTCACATGACTCCGGAAGATGGAGTAAAGGCTCACCAAGAGGTGCAAGGTATAAAAATGCTTCCTATTCACTGGGGCACTTTTAACTTGGCTTTTCATGCATGGGACGAACCAATAATCCGGGCAAGAAAAGCAGCTGAAGAACATAATGTAGATTTGATAAATACTGTTCCGGGAAATATAATACCTTTAGAGCGCAGTAAAGAGCTTGCAGATAGAGAAACTTTACCTCATTCACAAAATAAATAAGATTTTTAAGCTAAGATATTATAGATTTTGCAAAGAGCCCTATATTTAATATAAATTACTGTTAAATATGGGGCTTACTGCATTCGCTATCCTCTATATTCGTTATATTGCACATTGTCATAATTCAAAGAGGAAATGTATAAGGTTGTGTATGCAATTGTCTTTGGAGTGTCGTTACTTTTTGGTCTGTCATCTTGTAATACTATATCAGTAAAGACAAGTGAAACATCTCCTGAGATTCGAAAAATTACCAAAATGGCAAATTTCATAGTCTGATTGAAACTGATAGCCTTATCTCTTCACTAATAGAACGAACTGCATACGCACTATTCAACGAATCACCTAACTGCATTCCCACTTTTTCCCCGAGTACAAGCTTCTTTGCACAGATGATATCGAAATGTAAGACAATAATCCCGGATATGTCATTAGGATGACATCATAGTGCTGTATATGACCGTAGAACCAAGGAGCATGCTTGCTTCCTCTGTAAGAAAGTATTACGTAATTGCTTATTGAACAAGGGATTTCAGCCCCTTGCCATTCAATGACTTTAGAGCATTCTCATCTTCTCAAATGACATTTTCCATCTAACTAATTGTAACATGGCCTGAATCTCAGCATAAATCAAGTTGATAGAAGAGTCGTAAAGCATTGCGGCTCTAAAGTATTTGAATATTAAGTTAGTTTATTTTTGCCACAAACTCAGGGTTTGTATTAGGGATTTGGGATAAAAACAAGTCTCCCTAGGCTGAGCGTAGTTTCCGAAGAGCATAGTTACAGGGAACTATTGATTTAGAGGATTTTGGAAAGGATAATATTTTAGCTCTATAAAAATTCTTTTGAACTACTTAGTTGCTTTTTACGTAGATAGGTGTGGATATCGATTTTATATAATAGGAGAATGTTCTAATGCTAAAATTCACATTTACACAAGCAACTGAAATTCTTTTTGGCAAAGGACAAATGGATCATGTCGGCACTGCAGCAAAGAAACGTGGTGCAAATAAAGTACTGATTGTTTATGGTAGTGACCGAATCAAAACAAGTGGGTTATTTGACAAAGTAACTGCTTCACTTAAAGCCGAAGGTTTGGATTATGCTGAGACAAGCGGTATTGAACCTAACCCACGCCTCACTTCTGTGAAGAAGGGCATAGAAGTAGCTATAAAAGAAAAATGTGATTACATCCTGGCGATCGGCGGTGGATCTGTTATTGATGCTGCAAAAGCTATGGCTTTGGGCGCCAAATACGACGGAGATGTATGGGATTTCTTCCTCAGGAAAGCAGCTCCACAAGAAGCCTTACCTTTGGCATCTATTCTTACACTGGCTGCTACCGGTTCTGAGATGAATGGAGGAACTGTGGTTACTAACTGGGAAACAAATGATAAACTCCCTTTCGTTTCGCCAATGCTTATTCCTCAGTTCTCAATTTTGGATCCAGAGAATACCTATACAGTAAACGAGTGGCAAACTGCTTCCGGCACTGCAGACATAATGAGCCATATTTTGGAACAGTATTTCTCTCCTATAGATGGAACTTATGTGCAGGACAGGATGTGCGATGCTATGCTGAAAACTGCAATGTATTATGGTCCGATAGCTATAAAAGCCCCTAATAACTATGAAGCACGTGCAAATCTTATGTGGACAGGCACTCTGGCACTTAATGGCTTACTTTCTACAGGTAGATATGGAGACTGGGCTGTGCACATGATAGAGCATGCAATAAGCGCAATCTATGATGTAACGCATGGCGCTGGCCTTGCTCTTATTACGCCTTACTGGATGGAATATACCATGACAGAGCAAAATGTAGATAAATATTATGACTTTGCAATCAATGTGATGGGTGTTCCGGCAAATGGAGATAAATTGCTTGCAGCAAAAGAAGGCATTACTAAATTGAGAGCCTTCTTTAAAGCAATGGGCTTACCTACCAAACTTTCGGACTTTGATATCGATGACAGCCGAATAGAAGAAATGGCAGAAAAAGCAACTGCATTCGGTATGATAGGTCAGTTTAGGAAACTTGAAAAAGATGATGTATTAGAGATTTTTAAATTGATGGTATAGAATAAATATTTCTTTAGAGAATAAGTAAAGCCACATTTCTTCGGCAGAAATGTGGCTTTTATATTATTATCTTCGGCTACTTTTTGATTACTTCGTACAAATCTTCTCTAATATCCTTCAGATTCCGAACGCTTCCAAATTGATTCAATTCGCGCAATAAATCCAAATCAACATCGGCTATCAAAATCATCTCAGTATTTGGTGTTGCTTCTGCCTTTGAGCCATCTGATGGAAATGGGAAGTCGCATGGAGTAAAAACTGCAGACTGTGCATATTGAATATCCATATTATGTACTTTTGGTAAATTACCCACACTGCCGGCTATCGCCACATAGCATTCATTTTCAATTGCTCTGGCTTTAGCACAATTTCTTACTCGGGAATATCCATTTTGAGTGTCTGTAAGGAATGGAACAAACAGTATATCCATACCTTGCTTAGCAAGCAATCTGCTGAGTTCTGGGAACTCCACATCATAGCAGATTAATATACCAATTTTACCACAGTCTGTGTCAAAAGTTTGGATTTTATTACCGCCCTGCATACCCCACACACGTCTTTCATCAGGCGTTATATGCAGCTTTTCAAAGTGCGATATTGTTCCGTTTCTTTCGCACAAATATCCTACATTATAGAGATTATCTCCGACCAATGCCGGCATACTACCTGTAATGATGTTGATATTATAAGAAACAGCTAATTCCGAGAACCTCTTTACCAAATCATCTGTATGGCGAGCAAGATCTCTAATAGCATCTGGCTCCGAAAGATGATTAAATTCTGCCATTAGGGGAGCGTTAAATAGTTCAGGGAAAAGTGCAAAATCTGACCTGTAATTAGAAACAGCATCTATGAAGAACTCAGCCTGTTGCATCATTTCGTCTACGTCTTTATACAAACGCATTTGCCATTGCACTAACCCAAGGCGAACAATTTTTTTATCAGCAGTAGGCTGTTTCTGTTTTTTTTCATAGTAGATATTATGCCACTCCAAAAGAAGAGCATAATCATTAGACTCCTTGTCACCCTTTAGGTATCCTTTCAATATTTTTGAAGGGTGGAAGTCATTTGACATCTGAAAAACAAGGACAGGATCGTGGATAATTCTTTTTTTAACTTGATCTATATATTCTTTGGGGGACAGCTCCTGACTATACTTATGATAGTTAGGCATCCTGCCGCCAAAAGCGATACCTTTCAGGTTCAGCCTCTCGCAAAGTTCCTTTCTGTAGTCATATAGCCTACGTCCAAGTCTTAGACCTCTAAATTTGGGGCGAACAAATATTTCAATGCCATATAGCATATCGCCTTTATTTGTATGAGTAGAAAAGGTATCATTACCTGTCACATTTGCATAAGTGTGTCTGAGATCGTATTTGTCATAATCTACAATAATAGAAAGTGCACATCCGGCAAACTCTCCATTCACTCTAATAATTGCCTGCCCATCCGGGAATTTTTTTATTAGCGTTTCAATCTGAAATTCCGTCCAAGCTACGTTATACAAAGTTCTATAGACTTCTTCAAATGCTTTCGCTAAGTCATTATAGTCCGATTTTTGTAAATAGCTTAGCTGTATGTCTTGTATATCTTGTATATCCTGCATATTTTTCTCAAGTTTTAATTTGTCAGAGCGCTAAAGACGAATGAGTAAGTGTTTTTTTGTCTGACAGTATATAGAATTAGATTATTTAAGTTTTATTATGGTTTTACCATATTTTTTATTCATTTTTTCAAGTAACCATATTGCAAATACAATAACAAGCTCTATCCCAACAGCTAACATAACGGCATTAAGTGGCTCTAAACTTCTAACAAATTTGGTAGCAAAGCCGTGGGTAAATCCGGTATTATAGACTAAAAATACATGGATTATATATATCAATAATGTATTTCTACCTATAGTAAAAACTAACTTGGGGATATGCTGATCTGCAAAAGATATAAGCGAAAATATCCCAACAAAGATAAATACATGCCCTAACCTAAAAAACAGAAAATTATTATAAAGCAAATAATGCAGATTGTCCCAACCGGTTAGATTATAGGATAATTCTAATAAATCTCCTGAAAAGATGTGTAAAATAAAACCTACCGTGAATGAAGTCAGTATAAAGATATAATTCCTGTATATAGTATCTTTAAAATGCAACAGTACACCTAAGCCTGCTCCGAAAAACATAAAGCCAATCCATGGAATAAGCGGAAAAAAGCCTCCTGGTGTCCTAACAATATATGATTTAAGAGGAACTGCTAATTGGTCGATAAATTGAGATTTTTCAAGGTCAGGCCAAAGTAGGAATACTCCTGTACCCAAAATAAGCATAAGAGTAAGTGAAACCCTATGAGGCATTTTTTTTAGAAGGTACAAAACTGAAGCAAGCACTATCATGCCGGCTCCTATAGAATGCAAAACGTTCACAGCAAACACATAGGGATACTCCACCCAATTAGGTGGCAGGGCAAACCATGCTTCCAGCTTAAATTGGAGCAAGTATCCTATAAATACTAACAATAAACCCCTTTTTAGACTTTTTTTGAACCGTTCGGTTTCATTTCCTTGCCCTTGAGCTCTTAGAAACAAATAAGAAAATATAGTGCCTGAAGAAAAGAAAAATATGGGAGCGGTGGTACCTCTCAAGAAATTCCAAATTGTATATAAGATATAGCTCGAATCTCTAAATATTGGCGATAGAGTGAGGTCTATCACGTGCCCCTGCACCATCATAAGTATGGCATAGGCTCTGATTAAATCTATATAGAGTATCCTTTTTTTACTTTCTTGAGTTATATTAGTATTCTCTGACATAAACTGCAATTCATCAATTGAATAAAACAAGCAATATAGCATAATTACACAAGACATTGCAGCAATTATTTTGTGAATACTTTTCAGGTTTATCAGAATAAATAATGCTCGTTAGCAATCTGAGCTCTATACAGAAAAAGCCCTTACATGATAGAATCGTAAGGGCTCCAATAAATTTACATATTCAATAATTGATTACTTCAATAATGATTCTATTGATTTCACTATAACAGCCAGATTATTCTTGCCTTTTTTGCAAGTGCTTTCAGATTTTACTTGAATTCGTTTGGCATCTCTTCCCAAACCATTCACTTTCTCTTCGAGCTTAGTTTTTCTCTCTTCTAAAAGAGAAGCCTTGCCCGCTCTGCTTTTTTCTGCCACATCATTTAAGGAAACTACAAAGTAAAACTTGACATTCCTGTTGAATTTCATCACTTCTTCCAGTTCTTTTAGAGCGTCTTCAAATTTGCCGTTAAATATGGACGAACCGGTTTCAAATATATCTACATCCATAAATAGTAAATCTTTAACTAAATGCTTTACGGTGAAGTTTCTTTCAAATTCTTTATATGTGGAAATATCTTCTGTCTTGAATGTTTCAGTCGTGCGTACAATTTCTTTATTGATAAATGTAACTTCGTACTCAGTGCCGGACTCAAAGAGTTGGGAATATTCACCTGAAACATCGTCCGATTTAATTTTTATTATTTGACCCGACTTAGTTTCAAATTTCATAGTTACGCCAATTGGCTTGCCGGAATATATGTCAGTTACTTTTCCTTTTAATAGAATTTGGGCAGCAAAAGCTGATGAGGAGAAAGCAATAGTAAAAAGCATCAGTAATAGGGTAGGAGCTAATTTTTTCATAAGTAAACTCATAATATTTCCTAAATTTCTAAAAAAGCAGAGTATAACTAAAAGCCCTGCTTATATGTATCTGTAAATAAAAGATATTATAGCCATTTTACCAAGAGATAATATCTAACACTATTCTTTTAATATATTTACACGTAAACCAAGTAAGCGTTGCATTCAGCGTAATTATAATGATAGCAACTGATTAGTTGTTATTATCAATCAATTTTTTTATCATCGCCGGATTATTAGAAGCAATGGCTTTGACTTTATACTTAGTAACCTCAAAGAATGCCTCTTTAGTATCGACGTCGTACACTGCTAATATTATATTATGCTTTTTGGCATCTTCTTCTATCTCATGAGTGAGCTCTCCTAAAGCACAAATAAATATTTCAGCTCCAATACTATTGCATACTTCAGATGGCAAATTAGTTTCCCATGGTATTTTAATAGCCGCAGTGTATATATCAGGATTATACTTTTTAATCTCTTCAAGTATTTTATAATCAAAAGAGCCAAATGTAGAATATTTTAAATAATTACACTGCTCTACAACATCAATTATTGTTTTGATTTTATCACGTGACAGAGATTGCTCTCCTGCTTTAATTTCAATATTCAGATATGCTTTACCACTAATGAGCTCGATTATATCCGCAAGTAGTGGTATTTTTTCGCCTTTGTACTTACCGTCAAACCACTTTCCGGCATCTAAGTGCATTAACTCACTATAGCTCATGTCTTTTACTGCTGTGCTACCTTCTGTAGTTCGGCCATGATCCAGATCATGCATAGCTATTGGTAAGTTATCAGCGGTAACCTGCACATCTACTTCTACCATATCCACTCCCGAATCCAAAGCCCGCTTAAAAGCCGACAAAGTATTCTCAGGAGCAAGCTCACTGGCACCTCTATGACCAATCACTATGACATCTTTATTCAAAGCAAATTCGTTTATTGGCAACATATATTAACCGTCTCTTTATAATATTTGTTATAAATTAAGAACAAAATAGATTAAATCCTATTGTATTTACGTCAAAAATAGTATAGAGTTTTATGTAGGATAAGCATTTAATTCAACAATTATTTTTTACACTTTCTTAACAAAGGAGCTAATATGCCGGTACTAACTAAAATAAGTGAGATAATGAGCCGCTCCTTCTTTTCAGTACAGCTTGACGACACTGTAAAAAAAGCTGATGATCTACTAAAAGATGAAAAAATCAAATACTTGCCAGTATTAGATAGTAAGAAGTTTTTAGGCATGATAACTGACCGAAAGATATTGGAATATACATGCAAACAAATCTACGAACCTGATTCGAACGATGGCTACAACAAGATTGGGGATTATTCTAACATCATGGAAAAGGTCAGCCATGTAATTTATAGAGAGGATAGTATCTTTAAAGCTGTAGAGCTCTTCAGCAAGTATAAAGTGGACGTTCTACCGGTGGTAGATTGGGATTACAATTTGGAAGGTATACTTACAACTCATGATATTTTACTTTACTTCAGAAAGGCTTTGGAAGAAGAACGTTTTATTAAATTGTAAGCACTTTTACCAAATAGTAAAAACCACTCTGTCTGTAAGTTTTTACAATCAGAGTGGTCATATTTAAACGAGAGTTGTCATTTTGAAAAGATTAAAATGCTATTTAGTCATTGTATGGCAAGGGGTTAAAACCCATTGTTCAATCATGAATTACGTAATATTTTCTTACAGAGCTAGTGAGCATGCTCCATAGTACTACAGTCATTTACAGCCCGATGATGTCATCTAATGACAAAGTCAATCTAACAAATTGTAAATATTATATATATATCAAAGTACTTACTTGCCGGCACTTTCTCTGGTGCCGATAAATTTGTCATATAATAGTAAGGATACTATACATAGCACTCCAATTCCTGAGAATAATAGCCACAGCTCTGAAGTGTAAGCAGCAGATGTAATTTGCTCTTTTGCTATGCCTAAACTTTTAGCAGTTTCTAAAGCTTGCTCTACTGTCATTTCCGCCGAAGCTTGAGCAGAGTTAAGCTCAACCATTTTAGCTTTCACAAAGTTTATCATTGGATTATCTATAAACCAAACGTATAGTTTTGCACCTAAGATGCCACCAATCAAAGAGCCGAAAAAGCCATACAGAAATCCAAAGCCCATATAAGTTGCTTTTTTGTCTGCCGGTGCGATAAGTCCTAAGTAAGATATATATTTAGGATGAGCAGTCATTTCTCCGATTGAGAAGATAGTAATTCCTATCATAAAGACCCAAATATTAGAACTTAAGGCAAGAATCGCCATACCCACAGTACCAATCGCTACCCCGGTTACTATAGTCGGTAGCGCTTTTGTATTCTTTACTATCGATGAAATAAACAACTGCAATATAATTATTGTGAGGGCATTAATCACAGTTACGTGTTCCACGTCAAACTTCCAGTCAAAGCCCAATATCCCTGAAACAAAAGCGTTTAGTGGAGCCGCATCTACGAAATCTCGTACGTACCAAAGCACGGTGTCAAACATCTGGAAATATAAAATCCAAAACATAGAGTAAAGAGCTATAAATAAAATAAATTTAAAGTCTAAAAATACTAAGTATACTTTTTCAAGCACATCTTTTATCATTTTGCCTATAGGTTCACGTGATGTATTTTCACCTTCGCCACGTTCAGGTTCTTTGTATAAAAATATAGTAGGTAAAATCATCGCTCCCGTGCCGATTGCCGCAGCATAAAGCACATAAGCCTGGTCAATTGATTTTAGAACAGGTACAATAATCAAAGGAAATAGGAATGCTCCTAAGTTAATCGACCAATAAAATATACCGAAACCTATTGTAGAGTTAGTCTCATCGGTTGCCCGAGCGATAGTACCGGAAATAATAGGTTTAAAAGTGCCGGCACCTACAGCCATTACTACTAAAAATAGGAATACCGGTACATACTCAGTCGTACCTGCTGCAAAGAAATAGCCAATGCTAAGTAATGAAAATGCTGCAAGCAAAGTTTTACGGTAGCCCATTCTGTCTGCTATTGCGCCAGTCAAAATAGGAAGGAAGTATAAAATTGGTTGGATAGTAGACTTTAATATACCTACGCCTTCTTTACTAAAGCCAAGCTGATCAGTCATATATACGGATAAAATACTCATAACGCCATAGTATGAGCCACGCTCGAAGAACTCGAAAACAATCGCAACCCAGTAATTAAACGGGAAAGGCGACCTCTTAGCAGTATTTGATGCCATTGTAACTCCTATTATATTAAATATCCTCTCATCATAAGCCGTAAAGATAAGAAAATATTCAAATTGGAGATGGCATAATATTATAAAATATTACGAGGAATGGAAATAGAAACCGTTGTGCCTTGATTAATTGTGCTATGAAACCGTAATGCTCCGCCCAATAGCTCAACAGCTTTTTGAGTAATAGCTAAGCCTAGACCATACCCCGGAATATTCAGAGAGTTATCACCACGGTAAAAAGGCTGGGTAATATACTGCATATCTGTTTCATTTATGCCAATGCCATTATCTATAATTCTTATATTATAGACTTTATCAAATATCTCAATTTCTATATTTATAGGTTTTTGATTTAATGTAAATTTTAATGAGTTATAAATAGTATGTATTACAGAAAGACCTAATAGATTTTCGTCCACTGAAACCTCCGCATTCTCTCCTTTAAGATCTACATTCACAGTCAGCGTAGACTGCGAATTCATTATGGCTGATTCTGCCATAGCCTGCACAAACTGAAGCAGATTGATTCTTTCAGGAAGTAAATCAATATCTTTACCTTCTAATCTACTTAGAATTGCAACGTTTTCAAGCATTTTAGTCATGCTAAGTATAGTTTGCTGTATTCTGTCATAGTGTTTGTTTTTTTCTTCTTGCTCCCAGCTATTAGAGTATCGTTTCAATAAGTCGGCCGAGAGCATAATTGTAGTAAGTGGCGTTCTAAACTCATGAGATATAAGCGAAATGAATCTGTTTTTTAATTCTGACAATACTTTTTGTTTTTTTAGCAGTTTTTTGAGTTCGAGTTCGCCTTCATTTTTATCAGTTACATCTTGCCCTATATATAAAATACATTCTTTATTATCTACTTCTATATAATCTAGTGACAATAGATAAGACTTCATTTCACCTTGATGATCAAGCACTCTTACTATTTGCTTATCAGTAGAGCCTTGCTCTATAGCTCTACTTATCATTTCATCTATTTTATATTCATCAATCCATAAACCTACTTCTTTAATTGACATATTATTTATAATATTGGATTTAAATCCTACTAATTCTTCAAAGATTGGATTGGCTTTGATAATTTTACCTGTTTGCATAGCTTCTATCACTAAAATATTTGTACTTGAATTAAATATTTTATCTAGTCTTGTGTCAGATAATTTCAGTTTAGTTTTTAGATTATTTAATTCAGTATTATCTATAAAATATTCTAAAATATATGCTTGAGAATTCTCGTTTTCGACTAATATTTTTATACTTTCTGTATATAACAAGTCGCCACTGTGTTTGATATAAATATCTTCTGATGAGTACTTTACACCCTTGGATTGTATAGCAAGCATATCCTTTTCGTAGGATGCTTTTGCAAGATTTTCAGGCAAAATATCAAATACATTTTTCCCGATTAGATTTTCTTTCTTTAATCCAAGCAAACCTTGACCATGCTTATTGATATAGACATAGTTAAATTTATTAGTATCTTTTATAATTACCATATTAGGCAATAAATCTAAAATAGCTAACAACTGCTGATTGACACCGGATATATTATATTTATTGACTTTTGCATTATTAGATGACATATTATCTAAGTTATATAGAATGCCATATAGCCTGTGAAGATTAGTAAGACTTACGCAGTCATCGAGCCCCATTTTAATGCTTTCAACTAAAGTTTCTTCGTTCGATATATTAAGAATACGGATAATGGTCAAATCATTTTTTTGAGAGAGTTGAATTGCATCCTTCAATTTTTGAGTATTCTCTTCATATATCAATACAGCAGACCAATCCTCTTCAGTAATTTTCTCCAAAAAGTCTAAATACGAACCGGCAAAAACTACCTCAAACTCTTCTATAGTAGATATAATTTTATTTTTATACTTTTCAGGTATATAGATCAATATTTTTTGGATTTGCTTCAATACATCACCTATATTATATATCTGTCAGTTGAGACAATAAATATATAGAATTTAAATAGCGATATTTATTGTTTTTATTTTAGTATTAAATCATAACATCAAATCATACAACTAAATACTCTCACACGACATAAATTCTGACCTCAATACTCAACCCTAAATGCTAATCATTGACTTGATTTTCTTTCCAATCGCCAAAGAAGAAGTAATGCCAGGAGATTCTATTCCAATCATATTTATTATTGATACATCTTTTATATTAGATATATTTTTTATATAATAATCTCTATATAACATATTTTTAGTACTTAATTTTGGTCTTATTCCTATCTGGTCAAAACTTAAGTCTTCTTCTTTTATATCAGTAAGATAAGTAGATATTATACTGAAATAGTTTTGATTTTTATCTTGTTTAAGATTGTATTCTTCAACTTTTCCTTTTACATACTCTGCATCCGGACCAAACTTGATATATCCATCCATATCTTTAGTAAGATGTACCCCCAATCCCTTAGAATATTTACTCTGAACAGGGTAAATAAGGTGACTAGTATAATGAGATTTTGAAGGAATCAGTTTATAGTAATGCCCTTTCCAATATTCCAAGATTAAATCCTCTTTTGCAATCTCAAGGCCCGTTTTCTCCGCAATACTATCTGAATACAAGCCTGCAGCATTGATAAAATGCTTGCACGAAACAGTATACTGATTAGCCTCGTTATCTATCATAGAAATATTTAAGGAGATTCCATTATTGTCAAAGTCAAGCATTTTGTGATTGTAAAGCATAATACAATCTTGATTAATAGCAGAACTTTCAAGACTGTACATAAAGGAATGAGTATCAATAATTCCGGTTTCAGATGAAAATAGGGCAGAGGTACACTTTACGTAGGGTTCTTCAAATTGCATCTCTTCTTTGCCAGCCCATCTCAGCCCTTTAGCCCTGCAAGCGTTGGCATTTTCAAATATCTCGGAGAGTCTCTGCTCTTCATCTTTATTATTAGCAGTTAGGTACTTACCAATTTTTTTATAAGGTACATTATGCTCTTTACACCATTCGTAGATTAGCCTATTACCCTTTATACATAGGCTTGACTTTAAAGATCCGGGAGGATAATACAGTCCGGCATGAATAACCTCACTGTTTCTGGAGCTTGTAGCTTTTCCAAATCCTGATTCTTTTTCTATCACAAGACAAGTATAATCTTTAGACAATTCAGCAGCCACTGCTAAGCCAACAACACCAGCACCACAGATTACAACATCAAAATCCATATTTACTCCGCTTTATTGATTATAACAATATAATAAATACAAACAACTTAAAGCAACAAGTTAAATGATATACTTATATACTACCTATATTAAACCTCTATATAGCTTTATTTTATTTGTTATAGATATTGTAAACTTGGCAGTCTAATAACAATAGGAATAACGTACTTCGAAGCTATGTTATTTACATTGGCAATGACCGGAACAAATAAACCACATACCGAAACCTGTTTACTTATCTAGCTTACTATATTTTCTACACAGTATTTAGAATGGATATTTTTGTTGTGGAGGAATTAATTTGCGAAGAGTAGTATGATATATACCAGTAAGGTGTTATTTTTTTCCATCTACTAGCGGATATTCTATATTGGGATTGAAAGAAAGTCTATTTTGACGCATTTTATGGTTCCTCTCAGTGCCACATGAAGCCGGTTTTATTATATCCTGGCCATATTTGGAATTAATGCTATCCATTGCAGTCATAAGATTAGCATGGTCATCATGCCTATAATCGGCGAACATAGAGTCTTGGACAGCATCGGCAGAACTAATTGCATCAGCAATAACCCCCGCTTTCATATATCTATACCCAGGTTCAAATATACTTTTTAAGGCAGCTGAAGCTACTTTAGTCAATACCGGACTACTATTACTGGCAACAGCCAAAGTTATTACTCTGTTCTTAGCATATTGAGGTTCATCTCTATGCGGATTAGTATGGATAAAGACTCTAAGCAATTTTGCAACAGAATTTTGATTCCTAAGTTGCTCAGCTACGCGATTTGCATATTCGCAAACGGCTTGACGTAACTCTCCATAGTCAGTAATGAGTTTACCAAAGGCACGAGTATAAGAGATAGACTGTTTAGAAGACGAATCTAATACGATATCATGAATCCTATGACCTTTTAATTCCTGTACTAACCTCAGGCCTTGCACAGTCATTTCTTTTTTAATCCATTTTTCCGGCACTTGAGTCATATCATAAGCAGTATATATCCCATATTTTTTCAATCTATCTGCATATTTCCTACCAACACCCCAAATGTCAGAAACATCCGTTTTCTGTAAAGCTGAAATACGTATATCTTCAGAATCGATGATATATATACCACTTCTTTTTTTAGCTATCTTATTAGCAACTTTTGATAGAGTTTTATTTCTGGCAATTCCTATCGAAACCGGCACTTTGACACCTTGCTCAATAAGATTTTTTATAAAAGAAGCATACTGCAGGTAGTTTATATCTTTAATACCGTCAAGCTTGATAAAACTTTCATCTATAGAATAAGCTTGCACATCAGGAGCATGCTGATATAGTAAATTATTTATTCTTTCAGAAATATTCCCATATAGAGCAAAATTAGCAGAAAAGACAGCCACATTATGTTGCTTCAGTATATGCCTAACCTTATACTCGACAGCACCCCGCTCAATACCAATTTGTTTAAGCTCTTTCGTCATAGCAATGATGCAACCATCATTATTTGAAAGGACAGCAACAGGCCTATTCCATAGGTCAGGACGGAATATCCTCTCACAAGAAGCATAAAAGCTGTTACAATCCATAAGTGCAATCATTAGAAATCCAGACAGTGATAATTAGTGATAATATAATACATCTGCAGAACAAATGCACATAATATTCTATCACCAAGGAATGTTTCATGTGGAACATCTCTACAGAATTTGATATATACTTTTGCGTTTCGACTCGAAGTGCTGAGTATAGTCGTTTGCGTTTCGACTCGCTTTGCTCGCTCAACTATCTTTATGGCATATTCCAGAAATATAAAAGGTCACTGAGCGAACGTAGTGAGCCGAAGTGCTAAAGGAGAATATAATTTTAAGTTTCTGCTTTACGTTTCGACTCGCTTTGCTCGCTCAACGAACTTTAGAACGTAATCCAGAAATATAAAAGGTCACTGAGCGAGTGCAACGAGCCGAAGTGTAGGAGAATAAATTTAGTTAAAATTCTACCTTGCGTTTCGACTCGCTCTGCTCGCTCAACGTTCTTTATGGCGTATTCCAGAAATATATATAAGGACACTGAGCGAGTGCAACGAGCCGAAGTGCTAAAGGAGAATATAATTTTAAGTTTCTACCTTGCGTTTCGACTCGCTTTGCTCGCTCAACGAACTTTAGAACTTAAGCCAGAAATAAATACAGGTCACTGAGCGAGTGTAACGAGCCGAAGTGCTAAAGGAGAAAATAGTCCAATTTGTTTTATAGATAAATTTATATAATTTATAGGTATAATATAATGTTTCATGTGAAACATAGATAGCTATTTGTAACTACCTTCTTTTGCGTTTCGACTCGCTTTGCTCGCTCAACTAACTTTATGGCGTAATCCAGAAATAAATACAAGGTCACTGAGCGAGTGCAACGAGCCGAAGTGCTAAAAATTTTTAGTTTCTGTTTTGCATTTCGACTCGCTTTGCTCGCTCAACGAACTTTAAGACGTAATCCAGAAATAAATACAAGGTCACTGAGCGAGTGTAACGAGCCGAAGTATATTAAATTACCATTCTATCGAAGTTCTAAAGAAACAATATTTATTATCATAGTTCCTCATTTTGAGTATATGTTTCATGTGGAACAGTTAAATTTATGCGCAAATATTGTACTTATATTCTTTTGTGTTGTGATGGTACTTTCTACACCGGTAGCACAAAAGATCTCGGATTGCGAATGATTGAGCATTACAATGGAATGGGAGCTAACTATACTTCTAAACGTCTTCCGGTCAAATTACTGTATATTGAAGAATTTGATAGAATTGACCACGCATTTGCCAGAGAAAAGCAAATCCAAGGTTGGTCTCATCGCAAAAAGAAAGCCCTTATTGATCGTAACTTCGATAATCTAAAGAACTTTGCCAAATCATATCAAATCCTAGATAAAATATAATTTCTAATAACAACCATCTTTGCGTTTCGACTCGCTTTGCTCGCTCAACGAAATTTATGGCGTAATCCAGAAATAAATACAAGGTCACTGAGCGAGTGTAACGAGCCGAAGTGCTAAAGGAGAATATAATTTCTAATAACAACCATCTTTACGTTTCGACTCGCTTTGCTCGCTCAACGATCTTTATGGCGTATTCCAGAAATATAAAATGTCACTGAGCGAGTGCAACGAGCCGAAGTGTAAAAGAGAATATAATTTTGAAATTCTACCTTGCGTTCCGACTCGCTTTGCTCGCTCAACGATCTTTATGACGTAATCCAGAAATAAATAAAAGGTCACTGAGCGAGTACAACGAGCCGAAGTGTAAGAGAGATTATAATTTTGAAATTCTACTTTTGCGTTTCGACTCGCTCTGCTCGCTCAACGAAATTTATGACGTATTCCAGAAATATATATAAGGACACTGAGCGAGTGTAACGAGCCGAAGTGCTAAAGGAGAAAATAGTCCAATTTGTTTTATAGATAAATTTATATAATTTATAGGTATATAATAATGTTTCATGTGAAACATAAATAGCTATTTAAAACTACCTTCTTTTGCGTTTCGACTCGCTTTGCTCGCTCAACGAAATTTAGAACGTAATTATGAAATATATACAAGGTCACTGAGCGAACGTAGTGAGCCGAAGTGCTAAAAAAGAATATAATTTTGAAATTCTGCTTTTTCGTTTCGACTCGCTCTGCTCGCTCAACAATCTTTATGACGTATTCCAGAAATATATATAAGGACACTGAGCGACTGCAACGAGCCGAAGTGTAAGAGAGATTATAATTATGAAATTCTACTTTTGAGTTTCGACTCGCTTTGCTCGCTCAACGAAATTTATGGCGTAATCCAGAAATATAAAAGGTCACTGAGCGAACGTAGTGAGCGATGTACTGAGCTTGTCGAAGTATCGAAGTGTAGGAGAATAAATTTAGTTGAAATTCTGCTTTACGTTTCGACTCGCTTTGCTCGCTCAACGAACTTTAGAAATATAAAAGGTCACTGAGCGAGTGCAACGAGCCGAAGTGCTAAAGGAGAAAATAGTCAAATTTGTTTTATAGATAAATTTATATATTTTATAGGTATAAAATATTGTTTTATGTGGAACATAGATAGCTATTTGTAACTACCTTCTTTTGCGTTTCGACTCGCTCAACGTTCTTTAGAACGTAATCCAGAAATATAAAAGGTCACTGAGCAAACGTAGTGAGCGATGTACTGAGCTTGTCGAAGTATCGAAGTGTAGGAAATTACTATTGTATCGAAGTTCTAAAGAAACAGATCTATCTATGTACAAGATTCAAATTCCTATAGATAAATTTATATAATTTATAGGTATAAAATATTGTTTCATGTGGAACATAAATAGCTATTTGTAACTACCTTCTTTTGCGTTTCGACTCGCTCTGCTCGCTCAACGATCTTTATGGCGTATTCCAGAAATAAAAATAAGGTCACTGAGCGAGTGCAACGAGGGATTTAGTGAGCTTGTCGAAGTATCGAAGTGAAAATAATGTGTGACGTGATGTAGCTCTGGAGAGAGCGTTTATTTTTGGTATGTAATTAAAAAGGCTATTCTATTTGATATAGAATAGCCTTTATTTATAGTCTGATAAGTACTTTGTGTTAGATATTTATTGCTCTTTCGGCATATACATCTTCTGTTTCCAGTACTTTTACTTTAATAGCTTTTATATTCTCAAACTTCTTGAATTCTGGTGTGAATATATCTAAAAAATATGAGACCATATTTTCTGCTGTAGAGTAATTAGGCATTATATGCATCTTAAAACCATTTTCTTTCAGGAAGTTTATCATTAGATCGTCGTTTGCATCACACAAAAATGCATGATCCAGCTTATCTATCAGAGGTCTTATAATTCTTTCTACATGATAATAGTCCAATACCATAGAATTTGAATCTAATGTTCCTTCTGCCTCAAAAATCAATCTATATGTGTGACCATGCACATTTTTACAAGGTCCATCATGGAATGATAGTCTGTGGCTCATTTCCCACTTAAATTCTTTGGCTATTTTGGTAGTTACCATTCTTATTTCCCTTCTTTAGAATATTTAGCTCTTATCTGAGAGTGCATTCCACCACGAACGCTCCACTCTGTTATAATTTCCATTTCTTTTGGATTGCAAGATTCTACCAAATCATCTAAGATTTTATTTGTTATTGCTTCGTAGAAAATACCCATGTTCCTAAACTCTAAAAAGTAATATTTCAAAGCTTTTAACTCTAAACATAACTCATCAGGTATGTATTTTATTATTACTTTTCCAAAATCAGGTAAACCTGTTTTAGGGCATACAGATGTAAATTCGGTATTTATGTGAGTTATTTCGTAATTCCTACCCACATTAGGGTTTTCAAAAGTTTCAATCTGCATTTTATTACCCAAAATATTTGACATTAAATTATATATTTGCACAGTGCAAATTTGCTAATTGCAATTTTACACAATCTATTGAGATAAATATAGTTTTTTAATATTAACCGGCTCGTAATGGATACTAAAACAGCATATATCTATGGTAGAAACGCTATTATAGAAGCTCTCAACTCTGATACTCTTCCAGAAAAAATCTTTGTTACCTATGGTGCTTCTGGCGAACCTATAGATGTTATTTTTACCTTAGCTAAGAAACTCAACGTAGCTATAGTAAAGCATGACAAAAGAAAGTTTTCTGAATTAGAAAGAAAAGCAGGCATTTCTCAATTTAAAGCTCAAGGTGTAATTGCTCTGAAGCAGCTTGTACAGTTTTTAGAAATCGAAGATTTTATAAATCAAGCTTATAAGATTTCAGATGCTCCTGTACTGGTAGCTTTAGATGAAATAAATGATCCTCACAATCTTGGTGCTATTGCAAGATCTGCGGAATGCTCTGGTGCTGCCGGTATTATAATTCAGAGCAAAGGTGCTTCTCCTGTAACTCCTACTGCTCTTAAAACATCTGCCGGTGCTTTAGAGCATTTGCCTGTATGTAGAGTCCCGAATATATCTCAAACTATAAAAATGCTTAAAATGGAAGGATTTAAAGTTATTGGAACTGCTGCCGGCTCTAATAATCAGTACACTGATGACTTATATAAAGAACCTATCATACTTGTAATAGGTTCTGAAGGAACAGGTATGAATCCTAATGTAGCTAAAGTCTGCGATTATAAAGTAAATATTCCTCTAAAAGGAAAAATCGAATCTCTTAATGCATCTGTATCTGCAGGTATTATGTTATATGAGATATTGAGACAAAGAAGCTTATAATTTCATTTTTTTATCTTTAAAAATTGCTTTACTGGCTAAGTGACTCTCTGGTATATTTACTAAGTCACTTAGTTAGTAAACTTATTAAAAATGATATCACTTGATAACTCTTAGATTTAATATATCTCAATCTGTGCAATATAACTTTATCGCTATACTTAAATATCTTCCTTATGCTTTTAGTAATATGTATGTTACTAAAACTAATCCATATTAGCTCGCATATTAAATTTTCTTTTATCTAAGCACGAAATGGACTAAATTTGTTTTATTTCCAATTTGTGACTAGTGCTATGAAATTTATCATCTTAATATGCATGACTTTATTTACTTTTTCCTGTGCTAATAATGCAGAAATTAAGCAACAATCGGCTACAGCTAATTCAAATTCTTCAGGTAAACCAGTGAATACTGAACTTAAAAAATACACTTTTGATATTGTACGAACTTTTGATCATGATCCATCAGCTTATACTCAAGGATTATTCTTGTATAATGATAATTTATACGAATCTACCGGGCAAAGGGGAGAGTCGTCACTCAGAAAGATTGATCCTAAGAGCGGTAAAGTTCTAAAAAAAGTGGAATTAGCTGATGAATACTTTGGTGAAGGTGTTACCAGAATAAATGATGAGATATTTATGCTTACTTGGACTTCAGGTAAATGCTTTGTATATGATATCAATACATTTAAGCAAAAAAGAGAATATAAATATCCGGGTGAGGGTTGGGGACTAACCAGCACAGAAGACAATCATCTGATGATGACAGATGGCTCAAACTATATCAGATATATCGATCCTACAACTTTTGAAGTTAAAAATACTATAGCTATTTACTACCAAAACTCTCCTGTAAATGCTCTCAACGAGATTGAAAAAGTAGATAATATTATTATTGCTAATATTTACACTTCAGATGCTATAGCTGTTATAGATTTGAATACAAATCAAATGCAAGGTATAATAGACTGCTCTGAGCTTCGTAAGACACTTAAAGATAATCCAAGGGCAGAAGTGCTTAATGGTATCGCTTATGATAAAGAAACTAAACACCTTTACCTAACAGGTAAATACTGGAATACCATGTTCGAAATAAAAGTAAATGACTTGTTTTAACTGTAAAAAGTAAAACTTATTGGTGTCGCTACGTATATAGTTTATATTACAACAGAAAAAATAAAGAGTATCTAAATGAATGACTATAAAAAATATCTAAAACCGGAAGTAATTGCTCAAATTCAAAACATTGAAATGAAAGCTAAACTCGTAGTAGAAGGCTTTATTACCGGTTTACATAAATCTCCTTATCATGGTTTTTCTGTTGAATTCGCCGAACATAGGCAGTACCGCCCCGGTGATGAAATCAAGCATATAGACTGGAAAGTTTACGGAAGATCCAATAAATACTACGTAAAGCAATACGAAGAAGAAACTAACCTAAGAGCAGTAATAGCTATTGATTCGTCTGCATCTATGAAATATGCATCCAAAGGAAATATAAGTAAATATGAATATGCAAGCTACTTAGCAGCAGCCTTAGCTACATTACTTATTAGACAAAGAGACGCAGTAGGACTTGCTTTGTATGACAATGAATTAAAAAAGTTTTTGCCACCTAACTCAAAACCTTCTTTTATTCACCCTATTCTAAAAACAATAGATGAATATGTCCCTTCAAATGAAACAGGCACTGCTAAAGCATTGGACGAACTTGCCGAGCGCATAAAACGCAGAGGTTTGGTGATAATTATAAGTGATTTCTTTGATGATATCAAATCTGTAACTGATGCTTTAAAACACTTTAGACACAGAAACCACGATGTACTGGCTCTGCAAGTACTTGACCCTAAAGAAATAAACTTTGACTTTGGTGAAGGTGCTAATTTTATAGACCTTGAAACAGGCGAAGAGATAGTAACTCAACCATATCAAATCCAAAAAGCATACAAGGGAGCTGTTTCCGAATTTATCAATCAGGTAAAAAGGGAATGCCAGCTCCATAAAATAGACTACCATCTAATAAGTACAGCTGATACTTTTGATAAAGCACTAAGAGAGTATCTAACTAAAAGATCTAAAATGTAATAATATCTGATTGCTCTAAAAACCTTAACCCCAAACCCCTTGTCAGGGGCTTACTTGATTTTGGGGTAGGTTGATTTCATCTCTTTTCATATCATTCTCCTGGAAGATATATACCTATCTCAGGATTAGATCAACATTTTTCTTAAGCCCCCTTGACAAAGCGATGTGCTGAGCTAAAGTTTACCCAGAGCGAAGTCGAAGGGAAGTATGGGTTTGGCGGATTTATACAAGTTTTACAAAATCAATATACTTCTGGTATAAAGTTTATATCCTCAATAGGCAACCTTACTGTTGCAGAAGTTATCCTTCTTTCAGGGAACTCAAATGGATCAGGTATAACATCTTCGTATTGCAATTTAGATAGTAAATGAGAAATCACATTTAACCTAGCTCGTTTTTTATCATCTGATATTACATCATACCACGGAGACTTTTTAGTATCTGTATATTTGAACATCTCATCTTTGGCTCGGCTGTACTCTACCCATTTATCAAAAGATGCTAAATCAACAGGGGAGAGCTTCCATCTTTTCTTAGGATCTATCGCTCTTGCTCTAAACCTTCTTTCCTGTTCTTCTTCACTAACAGAAATCCAATATTTAAGCAAAATTATTCCTGAGCGAATAAGCATTCTTTCAAATTCGGGACATGAACGTAAAAATTCTTCGTACTCATCATCCGTACAAAATCCCATCACTCGCTCCACTCCGGCACGATTATACCAACTTCTGTCAAAAACAACTATTTCACCTCCGGCCGGCAAATGTGATACGTATCTCTGGAAATACCACTGAGTCTGCTCTCTGTCCGATGGTTTTGTAAGTGCTACAACCCTGGCAATTCTCGGATTCAAAGGTTCTAGAATTCTTTTTATAATACCGCCTTTTCCGGCTGCATCCCTTCCTTCAAAAAGAACAACAACTTTCAGTTTCTTTTGATTTACCCAGTGCTGCAATTTAACTAACTCCATCTGAAGATTTTGCAACTCCTGATGATAATACTTAGATTTGATTCTACCATCTTCGTGGTACTGTTTGGGATCTGATCTGTCTGGCATAATATACTCCTTAGGTCTTTTATTATAACACGCAAATAGGATATGATTATTTATATCTGATTTATTTTTATCTAATTTAGAGCAAACTGTTTTTAGTTAGCATTTTTTATTTCTGATCTTTTGTTATTTTGATTAGGTACATAAAAAATATAAAATTATGATCTTTACCTATATTGTTTGGTAAGAGCTTATTCCAAATAATTCGTCACACGTAATTGCTTCCACCTACATTTTAATTATTTGGTTTAGCATTTATTAACTAATTTCGTGTAGAATCAAAAAGACTATATTTAATACACTAATATAATAGGATTTCGATATGTTGGATTTGAAATTTGTACGCGAAAATATTGATTTAGTACAGCAAAATATCAAAAACAAAAACGAATCTGTAGATGTTACTGCTCTTCCTCAGTTAGACGAAAAAAGAAGAACTATCATCGCTGAAGTTGAAAATCTAAAAAATCTTCGTAATACCGCTTCTAAAGAAATTGCTCTTCTTAAAAGAAATAAAGAAAATGCAGATAATAAAATTGCTGAAATGAAAGAAGTTTCTGATAAAATAAAAGATATGGACGATGAACTTCGCGAAGTAGAAAATCAAATTGCTGAGCTTATGAGCAAAGTTCCTAATATGTGCCACAAAGATGTACCTGTAGGAAAAACTGAAGCTGATAACGTAGTGGTAAAAGAATGGGGCGAAAGAGTTACTCAGCCTATTAAAAAAGACCATATCGAAATTGCTAAGGATCGTAAAATTATTGATTTCGAACGTGGTGCTAAAGTTTCAGGTGCCGGTTTTGCTTTCTATACCGGCAAAGGTGCAGCTTTAGAAAGAGCTCTTATCAACTTCTTCCTAAATACCCACTTAGAAAAACATGGCTACTATGAAATGATGCCTCCTTTCTTAGTAAATGAAAACTCAATGCGTGGAACAGGTCAGCTCCCTAAAATGGCTGAAGATATGTACCATGCAACTGAAGACAATATGTATTTAATCCCTACTGCTGAAGTGCCTCTGACTAATTACTATAATAACGAAATTATACGTGAAGAGCTTCCTATTAAGATTTGCGGATATTCTCCTTGTTTCAGAAGAGAAGCAGGCAGCTACGGCAAGGAAGTTCACGGTTTCCTTAGGGTTCATCAGTTCAATAAAGTAGAGCTCGTTAAGTTCACTAAACCTGAGGACTCATACAATGAGTTAGAAAAGCTTATAAAAGACGCTGAGGACCTTTTACAGGCCTTAGGATTAGAATATAGACTACTTCACCTTTGCTCCGGCGACACTAGTTTCTCATCAGCTTCTACTTTTGATTTAGAAGTATGGGCACCGGGCGAAGAAAAGTGGTTAGAAGTTTCAAGCTGTTCTAATTTTGAAGACTTCCAAGGAAGAAGAGCTAACATTAGATTCAAAAGAGAACCAAATGCTAAGCCTGAATTCGTACACACATTGAACGGATCTGCATTAGCTACTTCAAGAATATTTGCAGCTTTGATTGAAACTTATCTACAGGAAGACGGAACCGTAAAAGTACCTGAATGTTTGCAGAGATATACAGGCTTCGATACTATATAATAACATTGAGTTCTTTTTTTCTATTATAAATATGATGTTGATGTACTTAGTGTAGAAAAGTTGAAAAGCTAAAAATCGGAAAGCTAAGTATTTGAAATATCGAAATTTATAAAGGAAATTTAATAATCAAATATTGTTGAAAAGTATGTGGATAACTTATAGTTGTTAACATTCTAAGTTGAATACTTTTAGATGTTGACAAAATCCAAAGTTATCCACATAATATTCAAGATTTCCAACACTCTTTAAAACAGCCCTGTATCTAAGTTGTGGACAATTATTTGAGAAATTTCTAAAGTTATTTTAAGTCTTTGTAAGACAAATAATTATTACTGCATATCTTTTACCCATGCCATTCTAAGTCCTTATTTTTACAAATTTCTGCTATTTTGTTTGTAGAGAAATCAACAGAGGGTGTGAAATTTTAAAAATTGAGTATATATATTCTATCGACTCAGTCCATTTTGTGTACTTATCTATTTATCATTAGATGTCATCAAAGTGCTGTAAATGACTCTATAGCAATGGAGCTTGCTTACTTGCTCTGTAATAAAATATTAGGTAATTGCTCATTGAATATAGGGTTTCACCCACTTACTATTCAATAGCTTTAATAATTTCCAATCATTTCTAATTACAAATTTCAGTTAAAGAAATATATATTAGTCATTCCTAAATAAATAATATGTGATTACGTTATCTTATATAATAATCAATACGAAAAGTCGAACGATGAAATATACAATATATAAATCAAAAGACAGAGGTTATGCGAATCATGGTTGGTTAGAGACATACCATTCTTTTAGCTTTGCCTCTTATTATAATCCTGATATGATGCAGTTTGGTGCTTTAAGAGTAATTAATGATGACAGTATAGCTCCTACAAAAGGATTTGGTACTCACCCTCACGACAATATGGAGATAATTACTATACCTCTGGAAGGAAAGCTTAAACACGAAGACAGTATGGGTAATTCTTCAGTTATAAAATCAGGTGAGATACAGGTGATGAGTGCCGGCAAAGGTGTGCTTCACAGCGAATATAATGCTGATGACTCTAATATTTGCAAGTTGCTACAAATATGGGTTTTGCCTAAAGAAAGAAATATTAAGCCAAGATATGATCAAATATCTTTAGAGCAAGTTTATAAAAAAAATGAGCTTTATGGAATTTTATCTCCGAATCCGGAAGAAAGTGGTGTATGGATAAATCAAGATGCATGGTTCTCTATGGGGGATTTGGATGACGGTGTAACTCAAACTTACAATGTACGTAATAGCAATGGAGTATATGTTTTTGTAATAGAAGGCTGTATCGAAATATATGGTCAGGTATTAAACAGACGAGATGCCATAGGAATAGAAGAAGCGGATGAGTTTGTTATAAAATCAATTGATAAATCAAATATTTTAATAATGGATATACCAATGTCCATATAGGAGAAATTAGAGATGAATTTATTAGAAAATCTAAACTGGCGTTATGCCACAAAAAAATTTGATACTACAAAAAAGATTAGTAAAGATGATTTAGATAAGCTGATGGAAGCAGTTAGGCTATCAGTATCTTCTTATGGCTTGCAACTATATAAAGTCTTAGTTGTTGAAGATAATAAAGTAAAAGAGAAGCTAAAAGCAGCTGCATGGAATCAGACTCAATTAACTGATGCATCTAACATTTTTGTATTTTGTAACTATGCAGACGTAAAAGCTGAACATATTGATGAATATATTGATAATGTAGCTAAGACTCGCAATATGGAAGTGAAAGATCTAGTCCAATATGCAGATATTATGAAAAATACTGTATTGGGTTTGGATATAGAAACTAAAGCAAACTGGACTGCACGTCAAACTTATATAGCTTTGGGGACTTTGTTAGACGCATGCGCAGAATTGAGAATAGATGCCTGCCCAATGGAAGGCTTTGATAATGCACAATTTGACGAAATACTCGGACTAAAAGAAAAAGGTTTAAAATCTGCTGTAATAGCTGCTGTAGGCTATCGTTCAGATGAAGATCCATATCAACATTTGACAAAAGTAAGAAAAAGTAAAAAAGATTTATTTGAAATTATCTAGAGTTTAGATTGTAAATAGATAAAATATATAAAGAGATGCTGGAAATAGTGTCTCTTTTTTTGTAAAAATCAAATAAATTTAATTATCTTAGTATCATTGTAATAACTTTACTTACCATAATAATAGGCAAGCAATAATACTTATGAAGATAAAATACATTATGATAGCTATCTTATTTTGTGGACTATATACTCAGGTAATAGCTCAAACTAATATAGAATCTGTAATAACAAAAGAATTTGTGAAGTTCTACAATGCAGATAAGCCGGATAGTATTTTTAAGCTTTATAATATCCATATGCAGGAAGCTCTCCCTATTGATAAAACCAGGGAGTTTATCGGGCAGACTAAAACTCAGTTAGGTGATATTATGAGTTATGAATTTATCGCTTATCATGAGCAAAATACCAAGCTTGCAATCTATAAAACAAAGTTTAGGTATGCGGAATATGATTTGTTTATAGAGGTAAATAACAATCTAATTTCAGGCTTGCTCATTAAGCCACATAAAGATAAAAGTATCAATATAATAGAGAGAAATATAACTAAGATGCGACTACCATTTAATGGAAAGTGGTACGTAGTGTGGGGTGGAGATACTAAAGAATTGAATTATCATGTGGAATCAGATGCTCAAAAAAATGCTTTTGATTTTATAATAATAGGTAATAATGGTAAATCATATTCCAATAGTGGTAAAAATAATGAAGACTATTACTGTTTTGGTAAAGAACTATTAGCTCCATGTGATGCTAAAGTGTTCATGGCGGTAGATGGAATCAAAGATAATATTCCCGGTAACATGAATGCTTCATTTCCAATGGGAAATACTGTTATACTTAAAACAGATGCAGGGGAATATATATACTTATGCCATTTCAAACAGTTTTCAATAAAGGTAAAAGAAGGTTGCACTGTCCAAAGAGGAGATTTATTAGGTTATTGTGGTAATTCAGGTAGATCCTCTGAACCTCACTTACACTTTCACATTCAAAATACAGATGATGATTCAAATGCCACAGGTATAAAATGTTATTTTGAGAGTATTATAGTAAATGGAGAGAGTAAAAATAATTATTCTCCTTTGCAATCTGAAACAGTTGAGCAATAGTAACTTGTTGATTAAATATTAAGCTGCTTACCTGAAAAATATATATAACCTAACGCTAAGCACTCTAAAAGACAGAGTTTAATTTACAGTCTCATTTTCACTAATTCGTCCATTCTTAAATATCTTTGCCATAGCTTTTTTGGTAGCACCGACAGAGAAGCCTTTGGCTTGTAAGTAATTAAAAAGTGCAGGCTTTTGCTTTGCAAGAGGTTTTCCTGAAATAAGGCGCATCTTTTTTAGTGATGATTTGGTAGCAAATTCTTCCTCTTTATCGAATGGATAGTGTAAAATTACTGCATTATCGCAGATATTATCAGGAACTCCAAAACTCCTAAGCTTCATTTTGATTTTTAATGGGCCATCTTGCTTTTTAAGTAAAGTCTCTTTAATGTATGCGCTTGCAAATTTATCGTCATCTATCAGATTAAAATCTTTCAGGAAATCAATGCATCTATCTATTAAGTCATGAGGATATTGCTTCCCTTCTAATTTATGCCTCACCTGCCATTCGGAACGAAGTCTGTAGCTTGCATAAGTATAAGCATCTTGTTTAGCTGAAATAATGGCTTGTTTTGATTCTATTTCTTCAATAATCTCATCGCTCAAGTCCATCTGTTTCTTGAGTGTGTACTCCAAAACCAGATCCATATCGAGTTCTAAACTTCTTCCATCAGAGAGGCTTACAAGCACAACTCTTTTGAGTTTTCTGTATTTGATAGTTTCTATTTGTGTCATACTATTTAAGTTGGAAAGTGTATTAACGAATATATTTTAAAAACTATTATTACTCTTTATCCAGACGCTTACGGATAGTCTTGCATGCAAGGTAAGCAGTTGAAAAAGCTGCCTGAAGATTATAGCCACCGGTATCACCATCTATATCAATATATTCGCCGGCAAAAAACAGATTATCTACTAACTTTGATTCCATAGTTTTTGGATTTATTTCTTCTGTGCAGACCCCTCCGGCAGTAACCATTGCCTGATGAAATCCAACTTTCTTTGCCACTGTAAATTTATAAGCAGTAAGTAGTTCTATTAGCTTATTTCTGGTATCTTTGCTTAACTCAGATAAGGTTGTAGAACTATCTATCCTATTTAAATCTAAGATCAGTATCAAAACACTTTCCGGAATGTGGAACTGTTTAAGATAGTTTTTAAGAGTTTTTCTGCCATTTTGTGTGCTGTCTGATATAATTTTTTCGCGCAAAGTATGCTCGTTTATTCCTATCATGTTTATAGCGAGTGTATCTCCCGGTTGAACATAACGAGAAAAGTCTATAATTCCGGGTCCGGAAAGACTTTTATGCGTAAAAGCAACATCCCCTGTATTTTTATTTATTTTTTTACCGTTTCTGTAAAGACTTACTTCGGCGTTTCTCAAAGTAACTCCGGAAACATTAGCAAAGCGATAATGCTCAGGTATAACAGCAGTTAATGCCGGGCTTGGAGAAACAATACTGTGCCCGAGACTCTTCGCTAAGGAATATGCTTTACCATCCGATCCGCTTAGTGGGTAGGAACTGCCACCTGTGGCAATAATAATATATTTAGCTTGATATTCCTGTGATTGGGTAGTTATAGTAAAAAGCTTATCTGTATTACTTATACCAATCACTTCTTGATTATATACTATTGTAGTACCTGCTTTTCGATTAAGAGCAAGGAATAAATCTAATACATCATTAGAGTTTTCTGATTTAGGGAATATCTTACCATTTTCATCGCTAATAGTTGGCAGACCATTAATGTGAAGCAGGTCTAAAAGTTTACTGTTAGTATACTCTAAAAGAGCGGCCTTTATAAACTTAGATTTAGTACCATATTTTGATACAAAATCGCGGATATTACCCTCATGAGTGATATTGCATTTGCCGGAACCTGCCATAAGTAACTTCTTGCCGGGAGAAGACATCTTCTCCGTAATAAGAGCTTTGCAATTTGGCAAATTTAATCCTGCAAATAAGCCTCCTGCTCCTGCGCCTATGATAATTATATCTTTTGATTGCACTATTGGTCTAAGCCTTCCTTTTATCTACCCTTTAAATTTATCCGAATATACTAAAAAGTATTTATATCCACCTTTTTACTTGTTTTAATTTAGACTTTAAGGGAAATAATGTTATGTTTATATAAACATAATTTTTCAATTATTGGTTTATTATTATGAAAAATCTAAAATATCTATTAAACATGGTATTTTTTCTTTTTGTCATTTCGCTTCTAAATTCCTGCTCTGAGGATAAAAATTCAGCTTTCTATCAAGTTGATCCTAATGCAAAACCTTCTATCCCTGATTACGTAGTGGGCGAAGAGAGAGTAATAACAGGCAGAATTTATACTTATGGTGATTTTGGTGTACCAACAGCATGGGATTTCGGAGAATCAAAAATTTATGCTGTTTTAACTGATGTTGAGGGATTTCTTAGATATAATACTCTGCAAGATATGACAATACTTTCTGAAGGAATAATTGATGAGTATGGGCAGTATAGTTTAACACTGCCTGATTCAATCCCAAAAGAGTTTGTTGAATATGCTTCTGAATGGAATGACAGTCTTACAGTAGTACCGGAATATTTAATGACAAACACACCAGAAGTAATCTTTTTAGCAGCAAATTATCATGACGACAGATATCCGGATTCGTTAGTAACGACCTATGACGAGGTTAAAATTTATGGCGGTAAAGAGAGTAGGTTTGACAAAAGTTATTCATACTCTTATAAATTTTTCTCTGAGGAAGGTAGCGTTACAGGCGTAGAGTCTGCTGATGATAAATTAAATGGAATAAGTTATAATATCTACTGCAAAAAGGGCTGGACAATAATTCAAACTGGAGATAATAAGAGAGAATGGATGGTTCATCTACCTGCACTTTCTTATAGTTATGTATTTAGATTTTAAGGGTAGCACTTTAGAAATAGTATACTTAATGATCTAATTAGTATGAATTGATGTCTTGCATCTATATCTTTGTAGAGATGCAAGACATTACATTTATTTATTGATGCCACTAAGATTAAAACATCCACATTCTCAACAAACAACCCTTTTCAATATGCAATTACCTAACACCGCCATTTAAGCATCATCTATAGTTCTATAAGCATTCACTGTACTTTTGATAATATCTAATGACAAATCCGAGTTTAGTTTATGTAAATCTTTGATAGAAATGGTAATTAACACAGCAAGTACTATTTAGTCAGTTACTTTCTGAATGAGATTTATATTGGAGTGATAGATTCACCAAATATTTTCTTATATTATATTTTTTAGTAAATAATCGAGCAGTGTATGTCGCAGGAATATTTAAAATATGCATTAATTATTGTGATTGCGTTGGCTTCAGCCACTATTATTTCTTTATTACTTAGAAAAACAGTTAATTCCTTATCTAAAAGATATGCAGGAAAATTTGGAATAGATGCTACTAATTTTTCATTTATCAGAAATTCTATTAGCTTTATAGTCTATTCATTGGCTATATATACTGTTTTTGTCAATATTCCGGTTTTAACTGATCTTGGTAACGCTTTATTTGCCGGTGCGGGTGTTTTAGCAGCAATTATTGGATTTGCTTCTCAGAAAGCATTTTCAAACATAATAAGCGGAATTTTTATATTAGTATTCAAGCCTTTTAGAGTGAATGATACAATTGAATCTGCAAGCATTAGCAAAGGGTATGTCGAAGAAATTACTTTAAGACACACGGTAATTAGGGATTATGAAAATAGAAGAGTAATCATTCCAAATAGCATAATCGCGGATGAAACTATTATAAATAGCGACATGACAGAGGCTCTAATCAGAAAGCATATCGTATTTGGTATTAGTTACGATTCTAATGTTGATTTGGCTATGGAAATCATCAAAAAGCATGCAGCAGCTCATCCTCTTTGCGTTGATAACAGAACTGCAAAAGAGAAAGCAGACGGTGAAGAACTAATTATAACAAGAGTTGTAGGATTGAATGATTTCTCAGTTAACATTAAAGCCTATGTTTGGACTAAATCAAACGATGAATCTTTTGTCCTTGCTACGGATTTGTTGAAATCTGTCAAAGAAGAATTTGACCGAAGAGGTATCGAAATTCCTTTCCCTTACAGAACCGTTGTTTTTAAAAAGGATATAGGCAATAATGAGCAAAAATAGGATTAAAACTGAAGATCCATATATTCTCTCCTTTGAAGGGAAAAAATATATGGAAAAATCTGACCTAAAGCTATATACTTATGATGATAAGCATCTTGACATTATTACAAAAAAAGCTCTTAGTTCAGTTTTTCTTCATGATTTTGCGGGCAGGCAGTTTTGGTTGAACTTAAACGGTTTGCATGATGTTGAAATAATTCAAAATCTAACGAAACAGTTGCAGATGCACCGCTCGTTACCAAGAAAGATTATTGAAACTGAAAAATCACATAGACTAATTGATTACGACAAGCATTACTTCTTTGGAATTCATAACGTACCGGAAAACAAAGATACAGAGCCGGAAAAAATAAGTTTCCTCTTTAGAGATAACTTGCTTCTGACCATTCAAGAAAAAAGTAATAATTACTTTGAGCACATCAGAAAACGCCTAAGCAAAAACTCAGGTAAAGCAAGGACTAAAAAAATTGATTACCTGCTTTTTCTTATGCTGGAATCTATAATGGATAACTATGCCACTAAAGTTGATGCACTCACAGAGAGACTCGAATCGCTCTATAAAGATATAAATAACTTAAAAGAGATATCTCCGCTAGAGGACTACAGAGAGGAGTTTTTCTGTATTAAAATGTACTTTATGCCAATAAAAGATGTGATCAAAGGACTGCCGGATATAACAGATGATATCTTTGATGACAACAACGAAAAGCACTTTAAGTTTCTAAAAGATTGGGCTGATCAAATTATAGACGATATTAACTTTGGACTGCAAAAAATAGAAAGTGGCGTTAATCTGTTCTTTTCATACCAAAATCAACGGCTAAATGAAGTAATGAAAACTCTAACTTTAGTTTCTGTTATCTTCATTCCGATTACTTTCCTTGCAGGGGTTTATGGCATGAACTTTCACAACATGCCTGAGCTAAGCACTACATACGGATATTTCGCAGCACTGGGAGTGATGCTATTGGTAGCCGGTTCCCTGCTCGTATACTTTAAACGAAAAAAGTGGTTTTAGTCTACCATTTTGTGTTTGAAACTTTGTATTGTGGCATCATATTAGACAAACTATTCAGAGAATACTATTACTCAATTACTCTTTATGTATAAGCAGGTAAATTCTTGAATTTCTAATCCGGGTATTTGGAAATCAAAATATAGCTCATCCGAATTTGATTTAACCTCGCAATAAATATTTGTTTCCTGTAGTGAAATGAAATATATTATCATTCTCTACTAAATGTCTCTATAGCATTTGGTAATTTCTATTTATATATTATGAATAATTACAACTTTATATAGAACTAATCGTTTTAGGTTTTGTGTTGGACTAAAAGAAATAGATATGGATACTTTAAAACAGTTTTGGCAACTTGCCGGACTACGTTATAAATCACACCCTTGGCATGGTGTCGAAATTGGAGATGATGCCCCAGAAGTTGTAACTACTTTTATTGAAGTAGTGCCCTCTGACACTGTTAAATATGAAGTAGATAAAAAAACAGGTTATTTAAAGGTAGACAGGCCACAAAAATATTCTAATATCGTGCCTGCTTTATATGGATTTGTACCTCAGACTTACTGCGGTGAAAAAGTTGCAGAATTTTGCAATAAGAAAACCGGAAGAGAAGACATTGTGGGCGATGGCGATCCTTTGGATATTTGCGTGCTTACCGAAAGGAATATTACCCATGGCGACATCCTTGTTCAGGCAAAACCAATCGGTGGCTTCCGAATGATAGACGGTGGAGAGGCGGATGATAAGATAATAGCTGTTATGAAACAAGATGAGATATACTCTAAGTGGAATGACATTAGCGATTGTCCTGATTCTATTGTTTCTAGATTGAAGCACTATTTCCTTACTTATAAAGATATGCCAGGACAACAAAGCAAATGCGAAATCAGCCACATCTATGGTGCCGAAGAGGCAAAAGCAGTTATTAGATATAGCAGAAAAGATTATAAAACAGCTTTCGGCAATGTAGAAAACAAACTTTCTATTGCGGCATTGGAAGCAATAGATGCCGGGCAGACTTTGAGGAATTTCAAACAGCTGCAAAAGCGTGGGCTGATATAAGTTTAGTAACTATGATAATCCGCCATTTGAAAATCTGTCGTTATAATAGTTCAAAATATTTATAGATCTGCAAACCATTTTATCTATTCAATTGCAGGCATGTTTGCTTTAGGTTTATCAAAAAAAACCTGTCTCCCTCATATAAAAGAGAGAGAGACAGGTTTTTTTTAGAGTGAGTATAGATTTAAGATAGTTTTACTTGTCGTCAACTACAGTATAGTCAGCTTCTTCTACGCCACCATCATCTTTTTTGCTGTCGTCATTTGGCTCTTGCTGAGCACCACCCTGAGGTTGACCTTGATCAGCACCCGGTTGTTGGTAAATATGCTGAGAAGCTTCGCTCCATACTTGGTTAAGCTCATCAGTGGCAGCCTGGATGTTAGGGCTGTTTTCTTTGATAGCCGCTTCCAATTTAGCTTTAGCATCTTCTATTTTTTGCTTGTTTTCAGCAGGAAGTTTATCGCCTAACTCTTTAAGCTGTTTTTCAGTAGAGTAAACAAGAGCATCCGCCTGGTTTTTACGGTCTATCTCTTCTTTATATTTTTTATCTTCATCTGCATGTTTAGCAGCTTCATTTTTCATTTTTTCAACTTCGTCTTTTGCAAGCCCGGAAGAAGATTCGATACGGATATTTTGTTCTTTATTTGTAGCTTTATCTTTAGCACCTACAGAAAGGATACCATTTGCATCGATGTCGAAAGTAACTTCTACCTGAGGAACTCCTCTTGGTGCCGGTGGTAAACCGTCCAAGTGGAATCTGCCAAGAGATCTGTTATCGCGAGCCATAGGTCTTTCACCCTGAAGCACGTGAATTTCAACAGTATTTTGATTATCCTGAGCAGTAGAAAATATTTCAGATTTTCTAGTAGGGATAGTAGTGTTTGCCGGAATCATAGGAGTCATTACGCCACCTAATGTTTCGATACCCAAAGTAAGAGGAGTAACGTCCAAAAGCAATACATCATCTACATCACCTGACAAAACACCACCCTGAATTGCAGCACCAATAGCTACAACTTCGTCAGGATTTACACCTTTAGAAGGCTCTTTGCCGAAGAAGTTTTTCACTAATTCCTGAATTTTAGGGATACGAGTAGAGCCACCCACAAGGATAACATCGTCGATATCATTTGGAGTTAGTTTTGCTTCTTTCATAGCTGCTTCGCAAGGTTCTAAAGTTTTTTCAAACAAGTCACCGCAAAGGTTTTCAAATTTTGCTCTTGAAATACTCATATTAAAGTGTTTAGGACCATCAGCAGTAGCTGTGATAAATGGCAAATTAACATCAGTCTGCATCATCTGAGAAAGTTCAACTTTAGCTTTTTCAGCAGCTTCTCTCAATCTTTGCAGTGCCATAGCATCTTTACGAAGATCTATTCCTTCTTGGTTTTTAAACTCATCTGCCAAAAAGTCAATAAGCTTATGGTCAAAGTTATCACCACCAAGGTGAGTGTCACCACTGGTAGATTTTACTTCAAACACTCCATCACCGATTTCAAGAATAGAAATATCAAAAGTACCACCACCAAGGTCATAAACGGCAACTTTCATGTTTTTGCCTTTTTTGTCAAGACCATAAGAAAGAGCAGCAGCAGTTGGTTCGTTGATTATACGACGCACTTGCAAGCCTGCGATTTCGCCGGCATCTTTAGTAGCTTGTCTCTGAGCGTCATTAAAGTAAGCAGGCACAGTAATTACTGCTTCAGTTACTTTTTGACCTAAGAAATCTTCTGCAGTTTGCTTCATTTTTTGAAGTACCATAGCTGAAATTTCAGGTGGAGAATATAGTTTACCGTCAATATCTACTCTTACAGTGTCATTATCGCCTGAAGTAGTTACCTTGTAAGGAACCATTCTTGATTCTTCGTTAACTTCGCTGATCCTGCGACCCATAAAGCGTTTGATAGAATATACTGTGTTATTTGGATTAGTGATTGCCTGACGTTTAGCCGCCTGGCCGACCATGCGTTCGCCATTTTTAGCAAAACCCACCATAGATGGGGTTGTTCTTTGTCCTTCCGTATTTGTTATTACCGTAGGTGTGCTACCTTCCATCACTGCAACGCAGGAATTAGTAGTACCGAGATCAATACCAATTATTTTACCCATTTGTAAACTCCTTTACATTAAATATGTCATATTGTCAAATATTTAGATTTTCATCTTGCACTTATGTCAGACTTTTATTAAGAGTGTCATAATGACTTACTTTGCGACATAATGTCGTTTATTGTGTCTGTATAGTAGTAAGTACCAATACCATGCCAAAAATATAAACACTATATTTAAAGCGATATGATAACGATATACTAATATTTATAAAATTTTATTATATTGATTAAAAAGGCTGTAACCAGTTATAGGCATGAAGTGTCATATAGGTAAAGAGAATAAGGCTTAAACGGTGAATTGAACAAATACAGTGAAATACTATGAAAAACCTAACTACGATATTGATTCTTCTTTTTTCTCTATTTACAGCAACAACAGCTGTAGAGTGGGAAGAGATAAAATGTGACGTAAAAGCCAGACCTAGTGCTGTGTTTAATTCAGGAGATACAATTTACATCGGACATTATGGCATTGCAAAATCCTCTGATGGCGGCAAGACTTTTAAGAAAATAAATAAAGTTGTTGATGGAGATAGAGTCTATGATTTGGCAGAGGATATGTGCGAAGTTTATGAAATTTTCCAAAATAAGTTTAATGTTTTATTTGCCAAAGCTGTTGGTAAGAAAATTTTGTATTCAACCAATGGTGGTGAGCTATGGCAAACTACAAACTTAGATTTAACTGAGAGATACAACTTTATTTTTAACGAATATTATACTTCTGACTCTTATATTTATATTTTTAATCGGACTGCTTCACCAGACTCATTATTGTATAAATCGAATGATTTGGGTAAAACCTGGAGTAGTTGTGATTTGGGAATCAAGCAATGGAAAAAAATTGAGTCTATAGAATATCTATCTAGTCTAGAAAAATTTTGTATAGTTGGTTTAGATCAAAACTCAAAACAGAAAATATTCTATTATGATGCGAATAAAAATCTAAAAAGAGAAATAGATATTGAGTTGCCGAATTTTGAAGATCCAAAAATACTATGTTCAGGTAATCACATATTAGCTTATAATAAAACAACTCATCAAATTTACAAATACAATATTAAGGAAGGATGGAAATTAT
Source organism: Chlorobiota bacterium (assembly GCA_041596515.1). Classification (GTDB taxonomy): domain Bacteria; phylum Bacteroidota; class Ignavibacteria; order Kapaibacteriales; family UBA2268; genus JBFHIJ01. Next base: position 110,700 of record JBFHIJ010000008.1, read on the forward strand.
ACATTGATTTAATTGATACATTTAAAATGCTGCATGATGTTAAAGTAAAAGAAATCAATTTAAATAAAGCCTATTTTTTACAAACAGGAGATACTATTGGATTCAATATCTCTTTCAAAGAAAAGCATTTTTGGGATTTCCTGTTTGATAATGAAGAAAAACAAGTTACTATTTATAGTACTGATTATGGAAATACTTGGGAGGAATATGATTATTTCAAAGTAAATTATATTACTCGTTTTACACCATATGATATTAGCAAAATCACCAACATTATTAAATACAGAAGATATAAAGAGAACCAGTTATGTGTTCGTCAAAATTCCGGACTAATATATACTGGTACTAAAAGCCAGAAAGTGTGGTATAAAATTGAAAATGGCGATTGGGTTTCTATACCTAATATTTATAAGATATGGCCAGACTACGATGGTTCTGCTTATGTACAAAAGCATGGAGGGAATGAATATGATTCACTTTTTTATTATGAAAATTGGTGCTCTATAGATCAAGATGCAGATTACCTAATTGCTGAATGTTTAGTTGGGGACTTTATTTTTGGTAATTTTTGTTTTGATCATATCGTGAACCACAAATCAAATATAGTCTGTGTGAAAAAACATGGACTTTCGGGCCATATTAATAAATATAATGGATTCCATTTTTACTTCAAAAATGAAGTAATAGCTTTTTTTGATAATAAGAACAGGAGCATCGTTTTAGACGAAGCAACCGGAGACTACTGTTCTGTAGTCGGCGATCATGAAGTTCCAATTTATGTCAATCCTAATATTTATGATACTAATAAAGTAGAAAGTGTAAGAATTATGCTCGGGAATTACAAATCACACGAGTTGAAAGAAATTAGAGGTAATATTCTTACTAAATATTTTAAAAATATACTTATGGATTTTGAGAAACAAACTATAATCTTTTCTCACACTCCCGGAATCGAAATAAGTAGAGACATAGGAGAAACCTGGACTAAAATACTTGATCTGCCAAAAGAAGAAATAGATTTAAAACTTCATGACGAAAACACCTACCTAAAAACAAACAAACTGCTCCTTCGATCTCATGATGGCAAAAATTGGGAAAATATACTGGAAGGCACTTCCAAAGCAAAGATAATAGATTTCGAATTTGATCCGGATGATTATGCTTATGTATATACAACAAACGGTGCTTTTATTTCAAGTGAAAAAATGACAGATGCTACTGAAGCTTGGGAAGAAGATAAAATAGACTTTGATTTTTCTATTTCTAGCGACAAAAAAACACTACAAATCTCCGGCTCTGACAAAATCAATAATATTTCTGTCAGTGAATCTGATCTAGAACTTAAACGCATTTCCGAGAGTAATTTTGATATTTCCAATCTTGAAGCACAAAACTACTTCCTAAGAGTTCAGCTTGAAGATGGGAAAGTGGTTTATAAACAGCTTGTTTTAGCTGCGGAGTAGAAATAAATATTAAGTATGATATCCTTTCTCCCCAGTTTTAAATAACTTGATTACCCAACGAATTATCTCATAACCAGTCTATTTCAAGTCCGGTTGCATCTTTTAACTTTTTAAGTTCTTCAGGTGTATAATATCCGAAGACAACATCTTGTCCACCTGTAGTTAATAATGTATATTTACCTTTAGTCCGGTATTTCTGAGTTAAATCTTTGACTTTTTCAAATAGATCAACATCCACCCAGTCATCTTGAATTTTTAAATCCCATTTATACTTTTTACCTTTGCAGATGAAGGATACCCAGGCGATATTGCTATCTATGTCAACAGAGTCCTGTAAGTTTTCAAAAATCATTTCTCCGTTAGTGATTCTGGATAGGTTTTCCATTATTTCAATATATGAACCATTTCCATAAATAGCTTCCGTATCAAAATGCCAGCATTTATTTGTTAATGGTGTCCACGGTTCTTCTTCAATAGTCTGGCCAAGAGTAACATACATCAATATATATGGTTCTTCTTCAAATTCAGAATGTCCGTCTCCCCAGCGGTTTATATCAGACGTGTCAACTCCATCATTTAAGAGGAATCCAAGTTCCCTGAATGTATTCAATTGTTCCTTGAATGAAGGATTTGCTTTTTGAGCCGTACCTTTTACTCCAAATATTCCAAGTAATACGCTTATTAATCCCACTATAATTAGTCTCTTCATATTGCAACTTCTATTATATTTATCATTAGTTCTTATTTCAGAATTTCTTTTCAAATGTTTTTCCGTTGAACTTGAATATATTACCGTCTCCCGTGCCAAACAATAACTCACCATTTTTATCTTCATAGATCGACAGAGCGAAATCATTTGTTAGGCCATGTTCCTTGGTGAAATTGGCTATAGATTTACCATCATATTTCCAAATTCCGGTATCTCTATCTCCAAACCAAATATTTCCTTTGTTATCTTCTGTGATTGTAAAAACGTGTTCAAGTGTGCCAGATAATGATTTCTCTCCTCTTCTTTTACTTGTTGGATGTATCAAGTTGTTTTCCTCAGAAAAATTAGATATTGAAGTACCTTCTTTTAGTAATACTCCAATACCATTATTTCCTATCCAAAGTCTACCTTTAGAATCTTCCAGAATGCTTCTTATGTGAAGCGGTGCGTCTTCAGTGTCATGCCCTATCGTTGCATCATTGATTATAGTAAAATCACTACCATTATAACCTATTACTCCTGCATATGTACCAATCCAAATCATATTGTTTAGTCCTGAAGAGAGACTTGTTACAGCATATATACTGTTTGAATTAGCAACTTTAAGGTTTGGAAAGGCTAAGTAATTTACTCTTTGTCCATCATATCTATAGATGCCCTCTTTAATTCCGGCACTGAACCATAAATCATTTTCTGAAATCATCCATTTACTTTGCAAAGCCTCATATTTCATTATGGTATGGTTTGTTATAGTTTTCCCGTCATAACTACTCACTCCATGTAGAGTGCTAAACCAAATGATTCCATTTTTATCTTCTTGTATTGTAAGGATTTTATTATCAGTTAAGCCATCTTTAGTTGTGAAGTAAGTGAAATAATTTCCGTCATAAACGGCTACTCCTTCTTCAAGACTTCCGAACCAATAGTTACCTTTTCTATCTTGAAAGATAGAACGTATTCCTGAAGTGAAATTTAGTGTATCTGTTTTTGACGTTTTTACAATTTCAGATTTCTTAATTAGTTTTTCAGTCGCTTTATTTTTGGTGCAAGAAAGATTCAGAAGCATTATGAATATTAGATATATCATTTTCATTCAGTGCCCAATTTAAGTTTTTGCTATATGACGCAGTAGGGGCAATTGTATTAGTATTGGTAGATTTCTATGTAGTATGTCTAACCCTTTTTATTTGACGCAGCTTTTAGTAAAATTATGCATAATATTATACAATACTATTCGCAACATTTTCAATTAGTTTGATATTGTTAAGGTTTTTTCCGTAATCTACTATAGTAAGTTTAAAGCTTGGGGTACTTGAAACTTGATATTCATATTCAGAATCATTTTCTGACTTGAGTATAATTCTTATTTCTTCGCCCCAAGAATAAAATGATATACCATTCTTTAATAAGATACCATTTTCAATTTCAGACATTTCCAAGCCGGCAATTTTTTCATTGGTCTTTAGTTTTTCGATAAGTTGAGTCATATTCAGATCAGTTTTAAAGATTCTTGTTTGCTTCAGTGCTAAATTATCATCTGTAAACTCTGTGATA
>JBFHIJ010000009.1:0-112342 GCA_041596515.1 Chlorobiota bacterium
CAAGCACTTATATAATATATAAAATTATTATAGTTAGGATTAAAATGTCCTAATAAGTAATTCGGAAGGTAAAATGTTAACAATATAGCTGTATTGTTAAATATAAATTTTGTAGTTTTGAAAATAGTTATTTAAATCAACTCAAAAAACTCTTATGGGATTCAGTGTGGAATTTTCTGATATCATCTTCAAAAATCAAAAAAGAGAGCCTGCCGAATTCGCAGAAATAGCTCTTGAGCTCCGTAGAGATATAATAAAAAGTTTGACATTAGCAAAATCAGGACATAGTGGCGGACCATTAGGTGTTTCCGATATTATGTCTGTTTTATTTTTTGGCGGTGTCATGAATCATAATTCTCAAGAGCCGGACATGGCTACAAGGGATAGATTTGTATTAAGTGCAGGGCACATGGCTCCTGTTCTTTATTCAGCTTTAGCTCGAGCAGGATATTTTCCTACAGAAGAGCTTACGACTTTAAGAAAATGGGGAAGCAGACTTCAAGGTCACCCAGGTTTAGATAAAAATCTACCCGGAGTAGAGACATCTTCAGGATCTTTAGGGCAAGGTATATCTATCGCTGTAGGGATGGCTATGAGTGATAAACTTGTAGATAATAATGACAGAAACGTATTCTGCATCACAGGCGATGGTGAACTCCAGGAAGGTACAGTATGGGAAGCTGCAATGGCAGCCAGTCATCATAAGTTAGATAATCTGTGTTGGATAGTTGATAATAACGATTGTCAAATAGACGGCAGATGCAAAGATGTAATGAATATCTATCCGCTTGATTCTAAATTTGAATCATTTGGTTTTGATGTAATCAATATTGATGGTCATAGCTTTGAAGATATTATTGCTGCATTTGATAAATTTAAAGCAAATAAAAGCAGTGGAAAACCAACTGTAATTATTGCAAAAACTTTCATGGGCAAAGGCGTTTCTTTTATGCAAGACCAATACATCTGGCATGGTAATCCGCCTAAACCTGACCAAGCCGAAAAAGCTCTTTCAGAGTTAGTTTAATACTTTTTCGTAAAAAATTGTAAACAAATTAAAATATAAAATGAAAAAATACGAACTTCTAGGTAAAAAGCCTACTCGTCATGGTTTTGGCGAAGGATTGGTAGCTTTAGGTGAAAAACATGATAATGTAGTTGTGCTGGGAGGAGACATTACCGGTTCGGTAATGACTTCTATGTTCCAATCAAAATACCCTGAACGTTTTTTCTCTTTAGGTATTGCGGAGCAAAACGCAACAACAGTTGCAACAGGTATGGCTTTGTCAGGGAAAATTCCTTTTTTCTCAAGTTATAGTGCTTTTGCAGCTTTTAGAAATGCAGACCAATTACGAGTATCTGTGTGCTACAATAATGCCAATGTAAAAATCGGCGGTGGGCACTCGGGTATTACGGTTGGTCCTGACGGTGCTACTCACCAGTCTTTGGAAGAGGTTGCTTTGCTAAGAGCTCTTCCTAATATGACATTAGTAGTTCCTGCTGATTTTGAAGAAGCAAAAAAAGCAACTATAGCGGTTGGAGAAATGTTCGGCCCTGCATATATCAGATTTGGCAGACCGAATGTACCTATGTTTACAGATGCAAATTCTGAATTTGTAATAGGAAAAGCCAACGTATTGACTGAGGGTAATGATATTGCTATAGTTGCTGCCGGTTTAATGGTTTGGGAAGCTCTTTTAGCCGCAGAGCAACTAGAAAAAAATCATGGCATAAAAGCCAGAGTTATTAACAACCATACAATTAAGCCAATAGATGCAGAAACGATTACTTTAGCCGCCAGAGAGTGCGGAGCTATTGTAACTGCTGAAGAGCACCAGGTATATGGTGGTCTTGGTGGAGCTGTTGCAGAAGTTGTAGTTAAAAACGCTCCGGTTCCTATGGAATTTGTTGGTATGCCTGATATATTTGGTGCAAGTGGTGAACCAGAAGAATTACTTGAAAAATTTGGATTCACTTGGAAGCAAATATATGCATCTGCATTGAAAGCCTTAGAGAGAAAAGAAAAACCTTCTAATGATATTAGAAAAGTTACTGATATTCCAAAATATTTTGAAAATATGTAGATTTTCAGTAATTTTTATTCTGTTTGGCTGTCATTTTTAACATCTGCTTTCAGCAGTCCATGTTATAGCTGACAGCCTTTTATATATTAGATGATAAGGGAAAAATATGCAAAAATTATTACTATCTTTTGTTTCTTTAGTAGTATTTTTAGTTTCTTGTACCACAGAGACTACAATCGGAAATGAAATTGAATTCCGAAAAGCGACTATGCAAGGTGAATATTACCCTGCAGATAAAGATTCTCTGGCAAATCTGATTGATAGATTTGCGGATACTACTACAATGGGGACTAACGGTGAAAGTGGATTCTACTTGAACTATATAGTGATGCCCCATGGAAAAATGGAGTATACTCTGCAAAATGCAAGAGATGCTATTCGAGCAATTACCGGTTATGATTTTGAAACATTTATTTTTATAACTGATTGCAACAACGATGAAGATTTAAAAGATTTTGACATTTATGATGGGCAAGGTTACGAATCTTCGTTTGGAACTGTTAGAGTCGACACAGCTCTTAGAAATAAACTTAAAGAAAAATTCCCTAAAAATTGTACTAAAGAGTTCCAAAATAATCAAAAGTATAATAGATTTGAACCATATATGAATATCATAGCAAAACTGGTACCTGATAAAAAAATTGTGCCTATTGTTATTGGTAAATTAGATAAATTTCAAATAACTGAGTTAGGCGATAAAATAGATGCTACAGTAAGAGCCTCTAAAAAAAATGTGCTTACAGTTGTTATTACTAACTTCTCCGAAGGTATGAATCAAGAGGAGGCAAGAAAACAAGATGTGCCTTTAATTCAGTCATTAGAAAGTGGAAATATTTTTGATTTATTCCGACACAATCTGACTGCTTACAGCAATGAGCTAAGAGCATTAAAGACAGGCATATCCATTGGTCAGTATGGTGGAGCAAATATGTTTCTACCGTACTTATATAATACCTCTTATAATGTCTTTCAAGAAAAAAGTGAATTTAATAATGTGAAAGCATATTTAGCCGCTTTAGCTTACAATGATCCACAAAATTCTTATTATTCGTTTTCTCCACTCAAAAAGATGACGCTAATGAAAGAATTTGTTGACTCTGTTGATGTTGGCTTACGTAAGGGATTAGAAGGAGAGAAGATTCCAAATACTATGATAGTGCTGAGAGATTTTGAAAAGCATTATCCGTTTTTCTTATTAGTAAAAAAAGATGGTAAGTTATTAAGTTCAAAAGGTAGCTTATCTACTGATGTTAATATTCTGTACAATGCATACAAAACATCTAATGATTTGGGTTTAAATCATGCAAACGCCAAAGAGCATTTAGCAAACTATGATGAGTTGCAATTAGAAATGTTTATTTGCAACTTCCCGCATTTCTTAAGCACTTTTCCTACAGAGGGTGAAATCAATAAGTTAGGCTTTGGTTTAATGACAGAAAAAGGTGAATATTATGTCGTACCCGGGATAGATTTTGAAGAAGGCTCAGCTGTCGGAAAAGTCAAGGAAATGCTTTATCAAAAAGCAGGAATTAAAGAAAATGATAAACATATATTGTATTATTTTGATATTTTTATTTTAGAAAAAAATGCCCCTAAAGAACAGGAATAAAAGTGATAACAATAAAAGTAATTGACAAAATTGAAATAGAAGAAGATATTTTGAAGCTCATCGGCGTAATTGCTGATGAGCTTCAAGTTGAAGTATACGCAGTAGGCGGATACGTAAGAGATTATTATCTTAACCGTGATCGCACAGATATAGATTGTACAGTAGTAGGTGACGCAGTAAAGTTTGCAAAAGAAGTGGCTGCTCGAACTAAGTCAAAAGCAGTTATATATGAACGTTTTAGAACTGCAATGGTGCCAATAGGTAAATATCAATGCGAATTTGTAGGTACACGTAAAGAAGAGTATTTACCTGAGTCTAGGAAGCCGATTGTAACCGAAGGTACACTCCTTGACGATCTAAAGCGAAGAGATTTTACTTGTAATGCTTTAGCTGTTTGTGTTAATAAGTCGCGAATGGGAGAGGTTATTGATGCCTTTTCAGGTTTAGAAGATTTAAAATCCGGTTTGTTGAAAACTCCTTTGGACCCTGAAGTTACTTATTCTGATGATCCATTGCGAATGATGCGAGCGGCAAGGTTTGCATCGCAGTTAAATTTTGAGATAGAACAGGCTTCTTTAGAAGCTATTTCAAAAATGGCTGATAGAATAAATATAATCTCTCAGGAGAGGATTACTGAGGAGTTTCTAAAAATACTCAAGTCCGCACAACCATCAGTTGGTATCGATATATTATTTCAAACGGGACTCTTGAGATATATATTTCCGGAAGTGCACCATCTTGCCGGAGTAGAAATAGTGGAATCCAGTGAAAAGGCTTATGGGCATAAAGATGTGTACAAACACACTCTAAAAGTGCTGGACAATATATCAGAACAGACAGAAAATGTATGGCTCAGATTTGCTACTCTTATGCACGATATTGCAAAGCCAAAGACTAAGAAGTTTGTTAAGGGCACAGGCTGGACTTTTCATGGGCATGAAGAAATAGGTGCTAGATGGATTAAAAAGATATTTAAACGTATGAAATTGCCTTTTGAACATGTCGCTTATGTAGAAAAATTAGTAAGATTGCATCAAAGGCCAATGGTACTTGTAGATGATGGTGTAACTGATTCGGCGATTAGAAGACTAGCTGTGACTGCAGATGAAGCATTAGAAGATTTGTTCACTTTATGCAGAGCTGACATTACTACTAAAAACGAAAATAGAGAGAAAAAATATCTACATAATTATGAAGTAGTATTTCAAAAAATACTAGAAGTGCAGGAAAAAGATCAACTAAGAGCATTTCAATCTCCCGTTCGTGGCGAGGAGATTATGGAATATTGCAAGTTAGAACCTTCAAGGGCTGTTGGTGTTATTAAGCATAACATCGAAGAAGCTATTTTGGAGGGAATCATACCTAATGAGTATGAAGATGCAAAAAAATATTTTATATCTAATGTAGAGAGTTGGCTTTCAGCACTTCCTCCTGATTATCTAAGGCGCTCAATAAAATAGAAAAAAGCTCTGGGTAAAAAATACTTAGAGCTTGTTTTATTTATTATTATTATATTTAGTTCAATACTATTTTAGATTATTTGATAAGAATATTTATTATATGAAGATTGATGTTAATCAATTGATAGATTTAACAAAAGCTGACGGTGGGAACTTTGGAGTAGATTCTTTAGAGGAGGCATATAGCTTTTGCAAAAAGATTTCTTTAGGTCATTATGAAAACTTTCCGGTGGGAAGTATTTTGATTCCCAAAGAGCTAAGAAAGCATTTTTTCTCAATTTATGCTTTTTCCAGATTAGCAGATGATTTAGGTGATGAACTCTCTATGGTCTCTAAAAATTTGGCCTTAGAAGGTTTAGATAGTTTAAATAGTCTTGTAAGACACTTTGACGTAGCTGATACAAAGAAGAAAAACCCTATAGTATATGCTGTAGCAGACACCATGGAGGTTAAAAATATTCCTGCTGATCCATTTGAAAAGTTAATTACAGCTTTTAAGCAAGACGTGATGTTTGTCAGACCAAAAACGATGAATGATAATTATAATTATTGCAAGTACTCCGCCAACCCTGTGGGTGAGTTAGTGCTGAGACTATTTGATAATTATAATGATCAGACTGCTAAGTATTCTGATTTTATTTGTACCGGTCTTCAATTAGTTAATTTTTGGCAGGATATATCAATAGACAAAACGAAGAACAGGATTTATATACCTATAAATATTCAAAGTAAGTATGGAATAGAAGATAATAACTTTTACGAGGCAGAACCTACTAAGCTTGATAAAATGATAGAAGATTTGTGCGAGCATACAGCACAACTTTTTGCTGAGGGTAAAAATCTAATACCATTAGTAAAGAGTAGAAGATTACGAATAGAGCTGGCAATGATTTTAGAAGGTGGCAAACGTATTTTGCAAAAAACTCAAAAATTAAAATCAAAATTGTTATCTTTACGTCCAAAGTTAGGAAAGTCCGATATTCTTATTATATTTTTGAGAGTCTTTGTTAGACATAGGATTATTTAATGGAAATTGTAACTCAGTTTGATTTGGCATATCATGAAAATGTAGCGCCTCCAGTTGTTGAAAAATCCAACTTTTTATATGCCTTTTCTTTTTTGCCTAAAGAAGAGAGAGTTGCTATGCATTCTATTTATGCCTTTTGCAGTTACATTGACAGCATTGTAGATGATTCGCCCAATACTGACCCTAAAGTAGTAGAAAGAAAGCTAAGACGGCTTGCTTGGTGGCAAAATGAGTTAGATAAAGTTTATTCCGGCAATTATTCCGGACTATATATAAAACCGTTTGAGTATGTAGTTAAAAGATTTGCAATACCGAAACAGTACTTTATGACTTTGATCGATGGATGCCGTACAGACCTTGTAAGAAATACATATAATACGTTCGAAGATTTAAAAGAATATTGCTACGGAGTCGCCAGTATTGTAGGTTTGATTAGTATTGAAATCTTTGGCTATAAGTACGAAGAGACCAAAAATTATGCAATAAATTTGGGCTATGCACTTCAACTAACAAACATTATGAGAGACATCAAGGTTGACAAAGATAGAGGATATTTTTACATTCCTCAAGAAGATTTAGATACCTTTTCATACTCTCGCGATGATATTATCAATGAAGTTTATAATGAAAATTTCGTTGAACTAATGAGATATCAGGCAAAAAGAGCCAGAAAGTATTATCACAATGCTCGTACGATGCTCAGGCCTGATGAAAAACCGACAATAGTAGCAGCAGAGATAATGGATGCTATCTATTATAGACTTTTAGAAAAAATAGAACTAAATGATTTTAATATCTATAAGCAAAAAATTAGAGTTTCCAACGCTCATAAGATTATGACTGCTCTAAAACATTGGCTATCTGTCGGAATATTTATTTCAAGAATAAAAAAACATCCCTAAACTATTCTAATTTATAGGTCTTTTCAGGATTATCGGTATGGAAAATAAAATTGATCAAGAAATTGTATTTAATGCTCAAGAGTTAGAACAAGTAGAGAAAATAAAATCTAAATATCCCGAAACCCAAGCTGCAATAATGCCTACTCTGTGGATGGCTCAGAAAAAATTTGGTTGGCTATCTAAAGAAGTAATGAAATACGTTGCTGAACTTTTAAGTTTATCTTATGCACATGTGTACGGTGTTGCTACATTTTACACGATGTATTTCAAAAAACCAATGGGGCAGTATCATGTGCAAGTATGCACAAATGTATCTTGCATGCTTCGTGGCGGAGAAGAAATATTTGTTCATCTACAAAATAAACTTGCTATTGGGCATAACGAAAGAACTGATGATGGTAAATTCTCATTAGAAGAAGTAGAATGTATGGGGGCTTGCGGTGGAGCACCGATGATTGCAATAAACGACGACTATCACGAAAATATGACTATAGACAAAGTAGATACAATTATTAATTCATTGAAATAATAATTATTTTCATTATCTCTGTAACTTTTCCTGGCTTTATGTTTTATATATATAAAGACATTACACAAAACGGCATTAGAAATGTTCAGATTATTTAAAATAGGAAAAGTATCGTTTTTAATTACATTTGTTTTTGTTTTAACAAATGCTTTTAATTTTGCTACAAGTGGTCTGTTTGAATCATATCTTTCAAGCGGAGCACTTGATTTTTTTGCAGGCTCCAGTTATTGGAAAGCGATTACTTACTTGTTTTTACAACCTGACATTGGATCAATGTTTCTGACCCTTTTTACTTTTATGTTGGTTAGTCCATTTTTGGAAAACTTGCTTTCTTCTAAATATTTTGCCAAACTTATATTCGTGTTTTCCATATTCCAAGGGATAGCTGTTCCCTTATTTTTCTTCCTCACCAAGCAATATGATGTTAACATTTCAGGTGCTGATGGTCTTGCAATTTTTGTGATTACTCTTTTTTCTTTACTCAACCCAGGTTATTCTGTTTCTTTAGGTAGATTCAAAATCAAAACAGGTTTACTCACTGTTACGACTATCATGACATGGCTACTTGTTAAAGTGCCTGCGATAATGATTGGCGACTGGAGTGTGTTACTCCCTGTGTTAGCTTTTACTTGCCTTGGGTTTATAGCCGGAGTCGCTTCTTATATAGTGTTGAAGGAGGATGAGAAAAAAGAAAATATAAAAATTGATTTTGATGAGTTGGATATTTTATTGCCTAAGGCAGAAGAGTTAAAACCAGCGTTAATATCTAAAGAAATGCATCATGCTAAAGAATATGATAACGACTCTTATAGTATTGAGTTCACTAATAATCCAAGTGAAGATGAAGAGAGTTTAAATATGATTCTTGATAAAATAAATGATTATGGCAAAGAATCTCTTTCTAGAGAGGAGTTGAATTTCTTAGAAGAATATTCAACTCATTTATAAAATTATAAATTACTCCACATGGCAAATAGCCTCTAAAGACTAATTCAATATGATTAATCTTAGAGGCTTTTTGTTTTTATAGTATAATATTTTCTTCTTTTATTCAACCCAAAAATGTCATTTTGAAAAGATTGTAAAGCTTGAATTCCAAGGGTTGAAACCCCTTGTTTCAATAAGCAATTATGTGATATTTTCTTACAGGAGGAAGTAAACATACTTCTTTGCTCTACGGGTATTTAAAGTACTATAATGACAAATCCGTGTTTTATAAAAAATCTAAAGCCAGTATCAATCATATTACGGAATGTTTGTCATTGGAATCGTGAATACTGTTTTACCTGTTACTCCCTTTTTCGCTATTATACAAACTATATAGTTTGTATAAGTTGTTCCTATTTTTCTTGTAACAGCAAAGCCACATTCATCTAAAGTAGAATTAAATGCGAATCCTGAATCAATACCCAAAAGATGGTTTCTGTGCCCAAGTGAAGGAACGCCTTCGTCTATTATTAGCTGATCTATAAAAGCTTGTCCACTTATACCAGGCTTTGAATTAGCAGCTAAAGATTCAAAATAATTATTAGTAGGTTTGCTTAGCCAATTTTCTTCCATTGGATAACCGGCTTTATCCATATAGTAATTAATAGCGTATCCATCAGGATTAACATGAGCAAAATAATTTCTATTTACTAAGTCTAAGGCTTTTTCTTCGGCGACTTTTTGCAGTATATCATTCCAAACTAAAGTAGATCTTGGCTCTACATAAGATAAATCAATGCCCATAGATTGACTGTATGCATCTGGATTAACTCTTACCTTATTTAAATATTCAAAAGCCAACTTAGCTTCTGATCTATCTAAATATTCACTTACTCCGGGGGTTTCCGGTCCTGTTGAGTTATCATTTGAACAGGAAAATAGGAATACTGAAAGTAATATTAGTACTCCTATGTGTCTAAGTTTGTACATATTATTGAACTACACATTTAGTATTATAAACAGTTTGTATCTTGTTTGCATTGGCTTCTGCTTCTTCTAGAGTAGGGTATCCCCAAATTTTAACTCTATATACAGGAGAGTGGTTATCTAAATATCTTTCATAGTATGCATTATAGCCATGGAATTCCCACTTCTCTACATTTTTCAATGCATCAGTTTCACTCTCCGAAGTTTGAGCAATTATTTCGTAAGGTAGCATTTCTGGATCAAGCCATCTGACTTCTACACGTCTGTTATAATATTGCTGCCATGGAGCCTGCTGTAAATAAAATATAGGCTTATTGCTACCTTCCCATCTAATTCTAATTTGTCCCGGTGCTACCCCGTCTTTAAGGAGCATATTTCTAACTGCTTGGGCTCTTGAGCGAGAAAGAAAAATATTTTGATCTTCATCGCCTTCGATAGATGAGTGCCCAATTAGCTCTATCGTCATTTCTTTGTTTTCAATTAAAGTGGTTGCTAAAGTTTTAAGGTTTTCATAAAAGTCAGGCTGAATAACTGTGTCATGTTTGTAAAAAGCAGCCAAGGCTTGGTACTTAGGGTACTGAGGCTCCGCTTCGTTAATGACTTTAAAAACATCCGTTAAGTTATCCTCTTCAGTTTGTACGGCTATCTCTGTTTTGACATTGTTACAGTTTGGATTTACAAATAAGTTATCAGGTAGTTTAAACTTAAAGTAATGCTTTTGAGAATAAGCAATCTCAGCTAAAATATTTGAAATAGCATCAATATTATCATTTGATAACTGATAATAATTACCACCTGTTGCATAAGATAAGTACTTTAAACTAAAAGACTCTATAGCATTGCCAACTGAAATTATATACACGGGGATATTGTTTTCTTTTGCAAGTTGTACAGCATCATCAGTTTGATAAATAATTGATGAGTTGTCAGGTGAATATGTAATCAGTACTGCACACTTTTTCTCAGCATTTGAATTCTTTGCATTTTTAATGCTTAAGTAAGCCATTTTATTGAAAGAATTGAAACCGTTTGAAGGCTCTATATTTATATTTTCAAATGACTTAATAGCATCTAGTTTAGATTGATTGTCTATTTTTGTATTGATATTCTGATTGAAAGTGTATAATGTTAATTTATCTTTGTTATCTAATAGTTGAATAAATTCGGATAGATTAGGAACAAATTCAGAGTTTTTCCAGGAAGCTGCCGAATTTTCAATTGCAAGCGAAAACAACAAAGGAGTAGACTCGCCATAATGGATTTCTTTTGGCTTTTTTAGTAAGTCTCCTGCAATACCTGTTTTACAGTATTGCATGATTGAAGTTGGCGTATTTTTATCTACAAAATAATTAGCTAACATATTGCCAAATTCATCTAACAATATAGATTTAACCTCTATGTTTTCAAAGCCATTAGAATAATCTATTCCAACTACTCGAAATGTATTCGGTTTAGTCTTTCCGTTATATTTTAATATGCCCGAAAAGTATTTAGTTTCGTAAAACGAAGGTAAAATTGAGAATTCATCTTGAGATACAGCACCGGTTTCGCTCATCTGAGTGTCTCCATGTATTGTAATTGTCTCAGATACTTTGGGTATAACTTTATCCTCAGAGCTTACGGTCTCGCTAATCTGGACTTCTTCACCTTCAGGCAATACAACTATTTTCCAATGCATAGTATATGATGAATCATTCCTATGGGCATTAAATGTCAAGACTTTACTGTCTTTAGTAGAGTAATATATATTATCTTGTGATTTATAGCTTCCTGGGAAATCCTGAATGGTGACAGAATCACAACCATTTATGTCCCATTCAATAAGTGCTTTTTCGCCTTCATGTATTTGTGAAATGCCTTTAAAATCTTTGACTTCATATACATCTAAAGATGAGCAGGCACTTAAAGTAACAATAGCTATTGCTGTACAAATTTTGTTCTTTGTTTTAGAAAACAACATAAACTCTCCTGTTATGCATAGTTTCCTTAAAATAATAATAATAAGTTATAAATGCACATCTTTTGTGAAAATAAAATGCCCACTACCATCTAAATCGACCAAAATCTTATCTCCTGAAGTAAATTCAGAGCCTAAAAGCTTAAAAGCAAGTGGATCTGCGATATATTTTTGAATTGTTCGTTTTAGCGGTCTGGCTCCGTAATTTATATCATAGCCAAGTTCAATGAGTTTATTTATGGCTAATTCGCGAAGTTCCATAGTAATTTGTTTTGATGATAATTTTAAGATAAGTTTTTCTATATTTAATAATGCAATATCTTTTATCTCACCTAAACTAAGTGGTTTGAATATAACGATATCGTCGATTCTATTGATAAACTCAGGTTTCATTTTAGTTTTGAGCAAATTGAGAATTTCCGGTTTAAGATTTTCAAAAACTTTATCTCTCTGAGTAGAATTTAGTAAATTAAACTTATCTTGTATTAGCTCTGTTCCAATGTTTGAGGACATTATTATGATAGTGTTCTTGAAATTGACTACTCTACCTTTGCCATCCGTAAGCCTACCATCATCAAGAACTTGCAGTAATACGTTAAAAATATCAGGATGAGCTTTTTCAATTTCGTCAAGTAGTATTACAGAATATGGTTTTCTTCTTACTGATTCAGTTAGTTGGCCACCTTCATCATAACCAACATATCCTGGAGGTGCGCCGATAAGACGAGATACTGAATGTTTTTCCATATATTCGCTCATATCAATGCGTATCATCGAAGACTCGTCATCAAATAGAAATTCTGCAAGAGCTCTTGCCATTTCAGTTTTACCAACTCCGGTAGTACCTAAAAAAATGAATGAACCAATTGGTTTACTTTCGTCGCTAAGTCCTGCTCTAGATCTTCTTAATGCATTTGATATAGCACTAACAGCTTCAGCCTGCCCAATAATACGTTTGTGTAACCTTTCTTCCATCTGAAGTAATTTTGAGATTTCGGTTTCCATCATCTTAGACACTGGTATTCCTGTCCATTTAGATACTATCTCTGCAATGTCTTCAGTTTCAATTTCTTCTTTCAGAAGCTTTCCTGATTCTTGTAGTTTGTTGATTTTTAGGTTAGCTTTTTCCAAAGCTACTTCTAACTTGTGAATAGTGCCGTATCTCAGTTCAGCAACTTTACCTAAATCTCCGATTTTCTCAAAATTATCAGCTTCTGATTTCGTTTGTTCGATATTTTTTTTAATAGCTCTGATTTCTTGAATTACTTGTTTTTCTTTTAGCCACTTCTCTTTCAAATTACTTCTTTTTGCTTCGAGTCCACTTATTTCAAGCTCTATATCTTTCAATCTTTTCAATGTGTTATACGTGGTCTTATTCATTTCAATGTCCTAAATATTCTACCTCACAAGACTACTTATAAAAATACGGAAAATTAAAGCAATTATTTGAATTATAGGTAATAGAAGGAAAACTACAGAAAAATTTTTAGCGTTAAAAATATTTTATTAGCTAATACTTTTATATAGGAACTTGTATAAACAATTTGCTAATATTAACTAAATATAGATAGGAAGTTTTATGAGCGTACTTTTGAATAAGAAAACTAAAGTAATAGTCCAAGGTATAACCGGAACTGAAGGTACATTTCATACATCTCAAATGTTAGAGTACGGAACTCAGGTTGTAGGTGGTGTTACTCCCGGAAAAGGTGGTTTGACATACGAAGGTAAAGGCGAAGCAAAATTTATAAAATCCGTGCCCGTATTTAACACTGTTAAAGATGCAGTCAAAGAAACAAAAGCTACTGCATCAGTGATATTTGTGCCACCTGCATTTGCAGCAGATGCTATTTTAGAAGCTATAGATGCCGAAATCAAGCTAATTATAGCGATTACAGAGGGTGTTCCTACAAAAGATATGATAACAGTCAATGCAGCTCTAAAAGATTCTAAATCTGTGCTTGTAGGTCCTAATTGCCCGGGTGTTATTACTCCTGGTGAAGCGAAAATTGGCATTATGCCCGGATTTATACATAAACCCGGGAAAGTAGGTGTAGTTTCTCGAAGTGGTACTCTAACTTATGAAGCAGTAAAACAGCTAACGGATTTAGGTATAGGACAATCTACTTGTATAGGTATAGGTGGGGACCCGATAATAGGTACTCAGTTTATAGATGCAATAAAGTTATTTAATAAAGACGCTGATACTGAAGCTATTTTAATGATTGGTGAAATAGGTGGCAATGCTGAAGAGACAGCTGCTGATTATGTTAAAAAATATGTAAAGAAACCTGTAATTGGCTTTATAGCCGGAAGAACAGCTCCTCCAGGTAGACGGATGGGGCACGCAGGTGCTATTATCGCCGGTGGTAAAGGTACTGCCGATGACAAGATGAGTGCTATGAAAAAAGCAGGAATAGCAGTAGTTGAGTCTCCGGCAGAACTGGGAATTACAGTCCAAAAAGCATTAAAAGCAAAGTCTAAGTGATTGAAAAATAAATAGATAAGGATAGTGTCTTGTATGATGTATGAGGTACTATCTTTTTTATTTAATAGAAAATATTTCTGCTATAAATAAGTCAAATTATTTTAAATGCTCGCAATGCGAGACTTTTTGTATTATAAGTGTTATTATATATATTGGAGTTCCAATGGGAAACATTACTTTAGCTATGATTAAACCTGATGCTGTAGAAGCTAATAATATCGGTCAAATAATCACAAAATATAATGAGGCTGGTTTTAAAGTAAGAGCCATGAAAATGACTAAACTTACTCAGAAACAAGCAATGTGCTTTTATGCTGTCCACAGTGAGAGGTCTTTTTATAATGAATTAGTAAGTTTTATGACTCGTGGCCCTATCGTTGCACTATCTTTAGAAAAAGAAAATGCAGTAGAAGACTATAGAAAACTAATAGGAGCTACAGACCCTGCTGAAGCTGCTGCAGGTACTATTAGAAATTTATTTGGCAAAAGCAAAGAAGAAAATGCAGTTCACGGATCTGATTCTGATGAGAATGCAATCAAAGAGACTAATTTCTTCTTTCCGGAATCCGAGATAGCAGAAATAAATGGTTGAAAAATATAAGAAATGAAAGACAAATATAATACTTTAAGTAGTAAAAATATATACAGTAATCCGTATTGGGACTACTATTTAGATAAGTATATTATGCCTTCTGGTGATGAAGGTGATTATCATTATGTAAAATCCAGAGGTGCTACTATGGTAGTGCCTCTCTCTATTTCAAAAAATATTATACTAACTAAGCAATTTAGGTATCTAAACCAAAAGTTTAGTATAGAATTTCCCGGAGGTGGAATTCAGCATGGTTTGAATGCCTTAGAGAATGCCGAAAAAGAGCTTTTGGAAGAGACAGGATATATTAGTCGTAATATAAAAAAAATTGGTGAATTTAACCCTTTTAATGGTGTTACAAATGAAATATGCAGTATCTTTGTAGCTAAGGAGTTAACTAAAAGTACTCCCAATCCCGATGAGTCGGAAGAGATTGAAATACTTGAGCTAACACCTGAAGAAATAAATGATTACATAGTTAATGGTAAAATATGGGATGGAATGACCTTGGCTGCTTGGTCTTTATTTAATGTACAATACCATGAAGGAGTATGATATGAAACGAATTGTTGCTTTAATTTTTGTTTGTGTGATTGCTTTTGCTACTTCTACTTTGGCAAAAGAAGAGATTTATTACATTTTGAAACCAAATTTCAGAGTCAGTATTATACATCTCTACAAAATGACTGAAACTACTAAAGTAAAAAGAATATTGGGCAATGGTGACACTCTAAAATATAACAGAGATATAGAATATTATATGTCTTTATACCCACCTGCTAACGCAGTAGACGGCTTTTTTGATATAGATGTGTCCATTGATTCGATCAACTACAAATTCTCTGATGGCGAGGTTATAAAAGAATATAGCACCATGGGCGATAGACCTGCACCTCTTTCATTTCAAGATTATGAAATGGTTGGTCCAACTGTAGGTAAAAAGTATAGAATGACATATTCTCCTTATGGAGAAGTAGCTACAATTACAGGCGAAAATCTTCAGAGAGCTATTAATATGCTTGATCATAAGGCTCTAGGCATAAAAGATCCCGTGCAAAGACAAATATGGCAAAATGCTTACTCTTTCGATCATCTCACTTATCTGGCAGACGTTACTAAGAATTATTTTCCTGATGGGAAGATATCAAAAGATTCGACTTGGAAAAAGGTAGTAACGTTAGATTTAAATAGAGTATATTTCGAAGATACACTCCAAGCAAAAATTGAAAAGATTACTTCAAGCAAATATCAAATCAGAGGCTCTATAGACTCGCTCAAATCCATTTCAGGAACAGCAATGCTCTATGATATCAAAGAACCTGTGAAAATTGTCAGCGCCAAAGGAAATGGTATTTTTGACGTAGATTTTACACCTGCAGGTGTAATCGAATTTATTAATGGAGACTTCCTCACAGAAGTAAGGTATAAATACAAAAATCAAGAAATAAGAGAAATTGCAGAAGTAAAAATATCATGGGAACTTTTAGATAGACTGACTTATTAACTAAGTTACTTATAGATAGTATCTGCAAAAATAATTATTAAAAAAAGAGCCAATATTATAAATATCGGCTCTTTTTTTTAGAGTAGTGGTGGGATCTACTGGATTTGAACCGGCGACCTCTACCATGTCAAGGTAGCGCTCTAAACCAACTGAGCTAAGACCCCATAAATAGGGAAGAGTAACATCTTCCCCAAAGAAATATTTTTAATCCATCAATTCTTTTTCTTTTTTAGAAAAGACATCATCTATTTTTTTGATGTAGTCATCAGTATATTTTTGGATTTCAGTTTCGCCACGTTTTCTTTCATCTTCAGTAATATCTTTAGACTTTTCGATTTTTTTCAATTCATCCATAGATTCGCGTCTGATGTTACGAATAGCGACTTTTCCATCTTCAGAATATTTTTTGCATAATTTTACATATTCTTTGCGTCGTTCTTCTGTAAGAGGAGGCACAGGAATACGAATAATATTGCCGTCATTTTGAGGATTGAAACCTAAATCAGAAGCTTGAATAGCTTTTTCAATATCAGCTATTTGACCTCGATCAAAAGGTTGGATTACAATCGTGCGAGCATCCGGAGTAGAAACTGTAGCTGCTTGAGATAATGGAGCTTGAGAACCGTAGTAATCAATTTTGATTCCATCAACAAGAGAAGCAGAAGCTCTACCTGTACGGACTTTAGATACTTGAGAAGAAGTAAACTCGAGCGATTTGACCATTTGGTCTTTAGTTTTCGCGTAAATTGTTTGTAATGGCATCATTAAACCTGTTATTTATTTTGAACAGTTGTACCTATATCTTCACCCATGATAAGACGTTTAAAATTGCCCTTATCATTGATATTGAAAACCTTTATAGGAAGATGGTTTTCATTACAAAGAGTAATAGCGGTGTGATCCATTACTCTCAAATTTTGAGTCAGTACCTCTCTGTAAGAAATAGTATCGAATTTTTTGGCATCAGCATTTTTTTCAGGGTCAGAGTCATAGACTCCATCGACTTTAGTACCTTTAATTATTACTTCTGCTTCAATTTCGATAGCTCTTAGCACAGCGGCAGTGTCTGTAGTAAAATAGGGGTTTCCGGTGCCGGCACCAAAAAGAACAACTCGATTTTTTTCCAAATGTCGAATAGCTCTTCTTCTAATCATAGGCTCGGCAATTTGTTCCATTTTAATAGCAGTTTGCAATCTGGTAGGAATATTAATTGCTTCTAAAGCATTTTGAAAAGCTATGCAGTTAATAACAGTAGCAAGCATTCCCATGTGATCGCCGGAAACTTTATGTATACCGTGAGCAGCGGCCTGAATACCTCTAAAAATATTCCCGCCGCCAATCACAATACCAATCTGTACACCTAAATTGTGAACTTCAGCGATTTCAGATGCAAAAGTTTGCAAAGTAATCGGATCGATACCAAATTGGTGATCACCCATTAGGGCCTCACCGCTTAATTTTAGAAGTACTCTTTTTATTTTAGGTGTATCCATTTTATATCTTCTTATATATAATTCAAAAACTAATAGCTACTAGCCACCGATAGAAACGCGAACAAACTGTTTAACGTTTATATCTTTACCTGAAATTTTTGCAATTTCAGCTACAACGTCTTTAACTTTTTTCTTAGGATCTTTAACAAAAGCCATTTCAACTAAGCAGTTATCTTCGTAGAATTTGTTCATTTTGCCTTCAGCAATACGAGTAGCGATTTCAGCAGGTTTGCCGGAATCAATAGCGTTTTGAGTGTAAATTTCTTTTTCTTTAGCCAAAGTAGTATCATCAACTTCAGATGTATGGCTAAATCTAGGATTCATAGCTGCTACTTGCATAGCGATATCTTTTACTAAAGATTTTGCTTCATCATTAATGTCAGCGGCAGTCATTTCTACCATAACACCTAATTTAGCGCCACCATGAATATAAGTGCCAACATAACCTTCAGATTCAATAATCTTCAAGTCAGCTATTTCAATTTTTTCAGAGAATTTTGCTAAAATATCTTTGTGCAAATCTTCAATCAAAGTACCGTCAACACTAAGTTTCATAAGTTCTTCAGCGTTAGCAGGCTTGCTTGAAAGAGCTACATTAGCAACAGTATTAGCAAAATCTACGAAGTCTTTGTTTAAAGCCACAAAGTCAGTTTCGCAACTTACCAACACCATAGCTGCAGTTTTGCAATCTTCAGAAGTTTTAGTGCATACAACGCCTTCAGAAGCAGATCTGTCAGCTCTTTTTGCAGCAGCTGCAGCACCTTTTTTACGAAGATAATCGATAGCAGCTTGTATATCACCATCAGATTCGACCAAAGCTTTTTTACAGTCTGCCATGCCGGCACCTGTTTTGTCTCTAAGTTCTTTTACAGCTTGAGGAGTGATTTTAGCCATTTTAAAATCTCTATATATTATTTACAAAATTTGATTACGAGAGGTAAAAAAATCTGCAAATAAGAAAACTTATTTGCAGATATTTCTGTGTGCTTATTTGTCTTCGTTTCGTTCAGCAGCTTGAGGTTCTGCAGAGTTATTATCTCCAGGAGTGTCGTCAGTTTTTTTACGACCTCTCATGCGAGATTTTACTTTAGGACCGTTACCGCCTTTGCCGTCATTTTCCTTGTTCATTTGCTCGCTTTGAGCAGCAAGTTCAGCTTGACGAACTTTAGCGATTTCAGACCCTTCTTTGATAGCGTCAGCCAAAATAGAAGAAATGAGTTCAATAGTTTTTACTGAATCATCATTTGCCGGAATAGGATAATCCACTTCTTCAGGATCTGTATTTGTATCAACAATAGCGAATACGGGGATACCTAAGATTTTAGCTTCTTTGATTGCCAAGTGCTCTTTTTTGATGTCAACAACAAAAATAGCACCGGGTAATCTAGTCATATCTTCGATACCACCAAAAACTTTACGAAGTCTGTCTTTTTCGCGTCCAAGTAGCAATCTTTCTTTTTTAGTAACTTTCTCAAACGTACCATCCACTTCCATTTTATCAATGGCAGTAAGACGTTTGATAGATTTGCGGATAGTTTGGAAGTTAGTTAACATACCACCCAACCAACGCTCACATACATAGTTAATGCCAATATTGTTTGACACTTCTTCTATAATGCCTTTTGCTTGCACTTTAGTGCCAACAAACATTATAGTTTTACCTTTGCGTGCGATATCATTCATTGCTTCGCGAGCGTAATTCAAAAGAATTTGCGTTTTACGAAGATCAATAATGTGGATGTTGTTTCTTTCAGTAAAGATGAATGGTTCCATCTTCGGATTCCAACGACGAGTCAAGTGACCAAAATGAGCACCCGATTCTAACAGTTGTTCTATTTCTACATAATTTTTCATTATATTCTCCTAATTTAAAAAGTGTTTAGCTTCTGCTTTGGTCAGCTTGCCCTTCGAACATCAATATCCGCAGGATGATGCAACACCGGGGCAATCGCAAAGCATGATCTGTAACATAAATGAATATTAACGTTTTGAGAACTGGAAGCGTTTACGTGCTTTTTTCTGCCCGTATTTTTTACGTTCTACCATTCTCGGGTCACGTGTAAGCAAGCCTGCTTGGCGTAATTTTGGACGAAGTTCTTCGTCTGATAATACTAAGCAACGTGCGATACCCAACTGGATAGCGCCTGTCTGACCGCTTTTACCGCCGCCTCTAACGTTTACATATACGTCAAAGTTTCCGTTTAATTTTGTTACTTCCATTGGACGTGTAGCGTTTGTTCTCCATACTTCTACAGGTAGGTATTCGTGGAAATCTCTATTATTAATAGAAATTTTGCCACTACCCGGAGAAACCAAACGAACCTGAGCAACTGCGTCTTTCCTTCTTCCGACTGCTCTATAAACTTTCATTTAAATCTCCAAATACTAATTATTTAACCTCAAATACTTTTGGCTGCTGAGCCGTGTGCGGATGATCACTTCCCGCGTAAACTTTCAATTTTCTAAAGATTTGTCTGCCCAAACGGTTTTTAGGAAGCATACCTCTGATTGCATGTTCCATTATCAGTTCAGGATGAGTAATCAATAAATCTTTGAAAGATTTGATTTTAACACCACCAGGGTATCCAGAGTGCTTGAAATATTCTTTCATTTCAGCTCTTTTACCTTGTAATACGACTTTATCGGCGTTTGTAATGATTACAAAGTCACCTGTGTCGATATGTGATGTAAACCACGGTTTGTGTTTTCCGCGTAGAAGAATTGCAACTTGTGTTGCAAGACGTCCTACAGTAAGACCGGTAGCATCAATTACCCACCAGTCTCTTTGTACGTCTTCGTTACGCACTGATTTTGTAAATTTGGCTGACGTTTCCACTTACAACTCCTAATATTGTATTAATGGATTGATACTAAATACAGATTACAAAAATACCAATTAGTTCTATCTTTGCCAAATATTTAGCAAAAAAACTTTACTAACTGGTTCTTCCAAACTTTCTATCTAGCTCTTTAAGCGTAAAATCAAGTATTACAGGTCTTCCATGTGGACACACATAAGGCATATCGCACTTAAATATATCTGTAGCAAGAGCTTTCATTTCCTCGAATGATAACTTTTTACCTGTTTTAATGGCAGATTTACAGCTAAATGAAGCTGCTATATTTTCTCTTTTTTCTGTATGCTTAATTTTTTGATTTTCTTCGTATTCTGATATTATTTCCATCAAAGCATTTTCTTCACTGCCATTGCTAATGTCAGTTGGTATAGCTTTAATAATTGTTCTATTGCTTTCTATTTCGAGATCAAACCCTATATCATATAATTCAGGCTTTATTTCTTCTATCAATGCCTTTTGAGAAGGGGATAGATTTATGGAAACAGGAAACAGCAAGGTTTGTGAGCTACGAAATTCTTTGTTCATCATTTTAATTGCTTTTTCAAAAAGTACTCTTTCATGTGCATTATGCTGATCAATAATAAGCATACCTTGCTCTGTATGCATGAGGATATACTTGTTATGCAGCTGCCAATACTTATTTGTATTATTACTAATTTTATCTCCAAGAGTAGGGGTGAGAGCTGCCGCTTCTTTCCTTTTTCCTGTATTAAATAAAGCATCAAAAGCACTCTCTTCTTCAGTTCTTTCTTCGTTAGGTGGTTTTACATTTGCAAACAAGTTATTGTTGCCATTCGGGTAGTTTTTGGGATTATACCTTTCTGTAAAATTAGCCTGCCTTGGCTCGAAACTTCTTACAGGAGTGTTTTCAATTACTTCTCCTGTTATTTTGTTTACAAGAAAATTATCCCCACTTTGCTCATCTCTGTTTTGCTCAAATGGACTATTTACTTGGTGCCTTATTAATTCAATTTCCGGTGTTAAGTCGTACTCTTGTAAGCCCATAGTCACAGCTTTGCGTATGGTGTTGTAAATTAATCTTTCGTCTTCAAATTTCACTTCGTGTTTCTGAGGATGTACATTGATATCTATCTGTTCTGGGTCTATTTCCATATTTATAATAAAAAGAGGCTTATGATTTTTCTCTAAAAGGTGCTCAAAGGATGAGTAGATAGCATGCGAGAGAGCCTTACTCTGTATAGCACGTGTATTCAAAAATAAATGCTGACCAGAACTGGAATTTCTAGCTAAGTGCGGTTGTCCGACATAGCCCCAAATTTTGATAAAATCATTCTCGAAATGGACTTTAATAAGTGATCCGGAAACAGTGTTTCCCAGAAGATGAGAAATTCTCTCTTCTAAAGAAGAAGGATGTACATCAAAAATCAGATTATCACCATCATAAAAAGTAAATCGTAGGTGTGGATGTGAAAGAGCAAACTTCATCATTGTATCTGAAATATATCTAAACTCAGTAATGTTAGCCCTAAGGAACTTACGGCGGGCAGGTACATTGTAAAATAGATTTTTGACAAATATTTGAGTGCCTTTCTCAGTATTCTCCGGAGTAATTGTATCTTCTTTGTTCGGCTCGGATACTAATTTCCATCCAAGTTTTTCTCCATCTAGTTTAGTCCTGATTTCTAACTGAGCCACGGCACTTATAGAAGCCAATGCTTCGCCTCTGAAACCATAAGACATAATTCTCTCTAAATCTTCCTGGGTAGATATTTTACTCGTAGCATGACGCTTAATAGACATTTTGAGATCGTCCTTGCTCATACCATTGCCGTTATCTACTATATGTATTAGTTGCTTACCGGAGTTTTTCACTACTACAGCAATATGAGTTGCACCTGCGTCCACCGCATTTTCAACTAATTCTTTTACGACAGATTCAGGACGCTGAACTACTTCACCTGCAGCAATTTGATTTGCTAAAAATTCAGGTAGTAACTTTATCTCATTTATCATATATTAAAATATAAAATGTATCGAAATCACAACCTTAATTATATTCTTTTTATAGCAATTTGGCAAATTTCATTTTATAATGTTGATAACTTTTACAATGGAAAAATAAAAATGGAACTTAAAGAACTACCTAATATTTCAAATGTTCTAAGTGCACAGCTACTAGCAGTTGGTATTAATTCAGCTGAGCAATTGAGAGAAATAGGAGCTGAGAAAGCTATTATTATGCTGGTCCAAAATCGTGTAGATGTATGTCATAGCAAAGCATGTGCTATAGAGGGCGCTATCCAAAACATCAGATGGCATAATCTTGATAAGGATAGTAAAGAAATGGTCAAAACCATATTAAGCAATGTAAAAATTAAATCTTAAATTGTATGCTTATTAAGCTTGCGATTATGTAGTGAGGAAAGGCTGATGGGCGACATTAAAAATCAGATATTAGATACTACAAAAGTGTTTCTTTTTCTCCTTTTGGCAACAGTACTTATAATTTTGTCAGGCTTAGCTAGTGCATTTATGTTTGGAGCTAGTTTTGGTGTAGCCTTTTTCATGTTTATTGAGCTTGTTGTTTTATATACTTGGTTCGTAGTAAATAAAATGAATTACACAGTGACTCAAGGCGTTATGTCTATTGTTTCAATTCTAACAATTTTGGGGTCAATATTATATTTAGTGGAAGAGATGCTCTTAGATTTATCCGCAATGTTGATATTCCCATTATTTTGGCTATTGCAGTTTGCTATCAATTATCTTAATTTAAAAATTGGAACGACACTTTGATATTGGAAAAAACACCATGCGTTTATAAAATAGAAATTTATAGGACTATAAAAAATGAGGATTGGTCAATAAGTATACACGCCAATCCTCAATTTTGACATTTTGCAGAATGCCATTAATTCATTATGTATAAATATGCGGGAGTATTTCCCTATGAAATGTTTTATAAATGTAATGTATTTTTGCATTACGCTTGACTTTTTTTGGTATGAACACCAAAACGACAGCCCAAACTACTGAAAGATTTGAGAGAGCACCTCCTTGCGTAGATATTAAATAATAGAATGTACTAAAATGCCTCTATCCAATTTTTGAATAGAATATGTCCATCGGGTGTCATAATAGATTCCGGATGGTATTGAACACCTGTTATATCAAAGACTTTATGTGATATAGACATGATAGTATTATCAGTATCTGTTGAGGTAACTTCCAATTTATCGTGTAGGTTAGATTCATCAATAGCCCAAGAATGATACCTACCTACATAAAATGGTGAAGATACTCCTTTGTAAAGAGAGTCCTGACTATTGAATGTCAATATAGAGCGAATGCCGTGCACAGGAAAGGAAAGCTGTTTTAAGTTGGATCCAAAGTATTCTGCAATTGCCTGGCAACCTAAACAAATTCCTAAAATACTTTTATTTGTTTTGTATCTATCCAAAACCTTGAATATATTTGGATAAACGTTAGGTACATCAGGTCCGGGAGAGATAATAATATTTGAATACTCTTCTAAAGCCTCTATATTAAGCTCAGAATACTTGATAACATCTATTTCATAACCAATAGAATTAATGACTTGAACAATGTTATAAGTGAACGAGTCGTTATTGTCTATAATTACTATTTTGGGGCGATTTGGCAAATGACTTTTTATGATGATATTACAACAAAACAGCTAATGAATAAGTTAGGTGCACAAAGGGAAGCTTTTTTCTTTGTTATTTCTTATGATATGCAATCTAATATTATTTTGCCTCTTGCAGAAGTAAAAAGCTCAGATATTTTATACAAATTCAACAAGATTACCAATGATATAGATAATACTAAATCTAATAATATATTCAGTATAATAGGTAGTAAACCATTAACTTATAAAGAATATAAAAAAGGATATGATGTCGTAAGAGAAAATTTACTTTACGGAAATTCCTATTTGTGTAATTTGACAGTCGAAACGCAAATAGATATAGATGCAAGTTTATTAGACATTTACAAGTCAGCTAAAGCTAAATACAAGTTGCTTCTTTCTAATCAATTTGTATGTTTTTCCCCGGAAACTTTTATTCAAATAAGAGATTCAAAGATTTATACTTATCCGATGAAAGGAACCATAGATGCTGCCGAAAAAGATGCTTTAAATACAATCTTGTCTGATAAGAAAGAAACCGCTGAGCATAACACGATTGTAGATCTTCTTAGAAATGATCTGGGTATAGTGTCTAAAAATGTTAGAGTTACGAAATATCGATACCATGATATACTCGAAACTTCTAATAAAAAGTTGATTCAAATTAGTTCTGAGATAGTAGGGGATTTAGCAGAAAACTATTATACAAAATTAGGTGATATAATATTCAGTATGTTGCCTGCTGGCTCGGTAACTGGAGCCCCTAAAAATAAAACTCTTCAAATTATATCGCAAGCTGAAAAACATACTAGAAACTATTACACAGGCATTACTGGGTTTTTTGATGGCAAAAACTTGGATAGTGCTGTAATGATACGTTTTATAGAGCATCGTGAAGGTAAATATTATTATAAAAGTGGTGGTGGCATTACTATATATAGTGATCCGGAGAAAGAATATCAAGAAATGAATGACAAAATCTATGTGCCGATTTATTGAGACAATTAGAATTGAAAAGGGGAAACCCCAAAATATCGAGTATCATCAAAGTAGGTTTGAACGTACCGTTAAGGAGTATGGTTTAAAGTTAGATTTAAGGCTTGAAAGCTTATGTTACTTAGAAAATCTAGATAATAAGCTAATATATAAATGTAGAGTTGTTTATGGCAGTACTGGCTTTACATATACTATTGAAGAGTATACTATAAGAGAAATTAAATCTATAAAAGTAGTGTATGAAGATTTTATAACTTACCAATACAAATTTCTGAATAGAAATGCTATAAATGAGCTATTTTTGCAAAAAGCTGAAGCTGACGATATTTTGATTGTAAAAAATAATATAATAACTGATACTTCTTATTGTAACTTAGCGTTGTTTAATAATGAATCGTGGTTTACTCCTCGTTCGCCTTTACTGAAGGGAATAATGAGAGATTCTCTTTTAGAGCAAAACGTTATATCTGAAAAAGATATATATATCAATGAGATAGAAGAGTATTCTAAAATAGCATTATTTAATGCGATGATTGACTGGGAAAATAAAATTTGTATTTCTATTAATAATATTCATATTTAAGTCAGAGATGAGTTACAATGATGAATATCTATAAATTTGAAATAAAGAGCCAAATATTTATCTTATGTTTTTAATTAGTATAGAGATAGAACTGTGTTTTTAAAGAGGCATGACAAAACTGCTTTAGTTTATAAAGATATCAAAATTAGCTATGCTGAGCTATTTGATAGAATTGAAGCATACAGGACTTTTGTTAAAAATAAAGAATCTAAAAAAATAGCTATATTTTCTGAAAATAGACTTGAATGGGTGTATGCGTTATACGCTTCCTGGATTGAAGGAAATATAGTTGTTCCAATTGACTTTATGTCACAGCCTGAAGAAGTAGCATATATACTCAAAGATGGCAGACCTGAAGTGATATTTGTATCTTCTGATAACTTGGAATGTTTACAGAAAGCTATTAAGTTAGTAGATTACGACATAGAAATTGTTGTTTTTGAAAATTTAAATAATCTCAGCTTTCCTCCATCTGAAATAGAATTTCTTGACATAGATATGGAAGAAACAGCTTTAATAATCTATACTTCAGGAACTACAGGAAGCCCTAAGGGTGTGATGTTATCATTTGCTAACCTAAAAGCAAACGGTGATGCTGTAATCGAAGTCGAAATTTTTAATTCTGAATCTAATGTATTGGTGCTTTTACCTATGCACCATGTTCTGCCTTTGGTAGGTTCAGTGGTGATACCTCTATATGCAGGAGGGATTTCTACATTTAGTCCTTCTCTAAAATCTACAGATGTGATGGAAACTCTGGAAAACAATCCAATTACTGTTATCATAGGGGTTCCAAGATTTTATAGCCTTATTCGAAATGGAATTAAAACAAAAATAAATGCAAGTATAGCAACTAAAACTATCTTTAAACTTGCAGAAAAAATAAATTCGCCTACATTTTCAAAGAAAATATTTAAAAAAGTGCATGACAAAATAGGGCACTCACTTAGATTTATGGTATGCGGTGGTGCTGCGGTGGATGAAGAGGTTGCTAAAGACTATAAAACTTTAGGCTTCGAATTTTTAGTCGGCTTTGGGATGACTGAAGCAGCTCCAATGATTACATTCCCTCGTCCTGGCAAAGCTGTGATTAATGCTTCCGGCAGTGCTATGCCAAATACAGAAATAAAAATAGTAAATGGGGAGGTAATATGCCGTGGTCCTCAAATAATGCAAGGTTATTACCTCAAGCCAGAAGAAACAAAAGAAGTAATAAAAGATGGATGGCTTTACACTGGTGACCTTGGGCATATAGATGCTAAAGGGAATCTATTTATAACCGGAAGAAAAAAAGAGATAATAGTCACTGAAGCCGGTAAAAATATAAATCCTAACGAAATTGAATTTAAAATTTTAGAAATGTCTCAGCAAATTTCTGAAATTGGTGTCTATATGGAAGACAATATTCTGAAGGCTATTGTTTTTCCTAATTTTATAGAGCTTAAAGACGAAGGTGTTGTAAATATCGAAGAGTTTTTGATGCATGGAGTTATTGAGAAATATAACTCGAAAGTTGCTCCTTACAAACGAATCAAAAAGATATTTTGCGTTAGTGAAGAGTTGCCAAAGACACGACTATTGAAAATAAAAAGATTTGAATTAGCTAATCTTGCAACTAAGCAAACTAAAGTGAGAGATGCAGGTGTAAAAGAACCTACATTTCAGGAATATGAATTAATAAAAAACTTTATTAGTAGCGAAAAAAATGTAACAGTCCATCCTTCTGATCACTTGGAGCTAGATATTGGATTAGATTCTTTGGATAGTGTAAGTTTGCAAGTATTTATCAATACTACTTTTGGTCTTGATATTTCTTCAGATGTTTTCATTGAACACCCAACTATAGAAAAACTGTCTGTGTATGTCGCCGATAAAAAGCAAAAAATTGAAGTTGATTCGGTCAAATGGAGTGAAATACTTAAAGAGAAAGTAGAGCTTAAGCTACCTAAAAGCTGGTTTACTCATAGCTTATTTAAGTATGCGGCAAGGCTTTTCTCTTCTTTATATTTTAGAGTAAAAGCAGAAGGTAATGATAAGCTTCCTGAAGCGCCTTTTATTATAGCACCAAACCATCAGAGTTATTTTGATGGAATGTTTGTAAGTATGTTTCTAAAGCGCAATATTTTCAAGAAGACCTATTTCTACGCAAAAAAGAAACATGTAAATAATAAAATAAATCGATTTCTTGCAAATACTAATAATGTGATAGTTGTTGATATTAACAAAGATTTGAAACTATCATTGCAAAAGATGGCAGAAGTGCTTAAAAAAGGGAAAAATATTATTATATTTCCTGAAGGAACAAGGTCTCGCGATGGTGAATTAGGTACATTCAAAAAAACATTTGCTATTTTGAGTGCCGAACTTGGTGTGCCGATTGTACCTGTCGCTATAGATGGTGCGTTCCAGGCGATGCCTAAAGGAGCTAAAATACCTAGACCATTTAAAGAAATTAAAGTCAAGTTTTTGGAACCTATATATCCATCAAATCTTGACTATGACAAATTGAAAGAAAAAGTTCAAGAATCAGTTCTTAAAGCTTTAGGTAGATAGGTCTGTGTTTAAATTAAAAGAAAAAGCCGACAAATATTTTATCTGATAAATTATGTCGGCTTTTTTCTTGCTTGCTTTTATACAAGAATTAGAATTCTAAGTTGGTTTTTAATCCCAATCTTATCCAACGTCCGGGTACTGCCACATTTGGTACATCTGCAACCTGATTATCGAGAATATTGGATGCCTCGGCAAAAATAGTAAATGACTCAAAGTTATAGTATAGCTTAGCATCTAATATAAACATATCATTGTATGGTTTTTCAACTCCTGACTGCATTGTTGTTGAGTTAAAAGAAGTGTAAGTTCCATTTCTATCTTGGTAGCTAAATTTCCAGTCTGCTTTCAGACCTGCATATATGTCATGATTAATTGCAAAAGTAAGTTTATGTCTCAAATTATCCATCACATAGTAAGATATATACTCATCACTGCTTTTACTATTACTAATAAAAGTGTAGCTTATATTGATATAATTAAATGGGGAGGAAGTTCCTAAAAGTTTTTCTAGATACACATAGCTTAATACATCAAAACCAACAGTAGTTAGTTCTGTTAGGTTTTTAGTTGTCCATTTATCATCAGCCGGGTTGTTTTTAATCCAGTCAATCAAGTCTTTCCCTAGTCTCAGGAACCCTGAAACAGTAGATCTCATAAAAGCATTACGGTGTTTCATGCCGGTTTCAAAAGAGTAGGCTTTTTCAGGTAATAACTCCGGATTGCCTATATTTGTAGGGCTAGTATAAAATAAATCCGTGTATGTAGGAAGACGTAAGGTGTTATTGACTGAAGTGAATAGATTTGTATTGTCATTTATTTTATAAGCCAAATCAATCCCACCGGTATAATTTGTCCCATAATCATCTGAATAATTTAATGCAAGACCGCCACTTAATGTAAAATCATTTATATAAGCATTGTGTTCAATAAAAATAGTAGTCAAATTTCTTTGATACTCTTTATCAAAGAAGGCATTTTCTTCAAATGGTACTTCTTTAGGCTCAGATATAGAATAGCCTAATTTGTTGCTTAACAGTTTCTCTAATCTATAATCTAAGCCAATATTTGTAATACCAATATATGAAGTATAGGATAGATTAGCCTGAGCACCGTAGGTGTTAGTCACATGGTAATTGTGACTTGTATACCAGTCCGCAGGATTTGAGCGAAACAGTTCAAATCTATCCTGATGCCTACGATAATAAACAGATGGAGTAAATTTTAATTTATTTCCAGTTTCCATTTGCAGAGATGCAAAGCTACTTCTTGTATGTTCAAACTGATTTGGATATTTTGGAGTGTAAAAACTATTAGCACCAAACTGTTTGTCGTTATGTCCTGCTTGCACTACAA
Source organism: Chlorobiota bacterium (assembly GCA_041596515.1). Classification (GTDB taxonomy): domain Bacteria; phylum Bacteroidota; class Ignavibacteria; order Kapaibacteriales; family UBA2268; genus JBFHIJ01. Next base: position 29,513 of record JBFHIJ010000009.1, read on the forward strand.
ATTTTGAATCAAAGAGTGATTGCTCATGTTTTGTATATATATTTAGAGTTTTAAAATCTGTATTATCAATAAATCCATCGGATTTTTGATTAGAAACTGATAAAAATGTAGATGAAAAAGAAGTATTTATTGTGCCGTTGAAGCCTGTGTTTACATAACCATATTCTCCACCAGAAGCATTTATAGCCAATTGATTAGTCTTACTTGCTTTAGTAATTATATTAATTGCACCGGAAAAAGCATTAGGTCCAAAAACTCTTGATCCTGAACCTTGTAAAATTTCAATTCTTGAAATAGATTCTAAATCAACTGGAATATTCATGTTATGGTGTCCGGTTTGCGAATCAGTAACGTTAATTCCATTTAGAAGTATCATAGTTTGATCTGCTGAGCCACCTCTGATGCTAATATCTGACTGAACTCCTAAGCTGCCTCTTTGCCTAACATCAATACCTGAAGAAAATTCTAATAAATCAGAAATAGATTGGACTGCTGCATTTTCTATTTGCTGTTGGTCAATTATTGTTACTACTCTTGCAGTCTCACTATAAAGAGCGGGCACTCTCGAAGCAGTCACGGTAATAGGGTTCATTTTTACTGTATTTGTGTCTTTGGCAACAGAAGTAACAGTTGTAAAAAAAATAGCGAAAATAACATGGTTTAATATTTTGCCGAACATCTTGAGTCCTTCGTAATTAGAATCAAATATTTTTGAATATAATATTCCGGAAGGATTAGAATAATCCAAATAAAATAAATTATGAAGGTTGGTAATCGTTGAAAAAAAGAAAAAAAAGAACATGATGTAAGAAGTGTAATACTGTGTATGTGTTTGAAATAATCACATATAAGATGTTACCAATAATTAAACTGTATGTATTGTGAATATGGTAAAAAATAGATAATGTTTATAGAACGTAGAAGAATAGAGAAATATTTGCTCCATTGTCAATATTGTTATGAGCTTTAATAGCAGCATTATGATTATCCATGATGATTTTTGCTGTAGCTAATCCTAATCCAAGCCCTTCACCATGGGTCAATAAGTTATCTGATTCGAAGAATGCAAAAATATTTTCTAAGGATTCCTGAGAAAATCCAACTCCTTTATCTATAATATCCAATCTTACTTCATCATCCGAGGTTGTAAGAGTTAGTGTTATCAAGCCATCATCATTTGAATATTTAATAGCATTTTCTAAAATAATTTCAACTACTTTTTGTATTAGATAAGAGTCACCTTTCACTTGTACAGGTGAGGAAGGTATATTTTTATCTATAGAAATATTCTTATCGATAATTTTAGATTCTAAACTGAAAATAGCAGCATTTAGAAGCATTTTTAGAGATATGTCTTCTATTTGAAAATTATAAGCATCATTTTGGATTCTGGTGATTAGTTGTGAAAAATTAGAGAATTTGTGCAATCTTGCAACAGAATCATTTATAGCGTCTAAATATTCGAATTGCTCTTCGTCTGTTATATCCGATTTCATTAGTTTTACAAACCCATCGATACCTGTAAGCGGAGTGTTTAGTTCATGGGCTAATAAGCTCAAGAAATAACTTTTTGATTTATCTAACTGCTTTAATTTGGTATTTGCTTTATTGAGCTCTTCAGTTCTTTGCTGAACTTTTTCTTCGAGAGTTGCGTTTAGTTCTTTAAGTTGTTGAGTTTTACTATGCAGTTCTAACTGAGTTTGCACTCTGGTAATTAACTCCGCAGAGTTAAATGGTTTTGTCAGATAATCAACCGCCCCGATTTGAAATCCTTTTACTATATCTTCTGTTTCTGTTTTTGCAGTTAGAAATATTATGGGGATATCTTTTGTCTTAGGATTCGACTTTATAATTTGGCATACTTCATATCCGTCCATTTCCGGCATCATTACATCCAGAAGAATCATGGCAGGTGTAATTTCTTCTAAAGTTTCAAGAGCAGAGAGACCACTATCAGCCATTGCTATTTCACAGCCTTGCTGGTATAAAATAGTTCCCAACACTTGCAAGTTTTTGGGAACATCATCTACAATCAAGATAATTGGCTTATCCGCACTTACCATAAATCACCCGTAACAAATTAGATATTAACTACTGTTTTAATACGAATCAAATTTAATTTAGTTGGAAAAAGTGAATAAATATATCAGAAATCAAAATAAAACTCAAAACTAAATAGCTTTGAGTTTTAAGATTTTATTTACTCAGGTTTATTTTATTTTCTGTTTCTTAGCTCTTAAAGCAGTTGGATTTACAACAAAATCTAAATCCATAAAATTACTTTTACCGACTTCTTTAAATTTTTTCTGAGCTATAAATCCAATCATAGCCGCATTATCCATGCAGTAAATCATGTCAGGGGCAACCGTTTTTATATTAAATTTTGAAGCTGTTGTTGACATTTGTTCACGCAACTGGGAGTTAGCAGATACGCCTCCTGCTATTACAATAGTATTTGCTCTATAATGGCGGGCTGCTGATAATGTTTTGTGGACTAGTACATCGACAATAGCACTTTGCACTGAAGCTGCTAAGTCCGGCATCTTATCTTCAGGAACACCATCTGGAAATTCTTTTTGCACAAAATATCTAACAGAAGTTTTTAAGCCACTAAAGCTAAAATCAAAGTTATCCGAATGTATCATAGAACGTGGGAAATCATAAACTTTATCATCTCCGATTTTTGCTAACTTATCTATCAAAGGTCCACCAGGATAAGTAAGCCCCATTAATTTTGCAATTTTATCAAATGCTTCACCGGCAGCATCATCTCTTGTAAGACCCACTATTTCATAGTCATTATATGATTTGACATTAAATATTGCAGTATGCCCCCCACTTACAACTAAAGTAACAAAAGGGAAAGTTATAGTGGAATCCTGAAGACAGCCTGAATATAAGTGCCCTTCAATATGATTTACGGGTATAATTGGCTTATTGAAACGGAGTGCCAAACCTTTTGCAAAGTTAGAACCTACAATTAAAGATCCTACTAGCCCCGGCTCAGTTGTAACTGCAATTGCATCTATTTCCTGCATTGAACTGTTACTTTGTTTAAGTGCCTCATCTGTAAGTGCAGAAATTAACTTAACATGTGCTCTGGAAGCTAATTCGGGTATAATACCTCCATATTTCCCATGAAATTTCTGAGAAGAGATAAGACAACTTTTTACTACTTCCGAGCTTAAAACAGATACCGATGTATCATCGCAAGAGGATTCTATAGCTAAAATATTCATATTTTTATACTTTCAATTTTGATTGCTGTAAAACTATTTTGTTTATTTTACTTTCTAGTGTTCGAGCGTTAAAAGGTTTAATAATGTAATCATTGACTTTTACTCGCATAGCTTCCATTACATCTGTTTTATCATCTTTCGATGTCACCATTAGAATTGGAATATCAGCCAACTTTTCCATTGACTTCATTGCTCGTGCTAAATCTAGACCACTTAGTTTGGGCATCATCCAGTCAGTGATAACAATATCAAAATGGTGTTTTCCCATAAGTTCTAAAGCTTCATTTCCATTTTCAGCTTCTAAAATATCATTATAACCAAGACTTTTAAGAGTATTTATCAATAATCTACGCATTATTGATAAATCTTCTACAACTAATATTTTTTTGATTTCGTAAACCATTATTTATCCATGTTGTATCTAGGTAGTAAAATATTTATGTAGCAATATTAATGCCATACCCACAGCTCTTTCTCGATTAATTTCTCGTTTTATGCCAAAGTTAAACTTTTTAGCAAACGTGCTTTCGGGTGTAGCTAAACCAATCCAAACTGTTCCTACTGGTTTTTCTTCAGAGCCTCCACCAGGTCCGGCAATACCAGTGATAGATAATGCAAAATCAGTATTAAACTTTTCTTTTACATTAGTAGCCATATGGATTGCTGTTTCTTCAGAAACGGCTCCATACTGTTCCAAAATAGAATTATCTATGTTTATAAGCTTTGATTTAATTTCATTACTGTATGAGATGATACCACCTTCAAAATATTTACTACTACCGGGTATATCAGTAATATAAGCCCCAAGCATGCCACCTGTGCACGATTCTGCTACGGAAAGAGTCTGATTGTTTTTGTTCAGTAAGTTACCTATTGTTACAGATAAGTTTTGTTCATCATGACCAATATAAAATTGGGATGCTCTTTGCAATATATATTTTTCTAACTCTTGGATTTGCAACTCTGCCTCTGAAATAGAAGCAGATTCTACACCTATTCTCAATCTTATTCCTTTATAATTAGGAAGGAATGCAAGAGATCGACCTTGTAATACTCTATCATCTATAGAAAGTATATCTGCAAGAGTAGATTCGGGAACTCCTGCAAAATGTAAAACTTTATATTTATATACAGAATGTTTATGATGTACTATTAGCTTTTCTAAAATATCTAAAATGTGATCAGACATCAATCCTTTAGCTTCATGAGGCACACCGGGCAAAGAAAAATAGTGTTTATTATTATGTATAATATGCAGTCCGGGAGCTGTACCATTTTTATTTTGCAATGGGGTAGCATTCTTTGGAATCATAGCCTGAAGTTTATTGCGTTCAGTTACATCACGACCAAGTCTATCAAATATAGTTTTTACATTTGCAAATGCATCATTGTTAAAAACTAATTCCGTTTCGAAATACTCACAAAGTATATCTTTGGTTATATCATCATGGGTAGGGCCTAAACCCCCTGTAGTGATGATTACATCAGAAAATTTGGAGAGTCTTTCTAAATCGGAGAAAAGAGCTTCTTTATTATCTGTTATAACGGAATGCGTAACAACAGAAGCTCCTAATTTAGTACATTGCTCTGCAATCCAAGCGGCATTTGTATTTATTACCTGACCAATACAAAGCTCATCACCAATAGAAACAAGAGATACTTTTAACATGATTATACGTCCATAAAATAAAAAGGCAGACTATCAAATAATAGTCTGCCCAAAATTACAAAAATGCTATGTATTATTCTGCAGATTTTTCTTCAGCAGGTGCATCTTCAGTATTATTTACTTCAGCAGTTTTTGCTTCAGCTTTATTTTCCTTTTTAGGAACATCAAATACATCTGGAACATTTTTTTCATCTTCAGGGATTTCGATAGGCGTATTATCGTAAGCATATTTTTCAGCATTTGGAACTGGATGTGCTGATAAATAAATTTCGATAACTGAATTATCTTTACCTCTAAGTGCTTCAACGACAGAAAGAACTATTTTTTTAGAATCTTTGTCAAATTCAACCACTTTCAAAGGTAATAAATCACCTAATTTAAAGAATTCACTGATGTTTTTAACAGGAGCAAAAGAAAGCTGAGAAACAGGAACGAAACCGTCTACGCCTCTAGGAAGTTCTACGATAACGCCTTTTTCAATAATTCTTTCTATTTTAGCTTCAGTTTCAGCACCAACTTTATATTCATCTTCAAATACATCCCATGGGTTATCATTGATTTGTTTATGACCCAAAGCGATTCTTCTTTGATCAGGATCTATGCTAAGAACAACAACTTCTAATTCGTCGCCTTTCTTAACAAATTCACCCGGATGACGAATCTTCTTAGTCCAAGACAAGTCGCTAATGTGAACTAAACCATCTACACCAGGTTCCAACTCAACGAATACACCGAAATTAGTAAGGTTGCGAACGATACCTTTGCGTACTGATTCAACAGGATATTTTTTCATAAGATCTTGCCATGGATCTGGTTCTAATTGTTTCATACCCAAAGCAAGTTTTTTGTTATCTTTATCTATGTTTAGAACAATAGCATCAACTACCTGACCCATAGAAACGATTTGAGACGGGTGTTTAACATGCTGAGTCCAAGACATTTCACTAATGTGGATAAGTCCTTCGATACCTTTTTCGATTTCGATGAATGCACCGTAATCAGTCAAGCTGACAACTTTACCAGATACTTTTGTACCTTGTTCGTATTTTTCGCCGATATTATCCCATGGGTGAGAAGTAAGTTGTTTCATACCCAAAGAGATTCTACGTTTGTCTTCGTCAAAGTCTAATACAACAACTTTAACTGTTTCATCCAACTTAACGATTTCAGATGGATGAGTAACACGACCCCATGAAAGGTCAGTGATGTGCACAAGACCATCTACACCGCCAAGATCAACGAATACACCGAAGTCAGCAATTGCTTTAACTGTACCTTCAAGTACAAGACCTTTTTCTAGTTTACCCATAATAGCTTCGCGTTGCTCTTTAAGTTGTTCTTCAAGAAGAACTTTGTGAGAAACAACAACGTTTTCAGATGGGTGGTTTACTTTTACTACTTTAACGTCAATAGTTTTAGTTACCCAGCCGTCAAAATCACGCACAGGGCGTACATCAATTTGAGAGCCTGGTAAAAATGCTTCAATACCTAACAAGTCGACAACCATACCGCCTTTGATGCGACGAAGAATTTTAACTTGTGTGATTTCTTGAGATTCAAATAATTTGAGAATATCTTCCCATATCTTCATAAAGTCAGCACGACGGCGAGAAAGTACAAGTTTGCCGTTAGAGTCTTCAATATTTTCGATAAAAACGTCAATTTCATCACCAATTTGATAAGATTCTGCATTGATTAATTCAGCTCTAGGCACAACACCCAAAGATTTGAAATTGATATCAACACGAATTTCGTCTTTTGTGATAGCTACGATTTTACCTTTTACGAGCTCATCTTCTTTAATTTCAGTGATGTTACCTGTAGCCATTTGCTCAAAAGTATCATCATCTAAAATTAAGTCGTTGAAGCCGTTCTCCAATAGTTTAGTTACAGCTTCTCTGGCTCTTTCTGCAACATTGCCGCCTTCTTTACCGGCATCAATCCCTTGCATAGGATGTTTTTCAACAGAAGATTCTGCAACATCTTGTAGGGTATTTTGATTTTCTGACATTAAAGTACCTCTAAAAATAATTTGATTAGTGAAACATAAGTACAATAACAAATTGTACCATTTTTTATATGCTTAGCTACGCAATATAATATAATTGTATTTAATTTCCAAAAGTAGATAGATAAATAATATAAAAATCAATATATTATATAGCTAAGCAGAAAAAATAAGCTTGCCGGAATTGTAGGTTGCCATTATTTGAAATAGCTGGTCTTTGGAAGATTCGCGATCGTCAATAACAATAAAATCAGCATTTGCTCCGCAAATTAAGACTTCTTCTCCAAAAAGTTTACGAGGATTGATCGTATAAGCTTCTATCGCAGAGTCTAAATTGATTTCCTCTTGTGGTAGCAAACATTTGCCTTTTGACGTAGTCCTATTTGTAAATGCAATCATTCCTGATTGAGGGTCATAAGACTCTATTGGGAAGTCAGAGCCGGCAATTACATTCAGATTTTTATCAAAATACGTTTTCCAAAGGTATGCATTACTAAGTTGATTTTGTTCAAGTCTCTCATATAGGATTGTATCAAGATCAGAGTAATAATGCACAGGTTGCAGTGAAGGAATGATATTATCAAATTTAAATAGATTTATGTCTTGTTTAGTAATAAGCTGAACATGCTCGACTCGAAAATGTTGTGTAGGAAACTTAGGTGCGAGTTTGTTATAAACTTTAAGAGCAGTTGATACAGCTTTGTCTCCGATAGCATGTGTTGCTATATTCAATCCTAATTTTGCAGCTTGTATTACTTTAGTGTAGAGTTGGTCTTCCTCTAAAATCAAGAAGCCATTAGAATCGTAATCTTTATAATTATCAAACAGAGCAGCGCCATGAGAGCCTAATGCACCATCAAGAAAAAACTTAACTCCAACTATATTGAAATATTTATTGCCTGATGTATCTAGATTAAAGTCTAAATATTCTTCATTTTGTGCTCTAAAATAAGTCTTACTTTTGATATAAAGTTCTGAGTTTTGTTCCATCTTTTGAAACATAGGGAAGAAGTCCGGCTCTAAATCCATGTCATGTACTTCGGTCACGCCCACCTTCGCTAACTCTTGCTGAGATCTAATGACTTGAGATCGAAGTTGCTCATACGTAAATTGAGGAATATGACTTTCAGCATGGAACATTGCTTCATCTATAAGTATTCCTGTTGGATCTCCATTCTCATCTTTTTGTATCTCTCCACCTTTGGGAGAGGAACTGGCAGATGTAATATTTAATATATTTAAAGCTCTGGAGTTTAGCCAAGCAGTATGTGCATCTATTCTTTTTAAAAACACAGGTGTATCGGGAAATAGTTTATCTAATAATCTTTTATTCGGATATGATTTGTTATTCCAAAGAGATTGATTCCAACCAATACCAAATATCCAATCATCTCGATAATCTGGACATGTGTATGCAAGAGCTGCACACTCTTCTGCACTTCTACATTTGTTAAGCATTAGTCCGTTTAGTATTAGACCTAGTCCATGGAAGTGACAATGAGAATCTACAAAAGAAGGGAGTATCTTACAACCGTTATAGATATTTTTGGAATGTTCAGTTTCGACAATTGAACATTCCTCTATTCTGCAAATTGAATCAATAAGTCCATTTTTTATTTTGATATGGTAAAAATGAGGAATCAATATTAAGTCCTAAAGGTTATAACATATAAAAAAAATGCTGCCCTTACCAAGAGCAGCTCTATTTTTTTGTCGAACTAATCGCACAATTATTTGATGATTGCTTCTACTGGGCATACATCTTGACATTGTGGTTCATCGAAATGACCTTCGCATTCTACACATACATCAGCATCGATTACAAATTGATCATCGCCTTCAGAAATAGCTTCTACCGGGCATTCTGGTTCGCAAGCACCGCAGCTAATGCATTCATCAGTAATTTTTAAAGCCATGGTATATCTCCTATTGGAAATTATAATAAAAAATTGGATAGCACTTTTAATACGATGCCAAGATAATAAATAGTTGCACTTTTAACAAGCTAAAATTTATTCTTTATCCTTGAAAAAACCGCTCCAATTCTTAGTCGGAGCTAAATACTGACTATCCATATGTGTTGCTATGGAAGACATAGGGGTCCATAAATTCCATTTATTTCTAAACAAAAGTCGAGGTATACCAAAAAGTAGTAATTTGATATATATCTTTGCAAATGAAAAATTAGTGAAGATATATTTTGCAAATAAAAAGATATTACACGCATTTATTTTTGTGATGCTTAGCCAAATGCTATTATCATAATTTTTTCTTAAATACGACTGAAAAGCGTCCAGTGTCTTTGAAAGATATTTTTTTTGAGTCAAAAATGTCATGCAGGTAGTCGATACTGTTCGCCAGTGCCTTGTGTCTGTTACTTTGATTTTACTTTTATAGTCGTGAAAGTCTAACGTGTAATAATCTAAATGGTCATACGGGGAAACAAAATGTACATCATCATCAGATTCAATCAAATCTAACATTTCATGGAATGTATCAGGCAGATAAAAGTAGTCATCCTCAGCAAAATATATATTTTCAGAAAATGTCTGAGAATTGAGTATTTCTAATTGTTTGCCCCAAGTGCCGGCGTTGCCAATACCAGGAAGTGATATAAGTTCTAATTTCTCTTTTGGAATGTAGTTTTTAAATAATTCAGAATATTCTTGCGGGCAGTCATCTAAAAGTACCCATATCTTAAAGTTAACTTTGGATAGGGAGCTAACTAAAGATTTTAAACAAAGTTCTGAAAGCTTATATTTATCATCAGCATGAATAGGAGGAACTTTTGATACTTTAGGATAAATCCTATAGCAAATTGCTACTGAGCATTCTTTCTTCATATTTATTCCGCATTTCTCCATGATTCAGATAAAAGTTTAAAGTAATTATGCTTGTTGAAAGCTTTGGTTGATTTTTCCCCTGATAATATTTTAGATATAACTACCCAAAATTTTGATAGTATAGACGAATGCCAAAGTTCTAAATATTTAAAAAAAGTAGCTGTAGACTTTGAGAAGTGTTTTCTACAAAAAAGCAACTTAGAATTTACAAAAATTTGTAACATTTTAGAGCTGTGGCCAGCATTTTCAGTGCTGCCACCCCTATGGTGAATAATTTGCACTTTAGGATTAAATATAACATAAAAATTACGTATTTGCACCTTATAGCAATAATCTGCTTCTTCGGTATAGAAATAATAGTCTTCATCAAAACCACCAACGCCGCCAAACACGCGCATAGGAGTCATGAGGCTACCGCCGTCAGCATAGCTAACACTTTTAGGGAATCTATCAATTTTGATTTTTCCCCAAAGCAATTTTCTGATAGCTCTCTGAAAAGTAGAAATTAGAAATAAGTCTTTTAGTCCAAGTCTTATTCCAGGCAAATCTCCGTAGCTGTACTGCCACTGACCGTTAGGAAATACCTGTTGAGCTCCAACTACTCCGACTGTATTATTTTCTTCTAAGTAAGTCAAAAGAGTGTTAATAGTACCGGGTTTGTATATAATATCTGCATTTGAAATAAGCAAAAATTCAGCATCCGATGCTCTAGCGCCAATATTAACAGCTTTTGCATAACCTAAATTATCAGAGTTCTCAATTAATTTTATTTCCGGGTATAGATTATGTAAGACTGAAGCAGTGTTGTCTTGTGAATGATTATCGACAATAATAATAGAGTAGTCTACATCAGTGAGAGTAGATTTAATGGACTCGATGCAGTTAATTGCAAAATCTAAGCAATTATAAGTAATAATTATTATATCTAATTTTCTTGCGAACAAGATAGCACCGAATTGGATGTGACTAAAAATAGACTGCTAATATACATAAAAAAGTAGAAAATCAGATTAGTAAACTGCAAAAGTATAGGCTGAATGTTGATTTATGTTTTTTGTATAAAGGATTATTGTTATATTCGTTTTTTAAATTACTAAAAAAGATTGTCATATTAGGTGAAAGTGCTTCTTTCTATATTGTTCTTTTTTGTACCTACTTGTGTGATTCACTCGCAGGTAGCTAAGAGTATACACGTAGAAGAATATGACAAACATAGATATCAGGATAAACCTGTATCCAAATCACAGTCAAAGTATAAAATTGATTTGAGAAATACTCTTAATAGTAATAGTTTAGATAAAAAATTTGTTGGTTTTCATGCTTATTGGGCAGGAGAAAAATATCTAAATTACAGGTATGATTTGATTAGTGATTTGATTTATTTTGGTTTTGAAATTGATTCGGAATCCGGAAGTATTGTTAATTCTAGGAATTATCTTACTCACCCAATTAATGACATCTGTAAATCTACAAATACTAAACTTCACGTCTCAATTATTTTATTCGGCTCTACTCAGATTAAATCATTTCTTAATGATACTGCAAAAATTTCATACTTTATAGATAATCTTGACTATTATAATAAAGAAAATTCCTTCGATGGAATAAATATAGACTTTGAAACACTCCCTAGCGAATGCAGTAATCAATTTGTATATTTTGTTCAGCAATTAGATACATCATTTCCGTCTAAAGAAATATCAATAGACATACCTGCGGTAGATTGGAACTCTTCATACTCATTCGAAAAGCTTAACCCAATATGTGATTTTTACTTTCTAATGGGATATGATTACTACTGGAGTGGCTCAGATAATGCCGGCCCTGTAAGTCCTTTGAGAGGGGGAAATATTAATATCGAATATAGTCTAAACAGATATGAGTCTAATCTGATAGATTTAGAAAAAATAATATTAGGATTGCCATGGTATGGAAGAGGATGGGAAGTTTCTGATTCCTCATTTCAAAGCAAAGTTACCGGTGGTTCTGAAGCTTTGACTTACGATTACATAAAATCTAATTTCAGCTCTGCAAATTACTCTCAAAAATATGATAGCAATTATTTATCTTATTTAGATAAAGAAAAATGGAATGAAATATGGTATGATGATTCACTGGCATTCTCTACTAAAGTAATCTATGCCCTGAGCAGAGAATTAGCAGGAGTTGGAGTTTGGGCATTGCACTACCAAAATGATAATAATCAACTATGGGGTGCAGTAGAGCATAGTTTTAAAGAGGTCTCTGTAAAAGAATTAGAGAGGAAAAATGAAGGGATAGTAGAATACTACGATTTACAAGGACGTAAAGTTTACAATATTGAAGACTCATCCGGCAAATTTATTCTCAAAATATTGAAAGTGGCCGGAAAGATTAAAAGTGCGGATGGAATCTATCTCGAAAGGAAGTAGTGGATGTCTGAAAACGATAAAAAGTTATCCACAATTATTAAATATTAACGTTTACGTTGGTATTTTCAAGATTTAGATATATATTCGTGCTTGTCTAAATTGCAAAGTAAAGAAATTAAATAATATTAGCTTTTAAAACGGAGGTTTAATTGAAAGGGAATTTAGGAAGATTCGCTATTGTTGTGATACCTATCATTGCTGCTATATTGCTGTTGTATCCAACTTACAAATCTGCTTCTCTTAAAGATTTACAGGCAGATGCTTATAAAAGAGCAGAAGAAGCTCAGTCGATAGATGATTCTTTAGCAATCATTGATACGTTTAACAAAGACTACAGAGAAGAATTACAGGGCGCTAACTCTGGAGCTCTTAAACTTGGCCTTGACCTTCAGGGCGGTATGTACGTTACTTTGGAAGTCGATGTACTAAAGCTAATTGAAGAAGCTGCTATCAGAGATGCAGTAGATGAAGTGTTTATGGAAATACTTGACAAAACTCGTAAAGAACAAATTGAATCTGACGAGCCTACAATCGAAGTGTTCTTAAGAAACTTTGATGCAGTTAAAGATGCAAGTGGTATTTCTCTTTTAAATTATTTTGATGTTGGTGACATCAAAGATGCTTCGAGAGAAAAAATAATTGAAAAATTGGAATTAAATGCTACTCAAGCGGTGGATCAAGCTTTGGAAGTTATCCGCCAACGTATTGACACTTATGGTGTAACAGAGCCAAACATCCAGAAGCAAGGTAATCGTAGAATTATCCTTGAGTTGCCAGGTGTTAAAGATGAATCTGAAGTAAGATCTCTTCTTGAAACAACAGCTCGTTTAGATTTCCAACTTCTTAGAAATAACTCTAAAATCGTGAGAGCTTTTCAAAAAATTGACAAAGTGCTTTACGAACAAAGTCTTAGAAGAAAAGGTTTACAAGTAGAAGAAGAAGTTAGACCAGAAGTTGTTGCTGAAAATACTGTGGAAGAAGCAGGAAATGATACTCCAACTATATCAGAAGATACTATACAAAATGATTCTACTGATATAACTTCGAATGATAGTGCTGCATCAGACACAGCTGCTACTGCTGGAACTGACTCAGTTGATAAAAATGACCCTTATTCAGGTATGTCTGACTCTGAAGCACAAAAAGCATACAAAGAAAAACATCCGTTTACTTCTTTGTTCGCAACTTATGCTATAGTGAACAATCAGTATCAACCAATCTCTTATGATATGGAATCAATCCCTGATATTGATTATTCCTTTGTTATCTTAAAAGAACAAATTGAGTTGTTTAATTCATATTTGTCCAGACCAGCTGTAAAGTCATTGATTCCTTCTAACTTGAAAATTGCAATCGATGCTAAACCTGACCAAAGAGCTTTGAAAAATAATGTAGAATCATATAATTTCTACTCTTTGAAAAGAGATGCTGAACTTACAGGTGAAGTGATTACTAATGCTATGGCTACTTTTGATGCAATGCAAAATCAGCCAATCGTTAATATGCAAATGAATACGGAAGGTGCTGAAAAATGGGCACGTATCACAGGTGCTAACATTGGTAAACGAATTGCAGTAGTATTGGATGGTAGAGTTTATACTGCTCCAAACGTAATTAGTAAAATATCCGGTGGTAGTTCTCAGATTACAGGTATGGCTGATATCCAAGAAGCAAGACTACTTGAAATTATTTTGAAAGCAGGTGCTTTGAAAGCTCCTGTACAAATAGTTGAAGAAAGAGTTGTAGGTCCGTCTCTGGGTGAAGACTCTATTTCAAGTGGTATCAATGCTACAATGTTAGCTGTTGGCTTAGTAATTTTATTTATGATAGTTTACTACAACATTGGTGGTTTTGTAGCCGACTTTGCTGTATTGCTAAATATTACTCTTGTTATTTCTGTATTGGCTGCTTTTGGTGGTACTTTAACATTGCCTGGTATCGCCGGTATCATTTTGACTATTGGTATGGCGGTGGATGCAAACGTGCTTATCTTCGAGCGTGTTAGAGAGGAATTGAAAAAAGGAAGATCCATCAAATCTGCAATAGACGAAGGTTTCCAAAAAGCTTTAAGTGCGATTCTTGACTCTAACATTACTACTTTTATAACCGGTATGATTTTGTTCTATCTTGGTAGTGGTCCTATCAAAGGTTTTGCAATGACATTGATGATTGGTATTATTGGTACCTTATTTACTGGTATAGTAGTGACAAGAAAAGTAATTGAAATTATGCTTGGTGATAAAACATCATTTAATTTTGGTCAAACTAAAAATATTTAAGCGTAATTAATCTAAGTTTGGAAATAATAATTAGAGGAATATATTAATGCAATTTTTTGATAAAACAAATATCGACTTCGTAGGCAAAAGGAAAATATTCTTCGTTTTCTCTACGGTAGTGATTTTACTTGGCCTAATTGGTACAATGACATTAGGTGTAAGCTATGGTATCGACTTTGATGGCGGTACTGAAATTGGTGTTGGTTTCTCAGGACACGTTGAAGCCAGCGAATTACGTAAAGTAGTTGAAGAAGCTGGATTTGACGGTGCAGAAATCAAATCTTTTGGTAAAGAAGATCAGTTCCTAATTCGTGTGAAAGAGTCTGCAGACGCTCCAACTGTGTTGCAGTCTGCTTTACAAAAAGCATTTTCTAACTTGGATGTGGAAACCCTTAAAGTTGATAAAATCGGTCCAAAAATTGGTAAAGAATCAAGAGGGGATGCATTAATAGCAGTTGCTCTTTCTGTATTAGCTATCTTGCTTTACATTGGTTTCCGTTTTGAGTTTACGTTTGGTTTAGGTGCGATTGTAGCACTACTGCACGACGTTTTAGTGACTTTTGCTGTGATTGTGGTTGTAAACAAATTAGGATTTGTGAACCTAGAAATCAATCAAACAATATTAGCCGGTATGCTTACAGTAGTAGGTTTTTCTATCAATGATACCGTAATTATTTTCGATAGGATTCGTGAAAATAAAGAAAATATGAGAGGTAAAAGATTTACTGACTTAGTAAATACTTCTATCAACGAAACATTAAGCCGTACTATCAATACTGTATTAACTACAGCTTTAGTGCTATTAGCACTTGTTTTATTTGGTGGTCCGGTGCTTGAAGGTTTTGCATTTACTATGCTTGTTGGTATCATTACAGGTACTTATTCTTCAATCTATATTGCTTCGTCTTTTGTTATTTGGTATTTGGAACGTAACAAAAGAATTGATGCAGAAACAGGATTGTTGAAAAAAGAAGCAACAGCACAGTAGTAAATGACAAATATTTTTGCTATTATTGAACTAAAAACAAAGTAGTTGTTTTAAATGAGAAAGCAAGAAACATACAAATTCGAAATGATTGAGAGCAATGGTTGTAAAACTGCAGTGCTTACTATGAATAGAGAAGCTCTCGGAGGCAATGATGCCTTAGATTTTACATCTACATTGCAAAGCATAGCGGCTGAATCTCCTTGCTGTGTTATTATAAATATGCAAGAATTGCAAATTATTAATAGTTCAGGGCTAGGTATGCTAGTTAGTAGTCTTGGTACTTTGAAACAAAAAAGTATCAAGTTAGCTCTTACTTGTGTGCCAGAAAAAGTCACAAAACTATTAGAAATGACACATCTAGACAAAGTGTTTACTATACATGATAGTCTTGATACAGCAATGAATTTCTGCAAAAGGTAACGGAATATTTATTCCTGATATGTCAAATGCTCCGACTGGATACAGATCGGAGCATTGTCATGCTTTAAAATGTCTATTATTAATAATCTTATAGGGTAGTATAATGAGTGTTACGGTAATCGTTGGTTCTCAATGGGGCGACGAAGGCAAAGGTAAAATAGTTAACTTGATCAGTAACGATGCTGAAGTAGTGGCTCGCTATCAAGGTGGTGCCAATGCCGGACACACAATCGTAATAGATGGAAAGCAATATATACTGCATCTAATACCATCCGGCATCTTGAATCCGGATGTAAAATGTGTAATTGGTAACGGTGTTGTTATCGATCCGGTAGCTTTAATGGAAGAAATTCAAATGCTTAAAGAGCATGGTGTTAAAGTCGAAGGTAGGCTGTTTATTAGTCATAAAGCCCATTTGATTATGCCTTATCACAAACTTTTAGATACTGCCAGAGAAGGTAAAAAAGGAGATAGTGCAATTGGTACTACCGGTAGAGGCATTGGACCATCTTATATTGACAAAGCTAAACGAACCGGTATTAGAATTGTTGATCTTTTAGATAGAAAAAGATTTGAAGAAAAAATCAGAAAGAACGTGGCTGAAGAGAATGAAGTCCTAACTAAAATATATGGATGTGAAGAACTCAATGCTGATGATATTGTAAAAAAATATATTGAATTTGACAATATTATAGATCCTTATGTAAAAGATACTACTCTTCTGATTAACGAAATGATTAAGGAAGGTAAAGAAGTTATCGTGGAAGGTGCTCAAGGTGCACTGTTAGATTTAGATCACGGTACTTATCCTTTTGTTACTAGTTCCAACCCTACTTCCGGTGGAGCATGTACCGGGTTAGGCATTTCCCCTCTAACTATAGACAGAATAATCGGTATTACAAAAGCATACTGTACTAGAGTTGGTAATGGACCTTTCCCAACAGAATTACTTGATGCAGAAGGAGAAAAGCTTAGAAAAATCGGGGCAGAGTTTGGAGCTACTACCGGTAGACCAAGACGATGTGGCTGGCTTGATTTAGTAGCTTTAAAGTATTCTGTAATGATTAATGGAATTACTGACATTGCTTTTACCAAATTAGATGTACTTGATGAATTTGAAGAAATAGGTGTTTGTACTGGATACAAAGTCGATGGGAAGTATCTAAAATCTTTCCCTGTAGATATTCAAACATTAGAAAGAATTGAACCACAATACGAATATGTAAAAGGTTGGATGCAATCACTTGCAGGCATTAGAGATTATGATAAGCTACCAAAAGAAGTCTATGAATATTTTAAGTTTATAGAAGATTATGTTGGTGCTAAAATCTCAATAATTTCTACATCTCCAGATAAAGCCGATACAATTATTAGATAATATAGTAATAACAAATAATACTTATATTCGTGTATAAAAGCAACCTATGGTTGCTTTTTTTATTTTTAGGTGTATTATATGAATGAACTGAGAAAGTTCGTTGCTCCGGAATTTGTATTTGGTGTGGGCTCGCTTGAATTAGTTGCTCAATATGCAAAGAATTATAGTGTAGAAAAAGCTTTAGTTGTAACCGATAATAATGTTACAAGAGCAGGATGGCTGAAAAAAGTTACTAATCTTCTTGAGTCTGAAAATATACATTATGTGATTTATAATAATATTACTCCTAATCCTCGCGATTATGAAATACATGAAGGCGCAAACGTTTATCTTCAAAATAATTGCAATATTATAATTGCAGTAGGCGGTGGTAGCGTAATAGATGCTGCAAAAGGGATTGGTATGGTTTCACAACATAGCATTAATATATTAGATTTTGAGGGAGTCGACATGGTTGAATATTCGATACCTCCAATGATATGTATTCCTACTACGTCTGGTAGTTCTGCTGATGTATCTCAATTTGCAATTATTAACGATACACAAAGAAAGATAAAGATTGCAATTATTAGCCGTATGATTGTTCCTGACGTTTCTCTTATAGATCCTTCAACTTTAATTACAATGGATGATTATTTAACTGCCTGCACTTCTATAGATGCTCTCGTTCATGCTATTGAAGCTTATGTCTCGACTGCATCTTCTCCATTTACAGACTTATTTGCTTTAAAAGCCATAGAAACTATTGCAGAATATTTACCACTTTGTATGGCAGACCCAAAAAATATTGAATTTAGAGTTCAACTTATGCAGGCAAGTCTAAATGCGGGGTTGGCATTTTCAAATGCGAGCCTTGGTAATGTCCATGCTATGGCTCACAGTTTAGGAGGATATAAAGATTTGCCTCATGGTGAGTGCAATGCTATGCTTTTACCAGCTGTAATCAATTACAATTATGAATCGCAAGAAAGAAGATATAATGAAATTGCAAAATATTTTGGATTAGAACTTCAAGGGAATAATAATACTAATAAGATTATGCTGATAGACAGAATAAAAGCGTTTATCCAATCCACAGGAATCGATAGCACCCTTAAAGATAGAGGCATTTCTTACACTGATTTAACTTATCTTGCAACTGCTGCTTATAACGATCCATGTTCTGTTACTAATCCAAGGGAATCTACTATAGAGGATATGAAAGTGATATATGAAGAAGCCCTCTAAAAATATGCAAAAAGAAGAATTAAGAAATAAGATTATGGGGTTTGGCGAAAAATCTGTAAGAAAAAATTTTTTTCCGGATTTACAATATAAAACTGAAGAACACAAACATGGTCTAAAATTGCTTAATCAAGTAAATGATGCAATATGTTTTATTGATTTAGATACATATCAAATATTAGATTATAATTTAGCTTTTGCAGATTATTTTGCTTTGCCAAATAAAAATCTAAAGGGTAGAATATTTCTAAATCTAATAAATAATGAAAATGCTTCGCTAACTAAACAAACTCTCGAACAGATTAAACTTGGTAGTCTTGAAAAATTATCTCTTATTTTAAAATATGAGATTCTTAATATAGATAAACTTATGATTGGTGAAACCTCTTTTTCATTGAGCAGATTAGGGGATGCTAATTTTATTATTGCAGTTGTTAGGGATATAACTGATAGAGTAGAGGCTGAAAATAGTCTTAAAAATATGAATTTGGAACTCGAAAAAAAGGTTGAAGAAAGAACTAAGAAGCTAAAAGAAATAAATGCTGAATTGGAGCAATTCGCTTACATAGTATCGCATGATTTGAAAGCTCCTTTAAGGGGCATCTCTCAGTTAACTTATTGGTTGAAAAATGATTATTTAAGTGATTTAGAGCCAGAAGGTTTAGAATTGTTGGAAATGTTGATCCAAAGAGTAAATATAATGGATCAGTTAATAGCAGGTATATTGCAGTACTCAAGAGTAGGCAGAACAGAAACAGATAAAGAGCTGATTGATTTGAAAGAGCTTATTGACGAAGTGCATACTTTCTTCAATACCAATGAAAATTTTGAACTTCTAACGAAACTTGAAAATAATTATATAATAGCTCATAGAATTAGAATTGAACAGGTGATTCAAAATTTGGTTGATAATGCCATTAGATATGGAGATAAAGAAAAGACTATCGTAACTATAGAATCTTATGATTTAAATAACAGTTGGAAAATAATAGTAAGAGACAATGGCCCGGGGATAAATAAAAAATATCATGATAAAATATTTAAAATATTCCAAACACTCCAGCCCAAAGAAGTAAATAGTACAGGAATTGGTCTGTCCATCATAAAAAAAATAATTGAGCTTTACGGTGGCACTATTCATATAGATTCGGTACTTGGAATAGGGACTTCTTTTATTATTAATATACCCAAAAGTCAAAGTTAAAATGAAAAACAATAAGCATTAGCAAATAATTAACCAATGTTATCCGTCGCTCCTTAATATGTGAACAAATATACTGGAGTAAACAATGGAATATTTCCTTAGCGAAGAGCAAATAATGCTAAAAGAAATGGTAGATAAATTTGCAACCGATAAAATCAAGCCTCAAGCATCTTACAATGAAAAAAATCACTTATTCCCTAAAGATATTATAGAAGAAGCAGGAGAACTTGGCCTGATGGGCATTGCATTCCCTGACGAATATGGCGGAGCAGGAATGGATTATGTCTCATATATGCTAGCTATAGAATCTATTTCAAAAGCTTGTGCGTCTACAGGAGTAATAGTTTCTGCTCATTCATCTTTAGTTTGTGATCCTATTTATAGATTCGGGACAGAAGAACAAAAACAAAAATACTTACCGGATTTACTTTCGGGTAAAAAAATAGGTAGCTTTTCTTTAACTGAGGCAGGTGCCGGATCTGATGCCGGAGCTACACAAACTACAGCTAAATTTGAAAATGGAAAATGGATATTAAATGGTTCAAAACTGTTTGCTACAAACGGTAAAGAAGCTGATATTTTTGTATTGCTTGCTTCTACAGAACCTTCCAAGAAAACGAGAGGAGTAACGGCTTTTATTGTTGAAAAAGAAACTACCGGGTATAGCATAGGTAAAATAGAGAGAAAATTAGGGATAAAATCTTCCTCGACCGCAGAAATCATCTTAGACAATGTAGAAATACCTGCAGAAAATATGCTAGGCGAACTTAATAAAGGCTTTAAAATAGCAATGGGCACTTTGGATGGAGGAAGGTTAGGTATTGCTTCACAAGCATTAGGTATAGCTCGAGCTTCTATAGAAGATGCTATTAAATATTCAAAAGAAAGAATTCAATTTGACCAACCTATATCAAATTTTCAAGCCATTCAATGGATGATTGCTGATATGTGGACTGAGTACGAAGCTGCTTGGCTACTGACTTATAGAGCATCTAAAATGAAAGACATGGGGTTGGATTACAGCAGAGAAGCTGCTATGGCTAAACTAAAAACATCTGAAGTAGCCATGTTTTGTGCAAATAAAGCAATTCAGATTCATGGCGGATATGGTTATACAGAAGATTTTAATGTAGAAAGATATTACAGAGATGCAAAAATTACTGAAATTTACGAAGGCACAAGCGAAATCCAGAGATTGGTTATTGCTCGTAGTCTTTTGAAGTAGGGGGAAGCAGATATGAATATAAGAGTTCTAACTGCGGCAGCTCTTTTTGATGGGCATGATGTCTCTATAAATATATTTAGAAGGCTGCTTCAAAAAAGGGGTGCGGAGGTAATTAATATAGGTCACAACAGAAGCGTTGACGAAGTGGTAGCTGCCGCTGTGCAAGAAGATGTAGATGCTTTGCTAATTAGTTCGTATCAGGGTGGTCATAATGAATATTTTAAATATCTAATAGATTCTTTAAAATCTTATGGTGCTGAAAATAAACTCGTATTTGGTGGCGGTGGCGGTGTAATTCTACCAAAAGAAATTAAGATACTTGAGGATTACGGAGTTACTAAAATCTACCATGCTGAAGATGGAATTAAGGTAGGAATAGACGGAATAGCAGACGATATAATAGATCGTATAACTACTAATAAACATGAACAAATAATACGTGTAGAATATGATAATAATATCAGTGTTCAGACTACTGAAAATAAATATAGTATATCTAAAATGCTTAGCTGTGCTGAAAATCATTGCGAAGAGTC
The DNA here is from genome assembly GCA_041596515.1 of Chlorobiota bacterium. Lineage (GTDB taxonomy): Bacteria > Bacteroidota > Ignavibacteria > Kapaibacteriales > UBA2268 > JBFHIJ01. The sequence goes on from JBFHIJ010000009.1 coordinate 50,937, forward strand.
ATATTTTGATGATATCCGTCATAAAATACATTCTGAAGACAAAAATAGAACTTTTGTTATGGGAGTTACCGGAACAGGTGGTGCCGGAAAAAGTTCTTTAATTGATGAAATTGTTGGTAGATTTTTAGCTTATACCAAAGGTTTTAGAATAGCAGTGCTTGCTGTGGATCCCAGTAAATCAAGAACTAAAGGGGCTTTATTAGGAGATAGGATCCGATATAATCATATTTACAACGATAGAGTATATTTTAGAAGTTTTGCTACTCGTGAATCAGGGAGTGAAATATCAAATGCTATAAATGATGCTATTTCTATATTTAAGGCTGCATCTTACGACTTGATAATTGTGGAGACAAGTGGCATAGGTCAAGGTGATTCCAAAATACTATCTATAAGTGATAAGTCTTTGTATGTTATGACTTCTGAATTTGGTGCTCCTTCGCAGCTTGAAAAAATAGACATGCTAGAAGAGGCAGATTTTATTGCTATTAATAAATTTGAAAAGGTAGGTTCTGAAGATGTACTCAGAGAAGTAAAAATCAACTATATCAGAAACCACAGCGTTGCCGTTGATCATTCAATCGCTTTAGATGATGTTTTGCTTCCTGTGTATGCAGTAAGAAGTAATGAATTCAATAATACAGGTGTCAATAGACTATTTAAAGATATATTTCGAACTATGATGGCATTTACTGGTTATGCGTATGATTATCAAAAAGATTTGTATGATTTATTAGATGTATCTATTAAACAAAATAGAGGACTCATTACCGAAGAAAGACAGCATTACTTGGCCGAAATAGGTGAGACTATAAAATCTTATCAACAAAGTACAGATGAATTAGCTACAAAAGTTGATAAATTAGAAGCGTTATATAAAGTCAAACAGATAAATATTGCATCAGAGGAAATAGACAATCAAATTTCAATATTAGAAAACGACATAGAAAATCAAGACTTAAAATATCTAATGCATCAAGACATCATTAAAAATAAATATGCTCAAGAGTATCTAGAATACGACATACAAGGTAAGACGTATAAGCTAAATCTATTAAATACATCTATAACCGGATTAAAAATTCCAAAAATTGTACCTCCTGATTATAGTTCATGGGCAGATTTAATTAGATATAAGTATTTAGAAAACTTTCCGGGCGAATTTCCTTATACAGCCGGAGTATTTCCATTTAAGCGTACTACTGAAGATCCTAAACGTCAGTTTGCAGGCGAAGGCAGCCCTGAGAGGACGAATAAACGATTTCATTATCTATGTGAAGGTGAAGATGCCAAACGCCTCTCTGTTGCTTTCGACGGGATTACTTTATATGCAGAAGATCCGGCAGAGAAACCTGATATTTATGGTAAAATAGGCGAGAGTGGTGTATCTATTTGTACTATAGAAGACATGGATACTCTTCTAAAAGGCTTTGACTTGATGGATCCCCTAACTAGTGTATCAATGACAATAAATGCTCCTGCACCTATCATGGTAGCTTTCTTTTTTATGACTGCATATCAAAGAGAACTAAAGAAACTTGAAGGTAGTGGACAGACTTTATCCAACGATCAATCAGAACGACTAAAGTTAGACACTTTTAGAAAGCTCAGGGGTACAGTTCAAGCTGATATGCTTAAGGAAGATCAAGGCCAGAATACTATAATATTTTCTATTGATTTTGCTATGAAGATGATTGGTGATTTGCAGGAATATTTATCCAAAAATCAAATCAAAAACTATTATTCTCTTTCAATAAGTGGCTATCATATTGCTGAAGCCGGTGCTAATCCTATTACTCAGCTTGCATTTACTTTAGCGAATGGATTTACTTATGTTGAGTATTTTTTGAGTAGAGGTTTAAATATAGATGACTTTGCTCCTAATTTATCATTTTTCTTTTCAAACGGAATGGATCCTGAATATTCGGTTATTGGAAGAGTAGCCAGGAGAATTTGGGCTATAGCTTTGAGAGATAAATATGGTGCAAATGCTAGATCACAAAAATTGAAATATCATATTCAGACCAGCGGAAGATCTCTTCACGCACAGGAAATAGAATTTAATGACATTAGGACTACTTTGCAGGGACTTATTGCATTTTATGACAATTGCAATTCGCTTCATACAAACTCATACGACGAAGCAGTTACAACCCCTACAGAAGAATCTGTCAGACGCTCTATGGCTATACAACAGATATTAACTAAAGAGTTTGGAATGCTCAAAAATGAGAATCCTATTCAAGGTTCTTTCTTCATTAAATGGCTTACCGATGAAGTAGAAAAAGCCGTTTTAGAAGAGTTTTCTAGATTGTCTAGAAGGGGAGGAGTTTTAGGTGCTATGGAAACTCAATACCAAAGATCAAAAATACAGGAAGAGTCCTTGCACTATGAGTCCTTGAAGCATTCTGGAGCTTATCCAATTATAGGTGTGAATACATTCTTAAATCCGAATACAAAAGATAACTACGAAAATATGCAAGTAATCCGAGCTGACGCAACTGAAAAAAACAAACGTTTAGAAGAGATAAAACTGTTTAAATCGAAAAATGTAAATAAAGCTCCTCAAGCTTTGGAAAACTTAAGAAAAGTTGCTCTAAATGGTGGAAATATTTTCGAGGAATTGCTTAATACAGTTCAATACGCTACAATGGGTGAAATTTCAAACTTGCTTTATGAGATTGGAGGAAAGTATAGAAGAGGTATGTAGTAAAAAAAAAGAGGCTGATTAAATCAGCCTCTTTTTTAAAACTATTCAAATTCAATTAAAAGTTCACCTTTGGGAACAGTACTTTCAGATTTGACATAAATTTTTTTAATAGTCCCGTCAAATGGAGCTTTTATAGTGTTTCTCATTTTCATGGCTTCAAGAACTATTAAGTTCTGAGAGCTTGTAACTTGTTGTCCTTGCTTGACGTAGATTTCTCTGATTGTACCCGGAATGAAAGCTAAAATATGCTTTTCATTTTTAGGAACATAAACCTTTCTTCTTTCAAACTTAGTATTTAACTTAGTTTTATAAGCTGTATCGTCAACAACAAGAGTTTTAATATTTTCTATCATGGTAAAATCTCCTTAAAATGGTGGAATACCATGTTTTTTATTAGGCGATGGTTCATTTTTATTAGCAGCCATTTCTAATGCGTGGCATAAGTATCCCCTGGTTTCTTCAGGAGAAATAACAGCATCAATAAATCCATTTGCAGCTGCTACATAAGGATTCGCAAATTTTTCTGTGTACTCAGCTACTTTTTCTTGTCTAACAGCATCAGGATTAGACGCAGTAGTAATCTCTTTTTTAAAGATGATATTCGCTGCACCTTCAGGTCCCATAACTGCAATTTCTGCACTTGGCCAAGCAAAATAAAAATCTGCACCTAAGTGACGTGAACACATTGCTATGTAGCCACCACCGTATGCTTTTCTTAGTGTCAATGTGATTTTAGGAACAGTAGCTTCACTATATGCATAAAGAATCTTTGCACCATGGCGAATAACACCTGCATGTTCCTGATCAACACCAGGAAGATAACCCGGCAAATCTACTAAAGTAACAAGCGGAATATTGAAAGCGTCACAGTATCTGATAAAGCGAGCTGCTTTATTAGAAGAATCGACATCCAATACACCAGCTAAAACTAAAGGTTGATTAGCTACGATACCTATCGTTTCACCTTTAAGTCTGGAAAAACCAATTACAATATTGGCAGCAAAATGTTCTTGAACCTCAAGGAAGTCCGAATCATCTACAAATGCTTTAATAACATCTCTAACATCATAAGGTTCTTTAGGATCCTTAGGCATAATTTCGTCAATCTTGAAGCTTGCTTTTGGAGGTTTAGGAGCGAACTTATCAGCTTTCTTAAGGTTATTCCAAGGAATAAATTCCATAAGTTTTTTGATTTGTTGAATACACTCCTGCTCGCTTTCTGCAAAAAAGTGAGCATTACCTGAGATTTCTGCCTGAACTCTTGCACCGCCAAGATCTTCCATAGAAATCTCTTCTCCTAAAACAGTTTTGATAACTTCAGGACCTGTAATAAACATTTTTGAAATTTTATCAACTACAAAAACGAAATCTGTCAATGCAGGAGAGTATACTGCACCACCTGCACAAGGACCTAAAATAACTGAGATTTGAGGAATAATACCTGATGATTTGGTATTTCTGTAAAAAATCTCTCCATAACCGGCTAATGAATTTACGCCTTCTTGAATTCTGGCTCCACCACTATCATTAATGCCAATCAAAGGCATTCCCAGCTTAGCAGCGTGATCCATAATCTTTGTTATTTTACGAGCATGTGCAAGCCCAAGCGAGCCACCTGCTACTGTAAAATCTTGTGCATAAATACAAACAGGATGACCTGTTACATTACCAGTGCCGGTAATAACTCCATCCCCCGGAAGGAATTTTTTGTCCATACCAAAATCTCTATTGGTATGCTCTACAAATAAATCATACTCGTGAAAAGTCTGGTTGTCAAGTATCGCTTCTATTCTTTGACGAGCAGTCATCTTGCCCATAGAAGTTTGCTTTTGAACTGCCTTTTCTCCACCACCAGCGGTTACTTTTTCCTTTCTGGTGAAAAAATCGAGTATTTTCTTTGCTAAAGACATAGCTTACCCTAAAAAAGCTTATACAATATTCTACTAATATAAGAAACTTATCTTGGAAAACAACATTGCTTTTTTTCAAGCTTAACTTTAAGTTCTTGCAATATTAAGAAAACAATAACTAAAGTAAGATTTATTTGAGCTTCAGAGATGGTGAGATTAGTCTTTTACAAAGACTTAGAAGTAAGAATGGGAGCATAGAGTCAGCGATATGTTAAATATTAATCAGAGGCTACAATATGGAAGTAATAAACCATATAGTTGAATGTAGAAATAGTTCCACAACTGATTAAAAAAAAATATTGAATCAGTTGTGGACATAATATCTAGAAAATTCCAACTATTAGCTCATCAATGCTAGAGCCTTTTATGTATTCGCTTACTTCTATGTTTTTCAAAGCTTCTCTGATTGCAATTTCTTCGTGATTGACGTTTTGCAGAGCATATTCTAATTCAGTAATATCTTTTTTATTGAAAAAGTCACCGTAAATTTTGGCTTCTTTAATGATACCTTTATCCACATTTAAATGGACTTCTACATTGCCACCTGAAGTTTTAAAACCTTGGCTAAAATTATATTTTGCAGTATAACCAAAATTCCATTCCCAGGTAGAATATTTTGATTCTGCCAAAGCTTCTATTGATATTTTGTCGTCATCAGAAATATCATAAATTTTGGAATCAGCATACATACCTTGGATGTGATTCATAACTTTATTTGTAAACTCATCTAATGAAATTGGCGATGGTAAATGGTCACTTATATTGGTTACTCGTGAGCGTACGGATTTAACTGCTTTATCTTGGAATTTCAGAGGATTTACTTTTAAAGACTTTGTTAAATCTTTCATTTCTGATGAAAAAAGTAAAGTGCCATGGTGTAAAACTCTATTTTTGATTACATGTTCTGCATTACCGGAAAACTTTTTCCCATCTATAGTTAAATCATTTCTACCTTCGAATCTGGCATCAATTCCAAGGTTTGTTAATACATCTAATATAGGCTGTGTATATTTTCTAAAATCTACTAACTTCTCAGAATCACCTGACTGTATAAAAGTAAAATTTATATTGCCTAAGTCATGGAAAACTGCTCCACCACCGGATAATCTTCTGACCACAGGTATATTGTTTTCTTTTATATAATCCAAGTTGATTTCAGCTAATGTGTTTTGATGTTTGCCGACTATAACAGCAGGACTATTTTTCCAAAGCATAAAGATATCTTCGGTATAGTTTTTGAAGAAGTGTTCTTCGGTTGCCATATTAAAATATGGATCATTGCTATGGTTGTAAATACAAAGCATATTATTTTCTCACAATTTGTTAGATTTTAGCTTAAGTGCAAACGATAAGAGAGTCAAAATATTTAAAATTGGAACAATATTCAAACTAAATTGAATCTTAGCTTACTTCTGCCATGCTATAAATTAAGTAAAAATATGATAAAATGAAACCTATACGGACTTATAGCGTATTAGTTTCATACCTATATAAAATAATAGAGATTAAATATGAAAAAGAAAATTATTATTTTTAGTTTAATACCAATCGTTATTGCTGTGGCATCTTACTTTTTTCTTTTGGATGATGATTCCGTCAAGCAAGTGTTAGTAAAGCCTACTTATGGAGAATTCGATATAATTGTAAACACTACTGGTGAGCTAAGGGCTCAAAAATCCATAGACATTACGGGGCCAAGCAAAGCTCAAAAAATTGGAATATACAATATGAAAATCACAAATCTAGTAGATGAGGGAACTCATGTCAAAGAAGGTGATTTTGTAGCGGAGTTGGATAAATCTGAAATAACTAACAAAATAAAAGAGATAGAGTTAAATATCCAGAAATTGGAATCACAGTACAAACAAAAAAGATTAGATTCTACTCTTACTTTATCGCAAGCAAGAGATAATTTAGAAAATCTCAAGTATTCTCTCGAAGAAAAGCAACTTCAAATGGAGCAGTCTAAATACGAGCCTCCTGCAACTATCAGACAAGCTGAAATTGCTTATGACAAGGAATTTCGCAATTTTAAGCAACAAACTAAAAACTACTCTACTAAAGTAGAGCAGGCAGAAACTGAACTGTCTATAGTAGGTGCCGATTTGGAAAAAGAAAGGCAAAAGTTAGATTTGCTCATAGATTTACAAAATGAGTTTACTATACTTGCTCCTTCTGATGGTATGGTTATATATGCAAGGGAATGGGGTGGAAGACGTAAAGTAGTTGGATCTGGTATTAGTCCTTGGAATCCGGTAGTGGCTAATTTGCCAGATCTTTCTATTATGGAATCATTGACCTATGTCAACGAGTTAGATATTCAGAAAATTAAGGTTGGCCAAAAAGCTGAAATATCATTAGATGCAAATCCTGATAAAAAGCTGACAGGCGAGGTAACTAAAGTCGCTAATATTGGAGAGGATTTGGAAGGCAGGGATACTAAAGTGTTCGAAGTAATCCTTAAAATCAATGAGAAAGACACTATACTGCTACCTTCAATGACTACCTCTAATAAAATTTTAGTCAATAAATTTAAAGATGTTTTATCTATTCCGTTAGATGCTTTGCATACTGTGTTTAATGAAGATGTAAAAATTCAGTATGTATTTGTCAAAAATTCAGGTTCTATCGAAAAACAACAAGTGCATACCGGTGAAATGAATGATGATATGATTATTATAGAAGATGGCTTAAAAAAAGACGACAATATACTGCTAACTGTGCCTGATAATGCCGATAAAATTAGTATTAATATGATAGAAGACAGATCTGCTAAATCAAAAATTGAAAATACAAAGAAGTAAGACATGCTAAAAACTTTAACTTATAATTTTAAAATAGCAAATGAGGCTATTTTCCAGAATAAACTGAGATCGTTTTTGACTTCGTTAGGTATTATTTTTGGAGTTGCTTCTGTTATTACTATGCTGGCAATAGGGAAAGGTGCTGAACAAGAAATACTTGAAAAGATGAAAGTCTTAGGGACAAACAATATTATAATAAAGCCTATTATCAAGCAAAAAAATCAAGATAACTCTTTGGATGACGAAGAAAGCGAAGATGTGCAGAAAAAAGAAGCAGGTGCTAAAAGGTTTTCACCTGGGTTGACATTGGAAGATGCTGAAAGCATAAAGTCTATTGTTCCCGGTGTAGAATCTGTTTCACCTGAAGTAATTTTAGAACGAAAAGCAATCAGAAGAAGAATAAATTCAAGGATTAATTTAGTAGGTATTAATCCGGCTTACTTCAGTTCTCAAAAGGAAAAAGATATTATAGGTAATAAATTCCATAATATCAATTACAATATGGCAGACCCCGTATGTATAATAGGGCCTGAAGCTGCACAAAAATTATTCCCAACAGAAAAGCCTATAGGTAAATCTTTGAAAGTAGACGGGATTTGGCTAAAAGTTATAGGTATTTCGGGCACTAGGAATGTCTCTAAAGACAATGCTAAAAGCTTAGGAGTTAGGAATTTTGACAATGATATTTATATCCCAATGTCCACTATGCTTATGCGGTTTGAAAACAGGAGTAAAATTACTTCAAATGATATTCAGAGAGGGAGAAGGAGAGGAGCAGAATCTTCAGTAAATTATAATCAGTTAGATCAGTTAATTGTGAGAGTAAAGGACACCCGCGAACTTAAAAACATAGCAGAGATTACAAAAACTATGCTAACTCGTAGACATAATGGTGTTGAAGACTTTGAAATGATTATTCCCGAAGTATTATTGCGGCAAGAACAAGATACAAGACAAATATTTAACTTTGTGTTAGGTGCTATAGCTTCTATATCTCTTATTGTCGGTGGTATAGGAATCATGAATATCATGCTTGCTTCAGTCCTGGAAAGGACAAAAGAAATAGGCATAAGATTAGCCGTTGGAGCAAAGAAAAATGACGTAATGACTCAGTTTCTTTCAGAAGCAGTTGCTATAAGTATAACGGGTGGAATTCTGGGTATAATCACAGGCATCTCCGCCAGCTACATCATTGAAATATCTACAGATATTAGTACTCTGGTTTCAGTGTGGTCGGTGCTAATTTCATTTTTTGTCAGTATCAGCGTTGGCCTGTTATTCGGAATATTACCTGCAAAAAAAGCAGCAAATCAAGACCCAATAGATTTATTAAGGTACGAATAATGAGAATTTTACTTTTAATTGCTATAATTAGTTCAGTTTTTATACGAATTACAGTAGCAAAAGAAATGGATTTGCAGGAATGCATAGCTTTTGCACAAACCAGTAGTGATGCTGCAAAAGTAGCAGAAAAGCAATTTTTAGCAAATATTTGGGATTTTAAAGCTTTTAAATCTTCATATTTGCCACAATTTAACCTATCAGGTTCGGCTCCAGGCATGGAACGTACTATTTCTCCTGTAGTTCAAGATGATGGGTCAGAAGTATTTAGGTCTAGAAACCGTATGTATTCAAATCTAAATCTAAGAGTTAGCCAGAGGCTCGCATTGACAGGGACACAGTTTTATGTAGGTTCAAATATTAGTAGAATAGATCAGTATGGTGATTATGCCAACAACTACTGGTCAGCTACTCCTATACAAATTGGTATTACTCAACCACTATTTAAAGTAAATACTTATAAGTGGGATAATATTATTGAAGATATGAGTTATGAGAACATGAAGAAATCATACGCAGAAAGTATGGAAGATATTGCCATTGAAGTAACTTCGAAGTTTTTTGATTTGTATATAGCTGAAATGAATATTAAAAATGCTCTGACTAATAAATTGAATAACGATACTCTTTACATGTTATCTGAGGGTAGATATAAGGTAGGGAAAATAGCTGAAAATGATTTACTACAGTCAGAACTTGCTAAACTGCAAAGTGAGGTAACATTAGAATCCGCAAACTTAAATTACGATAGGATATTAGAAGAATTCAAAATTTATATCGGACTAAAGTCCGAAGAAACCATTTCAATAATTCCTGAAACTACATTCGAAGCTTTTGATGTAGATGCTGATGTAGCAATGAAGCAGGCTTTAAGAAATCGATCAGATATGACAAATTATAAAATCAGCGAAGAAAGAGCTAAAAAGAATTTAGAAGTTGCAAAGAGTAATAATAGTTTTACAGCAGACATCTCTGCTTCTTTTGGTATGAATCAGACTGCAGGCGGTATAAAAGATGTTTATCATGACTTATTAGATCAAGAGCGTATAGATGTTAGTTTTTCCGTTCCTCTATTTCAATGGGGCAAATCTGATGCAGAAATAGCGTCAGCTTTGGCAAACAAAGAGCGGGTAGAAATAAATAATCGACAAAATAAAAAACTATTTGAAACTCAAGTTAAATTTCAAACATTGACTTTCAAGCAGTTGCAAAAGCAAGTAATAATTGCAGCAAAATCTGATACTATAGCTCAAAAAAGATTTGATGTAGCTTATAAAAGATTTATGATTGGGAAGATTGATATGAATGATTTATTCTTGGCTCAAAAGGAGAAAGATCAGGCATTTCAGACTTATATTTCCACACTCAAGAACTATTGGGTTTCATATTATCGATTGAGAAGAACAACATTGTTTGATTTTAAAACAAATTCTCTGATAGAATATAAACTTTCCGCTTTTAAAAAATAAGTTTACTATATTTCTGTTTTTATATAGAAAACAATATTCGGAAAGAAGATGAGCGAACTGTTTCATAAGATGTGTATAGATTTTTTATTTGAAACAAATACTAAATCAATATATTTGATTAAAACATACAAAGAAAATTTTCTTGTAGAGTTTCATGCAGATAGAGACAAGATTGACTATGATATAGTTGAAATACCGCATGACATTAGGATGTTGGTGACTCAATATGTAAAGTCCAAGGATAAACAAGAAGATTTAATTTATTCTAAAGAGTTGGATAATTTAGGAAATAAATATGTTGTAGTACCTATTTCTTCTAAAGATCACTATAAAACCTATTTACTAATTGAAAATATTAATGCTTATAATAAAAAAGAAGATATTGCTTTTTTCAAGTCCTTAAACTATCTCATTGAAACAATCTTTACTCTTCACGATAAAGAACAAATGACAGACAACTTGGTGCAGCATAATATCTCTGACTATCATTTTAATCCTGAAATATTTGATTTTCCTTGTATTTTGATTAGTCCTTTCGAATCAAAGCCAAATACAAAATTTTTGAACAAATTTGGAATCTGTAATAGTATTACTGAGCTTAACACTAAAGAACTAATACCAAATGAGATATTTGATTCTTTGAAAGAGAGTCAAAATTACTCTGATTCTTATATTTTAGATTTTCCGGAAGAGTCTTATCAAGTAATTCTGAGCAAAAATAATTATGGGACTGTTCTTCAATTAATACATATTGATAACATAGCTGTCCCAAAAATAAAAGATGAGACATATACTTTTTTCAGTGGATTGAGTCACGAACTACGAACGCCTTTAAACTCAATAATGGGTTATACACAAATTCTAACTTCTAACTCAAATTTATCTCAGGAAAATCAACACATTTTGCAACATATTAGGCAAAGTAGTGAAACATTATTGCATTTAATCAATGACTTGCTTGATTTTAGCCGTGTCAACTCTGGTAACTACCAACCCAAAATATCTGAAATATCATCTAATTTATTTTTTGATAGGACTATTAAAAAAGCGTTTGAAGAAGCTAGTTCGAATATCGAACAGTTTGTTAAAATAGATAGGAATTTACCAAGCATTCTAATTGCGGATAAAAGCTTGCTTAGTAGAATAATTACAGCAACTATTGGAAATGCAATTAAAAACACCCAAAAAGGATTTGTTAGGATAGAAATACATCTTATTGGGAAGACAGAAGAGAACGCAAATATTAAGGTGGAAGTAAGTGACAGTGGGAATGGATTTAAAGATGAAGAGCTTAAACTATTATTAAACCAATCTGATATGCCAATGCAGAGTAAAATTCTGTATTCGTACAAAAGGGTTATAAAATTAATAAGATTTTTGGGTGGCAGAGTTTATATGGAGAGTAAATTACACATAGGATCAAATTTTGGTTTTGTTATTGAAATGCCTTATAAACGCTTAAATAAACAGCACAGTAATTTATATAGCGATATTGTGAATTACAAAGGGCCTGCAAAAAAAATATTGCTAGTGGACGATGACTTCAAAAATCGACTTCTTCTTTCTACAGTACTTTCTCCGTTAGGTTTTGAAATAGCGGAAGCAGAAAATGGAATAGAAGCGATTGAAATTGCAAAAACTTTTATCCCTGATTTAGTTCTAATAGACTATTTTATGCCAGGTATTACTGGTGTAGAAGCTGCTAACAGCATCAAAGAGATTTCTGAAGATATTAAATTTCTAATTCTAACAGGAAGAGACTTAGATAAGCAAAATGAAGAATCATATTATGATTATATACTGAAGCCTTATGATTTCAATTTACTGTTTGACAAAATCCAACAATACCTTAATCTTACTTGGGTTTACAATAAACAAGGTAGAATTGAGAACATGAATAATCAGGTTGTTATCTATCCTGAAAGAACAGTCTTAGTGTCACTTTACCAATTTGCATTAATTGGAGACATAAAGAGTCTTACAGCATTGTTAGATAAATTGGAGCTTGGTAGTTCAAAATATGCTGCTTTTACACACAGAATTAGAGAGTATGCTGCAAAATTTAAAATGAAAAGTATTAGAGAAATGTTGCGTCCAAATATAGATGAATTATAATGCAAAAAAAAGAATATAAAGCTACTATTTTGATTGTTGACGATATTCCTGATAATATTGGAGTATTGCTTGATTTTCTTATGGATAAACAGTTTAGGGTACTTGTTGCAGAAGACGGAGAAAGTGCAATAGAGCAAGTTACTTTCCTCAAACCTGACTTAATACTTCTAGACGTAATGATGCCGGGTATTGATGGTTTTGAAACTTGCAGAAGACTTAAAGATAGCCCTGCTACATCTGATGTACCTGTAATATTTATGACAGCTCTGTCAGATTTGGATGATAAAGTGCGAGGTTTTAATTCTGGTGCCGTCGATTATATCACTAAACCAATTCAGCATGAAGAGGTATTAGCCCGAATAAATACACATTTGTCCTTACAGCAACTAAGCAGAGAGTTGCTAAAAGCCAATGATGAGTTGGAATTACGAGTCAATAATCGAACAGCCGAACTCCGAAAAATGAATACAAAGCTAGAAGAACAGATACATGAAAGAAAACGTGCAGAGTTGAAGTTAAAACAAACAGTGGATGAGTTAGAAAAGTTAAAAAACAAACTACAAGAAGAAAATATTTACTTAAAGCAAGAAATAAAAATACAGCACAATTTTGAAGAAATTATTAGTCAGAGTCCCCAATTGACTAATGTATTAAAACAATTAGAGCAGGTTGCAAAAACTGACTCAACTGTATTAATACTAGGGGAAACCGGTACAGGTAAGGAATTAATTGCCAGAGCAGTACATAATATTTCTAATAGAAGGAAACAACCGCTTGTAAAAGTAAACTGTGCAGCTTTGCCGGCAAATTTAATTGAGTCCGAACTGTTTGGTCACGAGAAAGGAGCTTTTACAGGAGCATTAACCAGAAAGATTGGACGATTTGAGTTAGCTAGTAACGGGACTATTTTTTTAGATGAAATTGGTGATCTGCCTCTTGAATTGCAATCAAAACTACTGAGAGTTTTGCAAGAAGGAGAATTTGAAAGGTTAGGCAATCCTCAGACTATAAAAGTAAATGCAAGGGTCATTGCTGCTACCAACAGGATACTGGAAGATCAGGTTAAAAGAGGTGAGTTTCGAGAAGATTTATATTATAGACTTAATGTTTTTCCATTGCATATTCCTGCACTTCGAGAAAGAGACTCAGATATACCTATTCTTGTAAAGCACTTTATAAATAAGTATTCCAAAAAAATGGGTAGAGAGATTGAAAAAGTGCCTTCTAAAGTGATGGAAGCTTTTATGAAATACTCCTGGCCAGGCAATGTGCGGGAGTTAGAAAACGTCATAGAAAGAGCTGTTATCCTTTCTGAAAATGGGGTGCTCAATGTTGATGATAAGTTCATAAATGCAGATACTTTCCCAAATGAAGTTAGCGATACTAAAACGATGAAAGAATTTGAAAAAGAGCATATAATAAAAGCTTTAGAGGACAGTAGTTATACTATAGAAGGGAGAAAAGGTGCAGCGAAAATATTAGGAATGCCACCAAGTACTTTAAGAGATAGAATGAAAAAATATAAGATAGTCAAACCTGGTAATTGACAGATTTATTTTTTTAACAGTTTCTATATTGTTAAATTTGCATTCCAGGTAAAATAGATATAATATTTTTAATATAAATCAATGGTTATTGACATGAGACTAAGCAAATACTTTATTCCAACCTTAAAAGAAGTTACTGCTGATGTACAAATGCCTTCTCACAAGCTAATGGTTCGATCCGGTATGGTTCGTCAGTTAGCTGCAGGAGTTTTTTCCTGGCTACCTTTGGGGCATATTGTTCTTAAAAAAGTAATGAATATTTTAAGAAATGAAATTGACAGCATCGGTGGTCAAGAATTTTTACTTCCTGCTTTAAATCCTATTGACATTTGGGAAGAAACGAATAGAGTAGAAGCTATGGGTGATGTGATGTTTCATATCAAAAACCGTGATGGCTTGATACTTGCTCCAACTCATGAAGAGGTTATAACTTATCATGCTCGCCAGCATGTAAAGTCTTACCGCGATATGCCTATGGTTTGGTATCAAATTCAAACAAAATTTAGAAATGAACCAAGACCTAAATCAGGTGTTTTAAGAGGGCGTCAGTTTATAATGAAAGACGCATATTCGCTTGATTCTTCTTGGGAAGGTTTAGATGAAAACTATCAAAAACATTATGAAGCATATTGCAATATTTTTAATACTTGTGGTATAAAATTCTTTGTAGTAGGAGCGTCCAGTGGTGCAATGGGAGGTAAGCAGTCTCAGGAGTTTATGGTAGAGTCAGATGCAGGTGAAGACTTATGTGCAATTTCTGATTCGGGCTATGCTGCAAATATAGAAGTTGCTACTTCTGATGTCAATTCGGTTGGTAGAATTGATGAAGACTTGTTAATTGAAGAATTTGCGACTCCAAATGCTAAAAGCATAGACGACTTGGTAGAGCAGTTCAATATACCTGAACATAGATGTGCCAAATCTGTTGTATACATGGTAAACGACAAGCCAATAATTATTCTTATGCGTGGCAATGATGAGCTAAATGAAAATAAATTAGAATCTATTTTAGGTACAAATATTTTCAGACCTGCCACCGCTGAAGAGTTAATAACATACACAGGAGCAAATGGTGGTTCCATCGGTCCTGTTAATCTTAAAACAAATATACGAGTAATTGCTGATAATCTTCTTAAAGATGCTAACGGATTAGTCTCTGGGGCTAACAAAGATGGATATCATTATAAAAATATCGATTTTACTCGTGATTTAGAGATTAAAGAATACTACGATCTGCGTACTATAAAAGAAGGTGAACCTAACCCAATGGATGGAGAGCCTATCCGAATCGTTAAAGCTATTGAACTTGGACATATATTCAAGCTTGGTACTAAATATTCCGATGCAATGGGGGCTACATTCCTTGACTCTGATGGTAAAGAAAAGCCAATTATCATGGGTAGTTATGGAATAGGTGTGGAAAGAGTAATTGCATGCTATATCGAACAAAACTATGATAAATATGGTATTAAATGGAATAAAGAACTGACACCATTTAATGCTCATATTGTGGGACTTAATACTAAGAAATCTGAAGAAGTCAGAGAAGCTTGTGAAAAGCTTTATAATGAATTGCAATCTAATTCTTTAGATACAATTTATGATGATAGAGACGACAGTGTAGGTGTGAAGTTTAATGATGCGGATTTGTTAGGTATTCCTATTCAGATAGTTGTTGGATCTAAAAACCTGGCTAATGGTCAAGTGGAAATTAAATATAGAGAATCCGGCGAAAAAATACTCGTCGGTTTGGAAGAAGCTTTAGCGAAGGTGAAGGCTTATTATTCAGTCTAATATTTAATATAATCTGCTTATACTTAATTATGACAGGTTGTCTTCTATATAAGGCAGCCTGTCAGTTTGTTACATATTTTGACAGGAGAAGACATGGCAGATATTGCAGATCTGCACATGCATACTATATATTCTGATGGTAAGCATTCACCTGAAGAGTTATTGCATTTGATCAAAGGTGCCGGCATAAAGGCATTTTCAATTACAGACCATGATACAGTTGATGGTATTAAACCTATGCTTGAGTTGCTTGATGGCAGTATTGAGTTTATACCGGGGATTGAAATTAGTTGCCATTACAACAAAAGAGAGATTCATCTTTTGGGGTATGGTATTGACATAGAAAGTGATTATTTATTAGAACACTTAGATGGTTTTAAAAAATCACGAGAAGAAAGAGCTAAAAAGATACTAACAAAATTACATGACTTGGATGTAGATATAGAACTTGAGCAGATACAGGGAAGAACACCAAATAATACTATCGCTAGGCCTCACATAGCTGCAGAGCTTGTAACGCAAGGCTATGTAAACGACTTGAGAGAAGCTTTTTCAAGATACTTATATGATAATGGCCCGGCTTACGAAGCAAAGGTTGAATTCCCTATTGAAGAAGCCATCAAGCTTGTAAAAAGATCTGGTGGTATATCATCTATAGCACATCCGGGTAAAATGGTTTCTGAAAGTGATGTTCGTGACTTTTTTAGTATGGGTATGGACGGTTTGGAAGTAATTCATCCAAATCATTCATTATACTTACAGAAAAAATATCACAACATTGCCAAAATGTTTAATGCTATTGAAACAGGTGGATCTGATTTTCATGGTCTAAAAGATTATGAATTGGGTAACTTAGGTAAATTTGGCATTCCTTATTTAGTATTTCAAAAAATCAAGAAATATATTGAAGAATAGTTTTTTTTAGTGAAAGCTATTTGTTAACTTCTTTACAGCATAAAGAATAAATAAACACCTTTAAAATGAAAACTATAACTCGTAGCATAGTTATCTATTTCGGTATATTGTGTCTCGTTGTAAATCTTGCAAAATCTCAAAATGTGGATTCTGCTAAGGTATATAAAGAAACTTATCTCCCGAGTTTTACACATGAAGATTCTACAAGCTCTTTAGATTCGTTTATTGGCGAATTGAAAAGTGTTTTAAATAGTAGTAAATACATAAGCAGTGCTTCAAAAAGTATCGCTATCTATTCTTTAGATAGGGATACTCTTATTTATCAAGAAAATATGACTAAAGCACTAACGCCTGCTTCTACTACTAAGCTTGTAACTACATTTTCTGCTATGTCTTACTTTGGTGCTGATTTTGGAGTTACCACTTCCGTATATACTAATGGGAAAGTAGATCGGACTGGCGTATTGCATGGCGATATTATTATGGTAGGAAGAGGAGATGCATTGCTATCTATAAAAGATATTGACATTCTTTCAGATGAACTTCTGAGTCTTGGTATCGATTCTATAACAGGTAGGTTTTTGGCTGATGATAGCTTCTTCGATAGCAAACGTATTAGGAAAGAATATTCCGGAGATAAAGATCACGTTGTAAAACTTGCTCCGCTTTCTGCTCTGGGGATGGAACGCAATACTGTTACCATGTTAATTTCTTCCGGTTCGTATCATAATTCTAAACTAAATGTTCAGCTAATGCCAGAGTCGGATGCGTTTTCACTAAGTGTAACTGGCAAAACCAGAGGTGGTAAGAAGACAAAAGCTTTTTTGAATTTAGATAATTTTAAGCAGAGTTTACCCTATAACATAGAAGATTATAGAGGAGATGCGCCTCCTATGCCGAGAAGAGTAAGAAGAACTGTAAAAATCAGGACTTCTTACAATGATAAAAAACAGAAACAACATTTTACTGTCTCGGGTTATCTAAAAGCAAATAGACGAGCCTCATATTCCTATTTTATGGATAACCCTGCTTTTGTAACTATAGGGGCACTGATGCACAGGTTAAAAACTCAGGGTGTAAAGTTTAAAAGTGCAATAGATACTATCAATATAAGAACCGGTAAAGATACATTATATTTATTAGCAGAAACATCTAGGAATATGACCGAATACGCAGCCGCAATTAATAAAGATAGTGATAATTTTCTTGCAGAAAACCTCTTCAAACTGACTGGTGCTTTGCATGGGAATTATAATGATAACGCTGCAGGAGCTAAAGCCGTCAGGGATTCAGTATTTTTAAAGAATTCGATATATTTTAAAAAATGCCAAGTTCATGATGGTTCAGGTTTATGTAGAAATAATCTTATTTCAGCTAGTACTCTATTAGATATACTAAAATCTGCAAATAAGAGTGGTATGCAAGAAGCGTTTGCGTCTACTCTTTCTATCGCAGGAGTAGATGGAACGTTGAAAAAAAGGATGCGTAACACAGCCGCAGAATCTAATTTAATAGCGAAGACCGGGACTTTGAGGAATGCTAGTGCTTTAGCCGGATACTGCACTACATTAGACGGAGAGAGGTTAGCTTTTGCTTTTATCTTTAATGGTGGAAATATTCATTCTTATAAACAAACTGAAGATCAGTTAGGTAAACTAATGTCTCAATTTTTCTATTTCCATAAAGAAAGATGATGCCTAAATATAAAAAATGGATATATTATTTTATTCTTATATTTTTAGCAATAGGTATGATATTTCCTATGTTATGGATGGTTTTATTATCTTTAAAAGAAAACCCTTCTACTTTTTCAGATTTCTTTAGCATTGTTACTTCGGATTATACCTTAAAAAATTATACAGATGCTTTTGCCTCTGACAATTTTGGACTATATTTTCTAAATTCAATATTCATTTCTTCGATAGTTAGTTTAGGGAATGTTTTATTTTGTTTTCTGACGGCTTATGCTATTGTAAGAAAGCAATTTTTAGGGAAAAATATTCTATGGCTTACAGTTTTAGGAGTGTTAATTATTCCGCCCCATGTAGTGATGATACCGCTTTATAGGTTGATGGTTAGTTTCGGTTGGATTAATAGCTATTACGCACTTATAATCCCTTGGCTTGTAACTCCTATGGGTATATTTCTGGTGCGACAATATCTTATAAGCATGCCTGAAGATTTAGAGAATGCAGCTAAAATTGATGGAGCCGGGGAATGGAAAATCATATTTCAAATAGTTATGCCTCTATCTAAGCCTATTTTAACTGTATTACTGATTTATATTTTTCTAAGCAACTGGAATACCTTCTTATTTCCATTTATATTTACCAATACTGAAGCATATCGAACTTTGCCGGTGGGTTTGACTTTTTATCTTGGTAAACAGTCTATAGATTGGGGGCATTTAATGGCAGGCGCAGCAATATCAGCATTGCCAATTTTAATTATTTTTGCTTTATTTCAAAAGAAAATTATTAACGGGCTTACAGCAGGTGCCTTGAAAGAATGAGATAAAAATAAAAGTGTAGGTAAAGAGTTTATTTAATTTTGACTATAGTATATAGAAAATATGGAAAACAAAAAAATTAAAGTTTTACTGGTGGATGATCAAGCAATAGTTTTAGATATTTTGAAAAAAGGACTTGCTCAGGATGCCGGTATAGAAGTAATTGATACAGCTAATGATGGGTATTTAGCTCTAAACTCGATACAAAGAAATAAACCTGATGTTATTATCTTAGATATGGAAATGCCTAGGATGAATGGCATTCAATTTTTACATAATTTAATGCCTATTAATCCTATACCTACTATAGTACTTTCTGCATTGACGGAAAAAAACTCCAAGCTAACTGTAGAGGCTTTTGAAGCGGGAGCAATAGATTTTGTATTGAAACCATCAGGAGGAGCAAAGGAACTTACTCGTCTTTTTTCACAACTTAGAACAAAAATCAGAATTGCTATAACTAAAGATGTAGCTAAATTTAAGAAATCTTCAAGTTATGCTTTGCCAGGTAATGCAATTGATAGGACTTCAAAGACTAATCAAATTGTATTGGGCATGGGAGCCTATGAAGTAATCACAGAAAAAGAAAAACTATTAAAAATATTTGCATTAGGCTCATGTATTGGTCTGGCAATGTTTTGCCCATCGAAGGGAGTCATTGGTATGGCGCATGTTGTACTACCTTCTTCCAAAACCGATTTGGATAAATCATTAGATAAACCTGGATATTTTGCAGATACTGCCCTCAAAGCTATGTTGGATGACTTTGCCTCACTTGGTTGTACTTCTAATATGATTTATGCAAAAATTGCAGGTGGAGCGAAAACAAAAGTTGAACTTGGTGATAGATTTAGCATTGGTCAAAAAAATGCAGTAGCTGTAAAAGCAGGCCTTATTAAATATGGTGTTAAACTGCTTGGGGAAGATATTGGGGGCAATATTTCAAGAACTGTTTATTTTAAAATAGGCGATAAAAAGTTAACTGCAAATCACCCTGAAAAAGGAAATTGGTTAGTATAGAGTAAGAGGTTAGAATGGACTATGATGAAATAAAATTATTAGCTAAATTGCTGATACAAGAAATGGAACAGAGAAATAATGCTGATCTTGCTCCTAAGTGGGAAGGAGGATTAGTAGAATTTATACCTGCTAACGCAGACTTAGCTAAGCATTCAATCGATATAGAAAAGCTTATGCACAAGATAGTGATGGTCAGAGATAATTTAAGAGTTTTGGAGCAACAAATAAATTCTAATAAAAATATTTCTGAGGGTGAGAAACTCAAGTATCAGAACTATATAACTAAATGTTATGGCTCCTTAACTTCTTTCAACTTCATTTTTAAAGATGAGAATGATAAGTTTACTTCAAAATAGAATATATTTATGTTGTATAGTAGTTGCTATATTTTTATGTGCATGCGTCTCTGACAAATCTAAAGATATGGAAGTGCCGGACTGGAATGAAGTTGTAAAAGATGCTAAAAACAATGTATTGGTTATAGGTTTAGATACTTCTAAGGCTACAGGACTTTTCAATTTTACTAATTCTATCATTTCCTATTTTTCCTCTCAATATGGGATTCAAGTTAAACTGATACAATTATCAGAACATCAGATTGCTCATACTCCCTGTGATATTGTTTATACTAAAAGATCAAAACTCAATTTAATGTATAAAAACAACTTACTATTTGGTCCATTTAGGGATAAATTACCCCATAGTAAATATTTGTATTGGGATATATATTATGATAGAAATTCAATAGATATATTAGATGAATACATGGGGTGCTGGGGAAATATCAATGTAAGCTTCCATAGAAAACCAAATAATAAAGTTATAATTCCAAATAATTTAATTGAATTAGAACAGATTGTTAATGCAAATCCTTATCTTTATACCATTGGGCGTGGTAGAGTAGCTTTAAAAATATTTTCAAATATTATTGCTCAAGTAGCTCGAGATAATAAAAAAGATTTGTCAACTTATAATCCGGAAGGCTTTAGGAAATTAAAAGAAGAATTAGATTTGAGGTTATTAGATATAAGATCAAAATTTTGGAGAAAAGGGCTAATTAACTTTGCACAACTTGATTTCTATAATAGTCCAATCCTGAGTAAAGAAGATTCTGTTGCAAATAGGAATCTACCCAGTTATGATATTAATGACATGCTTTGCTTAGCGATACCTACAAGTTCCACTAAGAAAAAAACTGCTATGTTTGTTATTAATCAGTTAGTATCTCCTCAGCTAAGGATGAAGCGTATTAACTCCATCCTGGATGAGGAACTTAATGTAGATCTTTCTCTTGCGAAAGGTATAGATTCAAATTATATTATTAGATACTATGATGATTTTAAATATTGTAAGGATGAATAATTACTGCTGAAAAGGTTTTCCTCTTACTTTGATAATTGTATAATTATCATCGTTATCATCATAATCCGAAATCTCCGCCAAAGAATGTATTATTTCGACTGAATGATCAAAAGTTTTACTTGGTCCATAAATTTCAACTTTATTTGGGAAAGCTATTTTTTTCTTATTCAAATTTGATTTGATTAGTCCGGGATCTTTAATAATATATTCCGGAAGGTAATGTGCTACTTCAGATGCATACTGCTCGCTTAAATCTTCATCCGTAAAATAGGATTGTGCAAAATCCATTGGGTTAACATCTGCAACGTCATCACTCATAAACTCTTGCTTTAAAGCTGAAATCATATCATCTTTATCACTATAGCTCATCACATTATTTTTTATAAAATTTTCGGTAGCATCGTAAAACCGCTTAGATTGTATTTTAGGATTCCTGTCTGAAGAGAAGCCAAGAAAATCTTTAAAGAAATATTCGGCAGGTTTAGAGTCGACTGAAAATTGATTATCAAAAAGTAAAGCTCCAAATTTATTATTTGGCCAAAGGTCATTATCTTCAGGAGTCTGGTCATCAGTTTCGCTTCTTTCATGAATCATACCAAACTTAAATAGACGCTGCTGTGGAGTAAGGAAGACATCATCTAATAAATCTAAGCGAGGTTTGTCGTCAATTACTTCAAATCGTAGAGCTTCGTTTACTTCAGCCTTAATAGCGATATAAGCAGAGTTTCCCATTGCTGTTATTGCCTCAACAAACAGCATATATCCACCGGGTATAGAGTTCTTAGTTTGAGCTTTTGCTAAAAGCCACGCTATTTCTCCTGATGTCCTTATAAACACTTCATCCTCAGCCATATTAAGCTTCTGTATATGACTAAAGAAGCTTCCACCATCTCTTTCGTCAATAAACATTTCAAACGACTTAGTGTTGTTTGTAGAAGCTTTAGCTAATCTATCTTTGATAATTTTTATAATATCAGGATTCATGGATAGTAGCTTTGTATCTAAGATAGCAGTAGCATGGTTATCATCCTCAGTTTTTGCTAATATCTGATGAATTACCATTCTGCGGAAATCTAGTTCATTAAAATTTATCATTTCAATATACCTATTCTTTTGTTTTTACGATTTTCATTTTTAATTCAAAATTAGAGTTTGGTTTGCGAGATATTGGAATTTCAACATAGCCACCTGTAAGCCAAAGTTGTACCTGGTTCCGGTAATTTGGATTCATCGGGTCACCAGAGACTCCACCCGGAATAGAAATATATATTATTGAGTCTCTCATATTTGCTACAAATCTTGAAGAGGCTCCTACTCTGACAGCAAAGGAAGCGTATATCGGGTATGCTGTATTATTGATGGTTGTATTATTACCGCCTACTTCAAACTCTCCTAAAGTAACAGAGGGACGTAAAAAATCAACTTTACTAAAAGGATGCTCCAAGGTAAGTTTATGTAGTTTGCCCCATCTCCAATGTTTAGGATTGTTGCCAAATTGTTGTTGTAGCATTTTTACAGCATCTTTGAAACTTTTAAAAAGCATATACGCTTTAGTTTCTCTATTAGATTTAGTCTGTACGTTATCAAAAAGTATATTATTTTCTTGCTCCAGTAATTCTATAATCTTTCTACTTGGTATGTTTGATACAAATACATACTGTTTGTATAACTCAATACCAAGTTCGTCAGCAAATGTATTGAAAATCAGCTTTTGAAAGAAAACATTGAATACAGAAGATTCGTGCGACAAAGAACTTAGCAGGTAATCCCAATTCTCTAAATCTCTTAAGCAAGTCAATTCTAAAGAATCCAAAAGACTTTCCTGTGATTTAAGAATTGGCAAAGTCAAATCTAAAAAATGTTTAGCATACGGCGAAATAAGATCATTTTGTATAAATTGAATATCTCTAGTGGAAAACTCACTTGATTCGCTAAGCAGTGCATCTAATCGTCTGGCTCGGGATGCTGGTTCCCAGTGCGAACTAATATGATATTTAAAATTTCTATCTAGTTTATTGTTTGCAGAAAAAACATATTTCTTTTCAGGATTATATATATATGGCATCTTTATGTTTAAATAGTCGCTCTTCCATAACAGTTCTTGGTCCCAAATCGGATTAGGTATATTGGGGTTAGTAAGATTTCTTTCTGGTACTTTCGCAAAAGGGTATATGCCTATATTACCTTTAGTATCTGCATAAGTGATATTTAATGCCGGTAAAATCCAATTACTTGACGCACTTTTAAATTCGTTCCAGTTAGTTGCCATATTTATCTTGTACAGACCGGCAATCTCATCAGAATTGGTGTGAGCTAACCATTTATAAGACAAAACATATTTCTCAAGAATAGGATTTTTATAAGATTTATCGAACTTTATTAAATAGTTATCCTTTTTTAGCAAATGGAAGTCAGATATCACAGGAGAAGTAGAAGTGTATCTTCTGTAATATATCTTATTATCTTTGTTATGTATACGTATTGTATCTAATACATAATCAAAATCTACATATTTAGAGGCTGTAGTTGAAAAGTATTTTTTACCTGTTTCATTTACTTTTTCTATAAAGAAATCACAGTCGTCGAGCATTAAATTAGTGCAACCCCATGCTATATTATTATTCCTACCTGATAGTACAAGAGGTATGCCCGGCACTGATAATCCTGCCACGTTAAATTTTCCTCCTGATAGATGGATAGGATACCATTTAGGAGGTAATGAAAGCCTCAGATGTGGGTCATTTGCTAAAATAGCTGCACTGGATTTATGAGCTTTATTATTTAACACTGCCCACGAATTACTGCCAACGGCACCGGATTTAAAACCTAATTTCTCTCTAATAGTATTTAGAGGAGTTATAATATTTTCAAACAAGCTGATATTTTCAATTTCATCTGGAACGCTAGATTTTATTAATTTAAGAGTTGATACTGCAGTGTTTTTATCAGTAATAAAAGGAGCATCATTTGGATAATCCGGTAAATAATTAACTAAGGCATCAACACCATATTTTTCAGCTATGGCACCAAAAGCAATATCTATCCAAAAGCTTAAAGACATTTCGAATGCAAAAGCTCTTGATACCAAGATGCAGTCGACAGGTTGCCATTGTTCGGGTGTATAGTTTAATGCTCCGAACTCAAAAGAAAGTTTAGTTTTGTTATTCTCAATAAAGCAGTTTATTCCATTAGAATAAGCTTCTAAGATGCTTTTTGATTTTTTACTTATCTGATTATAAATTTTGCTACAAGAATCTTTTAAATCCAGACTTCTCATAAAAAAGTCAACATCAACGGTTTCTTCTCCAAATATTTCTGAAAGTTTCCCTTGTGCTAATCTTCTAGCATAGTCCATCTGCCAAAGTCTGTCTTGAGCGTGCATGTACCCCTGAGCAAAAAATAAATCAGATTCATTTCCTGCGATAATATGTGGGATACCATAAAAGTTTTTATATATTTCAACATCTTTCTTTACTAAATTCGAATGCTCTTCATAGTATTCATCTGTTACCGAGACAGAAGTCAACCATACAGAAAAGTAAAAAAAAGCAAGAAAAATGACTACCAAAGTCAGTAATAAAACTGAAAAATTTCTTATGTATCTGGAGCTTATAACCATTTATTCTCCTGATACCATTTAGCTGTGTTTTCTATGCCATCTTCAAGAGACATTTTTTGCTTGTAGCCAAAATCTTTTTTGGCATTTTCTACAGAGCAAGTCCAATATTTTTGTATAAAATCTATTCCTTTTTCATAATTAAATACTGGTGGATTTTTAGATAGTTTGCCAAAGAAGCCTGATATTCCGGCTAAAGTAAGCACTACTGAGTGAGGTATTTTTATTTTTAGGACTTTCTTACCGAATGCTTTGCCAATTAGTGGTAATACTCTATCCCAAGTATAAAACTCTTCGGAGGATACAAAATATGTTTTGCCGATAGTATTATCGCTTTCCGCAGCTTCAATCATACCTCTGCTCAAATCTTCAGAATGAATCAAGCTTACATATTTTTTATCAAATCCTATCATAGTGCCTAAACCTAATTTCCCAATTTTGAAAATATCAAAAATTGCAGTGTCCCTCGGGCCATATACCGCAGGAGCTCTAACTATTGTAATTGGAAGCTTCCCTTTGAATTTCAACACTTCATCTTCTGCAGCCTTTTTGCTCTTGCCATACGAAGTTAGAGGCTTTGGCTCCATGTCTTCAGTTGTCGGATTTTCCAGAGATGATGAAGGCCCTGCTACAGTCTGAGAGCTAACATGCAGAAATCTTTTTATATGTGGTGCTATTTCATAAACTGCTTCGATGAGATTTCGAGTGCCGTCGCGGTTACCTTTTAAAAACTGTTCGTAGTTTTTTGCAAAAGTTAGTCCTGCTACGTGAAAAACAATATCCACGCCTTCCACTGCTCTCTTTAAGCTTTCTTTATCACTAAGAGAAGCTTCTACAAGTTCTATTGGCTTGTCTTTTAACCATCTCAAATTACTTGATTTACGGACAATACATCTTACTTCATAGCCGCGTGCTAATAATTTATCTGCAACATGACTACCGATAAATCCGGTAGCACCTGTAACTAATGCTTTCATATTTGTACCAAAAAAGATAGTAAATAATTACTGCAAAAATAGCTTATTAGTTGAGTATAAACAAGTTTAATCAGTACTGAGCACTATAGAAAACAACTCAAAACATAAACTAAAAACTTAAAAATTTGATTAGATATTATCAGTTCAAAGTAATATATTTCTGTTTGTAAAAAAAATCATTTTATACAAGGATTATTAAACTAATCATCATATATTATCGTAAATCAAATATACTAAAAATTACAATCTTAGAGGTATAAATGAAAAAAGCAGTTATTATGGCAGGTGGTTTTGGTACTCGATTAAGGCCATTGACTATGACAATTCCTAAACCAATGGTTCCTATCATTAATATGCCTATGATGGAACACATTACAAACTTACTTAAGAATAACGGAATCACAGAAATAGTATCTTTGCTTTATTTTCAACCTGATAAGATTACTGATTATTTTGAAAATGGTGCTAAATACGGTATCAATATGAATTATGTGCAAGCTCAAGCTGACTATGGGACTGCTGGTAGTGTCAAAAATGCACATGAGTTTTTAAACGAACGATTTATTATTATTAGTGGTGACGTTCTTACAGATTTTGATTTGAATAAAGCTATTAAATTCCATGAGGAAAAAAAATCAAAAGCGACATTGTTGCTAACTAGAGTGGAAAGACCTCTCCAATATGGTATTGTAATGACTGATGATGATGGACGAATTACTAGATTTCTCGAAAAACCATCTTGGGGTCAAGTATTTTCTGATACGATAAATACCGGTATTTATATTTTAGAGCCTGAAGTATTAGATTTGATTCCTTATCAAGAAGATTTTGATTTTAGTAAAGATTTATTCCCTATGATGCTTTCCAAAAATATGCCTCTTTATGGATATATTGCAGATGGATATTGGAAAGATGTGGGTAACTTGAATGAATATCAAGCTGGCCAGGCAGATGCTTTGGCAGGTAAATTAAACTTATCCGTTAGTGGTTATAACATGGGCGAAAGTAAAGTCCATGAATCAGCAAGCATTGCCCCATCTGCTAGACTGGAAGGTAATAATGTAATTGGAAGAAATGTTAAAATTCACGAACAAGCAGTTGTCAGAAACAGTGTAATCGGAGATAATGCTTCTATAGGTACTGGCTCCATATTAACCAATGTAACCTTGTGGGACAATGTTAATATTGGAGACTTCTGTGAATTGACAGATGACGTTATTTGCAGTGGATCACAAATCGGAGATTCAGTTACTATTTCAGAAAACGTATTTATATCTGAAGATTGTCAAATTGATGATTCCGCTACATTAAATTCGAATATCAAATTATGGCCTGGTAAAAAAGTTGAAGCAGGATCTTTTTTAGCGACTTCTATGGTGCAAGAGCAGAAGTGGTTAAAAGAACTTTTTACAGATGCAAGGATTTCAGGCTCATCGAACATAGAAATAAATCCGGAATTTGGAGCAAAATTGGGCTCGGCTTTAGGCCTTACACTCGATAAAAAAGCAAACATATTAGTAAGTAGAGATGCTCATAACGTTTCACGTATAGTCAAAAGAGCAATTTCTGCAGGTGCTGCATCAGTAGGTGTAAATATTAGTGACTTGCAGGTAGTTTCTATACCTCAAACCAGACAAGAACTAAGAACAGGTCGCTATGATGCCGGTGTTCATGTTCGTAGGTCACCAAGAAATCCAAATAATACAGATATAATAATTTTTAGTAAAGACGGAAGAGATTTTTCACTGAATAGCACACAAAAAGTAGAACGCTATTTCTTTGGGGAAGAAATAAAAAGAGTAATTCCTGATGAAGTCGGAATTATAAAATATCCTGAAAGAGCAAATGAAATATATCTAAATAGATTTATTGAATCTTTAAACGAAGCAGATATAAAAGAACGAAAATTTAGACTGATCATGGATTATTCTTTCGGATTGGCTTCAACGATTTTACCTAGTATTTTGGGAAGATTAGGAGCAGACGTAATTTCTTTGAATAACTATGTAGACACTGCTCGTTATCATCCGGATCCAACAGCTGATGTTTCGGGTACAGATGATACAGGCAAAATGATGCGTTCTTTAGGGTATGACTTAGGATTTAGAATAGAATCAGGGGCAGAAAAAGTTTCTTTGATTGATGAAAGGGGGGTGTGGTATTCGCCTGACAGACTGCTAACCATAGTAACAAAGTTATTTTTAGATACACACCGAGAGAGAGAGCCATATAAAATAGCTATATCTATATGTGCTTCTAAGGAAGTCGATGAGATAGTAAAGGACTTTGACGTAGAGCTTGTTAGGATTAAAAACTCTCACTCAGCCATGATGGATGCAACTCTGGATCCTGAAGTTATTTTTGTCGGAGGTGTTTATGGTGGATTTATATTCAGAGGATTCATTTTTGCTTCTGATGGTATGTTTACTGTTGGTCAAATCCTTGAAATGTTATCAAAAACTAAATATAAGGTTTGGGAACTCGATGAAATGCTTCCAAGAAGAAGACAGCATTCGATGGAAGTAAATGTAAATTGGAATGCCAAAGGAAGAGTAATGCGAAAAGCAATGGAATATACTGAGGAGATGAATAGAGAGCTAATCGAAGGTGTCAAAGTTCATTATGAAAATGGTGATTGTGTCTTGATGTTACCTGCCAAGGAAAAAGGTACATTTACTGTAATTGGTGAAAGTGAGCAGTACGATCAAGCTATAGCTTTGGCTAAAAAATACTCTAATCTAATCAATCAGTGGAAAGAAGATTTGTAATTTTTCTGCATTTCTGTATAATTTTTACTATTTTTGTTTTTGTCTAAAGCCCGTTTTTGAATAAAATCAATAACGGGCATATTTTAGTGGAATGTTTAAAACTGTCTTACCGGATATATTATGAAAATTACTGAAATATTGAATAAAGAAACGCTTGCTGTCAGAGTAAAAGCAAAAAATAAGGAAGAATCTCTGAAAATATTGGTTGATATTGCAGCCAAGTCCGGAAAGATAAATGATTTAGAGAAAGCTCTGCAAGAAGTATTCGCTAGAGAGGAAGTAATGTCCACCGGAGTTGGTGAAGGTATAGCTCTTCCTCATGCAAAAACTAATGCTGTAGAATCGCAAATCGCAGCCTGTATTACTCTTGAAGAACCTATAGATTTCGATTCTCTTGATGGTGAACCTGTAAATATATTATTTCTGCTACTGGGCAGAGAAGACAATGTCGGAGCTCATCTAAGAATGCTAAGTAAAATATCTCGACTCATGAATAATGACTCTTTCAAAGCTCAGCTAATTTCAGCAAATTCTGTAGAGCAGTTAGAAAAAATATTTGTCACTATGGACGAAGGTGATAAGTAGTAAGTCGTAATTGTATAAATCACTGGAGATTATAAGTGAAATTAATATTTACCCTTCACTGTGATAGAGACAAAATATTTGAAAGTCATAAGCTAAAACAATCTGAAATTGAAATTGTTAAAATCGATGAGAAGTATTTGGCTAAATATTCTTTTATTGTTAAGGCGATTAATAGAGACAATTATGAAGAAGTGTTTTTAGCAACTAAAGACATCAGTTTTCAGAGATTTCAACGGTTTTTTCGTCTGTATCTAATGATATCTAAGGCAAAAAAAGGTGGAATAATTGATGAATATGGTAATAAATCAGAATATTCTTTTTTAGGTGTTTTTTTTAAAGATCTTCCTATGCTTGCTTTAGAAGCAGTTGTAAGTTCTGTTATAGTAGTATTTTATTATATTAAATTGCCGTGGTTGAAGTGGAGACTAAAGAAATATTAAAAGCCATGCTTTGGCGAACTGAATATTATGGTGCTCAAACTGAAGGTGGTACAGCGTCATTAACAGGTGGGTTTGTAAATGGGTTGTTGAAGCTTGGGCATAAATGTTCTTATGTTTCATCCGGCAAAATGATTCTACCGGATGAAGTTAACTTCCATTTGATAAGGCATAACAAATTTCTCAGAAACTTACCTGAAATATTGAATTTACCCTACAATAACAGAGCAATTAAACAGATAAAAAAGATTATTGAAAAAGAAGAACCTGATTTCTTATTACAATATCATCACGACTTTAACTATGGTGGTGCAATTCTGAAAAGAGATTTGGGGCTCCCTTTTTTACTTCATTGTGATGGAGTCGAATATTGGATTAAAAAGAACTGGGGGAAGCTATATTTTGGAAATCTCTTAAAATGGGCAGAAGAAATTCAGTGGGAATCTGCAGATGCTATATTTGTCCCTTCTAAGGTGCTTAAAGATTCAATTGTCACTTATGGAGTAGATGCAGATAAAATAGTTGTAAATCCCAATGCAGTAGATCCTGAAAAGTTTTCGCCTGATATCGATGGTCTAGTTAAAAGAAAAGAATTAGGAATTGATGATAAATTTGTGTGCGGTTTTGTAGGTACATTTGGCAAGTGGCATGGTTTGACATATTTTGCTAAAGCACTTGAGCAGATAAAAAAACTAATCCCGAATATAATGTTCTTATTTGTCGGAGATGGAGACTTGCGTCCTGAAATAGACTCTATTTTAGATGAAATAGATAAAAAGCGCGAGTTTTCTAAAATTACAGGTTTAGTTCCATATACAGATATTCCTCAATATATGGCTGCTTGTGATATACTTATAAGCCCATGTATATCAAATGATGAAGGGTCAGAAATGTTTAACAGTCCAATCAAACTATTTGAATATATGGGGATGCAGAAGCCTATTATTGCTTCCAGAGTAGGACAGCAAAATGATATCTTTACTGATAAAGAAAATGCTGTGATGATTGATGAAAAGCGTCCTGATGAAATTGTAGAAGCAATAGAATTATTGTATAAAGATAATAATCTTAGAAATCATATTGCTTTAAATGCACGTAAAGATGTTGTTGAAAAATATAATTGGAAAATAACAAGTGGTCGCTTTGTGAAAGCTTATCGTGAAATCATGGCTAAAAGAAGCATATAAACTTTTACTTCAGATATATTTCTTCTGAAGATTTCATATTATCAATCATATCATTACCTAATAGATAAAGAGCGTGCATTTTTCGTTTCAAATCTTGTAGCACTTGAGTGGAGTCATTTGCATAGTCAATCTTGTTATATTCAGATTGATATTTATATAATGACGAATTACTTCCTAATCTATCTATCAAATACCAATTATTATAAATAAAACCTAACTTACCGCCTTCCTGAAAAAGTGCGTAACCACGATTATTATTATCAAAAGACAAAATATCATGGCTAAAACTTGTAGTATTATGGCTAATTTTTAAAGCTCCTAAAATAATCTCCGGGATGTCAATGTGAGATGTGATATTTTGTCTATCGACATGCTTCAAAAGTTTAGGAGCATAGATAACAAGTGGAACGTGTGTAGCACTCAAATCAAAATCATAAATTGCATCTTGTGGTATTCCATGATCAGCAGTTATTACAAAAATAGTATTTTCAAAATATTTTTCTTTCGAAGCTAATTCGAAAAAATGCTCCAAAGCCCAGTCTGTATACAGAAAAGTATCATCAAATTGTTTGTTTTTAACTTCGGGTATTATCCACGGACCATGGTTATTGGTAGATAAGATGGTAGCAAAGAATGGCTTTTCCGACTGAGACAATTCTTGGTTCATCTTTTCAAATAATCTATGGTCAGGCACGCCTAAGCTACTTAGGGATTCACTTTCGTCAAAGTTTAACTCCGATATTATTTTGTCTGTGCCATTTATAGACATAAATCCACCCATATTATCGAAATTTGGCACATGAGAGACACCAAAGTAAGTTCTGTAGCCATTTCGTTTAAGTATATGTGGAAGAGAGGTAAATTTTTGCCTACCTTCGGTTCGTTTCATCACATTGCCAATATGTGAATTTGGCATACCTGAAATGGAAGAAAACAGCCCCATGTAAGTATGAAAGCCATTACTGTAACAGTTTTGGAAATTAATTGACTGCTTAGATAATCTATTTATAAACAAATCATAACCTTGAGACAAATGCGTTGCTATCTTTGCCTGTGAGAAAGATTCTAATAACAGAAGCACAACATTATATTTTTGTTGAGATGAATCATGGTAATTGTATCGTCTAAGTGGAAAGTTAATTGATAAAGAAGAACTATCCTTTATCAGAGGTTCTGCAATTAGTTTTGCTTTTTCTACATCTTTAATGGAGAGGTGTTTTTTATAATTCAAATTATCAGTTTTATGGGAAACGTCATCTACTAATGTAAAGACATAGTTTAATGCTAATTGATTAGCTCTTGTATATTCAGAAAAGAATGCGTGTCCCCATCTTAGAGGTGTTTTGATTTCCAAAGTTCCTCTAAGTCCTATAATGCTTAATAAAATAATAAAAATAAAGCCTACAAGTTGGAATGGGAATTTTTTAGTAGTATAGTCAATTAAGAATTTTGAAGACAATTTTCTAAATATATAGAGAAGACTAAACAATACTATTGCCGAAAATAGAACCAATGGGATGATAGGGTAGGACTCCCAGACCATCTTTAAAACAAAAGCAGGATTTTCGAAAGTGTTTAAAGTATACGCATTAAGTCTTATATGGAAATAGTCAAAATAATAAAATTCTATAATACCTAGCAATATTAAAATATAAGCAGAAAAACTCAGATAATATTTTGCAAAAGTGCGACCAGCTCTTTCTAATTTGAAAAAATATAAAATATATGCAACCACATAATAAGCTAAAAGTAAGTATAAAGCTGAGCGAACATCAAACCTGAGAGCAATAAAAAAAGATTTGATTATTACTAATGTTGGAACATCAGCAAAATATTGTAAATTTAATAAGACTAATGTAGCTCTTTGCAAAATAAAAATAGAAACAAATATCAATAATACAAGCACACAATGCTTAAAAAAAGAATCAAAGATTCTATTCAAGATAATCATCGTTTTTCCAGCCTATTTAATTTTTTCCAATGCCCATTTAAAGACTTTTAAATATTCTAATGCGGAGCTGCCAGAAGAGAAATTAGTTTGCATTGCATTTTTTCGTATTAAATCCCAGTGACTTTTATTCTTATATAAAGTAAGAGCTCTTCTAATTGCAAAGCTTAAATCTTCAGCATTATACTGCCAAAACAAAAAGCCAGTACCTTCTTCTGTATCATAGTTGTATTCAGTAACTGTATCAGCCAGTCCTCCTGTCATTCTTACTATAGGTATTGTACCATATTTCATCGCGTACATTTGCGTAAGTCCGCAAGGTTCATATCGAGATGGCACCATAAGGAAATCGCTTGCAGCAATTAGTTTGTGTGATTGAGCATTATTATAACCTATATAATTAAGAGCGTCTTTTGGGTAGCGCCAACTTAGATAACGGAAAAAGTGCTCATAATTATCTTCACCTGAGCCAACTAAAATAAACCTAAACTGACCGGATTGCAAGTATGACTCAAGTTTATTCATAAGTAAATCGATACCTTTTTGCTCTGCTAATCTGGACACCATTCCAATCACAGGCTTATCTAAATCATCGTCTTCAGTTAGACCGAAACTTTGAAGATAATTGTGTTTATTAATTACTTTTTTAGATAAAGTCTTTTGATCATATTTTTCATAAATAGAACTATCAAACTGAGGATTCCATTCATCGTAGTACACACCATTTAGTATTCCGATTAAATCAGCACCTCTTAAATTCAGGAATTCCTGTAAGCCTTCGCTGTAATAAGGCCATCGTATTTCTTTTGCATAAGTAGGACTTACAGTAGTAATTTTATCGGCAAACATAATACCTGTTTTCATAGAATTTACACCACCATTAAGTTCAAACCAGGAACCTGGATAAATCTCTTTCATTCCGAAACCTGAATATTCCATAGCAGATTCGGGATTAAACCATCCCTGATAAGCTAAATTGTGTATAGTATAAACACCTGCAGTTTTGTTAAACCTGTAATCATTACTGTAGTGAGATTTGAGAAAAGCTAAGGCAAATGCTGTATGAAAATCATGTGCATGAATTATGTCCGGTGTAAAATTTAGAGCTTTGGCAGCTTCAAAAATAGCTCTGCTAAAAAAAATAAAACGTCTGTCATTATCTCCAAATTCGTCAGGATCTCCGTATATACCATCTCTATCAAAGTACTCATTATGTTCAATAAGGTATACAGGTACGTTGGAGTCTGGAAGAGTGCCTTGCCAAAGTCTTGCATACTCGACCCAATAGCCCATTGGCACTATCAAAGTCAAATCTGTAGGAGTAAAGCCCCAGTGATTTGTATCAATAAATCCATATTTCGGCATGATAACAATAGGATTTTGACCGAATTTTTGCCATTCCCTAGGTAGGGCAGCAGCTACGTCGGCTAAACCTCCGGCTTTTGCAAATGGATTTACTTCTGCTGAAGCTAATAGTATATTCATAACACTTTATATTAATTCATACAAAACAATCTAGTCTGCTAAGGAGACGGCTGTATAACAATCTTTGAAATGATGCCTCGCTTTTTCTAACTTATCAACATCATAAAACATGCCAAATAAAGTCGAACCGCTACCTGACATCAGTGCAAAACTAGCGTCATTATCATATAGAGTGTTTTTGATTTTATATATTTTAGGGAAAGTTTTAAACACATAATCTTCAAAATCATTTTTAAAATGCAAAATCATGTTTTCGTTTAAAATTTGATTAGATGCGATAATCTTCGAGTAGTCTGTTCCTTTAATTGGGAAATGTTGTCTGTTTAAAGATTTATAGGCAAGAGGAGTGGAAATATGAATACCCGGATTGACTAATAAAATATGATAAGGGACTTTTAAATCAATATCAGTTAAAATCTCGCCTCTGCCTTGGGCTATGCACGCTTTACCATGTAAAAAGAAAGGAACATCCGAACCAATTTGAATGGCAAGCTCAGATAATTTTTCCAAAGATAAACTCAAATCAAATAATTCATTGAGTGCTATAAGTGTATATGCGGCATTACTACTGCCTCCACCGAGACCTCCACCTGTAGGTATATTCTTTTCAACGGAAATTTTGCAAGATAAATCTTTTTCCACATATTTTTGAAGTAAGCAAGCTGCTTTATATATTAAATTATCCTCAAGTGGAATAACTATATTATTATCAAACGATATTTCATATTTTGCAGACTTAGAAAAATGCAATATGTCATGAATCTTTGTTTTGTAAAAAATCGTATTGATCTCATGGAAATTATCAAGTCTTTTATATAAGACTTCAAGTGACAAATTGACTTTTGCATAAGAATTTATTTTGTAGGACATATTAGATTTTACTGTTATGGATGAACAAAATACAAATTTACACGAAAATATTGACGAATCCGCATTAGAAAAAAAAACAAAGAAGAAAAAAAACAAGCATAAGAAAAAGAAAAAGGAACCTATTTCCTATAAACAAGAGCTATTTAGGAAGTTGATTCATCTCTTTTCTCTATCTATACCTATTGTCTACTTTCACATAGACAGAATTACTGCTTTAGAAATATTATTACCTTTTTCGCTATTTGTTGTTGCTTTAGACTTCTTATCAAAACGAGATAATGCTCTTGCTAAATTTCTTTTAAAATGGCTTGGTGCTATGATGAGAGCTCATGAAAAGAAAAAGGACAAAATTGTATTAAATGGAGCTTCATGGGTATTAATATCAGCGTATTTGACTGTATTAATATTTCCAAAACTATTAGCTATTACAGGATTCGCTATATTAATAGTCTCTGATCTTACCGCTGCCTTAGTCGGTAGAAAATTTGGGAAACACGCTCTATTTAATAAATCATGGGAGGGAACTTTGTCGTTTATTGCTTCTGCCATACTTGTAGTAGTTTTTATGGGGATATCCACAGATGCTCCATGGACATTTTATATTGCAGGAGTTATAGGTGCAGTTGCTGCAGGATTTGTAGAAGCGGCAGCGAAGATATTGAAAGCAGACGATAATTTGACAATCCCTTTATCATTTGGTGTAGTAGTTTGGACTTTTGCTATAGTTGCGGATTTGATAGGTGTTCCATTTTTAAATCTATTATAAAATATGCTAAAAAAAGAAAAATATATAATATCGGGTATTGCAATAATTATCATTATAGCCATATTATTTGTTTTTACTCAAGATAGGAATTATTATTCTGTAGAAAACGTGATTTCTGACAGTACGGCTCAAGGCAAGGTCGTCTTCTATTTTGTAAAAGTTAAAGACCTCGAAGAGCAATTTTTGCTCCAAACAGCTCATTATCTACGAGATAATGATTCGGCAGCTTCTATTGCGAATGATAATGTCCTAAGAGTTATGGTATCTTATTTTTATAGAGGTACTGATATAGAACCTATGCCTGATAGTTTAATGAGTAAGCTACATAACCAAAAGCCAAGTTCAAAAGGTAGAGAGTATAGAATTGATTTTGTAAGAAATGGATATATTTATACTGATATTTCAAAAGATTTGCCTGACTTGAGATATCCAAAAGATTCTCTTTTTGCATCTCAGTTGTTTATTCCTAAAAAAGGATATTCGGCTAAAGATATTTTTAACTCGAATCTCAGACGAAGTAAGTCATATCTCTATGGAAAAGATAAAAAGAAAGACCAAATTGATACAATAAGTACTAATCAAGACACAACAAAAATCTTGGAGAGCGAAAATGATAATAGACCTAAGAAGTGATACCGTTACTAAACCGTCGAATGAAATGAAAAAAGCTATGTTTATGGCAGAAGTTGGCGATGATGTTTATGGTGAAGATCCTACAGTAAATGAGTTACAAGAATATACCGCTGATTTATTAGGTAAGGAGGCTGCTCTTTATGTTCCTTCAGGTACTATGAGTAATCAAATTGGTATTAAAATAAATACAAAAGACGGTGATGAGATTATTGCTGAGTCTGAGGCTCATATTTACTACTACGAAACAGCTGCTCCTTCGCTTATTTCAAGAGTGCAGTTTAGACTGATTGATTCTGACAGAGGTGAGATGAACCCTGATAAGGTCAGATCTGCAATCAGACCGGATGTTTACTATTATCCGAAAACTTCTATGATATGTGTAGAGAATACCCATAACAGACATGGCGGATCAATTGTATCATTGGAAAATATTAAGCAGTTAAAGCTTATCGCAGACGAATATAATATGGCATTTCACTTGGATGGTGCCAGATTATGGAATGCCACAGCGGCAACAGGCATGAGTGAAGCTGATTTTGTAAAAGACTTTGATACTATTTCTGTTTGTCTTTCCAAGGGATTAGGTGCCCCTGTAGGTTCTGTTTTGGTTGGAACTAAAGAAAAAATGAAAGAAGCTTTAAAATGGAGGAAAATACTTGGTGGCGGTATGAGACAAGCTGGATTGCTTGCAGCCGCAGGTCTGTATGCACTCAAAGAAAACCGTAAATTATTGCTCAATGATCATTCAAATGCAAAATCTTTTGCTAAAATACTCGCAAATTGTGAACATTTATCTGTGAACCTTGAGCGTGTAAAGACAAACATGATAATATTTGATTTTCCTAAAAGTATAAAAGCGGAAATATTGTTGGATGAACTGAGAAGCAAAGGCGTTTTAGTATCGGCTGTTGGTCCTTTCAGTGTTAGAGCCGTTACTCATTTTCAAATCTCCGAACAAGAAGCTTTAACTGCAGCCGAAACTATCGTAGATACTGTTAATTGTTTACTTAAATAGTGTGTATGTTATGCGAATTATAATTTCAATTTTTATTGCGGTATTTATTTTTCTGAGCTCGTTAAACGCAAACGAGTCATCAGAAAATAAAGCGTTTGTTGAAGCAAATTTGTATCATCTGACAGGTAGTTTGATATCTACTAATATATATCTGACTTATATGTCTATTGATATGCTTTTTATAAATGCGAACAATTACACCAATGAAGAAAAACTGGTAATTTGCAACTCAATTGAAGAAGGGCTTAAAAACACAAAGAAAGAATTCTCAAGCATCAATACAATAATAGATTATGAGCACAAGGAAAAATTCAAAAATTATGTCATTGTACTTTATAATTCTTTGATTGATGATTTAACTCTGTTAAAGGAGTATTTCAAAGATAATGAAGATAATTCAAGGCAGAATTTTTTGGATAACCACAAGAAAATATGGAAGCTTTTATCACAAAATTTGGAAAATAAGCAAGATGAAAAAGATAGATAGAACAGAATTAGCAAAAGAAATACCATTATTTAAGCACATGATTCATGGCAATGTTCGCTTCGACGAGGTCGATTCTTTCGGAGTAGTCCATAACATTAAATATTTATACTACTTAGAGTGGGCAAGAGTTGAGTATTTACGTTCTATAGGAATGACTATAAATCATAGAACATTTACTTTGGAAATGCCTCTTATGGTAGTGCATACTGAAATAGATTATTTAAATTCGCTTATGTTCAGTAATAAGTATGAAGTGCTAAGTAGAGTTTCTGTCGTTAAAAATTCAAGCATAATATTTGATAATATAATAAGAAATGACGAAGGTGCAATCATTGCAAAAGCATCGGCCGTGATGGTATATTTGAGTCCTGAAGATTATAAACCCACTACTCTACCAAATGAGTTACGCGACAAAATCAAAATGTTCGAAGGAAAAAATGTCAAATTTGTACAGGATGATAAATAATGGGATTAGTTGATTCGTGGACGATAGATAAAGTAATAGCTCAGTGCATATTTCCTAGGTTAGATATTTATGATTATTATGATAAACCAGATTACCATGCTTATATAAAAAAATTAGTAGGCTTTGGAGTTGGTGGTTTTTGTGTTTTTGGTGGAAATTTAGAATCAGTTTCCAATGCAATAGCAGAATTGCAAAGTTATGCCCAAACTCCTTTACTATTTTCTGCAGACTTTGAGTATGGCTTAGCTATGCGATTAGAAGAAGGTACAGGCTTCCCTCATGCAATGGCTTTGGGTAAAGTAGACGATATAGAAGTAACACAAGAGGTCGCAAACTCTATAGCTAAAGAAGCAAAAGAAATTGGCGTGTTATGGAATCTTGCTCCGGTTGCAGATATCAACTCTAATCCCAATAATCCTGTAATTAATATCAGAGCATTTGGAGATAACAAAGAAATAGTAAGCAAACATGCTGCGGCATATTCAGTAGGAACTCAAAAAGCAAAAGTGATAGCTTGTGCCAAACACTTCCCCGGGCATGGAGATACTGCTTCAGATACACATAATGGAAGAGTGGCTATAAATCTATCACTTGACGAGTTAAGAAATAGAGACATTATCCCTTTTAAGACTAATATAGAAAATGGTGTCAAATCTATCATGGTGGCTCATATCGATTTACCACAGATAGATGATAATCTTCCTGCGTCACTTTCTCCAAAAGTAATCAATGGTATTCTCAGAGAAGAGTTGAATTACAATGGAATTATTACCACCGACGCATTAGATATGAAAGCAATCGCCGAGTCCTTCCCAGAAGGGAAATCAGCGGTCTTAGCTATAGAAGCCGGAAACGATGTAGTTCTAATGCCCGATGATCCTATTGCAGCCATAAGCAGTTTGATTGAAATAGCTGATAAAGATGAGCAATTTTACGATAAATTGAAATGTTCAGCTGAAAAAATATATAAAGAAAAACGTTGGGTTGGGTTAATTCCACAATTTGCAAGAGAAGTGCCTAATCAAAAGCTGTTTGCAGAACACATGAAAACTGCTCTTAAAATAGCTCATAAAGCAATTGAAGTAAAAGGCGAAAAAGCACTTTTGCCTTTGAATGAAGAACTATCGTTTGCAGGCTTTTCCATCTTACAAAAAGATATAGATTTAAGAGCAGGATCAAGATTTTTTACTATGATAGCTCAAGCTTTAGAAAGCGACTGTGACTTAGGTTTTTTAGATATGACAGTTACAGAAGAACAGGCTAAACAGCTCAAATCTGATTTAAATAACCCTGATTTTTTACTATTTGCTTTTTTTGTAAAAGGTGGCGGTAGTGCTGGAAAAATCAGATTGCCAGAGAATGTAAGGTCAAGTTTAAAGATAATTGCAGACGGTAAACCGGTTATTGCACTAATATTTGGGAATCCTGATTTAGAGTTGGATATAGAAGCTGATTTATATATCAAAACATTTTCGGACTCTCTGGGTTCTATAGCAGCAGCGATTGCTGAGCTTACAGGTAGAGATATTGAGAAGTATACACAATTATAATTTTTGGAAAAAGCTCAAGTAATCACTAATTTTACGCTTTCTATAAATAACGGATGCTGATAGAGTGAAGACAATTTTGGTAACAGGTGGAGCCGGTTTTATTGGTTCTAACTTTATTAGATATATAATTGATAAAAATGTCAATGTAATAAATTTAGACAAACTTACTTATGCCGGTAATTTGAACAATCTTAAAGATATTGAAGAATCAGCAAATTATAAGTTTATACAAGGTGATATTTGTAGTAAGGATTTAGTTTCCTTTATACTTAAAGAGTATAAAGTAGATTATATCGTAAATTTTGCTGCAGAGTCTCATGTCGATAGATCTATTATAGATTCTACTCCATTTTACCAGACCAATGTAATTGGCACCTTGAATTTAATGGATTGTACAAGGAAGGCAGGTATTGAAAAGTTCTTGCAGGTTTCGACTGATGAGGTATATGGTTCATTAGGAACTGTAGGTAAATTTAAAGAAGAAACACCTCTTGCTCCTAATTCTCCTTACTCCGCATCCAAAGCTGCTGCAGATCAAGCAGTAATTGCATATAATCATACTTTTGGATTCCCGGCTTTAATTACAAGATGTTCGAATAACTACGGACCGTATCAATTTCCTGAGAAATTGATACCATTAGTGATAAGCAATGCTTTAGCAAATAAGTCTATTCCGGTATACGGTACCGGAGAAAATGTACGAGATTGGATATATGTAGAAGACCACTGCCGAGGCATTTATTCCGTTTTAATGAACGGAAATCTTGGTGAGGTTTATAATATTGGCGGAGAGAGTGAAGTTGCAAATATAGATTTAGTTAAAAATATTTTGCAAATATTAAAAAAATCTGACTCTCTTATTTCATTCGTACAAGATAGGCCAGGACATGATTTACGATATGCGATTGATATTGGAAAAGTAAATCGTGAACTGAATTGGTCACCGGGTTATCAATTTGAGGATGGATTAGAAAAAACTATAAATTGGTATTTGACCAATCAAGATTGGCTAAACAGTATCATAAATGGCGAATATAAAGATTATTATAAACAGCAATATAGCAGATAAATGAAAACTTTAACTTTTAAAGATACTATTTATTCTAAAATCGAAAACAAAACTTTAAAAGTTGGAGTGATTGGTTTAGGGTATGTAGGCTTGCCTCTGGCAATTGAATTTGCAAAAAAAGGCTATCAAACATTAGGTTTTGATGTTGATCAATCCAAAGTTGATACTATAAACAGAGGTGACAATTATATTCAAGATATAAATGATGATTGGATTTCTGATGCAGTTGAGAATGGTAAATTATCTGCTTCCACCGATTTTATAAAGCTGAAGGAGTGTGATGCAGTTTTTATTTGTGTACCAACTCCGTTTACAGTCAATAAAGATCCTGATATTTCCTTTGTACTTCATGCAACCAGATCGATAAGAGATAATTTGGTGGATGCTCAGGTAATTATTCTAAAAAGCACTACATTCCCGGGAACAACAGAAAAATATGTTCTTCCGATATTAGAAGAAACCGGAATGAAAGCCGGCAAGGACTTTTATCTTGCTTTTTCTCCGGAACGAATTGATCCCGGTAATAAAAAATGGAATACTGCAAATACTCCTATAGTTGTAGGTGGAATTAATGAGGTTTCTACTGAAGTGTGTGCCAAAGTACATAATGTAGTAGTTGAAAAAGTTGTTCCAGTTTCAACACCCTCTATAGCAGAGATGGAGAAATTGCTGGAAAATATATTTCGTAGTGTAAATATTGCACTTGTAAACGAATTAGCTAAGCTATGCGATAGAATAGGTGTCAATATATGGGAAGTCGTAGATGCTGCGGCTACTAAGCCATTTGGGTTTATGCCGTTTTATCCTGGGCCGGGTATTGGCGGGCATTGTATCTTGATTGACCCTTATTACTTAGCATGGATGGCAAGAGAGCATGATTTTGTGACTAAATTTATTACATTAGCTGCCGAAATCAATGAAGATATGCCGTTTTATGTAAGGTCTATGGTTATTAAAGAGATAGCTAAATTACCTGTGCGTATGTCAGAAGCTAAAATATTGATTTTAGGTGTGGCTTTTAAAAAAGATGTAGATGATTTAAGACATTCACCAGCACTAAGAGTAGCAGAATTGCTAGATGAAGAAGGTATTGCAAATATTGACTACTTTGATCCATATATTCCCGAAATTCATATTAAAGGTAACAAACTAAAGACTATTGATGGAATTGACTCTAGTATCTTATCCAAATACGATATAGTAGTAATTACTACAGATCACTCATGCTTTGATTTAGACATGATTGTAGATAATTCTAACGTGGTGATAGATACAAGAAATGCACTTAAAGAGTTCAAGGGCAGAGAAAATATAATTCTGCTTGGAGATGGTAAATGATAAAAGTAATTTCTGTAGTTGGAGCTAGACCCAACTTTATGAAAGTAGCACCAATCAGTAGAGCTTTTAAAAATTATTCTGATAGTGTTCAACACTATATTGTGCATACCGGACAGCATTATGATGTTAATATGTCAGATGCTTTCTTTAGAGATTTAGAGATGCCACAACCTGATTACTTTTTGGGAATTGGTTCC
This sequence comes from Chlorobiota bacterium, assembly GCA_041596515.1. Lineage (GTDB taxonomy): Bacteria > Bacteroidota > Ignavibacteria > Kapaibacteriales > UBA2268 > JBFHIJ01. The sequence continues at coordinate 93,827 of JBFHIJ010000009.1, forward strand.
GGCTCTCATGCATTACAAACTGCTAAAATTATGATGGAGTTCGAGCAGATTTGCACTGAGATTCAGCCAGACTTAGTAATTGTAGTCGGTGATGTGAATTCAACAGTTGCCTGCACTCTAACAGCCGTAAAAATGGGTATTAAAGTTGCACATGTAGAAGGTGGTTTAAGGTCATTTGATAGGAATATGCCGGAAGAGATTAACCGTATGGTAACTGATTCTATATGTGACTTTTGCTTTACTACAGAAGAAAGTGCCAATATAAATCTTAAAAAAGAAAATTACTCAGACGATAGAATTTATTTCGTTGGGAATACTATGATTGATTCCCAGTATTTTGCTCTTGATTTAGCAGAAAAATCTACAGTACTGGAAGATTTGAACTTAAATAAAAACGAATATGTTTTAGCAACACTGCATAGGCCAAGCAATGTCGATGATTCCGCACAGCTTGAGTCATTAATTGAAATTATAGAATATCTTTCTGATAATGAAAAGCGAGTAGTGCTACCTTTGCACCCAAGAACAAAAAAGAATTTAGAAAAGTACGGATTCATTAGTAGGGTAGAAGCAATTAAAAATCTGATACTAACTGAGCCTAAAGGTTATATTGAGTTTCTTGCATTAATGAAATCTTGTGATTTTGTGATGACAGATTCAGGCGGTATACAAGAAGAAACTACTTCTTTGTTGAAACCATGCCTTACTTTAAGGACAACTACTGAGAGACCAAGTACTATAACTGAAGGTACAAATATACTTGTGGAACCTAAAAAAGAATTGATATTAGTCGAATTAGATAAGTTACTTTCCGGTCAACGAAAAACAGGTAAAATTCCTAAACTATGGGACGGGAAAGCAGCAGAAAGAATAACTGATATTGTCGTAAATAGAATATTTTAAAGGCTATATGAAACGTTTAATTAGTTTAATATTGTTGGTATTGTTGAATTGCAACTTAGTAGCTCAGCAAAAAGCAAGTGCAGGAATTGACCCTACCGAAATACTTGACATGCAAAAGCAAACAAGTGCTTCTGCATCGAAATTAATGAGTGAAAACAGTAAGTATCCTATTACTAATAGCATCGATGCCGAAAAATATTCTTTGGGACCAAATGATGTTTTAGGCGTAACAGTTAGCCCGATATTGCCTACGGAAAATATGGTAATTGTTTCTCCTGATTTGACTATTATTATTCCTGAAATCGGACAAATAGATTTAAGAGAAAAGACTCTTGCTGAAGCAAAGCAGTATTTATCTGTCATTATTTCTAAGAAAGTTCCTAACTCACAGGTATGGGTGAGCTTAAAGCAGTCAAGGATATGCATGGTTCATGTAAGAGGCGATATAGAAAATCCGGGCATGATAACTGTGCCTGCTTCGTATAGAGTCTCAGATGTTATCGCAGTTGCCAACAAAGTAAATATGCAAGAAAGTTCTTTACAGACTGTTGCTTCTAATGAAAAGTTCAAACTGAGAGATAGATTTCTTAAAGATAATGATTACAGTGATAAATTCATTGAAAAAGTATATTCGGAACGCAATATAAGTTTGATTCGTGAAAATGGAATCAGTCAAAATGTGGACATTATCAGAGCTAAATCTACAGGTAACGTGGATTATAATCCTTACGTTAGGGAAGGAGATATAATAAACGTTCCCTTCGAAAAAGCAAGCTTTCCTTCTATTTCTATCAATGGGGAGTTTTTAAGATCAGTCCAAATGGTTTTTAAAAGAGGCGATAGGGTGTCAGATATTCTTCCTTTTGTTGGAGGACTTACTGACGAAGCAGATATTAACAATGTCTATCTTTTATTACCTGGTAATAAAAATAAAATCTATCTAAACATTGATGAAACTTTAAATATATCAGGCACTAATCCTGAATTGCTACCGGGTGCAGTTATTTATGCAGCTAAACTAGAAATGCCTGATGTAAATTATGGTTCGATACTTATTAAAGGTGAAGTTCAGTCTCCCGGTGTATTCTTGATTGAAAAAGGGAAAACCAGAATAAAAGATGTTATAAAACAAGCCGGTGGTATAACAAATGAAGCTTATTTGCCATTAGCTTATGTTATGAGAAAAAGCGGAAGCCCTACAAGTGGACTTGATGTAGAAATAAATAAAATGAAGCTATTTCAATATAGTGATTTATTACTCGTAGATACTGTAAGATACAACGCTGATATATTACTACAAAGACCAATTGTATCGTGCAATCTCAAAAAGCTTTATGACAATGATGACGAAACTCAAAATGTTTTGCTGAAAGATGGAGATGAGATAATTATCCCCAAAAGTCCCGGTCAAATATATATATTTGGACAGATAAACTCACCCGGCTTTGTACCATTCGAAGAAAATAGGAATCTTGCTTGGTACGTGGAACGAGCCGGTGGATACGCTCAAGGTGCAGATGATGATCGTGCAAGAGTAATCAGAGGTAAGAATAATATCTGGGTGGAAGGCGATGATGACGAACTTTATATCTTTGACGGAGATAAAATCTATGTGCCAAGGCAGCCGGATTATCCTCCCGGAACAGAATTTCAAAAATATGGTTTGATAGCAGGCATTGTAGGTTCTTTAGGTGGTTTGTTATCTCTTTTAATAACAGTCTTTAAAAATTAGAATGAAAATAAAACTTATTTTAATATATCTTTTTTGTGCAATTACATTGCATGCACAAGTAGAGCATATACCGGCATATCATCCCGTATATGCTTTTCTACTTAGGGCTGAAACTAAAGGATATTTACCTCACTACTCTTTGGCTGAGTTGCCATGGAGTAAAAGAGATATTCAGAATGCTCTTATTTTAATCGAGAAACAAAGTTTGTCTGAAACTGAAATGTCTTTAGTAAATCAGTATAAACAAGAATTTTGCATTGATAAAAAACACTATTCTGCAAATCTTATTACGAGTCATACTGACACGACTGAGCTACTCTTTAGCAAAATATTTTCTGATAGAGAAAAGTACATATACAAGTATGCGGATTCATCCAATACAGTATTATGGAAACCTCTCGCATCTATAGAGTACTGGCAAGGAGCATCACCTGAAGCAGAACATGTCACTTTGGGCAATCTTGGATTTAATTTATCCGGTTCTATTGGTGAACACGTTGGATATATGCTTCAAGTTACCAATGGCGTTGTAGTTTCCGGAGATAAAAATTTGGCATTACATGATTCAAAATTGAGTAAAAATGTAAAATTTGCTGATTTAAATAGTGATTTCGATTTTACACAATCGCATGTAGCTATAGAATATTCATGGTTCCGTGCTAGCATTGGAAGAGAAACCAGACTGTCAGGTTCGGGTTTATACCAAAACTTATTTATTTCTGACCAATCTCCTGATTTTGATGCAATTACATTAGGAGCAAAATTTACAAATTTTGAATATAGATTTCTGCATGGTTCGCTCTTAGGGTTAGGAAAAAATTCTGTAGAAGCCGGATTTAACGCAGAAATACCACAAAAATATGTTGCACAACATAAATTCTCTTTCAGACCAAGCTGGGGTGAAATTTCATTTTGGGAAAATATCACTTACTCAGACAGACCTACTGATTTAGCTTATTTTAATCCACTCAGCTTCTATAAATCACTTGAGCACGCTCTTAGAGATAGGGACAACTCAATAATGGGGCTGGACTTTACAATAAGACCATTCCCTGGTTTTCAGTTAAAAGGAGCCTATCTATTGGATGATATAATAATAGGCAAAATAGGTACAGGTTATTGGTCTAATAAAAGTGCATGGAATATAGCAGGTATGGCTTCTATTAATCATGATATAGATTTTGGAATTGAGTATGCCAGGGTAGAACCATATACATATACGCACTTCAATAGAGAAAACTCTTATACTAATGATGGACTAATGTACGGTTCTATGATTTTACCAAATTCGGATGCTTGGATTGGTCATATACGCTATTGGTGGACAAATAGATATCCGTTAGAGATTAAAATTAGTTTTATTAGGCATGGTGCAAATCTCTATGAAGAAGATGGTGAATTGCTATTAAATGTCGGCGGTGACCCATTACAGACCAGAAGACCGGAAGACTCTGAAACAGTAGAATTTTTAGACGGTGATTTACAGAAACAAGTAGCTTTAGATTTATCAATGGGATATGAGCTGACAAGAGCATTAAATATTCAGTTCCAATATTCTTATCGACCTGAAGGATATGATTATAAACATTTGTTTAAAATAATCATGAGGTTGTACGAATTCTAATGTCGTTTGAAACAAATATAATACTGATAGCCATTTTTATATATCCTGTAGTGCATAGTTATTTGCTTTATCCGTTTTATTTATTAGTTATAAAACTAATCTATAAAAAGGGAATAAACAAAGATTTGAAATGTAAGCCTACTGTGTCTGTGGTTATTTCTGCCTACAATGAAGAGAGACTAATAGAAGACTGTATAAATTCTTTGCTAAATGTTGTCTATCCAAAAGAAAAAATTGAGATATTAATAGGATCTGACGGCTCAACTGACAGAACAACTGAAATAGTAAAAGAAATAATCAAACAAGATAGTAGAATTCAGCTATTCGAATATGGAAGATCCGGAAAAAATAAAGTTTTAAATCAAACCGTGCCTTTCGCAAAGAATGAAATTATTTGTTTTATGGATGCTGATTGCAGGATTGATACTAATGGTCTAAACGAACTAATGTCTAATTTTGCAGATGAAAAGGTAGGGGCTGCTATTTGTAAAATGGATTCCATTGGAGATTATACTGAAGATACAGGTGGTAAAGGAGAAAAGCTGTATCAAACTTATGAAATATTTTTGAGAAGTTCCGAATCTGAGATATATTCAACTGTAAACAGCTTAGGTGCTTTTTATGGTATAAGACGAGAAATGTATAAACCACTCCAAAATATGCAGATCTGTGATGATTATATGCCTATTTTAGATACCTTGAAAGCAGGAAAGAGAGCTATTTTTGATAGATCTGCAATAGTCTACGAAGTCAGGGAAAAATCATTAGATGATGAATTTGGCAGAAGAGTACGAGTTTCTGCCGGTGGTCTTGCTACTGTTATGGAAGCTGCATCTTTACTTAATCCATTTAAACAGCCGGAATCTTTTTTCTTATGGTCGCATAAAGTACTAAGATGGTTCTCTCCTGTTTTTTTGTTAATGGTATTTTTATTAACTTTGTTTCTAGATTTTGACAATTCAATATCGAAGTATATATTGTATCCTCAAATATGTTTATATTTATTAGCATTGATTGGTTGGCTATTAGAAAAGATAAGTTTCAATAATATAGTGTTCAAAGTACCTTTGTTTTTTGTCTCAATGAATATTGGATTTATGTTAGCTATAGTAAAATTTATTACCAGAAAACATGAAGCTATTTGGAGTAGGGATTTTAAAATAAAAGAAAATAAAAAATGAGTAGAATAAAGAATCTAATAAAATCAAAAATATTCCCATTCCTATTGCAACTATCTTTAGATGTGATAGGTATCATTATATGGTTTATTTTGTGCTTTTCTTACTTTATCAATTTTAAGATAGAGCAAAGAGGTGATTCTTTTTCTATCCCAGTAGAATATATATTTCTTGTTGCCATAGCGATGGTATTTTATTGGTTAGGAGTTTTCTTTTTTACCGGGCAGTATCGAAATTGGTATGAGAAATCACCTTTTGATGAGTTATATTCTTTAGTAAGAGTTTCGTTTTTCGGATTTCTGATCCTTCTGTTTCCTATATTGCTTGACGCAGGAAGCACTCCAAAAATGCATTTGATACTTTACTATGGACTTTTCTTATCTACCATATTTTTAGGCAGATTAATATCTAGATATTTACAGAAAAAATTCAGAATAAAAGAACTTATTTCAATACCTACCGTAATCATTGGTACTTATAAAAAAGCAGCAGAGTTTTACGGGAAGACTAAAACTTCAAAATCATGGGGATATAGATCTTTAGGAATTGTTCTCACATCAGAAACTGAATATGAAATATGGCACGATGAGGGAGATAAATCCATTCCAATGCTTGGCAAAGTTGATAATCTTCAGAAAATAATAGATACCTATCAACCTTCAGAGGTTATAATTTCTACAGTGAAACCTAAACATAGTTTACTTGTGGAAATAGTTTCTCAATGTGCTGATAATAATTTGAAAGTAAATATTGAACCGGATTTGTACGATATATTTACAGGCCAAACAAGAGCACAAAATTTATATGGTATACCATTGATTGAAGTTAGTACTCAGTTACTTAAACCTTGGCAAGAAGTAATAAAACGTATTTTTGATATTACATTTAGCTTAGCTATAATAATATTAGGTTTCCCTTTGTGGGCACTTGTTGCAAGTATTATCAAATTAGAATCAAAAGGTCCAATTTTCTATACTCAGCCAAGGGTTGGAAAAGATGGTAAAGTTTTTAAGATATATAAATTTAGATCGATGGTAACTAATGCAGACAAGCAGAAACAGCAGTGGACATCAGTTAACGATCCCAGGGTTACTAAGTTTGGATGGTTTACAAGAAAAACACATCTCGATGAAGTACCACAGTTCCTTAATGTACTGATTGGTAATATGAGTGTTGTCGGTCCCAGACCTGAACAGCCTAAATATGTAGAAGAGTTTTCTAAAGAAGTCAGCTACTATAAACGTAGACTGAAGGTCAGACCCGGCATAACCGGATGGTGGCAGGTAAAATATACTGCTCATGAACTTAACGTAGAAGAAATAAAAAATAGATTAAAAGACGATTTTTACTATATAGAAAATATGTCTTTGAAACTTGATATAGAAATAATAATTAGAACTGTCTTTATCATGTTCAAACTGCATGGACAAGCTTAGGAATTTGATATGAAATCCATTGTTGTAATACCAACTTATAATGAAGTTGAAAATGTAGAAAGTATAGTTAATGCGGTATTAGATACTGTTGAAAACATAAATGTGCTGGTTGTTGATGACAACTCTCCTGATGGCACTGCTGAGGTAGTGAGAAAGATGATGGAGACTAATAAAAATATACATTTGAAAGTCAGACCCGGCAAGTTAGGTCTTGGCACTGCATATTGCGAAGGTTTTCAATATTGTTTGGAAAATGGTTTTGAAGCAATATTCGAGATGGATGCGGATTTTTCGCATAACCCTAAAGATGTGCCCAGGTTGCTGGAAGAATTAGAGAAGAACAATCAGGACCTAGTCATAGGTTCCAGATATATTAAAGGTTTCAATGTAGAAAACTGGCCTTTAACCAGACTAATACTTAGTTATGGAGCAAGTGTATATACCAGACTTGTTACCCGTATGCCTATCATGGATGCAACGGGCGGTTTTAAATGTTTTCGTGCCTCTGCTCTTAAGCAAATAAATTTAGATGATATCCATTCCAATGGATACAGCTTCCAGATAGAGATGAATTATCGTATGTGGGTAAATAAATTCAAAATCAAAGAAATATCTATAATATTTACAGATAGATTAAATGGTGTTTCTAAAATGAATAAAAGCATTATTTACGAAGCGATATTTATGGTATGGAAATTAAGAATGCACAAAAAAAGTTTCTTAGTAAATAAATAGTCGGGATAGTCTATATTTTGAGTTATCAGTGCGACATATCAATAGTAATAGTAAACTATAATGTAAAAGATTTTTTGAAACAGTGTTTAGAGTCTATAAGAGCTGCTTCGAAGACATTAAGTGTAGAAACTATTGTAGTGGATAATGACTCACAAGACGGCTCTGTAGAGTTTTTAAAACCACTTTACCCGGAAGTTAGATTCATTGCCTCCAAGGAAAATTTAGGCTTTGGGAGAGCAAATAATATAGGCTTTGATGTTTCAAACGGCAAATATATCCTGATATTAAATCCTGATACCGTAATAAATGAAGACACTCTGGATGTAATGTTTGAGTATATGGAAAAAAATCCTCAAATAGGTATCTCAGGTTGTAAAGTATTAAATGGAGACGGAACTTTCCAATTAGCTTGCAGGAGGGGATTCCCAACTCCATGGGCAGCATTTTCTAAATTATTTGGTTTCCAAAAACTATTTCCTGATTCAAAATTCTTTGCCAGATATAATCAGACTTTTCGCTCAGTAGATGAAACTTATTACATAGATGCTGTTATTGGAGCGTTTATGTTTTCCCGAGCTGATATAATAAAGGAAGTCAATGGATTTGATCCCGAATTTTTCATGTATGGTGAAGATTTAGATTTGTGCTTTAGAGTGCAGAAAGCAGGTTTGAAGATTGCTTATAACCACACGACTACAATCATTCATTACAAAGGTGAAAGTACAAAAAGAAGTTCCATAAACGAAGTGAAACACTTCTACGAAGCTATGGAAATTTTTGCTAGAAAGCATTTTGGTAAATCCGCAGTTCTTTTGAAATTTCTGAGATTAGGGATTTATGTTAGAGCGACAGTAGCATATCTTAATAAATATAAACATGATTTATTCTACATAGTTACTGATTGCATCTCTATAAATGTGTCATTAATGCTTGCAACAAAAATAAGAACAGGTGCTTTTTTGGGCTTATTGGATATTACATATCCTTTTATTTTTATACTTTTTAGTTTTGTAATATTAGTTTCAATATTTTCTGTAGGTGGGTATTTTGAAAGAAAATACAGTATTGCAAAAGCATTTTATGGATTAATGGTAAGTTTCTTTATTTTGTCTTCTTTGACATATTTGTTTAAAGAGTTTGACTATACTAGCAGAGGCATACTATTACTTACAGTTGGATTTGCTACCATATTTGCTACATTATCAAGAATAATTGGTCTGACTATCAGGCGTGTATTTGGTAAAAAGTCTATACGTCGTATAGCATTTGTTGGTCAAAATGCTCATACCGAATCATTAGTTTCAGATTTGCAAAAATCAAATCCTGAACAGTTAGTTATAGAAGGAATTATTGCTACAGATAATGCTGAAATCAAGGTTACAGTGAATAATTTTCTTGGAAGTTTTGATAATTTAGACAAGATAGTGAGAGACTACAAAATCAATGAGATTATTATCACTGAGAAACGAATTTCAAGAAGCACAATTATGAATATACTTCCCAAAATATCTACTCAAAATGTGCGTTTCCATATTGCGCATGAGTACGAAGATTTAGTATATTCCAGACTTATTAGTGACATTACGGGCACCAGCCCTGATGTGCCACAAAATAAGTTAATGATTCCCAGATTTAAATTCTTCAAACGTAGTTATGATATATTTTTCTCGCTTCTTTTTATTACGATATTAGCTCCTGTTTTTATTGCTAAATATGGTACAAAAAGATATAAAGAATTATTTGAAGTATTCATTAGTAAAAAGTCTATAATTGGAATCATTAGTAGCGACAATACAAAAGAGCAAGGTTGTAAACCAGGAATATTTACTCTTTTAGATCTCTCCGGTAGCTCAAATAATTCTGAAAATACATTTTCAAATTTGAATAACTATTATTTGCAGAACTACAATTTTTACTTAGATTTAGAAATATTGTTCAAAATACTATTTAGAAGATAATGGCTAAAATGATATTAGAGTTTGAAAAACCAATCTTTGAACTCGAGAAAAAAATAGAAGAAATGAAAGCTCTGAGCGAAGAGCTCGATATCAGCGAAGAGATTACCAAACTGGAATCTAAAGTTGAAGATTTGCGTGTAGATATCTATAAAAATCTTACTAGATGGCAGCGAGTGCAACTTGCGAGACACCCGGAAAGACCAATCACTTCAGATTACATTTCTAATATCTTTTCCGGATTCCAAGAGTTACACGGCGATAGAAAATTTAAAGACGACCCTGCCATTATTGGTGGTATGGCATACCTCGGTGAAGAACCGGTGATGGTCGTAGGTCATCAGAAAGGCAGAGATACAAAATCCAATCTGTATAGAAATTTTGGAATGCCAAATCCGGAAGGATACAGGAAAGCAAATAGATTATTTGCTATGGCAGAAAAATTCAACAGACCAATTATTACATTACTTGATACTCCAGGAGCTTTCCCGGGATTAGAAGCTGAAGAGCGTGGACAAGCTGAGGCGATTGCTGCTAATCTAATGCAGATGAGCTCACTGAAAGTCCCTGTTATTATTGTCATAATAGGAGAAGGGGCTTCAGGTGGTGCTATAGGCATAGGAGTGGGCGATAGAATATTAATGCTTGAAAACTCATGGTATTCAGTAATTTCTCCTGAATCTTGTTCCAGTATTTTATGGAGAAGTTGGGACTATAAAGAGCAAGCAGCTGAAGCTCTTAAATTAACTGCTAAGGATTTATTAGAACAATCAATTATTGATCGCATAGTTGACGAACCTGTAGGTGGAGCACATAGAAATACCGAGCTAATGTACAATAACTTAAGTTCTGTCTTACAAGAAGAATTGAATGTATTAAAAAGCAAAAGTATAGAAAAATTAGTGAACCAAAGAAGAGAAAAGTTTTATAATATAGGTGTTTGGTCAAATAAATAGATATAAAGCAGAGGACAAATAATTGAAATTTCTAATAAATTGGCTTAGAAAAGCTAAAGAATGGACTGAAAGTTTTGCTGAAAAAAAATATGCAATGTTAGCTATATTTTTATTGGCATTTGCAGAGTCTTCTTTCTTCTTAATTCCTCCTGATGTACTTCTAATTGCAATAGCTGTAGCAATGCCAAAGAAATCATTTAAAGCAGCTTTATGGTGTACATTAGGTTCTGTGCTTGGTGGCATCTTTGGTTACTATATCGGTTATGCCCTAATGGACTCAATAGGGATGCCTATAGTCAATTTTTATCATGCGCAAGAGCAATGGGCACTATTGCAATCAAAATTCCAAGGAGACGTTGGTATTGGCTTTTTAGCAGCCGCCGCGTTTTCTCCAATACCATACAAAATTGCAACAATTTCAGCCGGTGCAACGCACATGGATTTAGCCTATTTTATAGGTGTATCTTCATTAGGTAGAGCAGCCCGATTTTTTATAGTAGCTTCTTTGTTTTGGTTTGCCGGACCAAAAATTAAAGACTACATTGAAAAATACTTTGATAAACTGTCGCTGGCTTTTGTAGTATTGTTAGTGTTAGGCTTTGTTGTGGTAAAGGTTATTTTATAGAAGTGAAAAATATATTATACATATGGGATAAGCCCTATCCTTGGGACGTGAGGGCAGAGAAAGTTTGTAATAGCTTAGTTGAAAGTGGACACAGTGTTCATTTTCTTTCACGATGGAAGAAAGGGTATGAAAAGCAGACGGTAATTAATGGTGTTAATGTTTACAGAGTTGGATATAATAAGCACCATTTTTTAAGTATTCCGCTATTAAATAATCCGACATGGACAAAAGCTATAAATGAGGTGGTAGAACAAATAAAACCAGACTTAATAATAGTGCGGGAAATAATACTAGGAGTTCAATCTGGCAAAGTAGCTAAGAAGCATAGCATTCCTATAATTATGGATATGGCAGAAAATTATCCGGCAGCAATGCGAGATTGGAAGGAGTATAACTCAAATCCTATTTTAAAATACCTTGTGCATACATGTAAATTGCCAGATAGAATAGAACAGAAAAGCTTATCATATATCGATGGAGTAATTACTGTATGTGAGGAGCAAATTGATAGATTAAACTCTGTGTATAACTATAATTCTTCTCAATGCGTTGTTGTACATAACACTCCACTGAAAGTTTGGCACAGCCCATCAAATATCCCGAATACAGATAAAATTATTTTTTTGCATCATGGTCATCTGACTTCTGAAAAAGATATATCCAAGTTTCTTAAAGGGTTTCTTTTAGCTTGTGATTATAATGATTCAATTAGTTTTGTATTGGCAGGTGGAGGGCATTGCTTGCCTGATTTGAAAGAAATAGCAGAGAGATCTGTGCATAGTAATAAAGTAACGTTTCTTGGTAGATATCAACATGAAGAACTTGCAGATATAATATCAAAATCTACAATTGGAGTAATCCCTTATCAAATAAGTGACTTTAACCAATATACAATCCATAATAAAATATTTGACTATTTCGCATCGCAAAGACCTGTCATAGTGTCTGAAAATAGACCTTCTAAGAGGATTATTGAGGAAACAGGTGCCGGTTGGGCAGTAGATTGTGAAAATGTAAATAGTATAAAAGAAAACATTTTACAAATTACTAAACCTGAACTTGAAGAAAAGTCGAAGTTAGCCGTAGAGGCATCTCAAAAATATATTTGGGAAAATGATTTCAAAAAACTTCTTGAGTTTCTCAACCGCTTTTAAGTCAAGTGAGCGTTGGGCAAAGTAAATTTAAAACTACTGCCTTCTCCAGATTTACTTTCTACCCAGATTGTACCTTCATTTTTTTCTACAAATTCTTTGCATAGTATAAGTCCTAAACCTGTACCTTCTTCTTTTTGTACACCAATAGTTGTATGATGCACATCAATTCTGAAAAGCTTTTGTATATCTTCTTTAGAAATACCTATACCATTATCCTTAACTTCTATCGTGGTAATATTGTCTTCTTCGAAAGAATTAATTTCTATTCTGCCTTTTTCGTGTGTAAATTTAAGTGCATTTGATACAAGATTTCTGATGACTGTTTCAATCATATTACCGTCGCAGTAGCATACTAGATCTTCATCAATATTGTTAACCAAATCAATTTGTTTCTTCATGACTTTTGTGCTTAATAACTTAGAGACTTTATTCACGATGTAATGCATGTCGTTATAGTCAGGATTGAAGTTAATAGTCCCACTCTGACTTCTTGACCATTGTAGCAAATTCTGTAAAAGCTCAGTTACATGCGAAATGCTACTGTGTATATGTTTAATATTATTATCTAAATTTTGAGTTTCACCGCGATGATTATTCTTAATAATCATGTGAGTTGCAAGAAGTATTTCTTGCAAAGGGTTTTTTAAGTCATGAGCAATAATGGAGAAAAACTTGTCTTTAGATGCGTTGGCATCTTTTAATTTGCGTTCTGATTCTTTTAATTTTTGTTCGGCATGTCTTATGTCTGTTATGTCATTCAATACACCAATAATGCCTCCAACAGTCGAATCATTGTTGTAAAAGGTTGCTTTATTAACGATGCAAATACGTTCAAAATTTTGTAAATTCATTACTGATTCAATAGTTTTAATTCCGGGATTCTTTTGGAGCTCCATATCCAATTTCTCAAACATATCTGCTTCTTCTTGCGGAAGTAAATCATGAACAGATTTACCTATTATATCTTCTTTATTGAGATTAAAAAATCTTTGGTAATGCTTGTTACAACCTAAATATATCCCATTAGTGTCTTTATAGTAAAGAGGATTAGGAATATCCTCAACTAAAGTTTCCAAAAACTTATTTTTATTCTGTATATCTTCTTGATGTTTTTTTCTTTGAGTAATATTAGTAATTACAGCTATTACAGCTTCCGGTTTATCATTGTTGTCTTTTAGCACAGAAGCAGAAACATCTCCCCAAAATAATTCACCATTTTTATTGATATATCTGTTTTCATAGTGGTAATCGTTTTGTTTCCCTTCTACAAGACTTCTAAAGAGGTAATCAGTTTTGAATAAGTCTTCTGAATTTACCAGATTTTTATAATGTAGTTTGTTTATTTCTTTCTCTGAGTAACCAAACATTTGACTCCAAGTAGTATTGATATACTTGATAATACCGTTAGTGTCAAAAATGCAAATGGCAACAATAGCATTATTAAAGATAGCTGTCAACTTGTTTTTATTAGAATCAAGTTCTTTGTTTATAGCTTCTAATTCAGATTTTTGTGTTAATATCTCTTTGTTTTTAATCTCCATTAGATTGTTTTCATGCTGATTTCTTTGGTATCTTCTAAATAGTAAAAAGGCAACTATCATACTCAGTATAGCGATAACAATAAGAAAAGTCTCAACCTTTTTCTGAGTTGATTCTTCGCTTTTGTTTATCACAAGATCTTTTTCAGTATTATGTAACTCGGTAATTAAGTTTAACTTTCTTATAGATTCTATTTGTTTTGCTTTGTTAATTGAATCTTTTATATTGCATTTATTTAATAGGATTGCATCAGCCTCTGCAAATTTATTTTGAGATTTTAAAAGAAGATATCTCGATTCTAAAAATAATAAGTTAATATCAGGTTCTATATTTTTGCCGGCAAATGATTTTGCAAAATTATAATAGTATTCTGCAGAATCTTGTTGTTGAATAAAAGTGAAAATATTACACAACTTGAGGGTAGTATTTATTTTCAAATGATTGTCTTCAGAATTCAATATTTCAGGGATGCAGTTAGTAAGTGATTTTAATGCAACGTCATAACTTTTTTGTTGCACATATAAATTAGCGACATTAAACTTAGTTCTTGCCATAAGGTTACTCATATTTAGAGTTTTTAATAGGCTTAGTGAATTATCGAAATTCGTTTTTGCAGAATCATAGTTGTGCATATCTGCATATATTAATGCCTTATTATTAGCAGAAAATGCCAAATATTTCATATTGTTTAACTGTTTCGCTAAATTGTAAGCTATGTTGATGTATTCAATTGCTTTATCATACTGTTGAGTATTCCAAAATATCTTTGAAATAGTGAAGCAAAATTTTAATTCCAATTCTTGATTTTTGATATGTTTTGCAGTTTCCAATCCTTTAAAGGCATACTTAAACCCGTTATCATAGGACTCTAAATCAATAAAAAGGTTACTTATATGATATTCGGTAATAGTCTCTTTTTCAATCATATTATTTTCGTTAAAAATATCATAAGCTTTTTTAAGACTAGTAAAGGCAGGTAGGTAATTGCCTATTTTTTTTTGGAATATGGCATATTCTAAATCTAAAATAGCTCGATATTTTGGATTGTTGGCTTTACTTATCTCGTGAATAGCTTCTTTATATATGATATATGCTTCTTCAGAGTTTGTATGTGAAATGATTTGAAATAGCTCTATATAAATATCAAGTTTATCTTCATAATTGCTAGCGTTGTGAAGATTATCATACAAGCTATCAATCTTGGTATTTGCAAAACTAATGCTTATATTGAATATCAAAAAGGCAACTAAACAAGTAACTATGTATTTCATATTTTTTATTTACTGTATATTGAATTATAAATAGCAACATTGTAGAAATTCTATCATATAAACTTATTTAATTATATAACATTATTTATCCAATTATATAAACTAATAAAATCTTAACAAAATGCCAAAAATCATATCTAATACTATTCAATTTCATGTGGCTAAATATGATAATGTTAATAACTTTTACAAACATCTGTTGTTAAAACGCTCATCTCGAAATAAAATCTACCCAAATGTCTGGCAAGTTATTACAGGTACTATTGAAAATGGAGAAACAGCAATAGAAACGGCTCTGAGAGAAATCACAGAAGAAACCAGTTTAGTAGTGACAAAATTATGGAACATTCCATATATTTCTCAATATTATGATATTACAAAAGATGTGATAGGTTTAGCACCCTGTTTTGGTACAATTGTAAACAATAGCATGCAGATAAAACTATCAGAAGAACACACTGAGTATAAATGGTGCACATTGAAGGAAGCTAGAAACTTACTACCTCTGCCATCGCATAAAAGTGCTTTAGATGTTTTTCACAAAGATATTTTGGAAGGTCAACTTGGTAAATTATATGAATTTGATATAGAGAAAATAAAATGACAGATACAGTTGCCGTGGTGCTTATAACATATAATCGAATTGAACTTTTGAAAGAAGTTTTGCACGGGATTCAATCCCAGACATATCCCATACAAAATATTATTGTTGTAAATAATGGTTCATCCGATGGAACACTTGAGTGGTTGCAAGTACAATCTGGCTTGACAGTTATCAATCAAGACAATGTAGGTTCTTCAGGTGGACAGTACACAGGCATTCAAGCTGCATCTAAAACTGGTGCAAAATGGATTTGGACGATGGATGATGATGTTGTTCCGGATTCAAAATGTTTAGAAAAACTGTTAAAACCCAAAGGTGATGATTTAGTTAGAGCTCCTTTAAGATATGCTGCAGAAGGTGGAATATTTTATAATGATGTAATTAAACTCAATCTTTCCAATCCTTTTTCCAGTATTTGGGAAGGTATTATTAGCGATGAAGATTTGCAAGACGAATACGTAGAAGCTGAGGGAATTACTTTTGAAGGTCCAATATTTAACGCTTCTTATGTAGAAAAGATAGGCTTGCCCGAAAAAAAGTTTTTCATATTTGCAGATGATACTGACTATATGATTCGCTTAGTCAAAGCAGGTGCTAAATGTATATTAGTACGTGATGCTAAACTACAAAGGAAGTTAACTGTCCCAAAAGTAGATATATCTATGAATTGGAAAAGCTACTATATGGTTAGAAATATAATTGCAATTGACAGAATGCACGGAGAGTTATTCGTAAGTCTGATAAGGCCATTCGCATACTTAATTAGCTGGGCTAAAAAATGCAAGTCCATAAATGAGTTTAAGACTGTTTGGAAGGCTTTTATCGACGGATACTTTTATAAATCTGAAAACTAATATCAGAAAAAAGAGGACAAATCGATAAAACTTGCCCTCTTTTATTATATTATTCTACAGTTACACTTTTAGCTAAATTACGTGGTTGGTCTACGTTAGAGTCCAATTCAACAGCAATATAATAAGCCAGTAATTGTAATGGAATTACTGAAAGTATTGGAGTTAAAATTGGTAAAGTTTCAGGTATATAGATAACGTGATTAGCATAATTTTTGATATTTTCATCACCTTCAGTTGCTACTACAATTATTTTGCCTTCTCTGGCTTTAACAACTTCTATGTTATTGATAATTTTATCATATATTTCATCTTTTGTAGCAATAAATACAACAGGCATATTTTTATCTATCAGAGCAATTGGTCCGTGTTTCATTTCTGCAGCAGGGTAACCTTCTGCATGGATGTAAGAGATTTCTTTTAACTTAAGAGCCCCTTCTAAAGCCACAGGATAATTTACACCCCTGCCTAAGTATAAGAAATTTTTTGCTTTAGCATATTGTTTAGCAATCGTCTTGATTTTGTCAGCTTGATTAAGTATATGCTGTATTTTGTCAGGCAATTTTGTTATTTCTTCAGCTATCTTTTTACCTTCACTAAAGGATAAGTTTTTCATTCTGCCTAAAAACAACGCAAATAACGTTAGTGTTGCAATTTGAGAAGTGAAAGCTTTAGTAGAAGCAACACCTATCTCAGGTCCGGCATGTATATAAATCCCAGCCTCAGTTTCCCTAGCTATTTGGCTACCAACCGCATTAACTATACCAAGAGTCAAAGCACCTTTGCGTTTTGCTTCCACTACCGCTGCTAATGTATCTGCTGTTTCACCACTTTGAGAAATTGCAAACAAAACATCATCATCTGAGATAACCGGATTTCTATATCTAAATTCAGATGCATATTCCACTTCTACAGGTACTTGCGCAAGTTGCTCAATAATATATTCGGCGACTAAACCAGCGTGCCATGAAGTGCCACAGGCAGTAATTATTATTCTTTTAGCAGATCGTATTTTTTCAACTACATGCCTAAGACCACCAACTTTTACATTTCCTTCTTCGACAAGTAGCCTGCCTCGGAATGCATCCTGAATAGTATGTGGTTGTTCAAATATTTCTTTAAGCATGAAGTGGGGATAACCACTTTTTTCAATTTGAGATAAATCTAATTCTATTTCATGGATATTATTCTTAGTAGCTTTGTTATCTATAGTTTTGGTGTTGATACCTGTGCCATTTATGATAGCCATCTCATTGTCCGAGAGGTAGATAACATTTTTCGTGTATTGAATAATGGCTGCGGCATCTGAGGCTATTATGTATTCGTCATGTCCGATACCAATAACTATAGGCGAGCCCCTACGTGCAGCTATCATTTTAGAAGGACAGTCCTGGCACATTACTATAATACCAAAAGTTCCTGTAACTTCTGCAAGAGCCAATCGAACCGCTTCTTCGATATTACCTAATTTAGAATAAAGCATTCCAATAAATGCAGCTAAAACTTCAGAATCAGTATCAGACTTAAAAGTAAAACCTTCTGAGACTAATTTTTGTTTGAGTATGTTATAATTTTCAATGATACCATTATGCACTATTGAAATAACCCCGGAATTGTCAGAGTGGGGATGAGCATTAATATCATTAGGGAATCCATGAGTCGCCCATCTTGTATGTGCAATGCCAATAGTTGCACTATAATCATTAGGATCAAATTCTTTTTCTAAATCTGATACTTTGCCTTTTTTCTTTATAGTATCTATTACATTATTTTCAAGTAGAGCAATACCTGCAGAATCGTAGCCCCTATATTCCATTCTTTTTAGGCCACTAATCAAAACGTGAGAAGCTACTCTATTGCCAATATATCCAATTATTCCACACATATTTATGTTCCATTTATTTAACTACGAATTACAAAGATAAGAAATATTATCTTTACAGTACAGTGCAA